>NZ_JBWKLE010000007.1:0-93320 GCF_056430495.1 Streptomyces sp. NPDC045967 | reverse complement strand
CCCCGGGCGCGCCCGGTGCTGGCGTGCCGCAGCCTCCCGGTCCGCCCGGGGTTCCCGGCGGCGGGCTCGACCATGCCGCGACGATGCTGGCCGGTCCGGCCGTGACGGGGCAGCCCCCGGCGCCCCCCGGTCCGCCCGGTGTACCGGCCGGTCCGGGCGCGCCCGGACCGCAGCCGCCGGCCCCCACCGGGGTGCCGGCGGTCGGTCCCGGCTACCAGGCGGTGCTCCGCTACCGTGCGCCCGACGGCTCCGAGCAGCAGATCATCCGCCGCTCCGCGCCCGGTACCCCGCACCCCGAGTGGCAGATCCTGTACGAGCTGCGGGCCATGAACGTGCCGCCGCAGCAGGTGCTGGAGCTGCACACCGAGCTGGAGTCCTGTGAGCTGCCCGGCGGCTACTGCGCGCGGATGATCCGCGAGACGTGGCCGCAGGTGCGCATCACCAGCGTGGCTCCGTACGGCAAGGACCACGCGGGCCGTCAGCAGGGCATGCGCCACCTGCTCACCCATCAGGGAGAGCTGCACCAGGTGGCGGACGGCCCGGCGCGCCCCGCGCCGGTCCGGGCGCCGCTGCCGCAGGTCCCGCTGCAGCCGGCGATCCCGCTGGACGCGATCGGGCACGAACTGGCGGGTGCGTTCGGTCCGCAGGGCGTGTTCCGCTTCGACCAGCGGGCGGTGTCCCGCCAGGGCGTGCCGGAGCTCGTGGCGCAGACGCTGATGTGGGCGGGTCTTCCCGTCGACTTCGGGCCGTTCTTCTGGGCGCAGGCGGTACCGGGCCAGCCGGTGCCGACGCTGGCCGAGCTGGCCGCGCAGCGGCAGGTCCAGCCCGCCTCGGACGCGGGTTCGTACCTGGTCATCGGCAGCGACTTCGGCAAGGCGCTGTGCGTGCAGTACGGCACGGCGAACATCGTGGCGGTGCCGGTGGAGGGTGGTCCGGGCGGTGCCCCGGTGCCGCCGCAGTTCGTCAACTCGAGCCTGCCGCAGTTCGCGCGGTCGCTGGCGATGCTGGGTCACATGTGGCGGCTCAGGCAGCACCTGACGCCGGAGCAGGCGGGGCGCTGGACGGTCGACTTCCAGGCGAACCTCGCCGGGCTCGACAGTGCGGCGCTGGCTTCGCCGGAGAGCTGGTGGTCGGTGCTGCTGGAGCAGATGTGGGACGGACTGCTCTGATCGGATGACCGGTGCGACGGCCGGGCCGGGACCCTCGAACGGGGTCCGGCCCGGCCATTTCCGGCTTCCGGGACCCCTATGACGCATCCTTGACGGGTACCCCCGCGAGAGAGGCGCTACCAGGATGAGTGCACCCATTGCGACTGTGCGCGGCCGTGGCTACCGGACGGACCAGGTCGACCGGTATCTCGACCGGCTGTCCGGCAGCCGTGACGAGGCGTGGGAGCGGGTGGCGCGGCTGACGGTCCTGGCGAAGCGGATGGAGGGCGAGGCGGCGCGGCTGCGCGAGGCCGTGGCCGCGCTCGCTCCGCAGACGTACGAGGACCTGAGCGAGCGGGCCCGCCGGATCCTGCTGCTGGCGCAGGAGGAGGCGCAGGCCCTGCGGGACGACGCGCGGGTGGACGGGGCCGAGGTGAGGGGCGCGGCGGAGGCGTACGCGGAGCGGGTGGCCGAGCTCGCGCGGCAGGACGCGGCGGCGGTGCTGGAGCAGACCGAGGTCCGGGCCCGGCAGGGGCTGCTGCGGGCCCAGGGGGAGGCGGACGAGGCGCGGGCCGGGGCGCGGGAGGACGCGCAGGCGTGGCGGGCGGAGGCGCAGGGCGCGCTGGAGCAGACGCGGCGGCGGGCGCAGGAGGAGCAGGCGGAGCGCGAGCAGGAGCAGCGGGAGCGGTGGGAGGCGGCCGAGCGGGAGCTGACGGCGCGGGAGGCGGAGCTGGAGGCGCGCCTCGCCGAGCTGGAACGGCAGGCGCAGGCCCGGCTGGCGGAGGCCCGCCGGGGCTTCGCGGAGGCGGAGGAGGCGGCGCGGCACGGGCAGGAGGACGCGGAGGCGCGGGCCGCCGAGCTGCTCGCGCAGGCGCGGGTGGCGCAGGAGCGGGTCGGGCGGGAGACGGAGCGGATCCTGCGGGAGCACGAGGAGGCGCAGGAGGAGATGCGGGCGCACATGAACCACGTCCGTACGAGCCTGGCCGCCCTGACGGGCCGCGCCGCCCCGGCGGAGGGCTGACCCGGCGCGGCCCGGCCCGGCCCGGCCCGGCCCGGCCCGCGCCATCGCCGCGCCGGGCGCGGGGATTCGGTCCGGAGCCGTTCAGCCCTCGTAGCAGTACGGGTCGCTGTGGAGGCCGCGGGAGGTGACGATCACCGTGAACGGGGGTGTGGTCGCGGCCGGGAGAGGGGCCGTCAGGGCGCCGGTCCGGGGGTCGGGCTCGGTGGGCACGGGGGTGCCGTTCACGGTCAGGGCGGGGGCCGCGAGGCCGGCGGGAACGGGGGCCGGGCCGGGCTTGGTGAAGCCGCCGCCCGTGACGGTGAGGCGGCCCGCGGTGAGGCTGACGTCGGTGATCACCGGGTTGGGGCGGACGGCCATCTTGTTGACCAGGTAGGCCGCCGCCGGGGCGCCGGTCAGCGCCCAGATCTCCGAGGGCAGGCGCGGCAGCCCGGCGCCCACGTCCGAGAGGAAGAACAGGACGACGTAGAGCATCGTGACCGCGCTGAGCGCGACGTACTGCAGGTCGACCAGGTCCGTGCGCCCGCTGTCGTTCGCGATGAGCTCCCGCAGCGGACGCCGTCCGGACGCCGTGGACTTGGCGGCCGGCTTGGCCATGGTGCCGTTCTCCACCCGCATCCCGACCACCGCCTTCGCGGCGATCATGGCCACGTACGGGCCGCCGAGCAGCGGAAGGTAGACGGTCGTCAGCGGGGACAGCGGGCCGTGCTCGCCCTGGAACCAGTCGGCTCCGCCGCCCGCGGTGAGTCCGTAGCCGAGGGTGGCGAGCAGCAGCCACAGCAGGATCACGGTCCAGGCCAGGGCCAGGACGGTGGAGGTGGAGAGCCGGCCGTCGCGGCCGGTGACGAAGGCCGGGTTGCGGCGCAGCCGCAGCACGAGCAGGGCGGCCGGCGCGGCCAGGAGCAGAGCGGCGAGTAATGCGGAAGCCATGCGTCGTCCCCCCGGAAAACGGTCGTGGCCCCGACTTAACCCCGTCCACCCCGGAGCTGACAAGTCGCGGTCGGGGCGGGGGCGTTACTCCCGGGTGCGCTCGGGCAGCACCGGGAACCTGCGCGGTGCCACGAGCAGCAGCACCAGCACGGAGGCCACGGCGGCGCCCGTCGCGCACAGGAAGATGTGGTCCACGGCGGCGGCCACGGCCTCGCGCAGGTAGTCACCGGCGGCCCGGGAGACCGTGCCCGGCTGCTCCAGGGCCTTGGTGACGTCGTCCAGGGCGGTCGGCAGTCCGGGTACGGGCGCGTCCGCCAGGCGGGCGGCGAGGGTGGCGTTGGCCACGGCGGCCAGCAGGGCCGCGCCGACACTCTGGCCGACCTGGCGGTAGAAGAGGATGGACGCGGTCGCCGTCCCGCGCTCCGCCCAGCCGACGGTGGCCTGGACCCCGATGATCAGCGGCAGCTGGAACAGTCCGAGGGCGCCGCCCAGCAGCAGCATGATCAGGGCGGGCTGCCACGGCCGGGCGGGGTGCGGCAGCAGGGTGAAGGAGAAGAGGATCACCGCGGCCATGGCCATGCCGAGGGCCGCGGTCCGCCGGAACCCGATCCTCCGGTAGACGTGCTGGCTGAGGGCCGCGCTGATGGGCCAGCTCAGGGTCATCACGGACATCACCAGCCCGGCTCCGGTGGGCCCGAGGCCGAGCACGGACTGGGCGTACGTCGGCATGAACACCATCGGGGCGACCATCAGCAGGCCCAGCGCCGCCATGGCGAGGTTGACGGCGGCGATGGTGCGCCGGCGCCACACCCAGCCCGGCAGGATCGGTTCCGCGGCCCGGCGCTCCACCCGTACGACGACGGCGGCCAGGACCGCGCTCGCGCCGAGCAACCCCAGTGAGGGCGCGGACAGCCAGGGCCAGGCGACCCCGCCCTGGACGAGCGCGAAGAGCAGCAGCCCGCCGCAGGCGAAGATCGACAGGGCCCCCGCCCAGTCGACCGGGCCGCGGCGCCCGGGTGACCGTACGGGCTCCTTCAGGTGCCGGGCGATCATCAGCAGGGCGAGGGCGCCCAGCGGCAGGTTGATCAGGAAGATCCAGCGCCAGTGGGCGTAGGAGGCGAGCAGCCCGCCGAGGGCGGGGCCGGCCACGGCCGCGGTGGCCCACACGGTGGACATCCGGGCCTGGATCTTCGGCCGGTCCTCGAGCGAGTAGAGGTCGGCGGCCAGGGTCTGGACCGTGCCCTGCAGGGCGCCGCCGCCGAGGCCCTGGACGATCCGGAACGCGATGAGGGCGGCCATGTTCCAGGCCAGCGCGCACAGCAGCGAGCCGACGACGAACAGGCCGATGCCGAAGAGCAGGACGGGCTTGCGGCCGAAGGTGTCGGACAGCTTGCCGTAGACCGGCAGGGTGACGGTGACGGCGAGCAGGTAGCCGGAGAAGAGCCAGGAGAACACGGCGAACCCGCCGATGTCGGCCACGATCTGGGGGACGGCGGTGGCGACGATGGTGCTGTCGAGGGCGACGAGCGCCATCCCGAGCATGAGCGAGGCCACGACGGCGGCGGGCGGCCGGCCCCGCTCGGACGCGGACGGGCCCGCCGGGTGGGGCGGGGCGGCTCCGGGGGTGCCGCCCGTTCGTCCCTCCGCGCTGTCCGCTGTCCCCACCGAGATTCCTTCCCCCTGCACCTACATGCGGGGAACACCTTCTCACCGCCCCGGCGTCCGGCGGTATCCCCCACGGCGGCTCCGCCGAAGGGTGCAGGACCCCTAGGGGTCCCTCCGCACTGCGGTCCAGGGGCCTGTCGTCCCGGCGGAGGACGAGGAAGTCCCCGCCGCGTCCTTAACTGGTTCACACAGGCCGGGAGGCCCGGGGGTGGGGTTAACCCCCGAGTGGATACGGAGATGGGCACCAGCGCGGCCGAGCGGCGCCGGCAACAGACTGTGGGCGCGGCGGCGCACGCACCGCGACCGGCGGCCGACCGGCGATCGACGGGTGATCGACCGGCGCTCGACCAGCGTCTCCGCCGGCGGCCGTCCGGCCGTCCGGCCGCGGCGGAAGCACACACCGAGGCGCCGCACCGAAGCGCCGCACCGAGCGGTACACCGAGAAGGAGAAAGACCGTGACAACGGCTATGACCGAAACCAGGCACGGGGGTACTGGAGGGCATGCCGCCGTCGCGGCCCGGGCGCGGAAGGTCGTCAAGGCCTACGGCTCCGGCGAGACGCGGGTCGTCGCCCTGGACGACGTGGACGTGGACATCCGGCGCGGCCAGTTCACCGCGATCATGGGCCCGTCGGGTTCCGGCAAGTCCACGCTGATGCACTGCCTCGCCGGTCTCGACACGGTGACCAGCGGGCAGATCCACCTCGACGACACCGAGATCACCGGGCTGAAGGACAAGAAGCTCACGCAGCTGCGCCGCGACCGGATCGGGTTCATCTTCCAGGCGTTCAACCTGCTGCCCACGCTCAACGCCCTGGAGAACATCACGCTCCCCATGGACATCGCGGGCCGCAAGCCCGACGCGCAGTGGCTGAACCGGGTCGTGGAGACCGTGGGCCTCGCCGGTCGCCTGAAGCACCGGCCCACCGAGCTCTCCGGCGGCCAGCAGCAGCGCGTGGCGGTCGCCCGCGCCCTCGCCGCGCGTCCGCAGATCATCTTCGGGGACGAGCCGACCGGCAACCTGGACTCCCGGGCCGGCGCGGAAATCCTCGGCTTCCTGCGCCGCTCGGTGGACGAACTCGGCCAGACCATCGTGATGGTCACCCACGACCCGGTCGCCGCCTCCTACGCGGACCGCGTCATCTTCCTCGCCGACGGCCGGATCGTCGACGAGATGTACGGACCCACCGCCGAACAGGTCCTCGACCGCATGCTGCGTTTTTCCGGGGGACGCCCCCAGACCCCCGACTTCGACGCGCGCGGGCGGACCTCATGAGCAACACCGTCCTGAAGACCTCCCGGCGCAACTTCGTCGCGCACAAGGGGCGGATGGCGCTCTCCGCCGTCGCCGTCCTGCTCTCGGTCGCCTTCGTCTGCGGCACGCTGGTGTTCACCGACACCATGAACACCACCTTCGACAAGCTGTTCGCCGTCTCCAGCTCCGACGTGACGGTCAGTCCGAAGGCCGCGAAGGACGGCGAGGAGACCCCGGACCGCGGCAGACCGGAGACGCTGGACGGCGCGGCCGTCGAGCAGGTCCGCAGGGCCGAAGGGGTGGCGGGCGCCGAGGGCGCGGTCGTGTCGATGTCCGTCACGGTCGTCAACTCCGCCAACGAGAACATGGGCTCCACCAGCGGCGCCCCGACCCTCGCCGGCAACTGGAACGACAACGAGCTCAAGTCCATGAAGATCACCTCCGGTCACGCCCCGCGCGGGCCCACCGAGGTGATGGTCGACGCCGACACCGCGAAGAAGCACCGCTTGCGGCTCGGCGACGAACTGCGCACCATCGCCGTCACCGGTGACTTCCGTGCCCGGATCAGCGGTATCGCCGCCTTCACCGTGACCAACCCGGGCGCGGCGGTCGTCTACTTCGACACGGCCACGGCGCAGCGCAACCTGCTCGGCGACCCCGGCGCGTTCACGCACGTCAACGTCACCGCCGCGGACGGGGTGAGCGACGCGCAGCTGAAGCGGAACATCGCCTCCGCCGTGGGCGCGGACACCTACAAGCTGCAGACGGCCAAGGAGGCCGCGGACGCGAACCGCCGGGACGTCGGCGCCTTCCTCGACGTCATGAAGTACGTGATGCTCGGCTTCGCCGGGATCGCCTTCCTCGTCGGCATCTTCCTGATCTTCAACACGTTCTCCATGCTCGTCGCCCAGCGCACCCGCGAGATCGGTCTGATGCGCGCCATCGGCGCCGACAGCGGGCAGGTGCTGAAGTCCGTCGTGGTCGAGGCGTTCCTGCTCGGGGTCGTCGGCTCGGTGCTGGGCGTCGGCGCGGGCGTCGGCCTGGCCGTCGGACTCATGGAGCTCATGGGCCAGATGGGCATGCACCTGTCCACCGACGACCTCACCGTCGCCTGGACCACCCCGGTCGCCGGAGTCTTCCTCGGCGTGATCGTCACCGTCGTCGCCGCCTTCGTCCCGGCCCGCCGGGCCGGCAAGGTCTCCCCGATGGCCGCCCTGCGCGAGTCGGGCACCCCGGGCGACAGGAAGGCCGGCGTCGTCCGCGCCGTCCTCGGGCTGCTGCTCACCGGCCTGGGCGGCGCGGGCCTCTTCCTCGCCTCCGCCGCCGACGAGGCCGGACCCGGCTCGCTCTGGCTGGGCCTGGGCGTCGTCCTCACCCTCATCGGGTTCATCGTGATCGGCCCGCTGCTCGCCGCGGGCGTCGTGCGGGTGCTCTCCGGCGTGGTGCTGCGCCCCTTCGGCTCCGTGGGCCGGCTCGCCGAGCGCAACGCGCTGCGCAACCCGCGCCGCACCGGCGCCACCGCCGCCGCGCTGATGATCGGTCTGGCGCTGGTCGCCTGCCTGTCGGTGGTCGGCTCCTCGATGGTGGCCTCGGCCACCGACGAGCTCGACAAGTCGGTCGGCGCCGACTTCATCGTCGAATCCGAGACGGACCAGCCCGTCATGCCGCAGGCGGAGCAGGCGCTGCGCGCCACCGCCGGTCTCGACCACGTCACCGCCTACCGGGAGGTGCCGGCGAAGGTCACCGCGCCCGACGGCACCACCGAGGAGGTGGGCCTCGGCGCCACCGACCCCACCTACGCCCAGGACCTCCGCCGCAAGATGGTCGCCGGGGAGCACGCGGCGGCGTACGGCAAGGACTCCATGTCGGTGGGCTCCCAGTACGCGGCCGCGCACGGGGTCGAGCTCGGTGACGAGCTCACGGTGGCCTTCACCGGCGGCAACACCGTCCGGCTGAAGGTCGCGGCGATCACCAGCGACGAGGGCAACCTCGACAAGACGATGAAGTACATCAGCACCGCCCTCGCCGAGGCGAACGTCCCGGCCGACCGGATGCCGCGCCCCTTCATGCTGCTGGCCAGCGCGAAGGACGGCAGCCAGGACACCGCCTACGCGGCGGTCAAGGCGGCGCTGGCGGAGTACCCGCAGTACACGGTGCGCAACCAGGCCGACTACAAGCAGGCCCTGAAGGACCAGGTCGGCCAGCTGCTGAACATGGTCTACGGGTTGCTCGCCCTCGCCATCGTCGTGGCGGTGCTGGGCGTGGTGAACACCCTGGCGCTGTCGGTGGTCGAGCGGACCCGCGAGATCGGCCTGATGCGCGCCATCGGCCTCTCCCGCCGCCAGCTGCGCCGCATGATCCGCCTGGAGTCGGTGGTCATCGCCCTGTTCGGCGCGCTGCTCGGCCTCGGACTGGGCATGGGCTGGGGCGCCACGGCGCAGCAGCTCCTCGCGCTGGAGGGTCTGAAGGTGCTGGAGATCCCGTGGCCGACGATCCTCGGGGTGTTCGCGGCCTCGGCCCTGGTGGGTCTGTTCGCCGCGCTGGTCCCGGCTTTTCGGGCGGGGCGGATGAACGTGCTGAACGCGATCGCGAGCGAGTAGCCCGGGGTCGTCAACGGGGGTACGCCGGTCCGGGACCTTTCGGGGTTTCCCGGACCGGCGTCGCGCGTGCCCGCAAGGCGGCCCCGGTCACCCCCGGCGCATCAGGACGACGCCCTCCGCTTCACCGACCAGGGTGAAGCGGGCGCCCGGGTGCAGCTGGCGGGCGTAGCCGACCGGATCCTCGCCGGCCCACTTGGAGGTGTTGTCCAGGGTGATCCAGTCCGGGACCACGCCCTTGCTGCCGCCGATCCACAGCACCCGGCAGCGGGAGGTGAGCCGGGTCAGCGGGCCGGTGTCGGCCTCGACCGTCGCCCCGTCGGGGATCCGGGCCAGGAGGCGTTCGACGGCGGTGACCCGGGCCGGCTTGCGGTAGGTGTCGGCCTGCGTGAGCTTCTCGGTCGGCAGGGTGGTCGCGCTCAGGGTGAGGCCCGCGGCCAGGACGGCGGCCGGCAGCTGGAGGGCGTACGAGCGCAGCCAGGGCCGCTCGCCGCGCCGGACGGTGTCGATGGCGTCGACCAGGGCGAGGGTGACGACGGGCATGAGGACGGCGCTGTAGTGCCAGTCGGTGGACCAGTAGTGGTCGTCCCCCGACAGGAACCGCCAGCCGAGGGTGGGCGCGGCGACCAGCAGCAGCGGCGAGCGCAGCGCGAGCAGGCCGGAGGTCGGCAGCAGCACCCAGGCCAGGGTCTCCAGTTTGGTGCCCAGGCCGGCGAAGGGACCACCGCCGTGGATCTTGTCCCAGTAGCCGTAGCCCGCCGTCGCGAAGGCCGGTATGACCACGGTGAACACCAGGACGGCGAAGACCGCGGCCCCGGCCGCGACCGCGAGCGCCGTCCGGGCGGCCCGCCGGTCGGTGGTGCGGGCCCGCCAGGCGACGACCACGGCCAGCGCGGCCAGCGTGAAGCCCAGGTCCTCCTTGACGAAGAGCAGCGGCAGCCCCCACAGCAAGGCGGCTCGCCAGCGCCCGCCCAGCAGCGCCTCCAGCGAGAAGGCGAGCAGGGGCACGGCGAAGGCGATCTCGTGGAAGTCGAACTCGACGGCCCGCTGGATGCCCCAGGACAGCCCGTACGCCACGCCGACGGCCAGCCCGCGGTGGCGGCCGAGCAGCCGTCCCGCCACCCGGGTGACGGGGATCGCGGAGAGCGCGAAGAGCGCGGCCTGCGCGACGAGCAGGGTGAGGGGGCCGGGGAAGAGGCGGTAGAGCGGGGCGAGGAGCGCGATGATCGGGGAGAAGTGGTCCCCGAGGATGTTGGCCCCGGGCCCCTTCAGGTCCGCGACGGGCACCTGGAGGTGGGCGTAGGCGCGGACGGCCTGCTCGAAGATGCCCAGGTCCCAGGAGGCCCACTCCATCCGCCGGAACCGCCCGACGGACAGCACGAGGTAGACGAGGAGCAGTCCGCCGGCCACCGCGTACGGTCCCGCCCAGCGGTCCCCCTCCCGGCCGGCCGGCGCCGGCGCCGCCGGGGCCTCGGGCCGGGCTATCGCATCGCTCGTCACGGACTGCTGCTCCTCGGCCGGTCGGCGTGGACTTCTGCGGAAGCGACGCGGAGCTCGGACGGCACGGTCACCACGGGGACCATCTTGACATCCCCCGGCCCCCGCGGCGGGGCGCGGCGGGGGCCGCGCCGCACCGCGCCCGCACCGCGGGCTCGCCGCACCCGGCGGCCCCGGACCCGCCGGGCGGCCGGCCCGGGCCGGCAGTCCGTTCACCCCGGCGGGTGACCCGAATCCCCCGCGCGTGGCGGCGGGGGCCGTCGTAGGGTGGGAACCCCCGGCCCGTACGACGTGTCGGGTCCTTCGCGTTGCCCCTTCACGACCTCACCGGACGGAAAGCCCCTCACATGACCCTGCACGGACTGCTCGACGCCGTCACCCGGGACCCGGCCCTCGCCGAGGCGGTCACCGCGGCCGGGGACGGCAACCGCATGCACGTGGACCTGGTCGGGCCGGCCGCCGCGCGGCCGTTCGCGATCGCCGCGCTGGCCCGGCGGACGGAACGGACGATCCTCGCGGTGACCGCCACCGGGCGCGAGGCCGAGGACCTGGCCGCCGCGCTGCGTTCGCTGCTGCCCTCGGCCGACGAGGTGGTGGACTACCCGTCCTGGGAGACGCTCCCGCACGAACGGCTCAGCCCGCGCAGCGACACCGTCGGCCGCCGGATCGCCGTCCTGCGGCGCCTGGCGCACCCGAGCAAGGACGACCCGGCGGCCGGGCCTGTCTCCGTGGTGGTCGCACCGATCCGCTCGGTGCTCCAGCCGCAGGTCAAGGGGCTGGGGGACCTGGTACCGGTGTCCCTGCGGCAGGGCCAGAGCGTCGACCTCGGCGAGGTGACCCAGGCGCTGGCGGCCGCCGCGTACGCGCGCGTGGAGCTCGTCGAGAAGCGCGGCGAGTTCGCCGTGCGCGGCGGGATCCTCGACGTGTTCCCGCCGACCGAGGAACACCCCCTGCGCATCGAGTTCTGGGGCGACGAGGTCGAGGAGATCCGCTACTTCAAGGTCGCCGACCAGCGGTCCCTGGAGATCGCCGAGCACGGGCTGTGGGCCCCGCCCTGCCGCGAGCTGCTGCTCACCGACGAGGTGCGGGAGCGGGCCGCGGCCCTGGCCGAGGCCCACCCCGAACTCGGCGAGCTGCTGAACAAGATCGCCGAGGGGATCGCCGTCGAGGGCATGGAGTCCCTGGCCCCGGTCCTGGTCGACGACATGGAACTGCTGATCGACGTGCTGCCCGCCGGGGCGATGACGGTCGTCTGCGACCCGGAGCGGGTGCGCACCCGGGCCGCCGACCTGGTCGCGACCAGCCAGGAGTTCCTGATGGCCTCCTGGGCGGCCACCGCGGGCGGCGGCGAGGCCCCCATCGACGTCGGCGCGGCCTCCCTGCGCGGCATCGCCGACGTCCGCGAGCACGCCCGCGAGCTGGGCATGATGTGGTGGTCGGTCTCCCCCTTCGCCGCCGACGAGGCCGACGTGACCGGCGGGGACACCCTCAGGCTCGGCATGCACGCCCCCGAGGCCTACCGCGGCGACACCGCCCGCGCGCTCGCCGACACCAAGGGCTGGATCGCCGACGGCTGGCACACCGTCTACCTCACCGAGGGCCACGGCCCGGCCGCGCGCACCGTCGAGGTGCTCGGCGGCGAGGGCATCCCGGCCCGGCTCGAGGCCGAGCTGCGCGCCCTGGAGCCGTCGATCGTGCACGTCGCCTGCGGCTCGGTCGAGACCGGCTTCGTCGATCCGGGACTGAAGATCGCGGTCCTGACGGAGACCGACCTGACCGGGCAGCGCAGCGCCACCAAGGCCCTCGGCCGGATGCCGACCCGCCGGCGCAAGACGATCGACCCGCTGACCCTGGAGGCCGGCGACTACATCGTCCACGAGCAGCACGGCGTCGGCCGCTACATCGAGATGGTGCAGCGCACCGTCCAGGGCGCCACCCGCGAGTACCTGCTCGTCGAGTACGCCCCTGCCAAGCGCGGCCAGCCCGGCGACCGCCTCTACATCCCCACCGACCAGCTGGAGCAGGTCACCAAGTACGTCGGCGGCGAGGCCCCCACCCTGCACCGGCTCGGCGGCGCCGACTGGACCAAGACCAAGGCGCGGGCGAAGAAGGCGGTCAAGGAGATCGCCGGCGACCTCATCAAGCTCTACAGCGCGCGCATGGCGGCGCCCGGCCACGTCTTCGGCCCCGACACCCCCTGGCAGCGCGAACTGGAGGACGCCTTCCCCTACGCGGAGACGCCCGACCAGCTCACCACCATCGCCGAGGTCAAGGAGGACATGGAGAAGTCGGTCCCCATGGACCGGCTGGTCTGCGGCGACGTCGGCTACGGCAAGACCGAGATCGCCGTCCGGGCGGCCTTCAAGGCGGTCCAGGACGGCAAGCAGGTCGCCGTCCTCGTCCCCACGACCCTGCTGGTGCAGCAGCACTTCGGCACCTTCTCCGAGCGCTACAGCCAGTTCCCGGTGAACGTGCGGGCGCTGTCGCGGTTCCAGAGCGAAACCGAGTCCAAGGCCACCCTGGAGGGCCTGCGCGAGGGCTCGGTCGACGTGGTCATCGGCACCCACCGGCTCTTCTCGCAGGAGACGAGGTTCAAGGACCTGGGCCTGGTCATCGTCGACGAGGAGCAGCGCTTCGGCGTCGAGCACAAGGAGCAGCTGAAGAAGCTGCGCGCCAACGTCGACGTGCTGACCATGTCCGCGACGCCGATCCCGCGCACCCTGGAGATGGCGGTGACGGGCATCCGCGAGATGTCGACGATCACCACCCCGCCGGAGGAGCGGCACCCGGTGCTCACCTTCGTCGGCCCGTACGAGGAGAGGCAGATCGGCGCGGCGATCCGCCGGGAACTGCTGCGCGAGGGCCAGTGCTTCTACATCCACAACCGGGTCGAGTCCATCGACCGGGCCGCGGCCAAGCTGCGCGAGATCGTGCCCGAGGCGCGGATCGCGACCGCGCACGGGCAGATGTCCGAACAGGCCCTGGAGCAGGTCGTCGTCGACTTCTGGGAGAAGAAGTTCGACGTGCTCGTCTCGACGACGATCGTCGAGTCCGGCATCGACATCTCCAACGCCAACACCCTGATCGTGGAGCGCGGCGACACCTTCGGCCTCTCGCAGCTGCACCAGCTGCGCGGCCGGGTGGGCCGCAGCCGCGAGCGCGGGTACGCCTACTTCCTCTACCCGCCGGAGAAGCCGCTGACCGAGACCGCCCACGAGCGGCTCGCGACGATCGCCCAGCACACCGAGATGGGCGCGGGCATGTACGTGGCCATGAAGGACCTGGAGATCCGCGGCGCGGGCAACCTGCTCGGCGGCGAGCAGTCCGGCCACATCGCGGGCGTCGGCTTCGACCTGTACATCCGGATGGTCGGCGAGGCGGTGGCCGACTACCGGGCCGCCGTCGACGGCGGGGCCGAGGAGGAGCCGCCGCTCGAGGTGAAGATCGAGCTGCCGGTGGACGCGCACGTCCCGCACGACTACGCGCCCGGTGAGCGGCTGCGCCTGCAGGCGTACCGGTCGATCGCCTCGGCCAACTCCGAGGCGGACGTCAAGGCGGTGCGGGAGGAACTCACCGACCGCTACGGCAAACTGCCCGAACCGGTGGAGAACCTGCTGCTGGTGGCGGGGCTGCGGATGCTCGCCCGTGCCTGCGGGGTCGCCGACATCACCCTGCAGGGCCCCAACATCCGCTTCGGCCCGGTGGACCTGCGCGAGTCGCAGGAGCTGCGCCTCAAGCGGCTCTACCCGGGGGCGGTCCTCAAGCCCGCCACCTCGCAGGTCCTGATCCCGCGCCCGAAGACGGGCCGGGTCGGGGGCAAGCCGCTGGTCGGGCGGGAACTGCTGGCCTGGACGGGCGAGTTCCTCACCACCATCCTGGGCTCCTAGGCCCTGTCGTCACAGTCCCGCCCGGCCCGCGGCGCCCCACCGGACGCCGCGGGCCTGACCGGCGCTGCTTCGAGGACAGGACCTGGGGCGCGCCGCGCGCGGGCCGCCGCCGTGCCGCGCCGCTCGCGGGGGGCCGTCGGCGGCCGCCGGGCGGCCCGCCGTTCGGCGCGTTCCCGTCGGCGGCGCCGCGCCCCTTTGGGGCGGTTCGCTCCCGCGGACCGGAACCCGCTGCTCAGAGCGGTGCGCGGACGATCGTGCAGCGACCGTGCAACGGTTGCGCACATCCCCTCACCATGGCCGGAATCGCTGTATACGCTCATCCCCGAAACCCTTTCCGCACGGCCCGTCAGGAGCACCCGATGCACGCCCCCGGCCTCCCGCCGCAGCACGGCCACCAGCCCAGTTCCGGGGGCGTGGTGGCCCTGCGCGTGGTCTTCGCGCTGCTGCCGATCCTGAGTTGCGGCTTCCTGGCCTGGGGCTCGATGCTGCGGCTCGCCCTCGTCACCCGCGCCGCCCGGGACTGGTGGCTGCTCGCGGTGAGCGGTGCGCTCTCCGTCGGCTCGGTGGTGCTGATCGGCCTGGACCCGACCCCGGACACCGACGGCTGGCAGGGCAACACCGGGGCCGGCGGCATCATCCTCACCGGCTTCGCGACCTGCGTGTACTTCCTCGTCGCCGACATCCGCCACCACGAGAGGCAGCGTGCCGCGGGCCCGCGGGCGCAGTGGTACCCGGCGCAGCCCGTCCCCTACACCACGGGACAGCACACCACCGCGCCCTCCTACGGCTACCCCCACTCCCGGACGACCACCCCGGTGCCCCAGCTCCCGCAGCAGCTCCCGCAGCCGACCCCGCCTCCGCGCATCGGGCAGGTCCGCGCCGAACTCGACGAGCTCAGCGAACTGCTGCGCAAGCAGACCCCGCCGCCCGGCGGCCCGTACCAGGACCCGAACCGGACGGCGATCCAGGACCCGGATCAGTGACCGACCGGATCATCGCGGACCGCTACCAGCTGTCGTCGATCCTCGGCCAGGGCGGCATGGGCCAGGTCTGGGCCGGCTACGACCGGAGCCTCGACCGGCGGGTCGCCGTCAAGCTGCTGCGGCCCGACAAGGTCGCCGGGCCGGGCAGCGTCGCGGAGGAGCTGCGCCGCCGCTTCGCACGCGAGTGCCGCGTCACCGCCCAGGTCGACCACCCCGGCCTGGTCACCGTGCACGACGCGGGCAGCGACGGCGACGAACTCTTCCTCGTCATGGGCTACGTGGAGGGCTCCGACCTCGCCGACCACCTCGCCGCGCACGACCCCTACCCCTGGCCGTGGGCGGTGTCGGTCGTCGCGCAGCTGTGCTCGGTGCTCGCCGCCGTCCACGCGGTGCCGATCGTGCACCGCGACCTCAAGCCGCGCAACGTGATGGTCCGCCCCGACGGCACCGTCCTGGTCCTCGACCTCGGCGTGGCCTCGGTGATGGACACCGACACCACCCGCCTCACCAGCACCGGCACCCCCATCGGCAGTCCCGCGTACATGGCGCCCGAGCAGGCCATGAGCGGTGCGGTGGGCCCGTACACCGACCTGTACGCGCTGGGCGTGCTGCTGTACGAACTCCTCAGCGGCAACGTCCCCTTCGCGGGATCCACCGCCCTCGGCGTGCTCCACCGCCACCTGTACGAGCCGCCCGCCCCGGTCCGCCCCCGGCGTCCGGAGATCCCGGCGGAGCTCGAGGCGCTCATGCTGCGCCTGCTCGCCAAGGACCCGCAGGACCGCCCCCCCTCCGCCCAGGCGGTCTACGAGGCCCTCGCGCCGCTGCTGCCCGCCCGCGGCAGCCGCGCCCCCTCCGGCCCGCTCGACCCCACCCGCCCCTTCCTGCGCCCGCAGGCCCCGTGGCCCGACCGGGCCACCGTGATACCGCCGCAGCCGACCTCCCCGCCCACCCCGGCGCCCGCCGGCCCCGACATCCCCGGCGCCGTGGACGAGGCGCGCAAGCTGCTGGACCAGGGCCGGCTGACGCAGGCCGGCGACATCCTCGGCGGGATCCTCCCGGCCGCGGCGGCCCAGCACGGCGAGCACTCGCCGGTGGTCCGCTCCCTGCGCAAGCAGTACGCCGCCACCCTGATGGACGACGGCCAGTACCGCCGCGCCCTGCCCGAACTGCGCCGCCTCGCCGACGAGTTCCCGGCGGGCGACCCGCAGGCGCTGCGCTTCCGCTACGACGCGGCGCAGTGCCTGGAGCAGCTCGGCGAGCCCGCCGCGGCCCTCGCGGAGTACCGCTCGCTGCTGCCGCTCTTCGAGAACCACTACGCCAACCCCGACCCCGGGCTCCCCCTGGAGGTCCGCCGCCGGATAGCCCACCTGCTGCTCTCCCTCGGCGACCGGTCCGCGGCCCGCGACACCCTGGCCCGCCTGCTGTTCGACGCGGAACGGCTGCACGGTCCCAACCACCCCTTCCCGGGCGAGGTCCGCCGCACCCTGCACTGGCTCGGTCAGGTCCGCTGACGCCGCCGGCGCGGGAGCGGCCGGCCGGCCGCTCGGACCGCCGCCCGCGGCCACCGCCGGCGGCGCACCTCAACACCTGCGGAATCGTTGGTCGAATCAGTGGCTCGGATCACCCTGACTGCATACCATCGACCATCGCAAGGCCCTTGTGCACCGACGCACAATCTCCCGGCCCTGGAGGCTCCTTTGCACCGTCGCACAGCGCTCTCCGTCTCCACCGCCCTGCTGCTGGCGGCCCCCCTGCTGTCCGCCTGCTCGTCGGGGCAGGCGCGCCCCGGCACCGCGGCCGTCGTCGGCGGTGAACGCATCACCACCTCCGCCCTCCAGGCCCAGGTGAATCAGGTGCGCGCCGCCCAGAACCGCACCGGTCAGGCCGCGGCGGAGCTCATCGCGAGCACCCCCAACCTGGAGCGCCAGAAGCTCGACTCGATGCTGCAGAGCCGCATCATCGACAAGATGGCCGAGACCGCCGGGATCGCGGTCTCCGCCAAGGAGGTCCAGGACGAGCGCAAGGCGTACGTCGAGGAGAACAAGGGGGCCGAGCAGTTCGAGGCGCTGCTGCTGCAGAAGGGCGCCATGGCCCCAGGCCAGGTCGACCGCTTCCTCCGGGACCGGGTGCTGCTGACCAAGCTGACCGCCAAGTACGGCAACGGGAAGCTGGAGGAGCCGGCCCGGACCGCGGCGAAGGCCCTGCACATCGAGGTCAACCCGCGCTACGGCTCCTTCGACGTGCAGCAGATCAAGCTCGGCGCCGGGGAGACCCCCTGGATCACCCAGCGGACCCGCCCCGAGCAGGCACCCGCCGGAGCCTGACACCCGCCCGCGGGGGTAGGTTCGCAGGGTGACCGACCACGACCCCCGCGCCTCCACCACGGCCGAGCCCACCGGCCGCATCGTCCTGCTCACCACCAGCCACCGGGTCGCCCCCGGCGTGCTGTCCTGGCCCGCGTGGCAGACCCTGCACTCCGCGGACCGGGTGCTGTGCGCCGATCCCGACCACCCGCAGCTCCCGTACCTGGGGGACGCGGGCGTGGAGGTGGTGCAGAGCAGTCCCGAGGCGCGGGAACTGGTCGCGGCCTGCGCCGGCGGCGCCACGGTCGTGGTGCTCCTGAGCGGCGAGGGCGACCAGCGGCTCACCGACGGGCTGGCCCGCCTGGCGGGCTCCGGCCGGGTCGCCATGCCCGACCTGGAGCTGCTGCCGGGCTCCTACGACCTGCCGGGGGCCCGGCTGCTCGACCTGGTCCAGGTGATGGACCGGGTCCGGCGCGCGTGCCCGTGGACCTCCCGGCAGACCCACCGGGGCCTGGCCAAGTACGCGATCGAGGAGGCGTACGAACTGGTCGAGGCCATCGAGGCCGGGGACCGGGAGGAGCTGCGCGAGGAGCTCGGGGACGTCCTGCTCCAGGTGGTGTTCCACGCCCGGATCGCGGAGGAGGGCGCCGGCGGGGCAGGGGACGACCGGGTCGCCGAGGACGACGGGGACGACGAGGGGGACGTCGGGGCGTTCTCGATCGACGACGTGGCCGCCACCCTGGTGGACAAGCTGATCCGCCGGCACCCGCACGTCTTCGGCGACGAGCAGGCCGAGACCCCGGAGGAGGTCAGCGCGCACTGGCAGCGCACCAAGGCGGTGGAGAAGGGCCGGGAGTCCGTCACGGACGGGATCCCGCTCGGCCAGCCGGGCCTCGCGCTCGCGGCCAAGCTCGCCGGCCGGGTGCGTACGGGCGGGGTGGACGTGGAACTGCCCCGCGGCGAGGGCATCGGCTACGAACTGCTCCGGCTGGCGGCACGCGCCGAGGCGGAGGGGACCGACCCCGAGACGGCGCTGCGCGCGGCGGCCCGCGTCTACCGGGACGCGATCCGCGCCGCCGAGGGCGTCGCGTAGGGCGCAGCACCGCTTACCGGTCGTCCCGCGGCGCGCGCCCCGACGGGTTGTGCCAGTGCGGCGCGGGGCGGTTCAGGAACCACTCCCCGAAGCCCAGCGGGCGGCCGTTCGGCCCGTGGCCGCGTCCGGCCGCGGGTACGGAGTCGTGGAAGATCCGGCCGGGGGCGGCGCCCAGCTCCTCCAGGAGGCAGGCGGTCTCCTCGATGAAGGAGGGCGGCCCGCTGAGGTAGACGTCCTGTTCGGGCCAGAGCCCCCGGGTGCCGAGCGCGGTGGCCAGCCGGTCGGTGGCCTGGTTGCGGTGCTGCCCGGGAGCGGGCGTGATGTAGGTGACGGCGAGCCAGGGGCAGGCCGCCGCGAAGGCGTCGATGAACGGCCGGTCGTAGAGGTAGGAGGCGTCCCGCGCGACCACGAAGAGCCGTACGTCCTGGTCGGGAGGGTGCCGTGCGAGGTCCTCCAGGACGGCCCGGACCGGTGCCCAGCCGGTTCCGGCGGCTATGAGGCTGGCCGGACGGTCGGTCCGGCGGAACGTCAGCCGCCCGGCCGCGGCGCCGAGCCGCAGCCTCTCGCCCGGCTCCACGTCGCGGACCAGGGGGGTGCTGAGCCGCCCCCGCTCGATCAGGCTGACGTGCAGGTCCAGGGTGCCGTCGGGGCGGGGGGCGTTGCCGAGGGAGTAGGTGCGCCAGACCCTGGAGACCCGGGGACTGCTCACGCTCGTGTACTGGCCGGGCAGGTAGGGGAAGGGGGCGTGCGGCTTCAGGGTCAGCACCCCTATGTCCTCCCCGTACCGGAGGTGGCGCACCACTTCCGCGTCCCACCAGGGCGGCTCCTCGCTCGCGGCGGCGCCGGCCAGCATCGCGTCGGCTATCAGCCGGTACGCCTCGGCCCATGCCTTCTCCACCCGCGGGGTCCAGGCTTCGCCGGCGGCCTCGGCGAGGGCGGCGAGCAGGCTGGCGCCCACGGCGGCGTAGTGCCGGGGCCCGGCGCGGAACTTGCGGTGGTCGCGGCCGAGCTCGTGGAGGTAGGGCAGCAGGCCGTCGTCCTCCAGGTGGGCGACCACGTGGGTGAGCGCGGCGAAGAGCCGGTCCCGCTGGCGTTCCATGTCCTCGGAGGAGTCCGGGAAGAGCTCGCGCATCGCGGGGTTGTGCCAGAAGAGGTGGGAATAGAAGAACTTGACCGCGTGCTCGGCCCGTCTCTCCACCACCGCGAAACTGCTCTTCAAGATCCTCACATCCACAAGGCCGACAGTAGGAACGCCGTGCGAGCCGCCGTCAAGGGAGGATGGATCTGCGGACAGCCGCGACGAAGCGCCCATTTGGGACGGGGGTCCGGAGCCGGGATACGGTCGTCGGGTGCACGAGCAGACCCCCGCAGAGCCCGCAGACACCCCCTCGGCCGACGGTTCCCACCCGGGGCCGACCCTGTTCGACTGGGAGTTCGCGACCGACCCCTATCCGGCCTACGCCTGGCTGCGCGAGCACTCCCCGGTGCACCGCACCAGGCTCCCCAGCGGGGTCGAGGCATGGCTGGTCACCCGGTACGCGGACGCCCGCCAGGCCCTCGCCGACCAGCGTCTGAGCAAGAACCCGGCGCACCACGCGGAGCCCGCGCACGCCAAGGGCAAGACGGGGATCCCGGGGGAGCGCAAGGCGGAGCTGATGACGCACCTGCTCAACATCGACCCGCCGGACCACACCCGGCTGCGGCGGCTGGTGTCGAAGGCGTTCACCCCGCGCAGGGTCGCCGAGTTCACCCCGCGGGTGCAGGAGCTGACCGACCACCTCATCGACGGGTTCGCGGAGCGGGGGGAGGCGGACCTGATCCACGAGTTCGCCTTCCCGCTCCCCATCTACGCCATCTGCGAGATGCTCGGCGTACCGCGCGAGGACCAGGACGACTTCCGCGACTGGGCGGGAATGATGATCCGCCACGGCGGCGGTCCGCGCGGCGGAGTCGCCCGTTCCGTGAAGCAGATGCGGACCTATCTCGGGGAACTCATCCACCGCAAGCGGGACGATCTGGGCAACGACCTCATCTCGGACCTGATCCGGGCGAGCGACCACGGTGACCATCTGACCGAGGCCGAGGCCACCGCCATGGCTTTCATCCTGCTTTTCGCCGGTTTCGAAACCACCGTGAACCTCATCGGCAACGGCGTCCACTCCCTCTTCATGAACCCGGGCGAGCGCGCCCGCCTCCAGGCCTCCCTCGCGGCCGGCGAGAGCGGCCTGCTGGAGACCGGCGTCGAGGAACTGCTGCGCTACGACGGTCCCGTGGAGCTGGCCACCTGGCGCTTCGCCACCGAGCCGCTGACCCTCGGCGGGCAGCGGGTCGCCGCGGGGGAGCCGGTCCTGGTCGTCCTCGCGGCCGCGGACCGCGACCCCGCGCGGTTCGCCGGACCGGACACCCTCGACCTCTCGCGGACGGACAACCAGCACCTCGGATACGGGCACGGCATCCACTACTGCCTGGGCGCTCCGCTCGCCCGACTCGAGGGACAGACCGCGCTTGCGACTTTGCTCACGCGTCTGCCTGATCTGGAACTCGCCGTTCCACCAGCGGACCTGCGCTGGCGCGGCGGACTGATCATGCGTGGCCTGCGCACCCTTCCCGTGCGCTTCACACCCATAAACATCTGAAGGCCAACTGACCGGACGTCAGGAGCCGACCGGAGTTGTGACAACCGTTCGAAGGCCGCTAGGTTCTGCCGTTACCCCGCCGTTATGCGAAAGGTGCAGCATCATGCGTTCCGGGAACGGCCGACACAGACGCCCCCGCCAGGTGCCCGCGATAGTCGTCACCGCCGGAGTCACCGGCTCCGCGCTGGCACTGCCGCTGCTCGCCGCCACCAACGCCACCGCGGCCGACACGGCCACGTGGGACAAGGTCGCCGAATGCGAGAGCGGCGGCGCCTGGAGTGCGAACTTCGGCAGCGGCCAGTACGGCGGCCTGCAGTTCACCCAGGAGCAGTGGAGCAACGCCGGCGGCCTGGACTTCGCCGAGCGGGCCGACCTGGCGAGCCGTTCCCAGCAGATCGCCGTGGCCGAGCGGGTCCTGGCCTCCCAGGGCCCGCAGGCGTGGCCGCTGTGCGCGGCCTCGGCCGGGCTGGACGCGCAGGGCCCCGCAGCCGAGGTCGATCCGGGGCTGCCCGGCGGCTCGCAGGCGGCCGGCGCCCCCTCCCGCCCGGACGACCAGGTCCCCACCACCGGGACCGGCAGGCCCTCCACCGACTTCGGCGCCCCGACGCAGCCCGCGCCGACCCCGTCCGGCAGCCCGTCGTTCGCGCTGCCCGACGGCCCGCTCGCGCCCTCCCTCGGACTGCCCGTCATGCCCTCGCCGGACGAACCGGAGCCGACGCCCTCCCCGACCGACCCCACCGCTCCGACCGCCCCGGTGAACCCGGACGCGCCCACCACGCCCCCCACCACGCCGCCCGGCACCCCGCCGACCACCCCTGGCCTGCCGCCGGTCACCCCGGGCGACCCCACGGCCCCGGCCGACCCGACGGCTCCGGTGAGCCCCGAGGCGCCGACCACCCCGACGACCCCGCCCGCGACGCCCGCGACGGCCCCCGAGGGCAGCGGCAAGCACCGCGGCACGCCGGCCGTCGAGGTGTCCGGCCCCGCTGACGCCCCGTCCGCGCCCACGTACACGGTCAAAGCGGGCGACAGCCTGACGGCCATCGCGGACGCCAAGGGACTCGAGGGCGGCTGGAACGCGCTCTACGCGGCCAACGAGCAGGTCATCGGCGGAGACGCAGACCTGATCAAGCCCGGCCAGAACCTGGATCTAACCGCCGAATAGGGGCACTTCGGCCGGTCGGAAAGAGTCGATTGTCCGTTTTGATCAAGTGAGACATGCGTCTCTTCCGGTCAACTGGCGTGTCTCGCCCGGGGGCTTCCGCAAACCCGGCCCTCACCTGCGCAAACGTCCCCGCGGCGAGCGCAAGTAGGGGCCGATTCCCCCGAAAACGCCCGTTGAACATCGGGGGGAGACCTGTCTACCTTCTGAATCGCCCGCCACCGCGGGCTCCTTCGACCGCATCGCCGAATCCTGCCGGCGGACGGGGGGAACAGTCGTCGCGTCAAGCGCCGAAGGCAGGAGCGGGGGAACCAAGGTAGGCGCCGGGAGCGGCCGTTGAGAGACGGTCACGCCACCGGCTAGGGGTCAAGACGTGCGCTAGGTCGCACGGCCGGGCAACTCACTCGCCCGAACCCGACAGCTCACCTCGTAGGCGTCGGTGAGGAGAAACTCCATGCTGCTTTCCGGCAAGGGCAAGCACCGTCGCGGTTCCAAGGCCGTTCGCATCGTCACGCTCGCCGGTGTCGCCGGTGTGGCCGTCGCCGCCCCCCTGATGGCCGCGGGCACCGCCAGCGCCGCCACCGCGTCCGAGTGGGACAAGGTCGCGCAGTGCGAGTCCGGTGGCAACTGGGCCATCAACACGGGCAACGGCTACTACGGCGGCCTGCAGTTCTCGTCCTCGACCTGGGCCGCGTACGGCGGCAAGTCGTACGCCGCGCAGGCCAACCAGGCCTCCAAGGCCCAGCAGATAGCCGTCGCGGAGAAGGTCCTCAAGGGCCAGGGCAAGGGTGCCTGGCCGCACTGCGGCAAGGGTCTGTCGAACTCCTCCTACACCGGCGGCGGCGCGACCGCGGCCGCCCCCAAGCAGGAGAAGAAGACCGAGCCCAAGCAGACGGCGCCGAAGCAGACGGCCCCGAAGCAGGCGGCCCCGAAGCAGGCGGCCCCGAAGCAGGAGACGAAGCGCTCCGAGGCCCCGACCACCCGCTCCGAGCGCTCCGCGGCCCCGGCCCCGAAGACCGGCAACGGCTCGTACGCGGTCAAGGCCGGCGACACCCTGGGTACCATCGCCGAGACCAACGGCGTGCAGGGCGGCTGGGAGAAGCTGTTCGAGCTGAACAAGGACATCGTCTCGGACGCCGACCTGATCTTCCCGGGTCAGAAGCTGAAGCTCAGCTGACCGGCGCGGCGACAGCCGCGCAGTCCGTGAGCACCACGCACCACCACACACCGCCCGGCGCGTCTCCCCCCACGCGCCGGGCGGTGGCGTGTCAGGGGCCGGGCCCCCGGTGGCCGGGCGCTCTATGTCCTGGAACAGGGGTATTCGGACCCTTTTTCGTCCCAGGACCCGGGCGGTCGGCGGGCCGAGTGCCCGGATCCGGTTAGGCTCTAGGCGGCAAGGCCATCCCACGGCCTGACGCCACCGCACACCCAGCGTCACATCCCAGAAGGAGATGCTCGTGCCGTCCATCGACGTCGTCGTAGCCCGGGAAATCCTGGACTCCCGAGGCAACCCCACGGTCGAGGTCGAGGTGGGCCTCGACGATGGCAGCACCGGCCGTGCTGCAGTTCCGTCCGGCGCCTCCACCGGTGCCTTCGAGGCCATCGAGCTGCGTGACGGTGACCCCGACCGTTACTTCGGCAAGGGCGTCGAGAAGGCCGTCCTCGCCGTGATCGAGCAGATCGGCCCGGAGCTCGTCGGCTACGACGCCACCGAGCAGCGCCTGATCGACCAGGCCATGTTCGACCTGGACGCCACCGACAACAAGGGCTCGCTCGGCGCCAACGCCATCCTCGGCGTGTCCCTCGCCGTCGCGCACGCCGCGTCCGAGGCCTCGGACCTCCCCCTCTTCCGCTACCTCGGCGGCCCGAACGCGCACCTGCTGCCCGTTCCGATGATGAACATCCTGAACGGCGGGTCGCACGCCGACTCCAACGTGGACATCCAGGAGTTCATGATCGCGCCGATCGGCGCGGAGTCCTTCTCCGAGGCGCTGCGCTGGGGCGCGGAGGTCTACCACACCCTCAAGAAGGTCCTGCACACCAAGGGCCTGTCCACCGGTCTCGGTGACGAGGGCGGCTTCGCCCCGAACCTGGAGTCCAACCGCGCCGCGCTCGACCTCATCGTCGAGGCCATCAAGCAGGCCGGCTACACCCCGGGCACCGACGTCGCGCTCGCGCTCGACGTCGCCGCGTCCGAGTTCTATAAGGACGGCAAGTACGAGTTCGAGGGCCAGTCCCGCTCGGCCGCCGAGATGACCGACTACTACGCCGAGCTCGTCGAGGCGTACCCGCTCGTGTCCATCGAGGACCCGCTGTTCGAGGACGACTGGGCCGGCTGGAAGACCATCACCGACCGCCTGGGCACCAAGGTCCAGATCGTCGGCGACGACCTCTTCGTCACCAACCCCGAGCGCCTGGCCCGCGGCATCGAGGAGGGCTCCGCGAACGCCCTGCTCGTGAAGGTGAACCAGATCGGTTCGCTGACCGAGACCCTCGACGCCGTCGAGATGGCCCAGCGCAACGGCTTCAAGTGCATGATGTCGCACCGCTCCGGCGAGACCGAGGACGTCACCATCGCCGACCTCGCCGTCGCCGTGAACTGCGGTCAGATCAAGACCGGCGCCCCGGCCCGCTCGGACCGCGTCGCCAAGTACAACCAGCTGCTGCGCATCGAGGAGATCCTCGACGACGCCGCGGTGTACGCGGGCCGCAGCGCGTTCCCGCGCTTCAAGGGCTAATCACGCCCTCGCCTCCGTACGTCCCCGCACTCGGTCCCGTACCGTGTGCGGGGACGTAGTGCGTAGTGCGTACACAGGGGAGGCGGATCAATGGCCGGGAACCGGGATCGGTTCTCCACCTTCTCCACCGCGACCAGGCTCAAGCAGCTCGGCGAGCGGACCGCCGCGCACGTCTACCGCTCGCAGTCGCGCCGCCAGGTCCGGCGCAGCCGGCTCACCGGCCGCGCCGCGCTCCTGGTGCTCGTCCTCTGTACGCTGGTCGTCGCCCTCGCGTACCCGATGCGGCAGTACGTGTCCCAGCGCTCGGAGATCGCCGACCAGCAGCGGGCCGCGGCGGCCGCGCGGGAGCGCCTGGAGCGGCTCCGCGACGAGAAGGCCCGCTGGCAGGACGACGCCTACGCGGAGCAGCAGGCGCGCAAGCACCTGCACTTCCTGCGTCCCGGGGAGATCGGCTACATCATGACCGACCCGGGGGCCCGGGCGGCGGCCGAGCGGCACCGGAGCGGGCAAGCCGGCTCCGACCGCCCCTGGTACTCCAACGTGTGGGACGGCGTGGACAAGGCCGACCGCCCCGGCGAGTGAGCCCGTCCGCACCCGCTCCGCACCGCACGCACCAGACCCGTACCGCAGTACCCATCCACGAGAACGAAGAGACTTCCTCAAGGCATGCAGACGCCCCCGCCCCAGACCGACCGGACCGAGCCGACCGACGCGGACATCGAGGCGTTCGAGCAGCAGCTCGGCCGCCCGCCGCGCGGGCTGCGCGCCATCGCCCACCGCTGCCCCTGCGGCCGGCCGGACGTGGTCGAGACCGCGCCGCGGCTCCCCGACGGCACCCCCTTCCCGACGCTGTACTACCTGACGTGCCCGCGAGCCGCGTCCGCCATCGGCACGCTGGAGGCCAACGGCGTGATGAAGGAGATGCAGGCCCGGCTCGCCGAGGACCCCGAGCTCGCCGCCGCCTACCGGGCCGCGCACGAGGACTACATCCGGCGCCGCGACGCCATCGAGGTGCTCCAGGGCTTCCCCAGCGCCGGCGGGATGCCGGACCGGGTCAAGTGCCTGCACGTGCTCGTCGGCCACTCGCTGGCCGCGGGCCCGGGCGTGAACCCGTTCGGCGACGAGGCGCTCGCGATGCTGCCGGAGTGGTGGGCCAAGGGCCCATGCGTCACCCCGTGCGGTGCGGCGGCGGCCGACGAGGAGCCGGGCGCGTGACCCGGGTCGCGGCCGTCGACTGCGGCACGAACTCCATCCGCCTGCTCGTCGCCGACTGCGACCCGGTCACCGGTGACCTCGTGGAACTGGACCGGCGGATGACGGTGGTCCGCCTCGGCCAGGGCGTGGACCGGACGGGGCGGTTGGCACCGGAGGCCCTGGAGCGCACCTTCGCGGCCTGCCGGGAGTACGCGGCGGTCATCGAGGAGCTCGGCGCGCAGAGGGTCCGCTTCGTGGCGACCTCGGCCTCCCGGGACGCGGAGAACCGGGCCGACTTCGTCCGGGGCGTCCGGGAGATCCTGGGCGTGGAGCCCGAGGTGATCTCCGGGGACCAGGAGGCGGAGTTCTCCTTCACCGGCGCCACCAGGGAGCTCGTCGCACACGGCCACCTGGAGCGGCCGTTCCTGGTGGTGGACATCGGCGGCGGCTCGACCGAGTTCGTGGTCGGCGAGGACCGCGTGCGCGCCGCCCGCTCCGTGGACGTGGGCTGCGTACGGATGACCGAGCGCCACCTGGTGGTGGACGGGGTCGTCAGCGACCCGCCGACCGCCGCGCAAGTGGCCGCCGTACGGGCCGACATCGAGGCGGCGCTGGACCTGGCCGCCGAAACGGTCCCGCTGGCCGAGGCCCGCACCCTGGTCGGCCTGGCCGGCTCGGTGACCACGGTCGCCGGGATCGCGCTCGGCCTGTCGGAGTACGTCTCCGAGCGGATCCACCACGCCAGGATCGGCTACGAGCAGGTCCGCGAGATCAGCGAGCGCATGCTGACCTCGACCCACGCCGAGCGCGCGGCGATCCCCGTGATGCACCCGGGCCGGGTGGACGTGATCGGCGCGGGCGCCCTCGTCCTCCTGGCGGTCATGGAGCGCATCGGTGCCTCGGAGGTCATCGTCTCGGAGCACGACATCCTCGACGGCATCGCGATCAAGGCCGCGGAAGAGGCCGAGAGCGACCAGAGGCCGGTCTGACCCGCCGAACCGCCGAGCGACGGTGCTCCGGTCGACTGACCGGAGCACCGTCGGCGTGCCGCGGTGGTGAACCGGAACGCCCCGCGGGTTCACGGAGGGACCGGGCGGCATCGCCCGGTCGACGGCCCGAACGGCGTGGCGTCGAGGGGCCGTAGGGGTGTTCCGGGGGCTCCGGAAGGGGTTCGCGGAGGACTTGCGGGCGGTGATCCACACGAACTTCGTGAAGTTCTTCACAAGGAAAAGAAGGCTGCGGGGCCCGCGAGAGGGGCTTTCGGCCCCCTTCCGGGGCCCGCGGGCCTCTGTTCGTGCCCGTTCGTGCGATCGGCGGGCGCGACGGGTTCCGTGTCGGAGGTATGGACGAACCCCCGTCGTCCAGTGCCGTCCAGGGCCAGGAGGCCAGTTCAGGACGGGTGAACAACGACTCCCGGCCCACCGCGGTTCCCGTGGCGCACCATGACCTGTGTCACGTGGGCGGCGGAGTGTAGCAGAGGCCCTCCGACACCTTGTGAAGGGGCTCACGAGCGACACCCCTTCGGGTGCTGGATACTCGTTTCCATGAGCACCACGGAGCGTCCCAGGATCCTCGTTGTAGGAGGTGGGTACGTAGGCCTGTACGCAGCCAAGCGCATCATGAAGAAGATGCGCTACGGCGAGGCGACCGTCACGGTCGTCGACCCGCGCTCGTACATGACCTACCAGCCCTTCCTCCCCGAAGTGGCCGCAGGCAGCATCTCGCCTCGGCACGTCGTCGTCCCGCTGCGACGCGTGCTGCCCAAGGCAGAGGTACTCACCGGCCGGGTCACCAGCATCGACCAGGACCGCAAGGTCGCCGTCGTCACGCCGCTGGTCGGCGAGGCGTACGAGCTGCCCTTCGACTACCTGGTGATCGCGCTCGGCGCCGTCTCCCGCACCTTCCCGATCCCCGGCCTCGCCGAGCAGGGCATCGGCATGAAGGGCGTCGAAGAGGGCATCGGCCTGCGCAACCACGTCCTCGAGCAGCTCGACAAGGCCGAGTCCACGACGGACGAGAACGTCCGCCGCAAGGCCCTCACCTTCGTCTTCGTCGGCGGCGGATTCGCCGGCGCCGAGACGATCGGCGAGGTCGAGGACATGGCCCGCGACGCCGCGAAGTACTACTCCACGATCAAGCGCGAAGACATGCGCTTCATCCTGGTCGACGCGGCCGACAAGATCCTCCCCGAGGTCGGGCCCAAGCTCGGCACCTGGGGCAAGGAGCACCTCGAGTCGCGCGGCATCGAGATCTACCTGAACACCTCCATGGACTCCTGCGTGGACGGCCACGTGGTGCTGAAGAACGGCCTCGAGGTCGACTCCAGCACCATCGTGTGGACCGCCGGCGTCAAGCCCAACCCGGTGCTGGCCCGCTACGGCCTGCCGCTCGGCCCCCGCGGCCACGTGGACGCCGAGCCGACCCTGCAGGTCAAGGGCACGGACTACATATGGACCGCCGGCGACAACGCCCAGGTCCCGGACGTCGCCGCCCGCAAGGCCGGCGTCGAGAACGCCTGGTGCCCGCCGAACGCCCAGCACGCGCTGCGCCAGGCCAAGGTCCTCGGCGACAACGTCATCTCGGGCATGCGGGGCTTCCCGCAGAGCGAGTACGCGCACTCCAACAAGGGTGCGGTGGCGGGCCTCGGCCTCCACAAGGGCGTCGCGATGATCGTCATGGGCAAGATGAAGATCAAGCTCAAGGGCCGGCTCGCCTGGTACATGCACCGTGGCTACCACGGCATGGCCATGCCGACCTGGAACCGCAAGATCCGCGTCTTCGCCGACTGGACCCTCGGCATGTTCCTCAAGCGCGAGGTCGTCTCCCTCGGTGCTCTGGAGAGCCCGCGCGAGGAGTTCTACGAGGCCGCCAAGCCCGCCCCGGCCGCGACCGCGACGCCGGCCCAGAAGGCCAAGGCCTCCTGACCCGGGCCTGACCGGAACACCTCCAGCACGGCCCGAAGGGGCCGCCCGCCATCCGTGGTGCGGGCGGCCCCTTCGGCATGTCCGGGACCGGGAATGGGTAGTCCGCCCTGTCGGAGCTTTCTGGAGGTGCCGAGATGACCGACGCCGCGCCGCGGCTGGCCGCACTCGCCGAGACCCTGCTGGGCACCCCGCTGCCCGTCCGCCTGCGCGCCTGGGACGGCAGCGAGGCCGGTCCCCCCGGCGGCCCCACCCTCGTGCTGGCCAACCGCCGGGCCCTGCGCCGCATGCTCTGGAAGCCGGGCGAGCTCGGTCTTGCGCGGGCCTGGGTCGCGGGCGACCTGACCGTCGAGGGCGATCTGTTCGACCTGCTGGACCGGGTGGCCGGGCTGCTGTGGGAGCGGGAGCCCGCCGCCCCGGCCGACCCCGCCCGGCACGCCCGGACGGCCCGCGCCGCGGGGACCGTCGGACTGCTGCGCGACCCGGCCGTGCGGGCCGCCGTGCGCGACCTCGCCGCGCTGGCCCGGCCCTGGCCCGCGCCCGCCCCGCCGCCCGAGGAGGCGCCCCGGCGCACCGGGGCCGTCCACACCAGGCACCGCGACCGGGCGGCCGTCAGCCACCACTACGACGTCGGCAACGAGTTCTACGGCCACGTGCTCGGCCCGTCCATGGTGTACTCCTGCGCCTACTGGAGCCCCGGGGCCACCCTGGAGGACGCCCAGCGCGACAAGCTCGACCTGGTCTGCCGCAAGCTCGCCCTGGCGCCCGGGGCCCGGCTCCTGGACGTCGGCTGCGGTTGGGGCTCGATGGTCCTGCACGCGGCCCGGGAGCACGGGGTCCGGGCCACCGGCATCACGCTCTCGCAGGAGCAGGCCGCCTTCGCCCGCAAGCGCGTCGCCGAGGAGGGCCTGGCCGACCGCGTCGAGATCCGCGTCCAGGACTACCGCGACGTCAAGGACGGCCCCTACGACGCCGTTTCGTCGATCGGCATGGCCGAACACGTCGGCTCCGACCGCTACCGCGAGTACGCCCGTACCCTGTACGCCCTGCTGCGCCCCGGCGGGCGGCTGCTGAACCACCAGATCGCCCGGCGGCCGGAGCCCGACGAGCAGGCGTACCGGATCGACGAGTTCATCGACGCGTACGTCTTCCCCGACGGGGAGCTCGCGCCGCTCGGCAGCACCGTCGGCGAGCTGGAGCGGGCCGGCTTCGAGGTCCGCGACGTGGAGGCCCTGCGCGAGCACTACGCGCTGACCCTGCGGGCCTGGGTGGCCCGCCTGGAGGCCCACTGGGACGAGGCGGTGCGGCTCACCTCGGCCGGCAGGGCCCGGGTGTGGCTGCTGTACATGGCGGCCTCCGCGCTCGGCTTCGAGCACGGCCGGCTCGGGGTCAACCAGGTCCTCGCGGTGCGCCCCGGCGCGGACGGCGACTCCGGGCTGCCGCTGCGGCTGCGCACCTGGGGCGCGTGAGGGCCCGCCACGGCGCCGGGTCGCGAGGGGGCGGGGACGAGCCGAAGGGCCCCGGGGGCGCGCCCCGGGGCCCTTCGCGTCCCGCCGAACGGCAGGTGCGCTACTCCGTCTTGATGGCGGTGAGCATGTTCAGCCGGGCGGCGCTGCGGGCCGGCCACATCGCGGCCAGGACACCGACCACGGCGGCCAGCAGGAGGAAGACGCCGATCCGGTCGTACGGGAGGACCAGCTCGTAGTTCGGCATGGCGTTCGCCAGCGTGCTGCCGACGGCCCAGGCGAGGAAGACGCCGATGGCGACGCCGAGGACCGCGCCGAAGAGCGAGATCACCACGGCCTCCAGGCGGATCATGTTCTTCACCCGGCCGCGGTCGAGGCCGATCGCCCGCAGCATGCCGATCTCCTGGGTCCGCTCGAAGACGGACATGGCCAGGGTGTTGACGACGCCGAGCACCGAGATGATCAGCGCCATGCCGAGCAGGCCGTACATGACGTTCAGCATCGTGTTGATCATGCCGCCCATCTCGTTGCGCATGTCCTGCCGGGTGGCGACCGTGATCGCCGGGTTCTTGCCGAGGGCGTCGACGACCTTCTGCTGGCCCGCCGCCGAGGCCCCGCCCGCGACGTTGACGTACACCTCGCGGACGTGACTCTCCTCGCTGTGCTCGCCGAGGATCTTGTTGTCGAGGACGTAGGGGGAGAGCAGGCCGTCCATGTCCTTGTAGAGGGCGCCGACCTTCAGGCTTGCCTGCTGCCCGTCGTCGTACCGGACCTGGAGGGTGGAGCCGACGGCCAGGTTCTGCTTCCGGGCGGTCTTCTCGGCGACGGCGAGCTCACCCCTGCCGAGGCTGTCCAACGAACCGCCCGTGACCTCGATGTTCAGCATCTGGCCGATGGTGGCGGGGGTGACACCGGAGACCGACCGGAAGTCCTCGCCGACCATGAAATAGCCCGCCGCCTGCGGGGAGACCGCCTTGATCCCGGGCGCCCCGGCCAGGGTCTCGGCGACCGACTTGTCCAGGCTGCCCATGTCGCCCGCCATGGAGACCCGGTAGTCGGCCTTCAGCTTCTCGGTGCTCATCCGGTCGACGACCTGGCCCACGGTGACGCCGAGCACCGACAGGGTGGTGACCAGGGTCAGGCCGATCGCCAGGGAGGCGGCGGTGACGGCGGTGCGGCGCGGGTTGCGCACGGCGTTCTGGGCGGCCAGCTTGCCGGGGACCCCGAACACCTTCTGCAGCAGCGGGCGGACGGCCGCGACGACCGGCTTGGAGAGCAGCGGCAGCAGCACGATCATGCCGATCAGCATGAAGAACGCACCCGCGCCGATGACCATGCGGCCCTCGTCCTTGCCCATGGACACGCCCAGCAGCACCAAGCCCACAGAGAGGACGCCGATGACGGAGCCGATCACGTTGCGCAGCACCAGGGACTTGGCGCTGGCCGGGAGGTGGGCGCTGCCCATGGCGGCGACCGGGGCGATCCGGCCGGTGCGCCAGGCGGGCAGGACCGCGGCGATCATGGTGACCAGGACGCCGATGACCAGGGCCGCGACCACGGTGGTCGGTGCGATCACCAGGCCGCCGCCGGGGAGCTTGGCGCCGAAGGAGCCGATCAGGGAGCGGATGCCGACGGCCAGGCCGATGCCGCTGACCAGGCCGATGGCGGCGGACACGACGCCGACCACCAGGGCCTCGGCGAGGACCGAGCGCATCACCTGGCCGCGGTTGGCGCCGACGGCGCGCAGCAGCGCCAGCTCCTTGGTGCGCTGGGTGACCAGCATGGTGAAGGTGTTGTAGATGAGGAAGACGCCGACGAAGAGCGCGATGCCGGCGAAGACGAGCAGCATGGTGCCCATCTGGCCGAGGTCCCGCTCGATGTTCTTCGCCTGCTCCTTGGCGAGCGCGGCGCCGGTCTGCGCCTTGGTGTGCTCGCCGTCGATCAGGGGCGTGATGTCGGCGAGCAGCTTCTCGGCGGACGCGCCGTCCTTCGCGGCGACCGACAGCTCCTGGTAATAGCCGGGCTTGAGGTAGAGCTCCTGGGCGACCTTGGTGTCGAAGAGCACCAGGCTGCCGCCGGCCTGGACCGAGCCGTCCTCGGTGGTGAAGACGCCGGCCAGGGAGTACTCCTTGACCGGGCCGTTGGTGGCCACGCGGACTTTGTCGCCGACCTGGTAGGCGCCCGCCCGGGCGGTGGCCTCGTCGAGCGCGACCTCGTCGGCCCTGGCGGGGCCCGCGCCCCGGACGAACGCGTAGCGCGGGTCCTTGCCGTCCTTCACGGGGGTGTAGTTGCCGCCCTTGTTGGACCAGCCGGAGCCGATCAGCTTGCCGTTCTCGTCACCCACGCCGGCGAAGCCGGAGACGCGGCCGGAGACGGAGCCGACGCCCGGGAGCGCCTTGACCTTGTCGAGGGTCTGCTGGCTGAGGCCGGGCTCGCCCTCCTTCTGCCCGTTCTCGTCGCGGCCCTGGCCGTAGGAGGTGACGGAGACGGCGACCCCCTCGTAGTCCTTGGCACTCTGGCCGGAGAGGGACTTCTCGAGGGTGTCGGTGAAGACGAGGGTGCCGGAGACGAAGGCGACGCCGAGGGTGACGGCGAGCACCGTCATCAGCAGCCTGGCCTTGTGCGCGAGCACGTTGCGCAGGGCGGTACGGAACATGGGGTCTCTGTCCTGGTGCTGGAAGTCTGGTGGAGGGCTTCGGGAGGGACCCGGTCAGCTGGTGCGGCCCTTGGCGTCGAAGGCCTTCATGCGGTCCAGGACGCCCTCCGCCGTGGGGCCGGCCATCTCGTCGACGACGCGGCCGTCGGCGAGGAAGAGGACGCGGTCCGCGTAGGAGGCGGCGACCGGGTCGTGGGTGACCATCACGACGGTCTGGCCGAGCTCGCGGACCGAGTTGCGCAGGAAGCCCAGGACCTCGGCTCCGGAGCGGGAGTCGAGGTTGCCGGTCGGCTCGTCGCCGAAGATGATCTCGGGGCGGGAGGCCAGGGCGCGGGCGACGGCCACGCGCTGCTGCTGGCCGCCGGAGAGCTGGGTGGGTCGGTGGGAGAGGCGCTCGGAGAGGCCGACCATCCCGATCACCGTGTCCAGCCACTGCTTGTCGGGCTTGCGGCCGGCGATGTCCATGGGGAGCGTGATGTTCTCCAGGGCCGTCAGGGTGGGCAGCAGGTTGAAGGCCTGGAAGATGAAGCCGATCTTGTCCCGGCGCAGCTGCGTGAGCTGCTTGTCCTTCAGGGAGCCGAGCTCGGTGTCGCCGATGCGCACGGACCCGGCGGAGAAGGTGTCCAGGCCGGCGACGCAGTGCATCAGCGTGGACTTGCCCGAACCCGAGGGGCCCATGATCGCGGTGAACCGGCCCTGCGCGAAGTCGACGGAGACGTTGTCGAGGGCGACCACCTGGGTCTCGCCCTGGCCGTACACCTTCGAGAGGCCGGTGGCGCGGGCGGCCACGGCCTGGGTGGTGTGCGGGGCGTAGTTCGTGGTGGTCACGGATGCGACTCCTGTCGGGGCGGGGGGTGTGCGGACCGGTTTCGGTCCGCACGTCTGCGGGACGCTCCCATCGTCGCCGCGGCCACCCCCGCGGCGGATCAGCCGCGGTGACCGTTCCCGGGCCCACTGGAGTCTTACCGGCGGCCCGTCCGCCTCCTCCTCTGGTATGACAGGGCCCTGACGACCGACGGAGGCGCGGGGTGGCGCAGCGGGTGGCGCGCGGGGTGGCGCGGAGCCGCGGCGGGCCGTCGAAATCCCGTCATTCCCGGTTCGGGCGTGATCGTCGCCAGAAGGGGCCCACCGCGCGTTCTGAGGTCTGACGACCCCTCAAGCGCCAATAAAATAAGACAACATCGGATTGAGGCCCCGTTGGCGACCGGGGCGTTCCGGATAGGCTCGGCCGAGCGTTCAAGGCTTTTCCACGGGGGCCGCCACGCCCTGCCCGGATGGTGGAATGCAGACACGGCGAGCTTAAACCTCGCTGGCCCTCGGGCCGTGCCGGTTCAAGTCCGGCTCCGGGCACTCCGTAGGTGGCGAGGGGCGGTCCCCTTATCCCCTGCGCTTCGCCGCGCCTTCTCCTAAGATCCTCCTCCAGCAGTAGGGTGCTTTCTTTGCGAGCGCATTACTCTTGATGCAAGGCCGCGCCCGGTGGCCACGGAGGAGTGAGATGAGGAGCAGTAACCCGGTCTTCTCGCGACGGGGGTTCAGCCGCGACAACGGCGGCTACGCGGGGTTTGACGCGCAGCACCAGCAGGCCGGGACCGCGACCAACCCGTATGCGACGAACCCGTACGCGACCGACCCCGCCACGGGGATGCCCCAGGCAGCGGTCCGCGCCAACGCGATGACCATGGACGACGTCGTGAGCCGCACGGGCATGACGCTCGGCACGCTCATCGTGACGGCGACCCTGTCGTGGATCCTGCTGCCGGTCGACCCGGCCAACCTGAGCAAGTCGTACGCCATCGGCATCGGCGCCGCACTCGTCGCGTTCGTCCTGGCCATGGTGCAGTCCTTCAAGCGCAAGCCGGTCCCGGCCCTGATCCTGGGATACGCGGCGCTCGAGGGCGTCTTCCTCGGCGTCATCAGCGCGGCCACCAGCACCTATCTGAGCCCGGGTGTCGTCATCCAGGCCGTGATGGGCACGATGTGCGTCTTCGCCGCCGTGCTCCTCGCCTACAAGATGGGCTGGATCCGGGTCAACCGGCGCTTCGCCGGCTTCGTGATGGCCGCCGCCATGGGCTTCATCCTGCTCATGGTCGCCAACTCGCTGTTCGCCCTCTTCGGCGGCGGTGACGGCCTCGGCTTCCGCAGCGGCGGCCTCGGCCTGCTGTTCGGCGCCCTCGGCGTCATCCTCGGCGCGTGCTTCCTCGCCCTCGACTTCAAGCAGGTCGAGGACGGGCTGGCGTACGGCGCCCCGCGCGAGGAGGCATGGCTGGCCGCCTTCGGCCTGACCATGACCCTGGTGTGGATCTACCTGGAGATGCTCCGCATCTTCCAGATCCTCTCGGGCGACGACTAGGAGGACCGGCGGCCTTCCGGGCCCGCCGTCCACAGCAGGGGGAAGGCCCCGCGAGCAGCAGCTCGCGGGGCCTTCCCGCGTTCGCGGGGGGACGGGGATCGTGGCGGGACTCAGCCGAAGCGGCGGGCGGCTCTGCGCAGGTCGTACTCGTGGATGATCGCCTTGGCCTGGCCGTAGGACAGCTCGTGCGCGCCGCGCAGCCAGCTCACCTTCTCCTCGAACCGGACGAGCGAGGGGCCCTCGTCGACGGTGCGGAGCCAGTCGGAGAGCGCACGACCGGTGGCCTGGGGGATTCTGTCGATCATGTTGCGGTGTGTCTGCTCGGAGAACTCTACGGACATGGGCGCCTCCGGAGGGGTTGCCGTGCTGTTCCCTTCACGTCACCGTGCCGGAGAGTTCGCCCGTTGGCAATGGTGCCGGGACGGCGCGTAAGGTCGGCCGGGTGCTTGATACTTCGCCCCTGAGCGCCGTCGTGGAACGTTTCGCCGACCGGCTGCGGGCCGCACCGCAGAGCCGCCTCCAGCAGGGAGCCGCGGCCGCGGCGCTGGAACTGGCCCGCGAGCTCGCCGCGCGGGCGCGGGCCCTGGAGGGGCTGCCGCCGCGGGAGATGCCCGACGCGGGGATCTTCGTCGTCGGGGACCAGGTGGCGGTGGCCGGCCGCGACCTCGCCGAGGCGCTGCGCCGCGTTCCGGAGCCGGACGGCGCGAAGGCCCCGTCCGCGATGCTGGACGAGGCCGTGCGACTGGTGGAGGGGGCCGAGGTCAGAGCGATGCGATGACGCGGTCCGCGAGGATGTAGACGTTGCTGTCCGGGTCCTCCGCGTCACCGCAGGAGAAGGTGAGCGCATAGGCGCCGGAGATGCCCGAGCCGCCCAGCAGCACCGGCGCGGTGCCCGAACGCAGGGCCTCGGCGAGCCGCTCCGCGGTCTCCCGGTGCCCCGGGGTCATGCACAGCGTGGTGCCGTCGGTGAAGACGTACACGTCCAGGGTGCCCAGCGGGCCGGGGCGGACGTCCGCGAGGGCGGTCCGGGCCTCCGCGAGCTCCTCGAGGCGGTTGACGGTGCGCTCGTGGTCCGCGCCGGGGTGCGACTGGACCGGTACGAAGTCGGGGTGCGAGGGGTGGCGCCGGCGCGCGGCGGCCAGCTCGGCCGAATCCTCCGGGTACTCCTCGACCGCCTCCTCGCCCAGCACGGGCTCCAGGCCCACCAGGTCGGCCTGGCGGGGCAGGAAGACCGGCCCGTCCTCCCCGAGGCCCGGCAGACCGCCCAGCAGGGCGCCGGGCGCGTCGCCGGCGAGGCGCGGCGTGGCGTCGGCGGCGTCGCGGGCCTCCTGGGCGGCCCAGAAGGCGCGCGCCTCGGCCAGCTCGCGCTCGCGCTCCTCGGCGAGGGCCTCGGCGACGGCGGCCCGTATCTCGGCGGCGGGCGACTGCAGGGAGCTGCGGGCGTGCGGCACGGTCGCACCGCGCGGGTGGACCGGCACGGCCAGCTCGCCGCGCAGGGCCGTTACCTGCTTACGCAGACCGTGGACGGCGTGCAGCGCAGCAGCGCCCACGGCCGTGGCAGCGGCCGTGGTCAGCAGCAGGGCAAGAGACATGGCGCTCACTGACTAACTCCTGGTTGATTCGATCCCCCGACTTCCTACATCAGCTTGACCTCCCCTGGGAATGGCATGCAGTGCATTACGTCATGAATTGGACAGGGCTTTCGTCCCGAAGCGGTAGTCCGCATATCGTCTGACCTGCAGAAATGCCGATCCCCCAAGAGATAGGTCACATCCTGGGGGAGATTCGGTCACAGGTCGGCCGCGACAGGGTTCGAAACGGGGCCGGTACGCGGCAAGAGATCAAGAAGAATCCCGTGCGGCGCACCGGGCGCGACGCAGTTCAAACGTTCGCTTCTGGTGGTCGCGCTGATCTTCGCCACCGCTGCGGGCAGGTGCCGCCCCTCGTTCCTCGGGGCGACCCCTACCCTCCGCTCCGGCTCAGCTCAGCCGCTCGATGACCATGGCCATGCCCTGCCCGCCGCCCACGCACATCGTCTCGAGGCCGAACTGCTTGTCGTGGAACTGCAGGCTGTTGATCAGGGTGCCGGTGATGCGGGCACCCGTCATCCCGAACGGGTGACCGATGGCGATGGCCCCGCCGTTGACGTTCAGCTTGTCCAGCGGGATCTCCAGGTCCCGGTAGGACGGGATGACCTGCGCCGCGAACGCCTCGTTGATCTCGAACAGGTCGATGTCGCCGACCGTCAGACCGGCCCGCTTCAGGGCCTGCTTCGACGCCTCGACGGGGCCCAGGCCCATGATCTCGGGGGAGAGGCCGGTGACGCCGGTGGAGACGATCCGGGCCAGCGGGGTCAGCCCCAGCTCCCGCGCCTTGGTGTCGCTCATGATGACCAGCGCCGCGGCGCCGTCGTTGAGCGGGCAGCAGTTGGCGGCCGTGACCAGGCCGTCGGGGCGGAAGACGGGCTTGAGCCCGGAGACGCCCTCCAGGGTCACGCCGGCGCGCGGGCCGTCGTCGGCGGAGACGACCGTGCCGTCCGGGGTCGTGACCGGGGTGATCTCCCGCTCCCAGAAGCCGTTCTTGATGGCGGCCTCGGCCAGGTTCTGCGAGCGGACGCCGAACTCGTCCATGTCCTGGCGGGTCACGCCCTTCAGACGGGCCAGGTTCTCCGCGGTCTGCCCCATGCCGATGTACGCGTCGGGGACCAGCCCGTCCTCGCGCGGGTCGTGCCAGGACGTCCCCTCGCTCTGGGCGACGGCGGCCGTGCGGGCCTCCGCCTCCGCGAAGAGCGGGTTGTGGGTGTCCGGCATGCCGTCCGAGGAGCCCTTGGCGAACCGGGAGACCATCTCCACGCCCGCGGAGATGAAGACGTCGCCCTCGCCCGCCTTGATGGCGTGCAGCGCCATCCGGGAGGTCTGCAGCGAGGAGGAGCAGTAGCGGGTGATCGTCGCGCCGGGCAGGAAGTCCATGCCCATCTGCACGGCCACGATCCGGGCCAGGTTGTGGCCCTGCTCGCCGCCCGGCAGGCCGCAGCCCAGCATCAGGTCGTCGATGTCCCGCGGGTCCAACTCGGGGACCTTGGCCAGCGCGGCCTGGATGATCGTCGCGGTCAGGTCGTCCGGACGGACGTCCTTGAGCGAGCCCTTGCCGGCGCGACCGATGGGCGACCGGGCGGTGGAAACGATGACGGCTTCGGGCATCGGGGCTCCAAGGGGGTGCGTCGTTGCGGGACCGGATGCGAAGTTACCGCCCCGTACGGTCGAATTCACCGGGCGGGGCGTGTGATACCGGTCGCTCCCGCACACGCCGGCCGTCCCGCACACGCCGGCCGTCCCGCACGCACCGCCCGTCCCCGCGCCCACCGGCACCGGCCCTCACGGGCACCGGGCACGCGCCGTCCCGCATCGCGCCGCACGTGCACGGACGGCCACCGCTGATCTGGCCCTGCCCCCCTCGCCCGCCCCGCAAACTCCGACCGGGCCCGGGCGGCGCACGGCGGCCTCCGACCGCCTCGGACCGGGACGGCGCCCCCCACAGCCCCTGACCGCCTCAGACCGGGCCCGAGACGCCCGAGACGCCCGAGACGCCCGAGACGCCCGTGGCGGGCGTGGTGGCCGACGCCGGGAGCCCCTCGACCGGCAGCCGCCGCCGGCGCCGGTGCTTGAGCAGTGCCCAGGGGCCGCGCGCCGGGGTGACCTCCGTACCGGCCTGCCCCGCCGCGGCCGACGCGGCCTTGGCCACCAGCAGCATGTCCTCGTCCCGGGACACGTCCAGCCGGTCGGACTCCGGCCACAGCCCGAGCGCCGCGCACAGCGTCGGCAGCACGGCCATGGCGGCGGTCGCGTACCCCTCCGCCGACGGGTGGTAGGAGTCGGGGCCGAACATCTCCCGCGGGTTCGCGGCGAACTCGGGGCCCAGCAGATCTCCCATCGAGACCGTACGGGCGCCCAGCGCGACCACTCCTATCGTCTGGGCGGCGGCCAGCTGGCGCGAGACCCGCCGGGCCATCCAGCGCAGCGGCTGGTACACCGGCTCGATCGTGCCCAGGTCGGGGCAGGTGCCGACGACGACCTCGGCGCCCGCGAGACGCAGCCGCCGCACGGCGGAGGTGAGGCAGCGCACCGACTGGGTCGGCGGCATCCGCCGGGTCACGTCGTTCGCGCCGATCATGATCACGCACACGTCCGGGGCGGGCGCGCCCTCACCGGCCGGTCCGTCCAGCAGCAGGTCCACCTGCCGGTCGAGGTCGTCGGACATGGCCCCCGAGACGGCCACGTTGCGCAGCTCGACGGGCCGCTCCGCCACGGCCGCCAGGCCCGAGGCCAGCAGCGCCGCCGGGGTCTGCCGGGCCCGCCGTACGCCGAGACCCGCCGCCGTGGAGTCGCCCAGCATGCCCAGGCGCAGCGGGCCCGGGTCGGGCCCGGGGCCGCCGAACTCGCTGCCGTACAGCCCGTCGGCACGCGGCGGGTCCGGCAGCCCGGAGCCCACCGTCCGCTTGGCGAACTGCATCTCCGCCAGCACCAGGCCCACCGTGGCGACCCCGACCAGCCCGAGGCCGCCCCCGCCGTACGCTGCCCCCGCCGCGATCCGGCGGGCCGTCCTCGCCCTTGACACCCTTCAGGCCACCTCGCTTCCCTACCCGCTCCTGTTGACCTTCCTGCCCCGTACGGACGGTCGGCCAATCCCTTTCCGCATACTCTGGCCATGCCTCCCGGAGAACCCGTGGAGTCCCCTCCTTGGAGAACATGGTGCAATTCCACGACTCGATGATCAGCCTCGTCGGCAACACCCCGCTGGTGAAGCTCAACCGTGTGACCGAAGGCCTCCGGGCCACCGTCCTTGCGAAGGTCGAGTACTTCAACCCCGGCGGTTCCGTGAAGGACCGGATCGCCGTCCGGATGATCGAGGCCGCCGAGCAGAGCGGAGCGCTCAAGCCCGGTGGCACCATCGTTGAGCCGACCAGCGGCAACACGGGTGTAGGACTCGCCATCGTGGCCCAGCAAAAGGGCTACAAGTGCATCTTCGTCTGCCCGGACAAGGTCTCCCTGGACAAGATCAACGTCCTGCGCGCCTACGGCGCCGAGGTCGTGGTCTGCCCGACCGCCGTCGATCCCGAGCACCCGGACTCGTACTACAACGTGTCCGACCGGCTCGTGCGCGAGACCCCCGGTGCCTGGAAGCCCGACCAGTACAGCAACCCGAACAACCCGCGTTCGCACTACGAGACCACCGGTCCCGAGCTGTGGGAGCAGACGGACGGGAAGATCACCCATTTCGTCGCGGGCGTCGGTACGGGCGGCACGGTCTCCGGTACGGGCAACTACCTCAAGGAGGTCAGCGGCGGGAAGGTCAGGGTCATCGGCGCCGACCCCGAGGGCTCGGTGTACTCCGGCGGCTCGGGCCGCCCGTACCTGGTCGAGGGCGTCGGCGAGGACTTCTGGCCGACCGCGTACGACCGCGACGTGACGGACGAGATCATCGCGGTGTCCGACAAGGACTCCTTCCAGATGACCCGCCGCCTCGCGAAGGAGGAGGGCCTGCTGGTCGGCGGGTCCTGCGGCATGGCGGTCGTGGCCGCGCTGCGGGCCGCCGAGGGCCTCGGGCCGGACGACGTGGTCGTCGTCCTGCTGCCGGACAGCGGCCGCGGCTACATGAGCAAGATCTTCAGCGACGAGTGGATGGCCGGGCACGGCTTCCTGGAGGAGGCCGGGCCCTCCGCGCGCATCGGCGACGTGCTCAGCGACAAGGAGGGCGGCATCCCCTCCCTCGTCCACATGCACCCCGAGGAGACCGTCGGCGAGGCCATCGAGGTCCTGCGCGAGTACGGCGTCTCGCAGATGCCGATTGTCAAGCCGGGCGCGGGCCACCCGGACGTGATGGCCGCCGAGGTCATCGGGTCCGTGGTCGAGAAGGAGCTCCTCGCGGCGCTGTTCGCGCAGCGGGCCTCGCTGAACGACCCGCTGGAGAAGCACATGAGCGCCCCGCTGCCGCAGGTGGGATCCGGCGAGCCGGTGTCCGAGCTGATGGCGGTGCTCGGCGAGGCCGACGCGGCCATCGTGCTGGTCGAGGGCAAGCCGACCGGCGTCGTCAGCCGCCAGGACCTGCTGGCGTTCCTGGCCAAGGGCGCGAAGTAGCCCGACCGGCCGCCGCCGGGACCGGCCCGTTCTTCGGACGCGCCGGGACCGGCGCGTCCGAAGGGGACGTCGCACGAACGGTACGGGCCCGTCACGTCGCGGCAGCACCGGCTTAACACGGCTCCGGCACAGTGGTGGTCGTGGCGGGGGCGGTAACGCTCCGGCCGCACCACAGATGGCGTTGCGCGCCTCCGGAGCGGCTCCCGGACCGCGTCGACGCCCCGGACGCGGACGGCCCTGACCCGGCCCGTGTCCGTCGCGGGGACCGCCGTCGTCCCGCCCCCGGGCTCCCCGGGGTGCGGCGGTCCCCGCGCCACCCTCCCGGCCCTCCCGCCCGGGGGCCCCTACTCGGCCGACCTGCGCCGGAAGTGCTTCGTGGCGTGCAGGAAGTTCACGCCGAGGATGCCGCCCCAGGCGACCAGCAGGCCCGGCAGGTGCGCGTGCGCGGCGGCGATGGCCGACAGCGGGATCGCCAGCACCAGCGTGATGACCGCGAAGCCGAAGCGCTCGCCGAAGTTGCCCTCCGCGAGGTCCGGGCGGCGGCCGCCGGCGCCCTCGCGCGCCGCGGACAGGCGCTCCTGCGCCAGTCGGCGCCGCACCTGCGTGTCGACCTTCTCGACGAAGGAGTCCACCAGCGCGGACTCGTACTCCGGACCCAGCTCGCGGCGGGCGTCCAGGGTGGCGTCGAGTTCCTTCTTCAGCTCTCCGGCATGCGCGTCCATGGCCCCACCGTAGGAAGGGCGGCGGGCATTCGCACGGGGGCTGTCCCCCGTATCCGCATCCCGGGCGCGGCTTGCTCCGCTGCATAACCACATGCAGAGTGCTCCGTAACTGAATAACCCAGGGGACGGAGGGGACGGCCATGAGCGACAGCCCGGCCGCGCGGCTGCAGAAGCTGTTCGAGGGGCACCGGCTGACGCCGACCCAGCGGCGCATCGCGCACTGCATGGTGCGCGGCGCGGCGGAGGTGCCCTTCCTGTCGAGCGTCGAACTGGCCGAGCTGGCCGGGGTGAGCCAGCCCTCGGTGACCCGGTTCGCGGTGGCGCTGGGCTTCGACGGCTATCCCGCCCTGCGCCGGCACCTGCGGGAGGTGGCCCCCGCCGAGCGGCGGCCGCAGGCGGCGCCGGAGGACGCGTACAACGAGTACCAGCAGGCGGTGCAGGGGGAGATCGAGAACCTGCGGCAGCTCGCGGCGATGCTCGCCGACCCCTCGCCGGTCCAGGAGGCGGGCCGGCTGCTGGCCGCCTCCACCCCGCTCCCGGTGCTCGGGCTGCGGGCGGCGTCCTCGCAGGCGCGCGGGTTCGCGTACTTCGCCGCGAAGGTGCACCCGGACGTGCGGCTGCTCGACGAGGGCGGTTCGATGCTGGAGGACCGGATCGACGCCGCCGTCGGCGCGGGGGCCTCGGCGCTGCTCTGCTTCGCGCTGCCCCGCCATCCGCGGGAGGTCGTGGACGCGCTGGAGCGCTCGCGGCGGGCCGGGCTGACGGTGGTGACGGTCGCCGACTCGGCGTTCGCCCCGGTGGCCCGCCACTCGGACCTGCTGATCCCCGCGCCGGTCGGCACCGGCCTGGCCTTCGACACGGCGTGTGCGCCGATGCTGCTGGGCCGGGTGCTGCTGGAGGCGATGGCGGACGCACTGCCGGACGCCCAGGCCCGGCTGGAGTCCTTCGACGCCCGCGCCGCGGCCCGCGGCCTGTTCGTGGAGTAGCCCTGCGGAGCCCCGGCAACGGCGTCGCGCAGCGGTTACAGGAGGGCTTCGCGGAGGCCGCCGCCCGCCTCGGCGACGATCGCCGACAGGTCCTGCGCCGGCCGGGCGAGCGCGAAGCGCACCCGGCCCTCCGGAGCGACGGCGAAGCCGTGCACCGCCGGGCGCGGCAGGCTGTTGTAGCCGTAGTGGGCGGTGAAGAAGTACGCCCCCGTGTCCGGTAGGCCGATCAGGTCGCCCGGCGCGAGCAGCGGCAGCTCGCGGGCCGTCGCGAGCAGGTCACCGGCGAAGCAGGCGGGGCCCGCGATGTCCTGGGCCACCGGGGCGCCGCCCTTCGGGGCGCCCTTCGCGTCGTAGGGCAGGATCCGCAGCGGCCACGCCGCCGGGGCGTACACGGTGCGGGTCGCCAGCTGGACCCCCGCGTGCGTGACGGCGATCGGCCGGGAGCCGGTGGTCTTCGTGTACTCGACGCGGGCGAGGACCAGCCCGTGCTTGGCCAGCAGGGACCGGCCGAACTCCGTGACCAGGCCGTAGGAGCCGTCGAAGAGGCCGGGCACGGCCTCGCGCAGCGCGCGGACGTAGTCCTCGTACGCCGGGGTGTGCTCGTCCGAGGCGAAGTTCACCGGCAGGCCGCCGCCGATGTCGAGGGTGTCGACCTGGCGGCGCCCGGCCGCCGCGTTGATCTCCTCGGCCAGCGCGTGCAGGTCGCGCACGCCTCGGGCGATCAGCGCCAGCGGGACGCCCTGCGAGCCGGAGTGGACGTGCAGCCGGGTCAGCCAGGGCCGGTCCAGGTACGCCCGCACCAGCCATGCGCGGGCGCCCGGATCGCGCAGCGCGATCCCGAACTTCGAGGTCGCGGTGGCCGTGGACAGGGCGTCGATGGTGCCCGCCCCGGTCTGCGGGTTGATCCGTACGCCGACCGGGGACGCGGTGGGCGCCGCCGCCACCAGCGCGTCGAGCCGCTCCAGCTCCTGGCGGCTGTCGGCGTTGACGGCGACGCCGAGGGCCAGCGCCCCGCGCAGTTCGGCCGCCGTCTTGGCGGGGGAGTCCAGGACGATCCGCTCAGCCCCCACCCCGGCCGCCCGGGCCAGCGCCAGCTCGCCGGGGCCGGCCACCTCGCAGCCGAGGCCGGCGCCGGCCAGCAGCCGCAGCACGGGGACGAGCGGGGCGGCCTTGACCGCGAAGGCGTGCAGGACCGGGGTCCCCGGGGGCAGCTCGGCCGCGAAGGCGGCGGTCAGGGCCGCCGCCGAGGCGCGGATCCCGGCGGTGTCCAGCAGGCAGACCAGCGGCTCGGCGTCCAGCAGTCCCTGCTCGACGGCGGCCCGGACGGCCCGATCGCGGCGCGCGGCGGCGCCTTCCGTGTCCATGTCGGCGGCCATGCTCGCCATCCCATCATCCGAAGGAGCCCCCCGCAGCTGTTGACTGAATCTATTCAGGACGACAGGATGTGAATGGATCGACCAACATCGGAGGAGGCACCGCCATGTCAGGACCCCGCCCCGTACGTGCCGCGCGAGGCACCGAGCTCAGCGCCCTGGGATGGCAGCAGGAGGCCGCGCTGCGGATGCTCCAGAACAACCTGGACCCCGAGGTCGCCGAGCACCCCGACAAGCTGGTCGTCTACGGCGGCACCGGCAAGGCCGCCCGCGACTGGCGCTCGTACGACGCGATGGTCCGCACCCTGCGGACCCTCAAGCAGGACGAGACGATGCTGGTCCAGTCCGGCCGCCCGGTCGGCGTGATGCAGACCCACGAGTGGGCGCCGCGCGTGCTGCTCGCCAACTCCAACCTCGTCGGCGACTGGGCCAACTGGGAGGAGTTCCGGCGCCTGGAGCAGCTCGGCCTGACCATGTACGGCCAGATGACCGCCGGGTCCTGGATCTACATCGGCACGCAGGGCATCCTCCAGGGCACCTACGAGACCTTCGCGGCCGTCGCCGCCAAGAAGTTCGACGGCACCCTCGCGGGGACGATCACCCTCACCGCCGGGCTCGGCGGGATGGGCGGCGCCCAGCCGCTCGCCGTGACGATGAACGACGGCGTGGCGATCTGCGTCGACGTCGACCCGCGCGCCATCGAGCGCCGCATCGAGCACCGCTACCTGGACGTGCGGGCCGACAACCTGCGCCACGCCCTCCAGCTGGCCGTCGAGGCCCGCGACGCGCGCAAGCCGCTGTCCATCGGCCTCCTCGGCAACGCCGCCGAGCTGCTCCCGCAGATGCTCGCGGAGGGCGCCCCGATCGACATCGTGACCGACCAGACCTCCGCCCACGACCCGCTCGCCTACCTCCCCGTCGGCGTCGACTTCGAGGACATGGCCTCCTACGCGGCCAAGGACCCGGCGGGCTTCACCACCCGGGCCCGCGAGTCGATGGCCCGGCACGTCGAGGCCATGGTCGGCTTCATGGACGCGGGCGCCGAGGTCTTCGACTACGGCAACTCCATCCGCGGCGAGGCCCAGCTGGCCGGCTACGACCGGGCCTTCGCCTTCCCCGGCTTCGTCCCCGCCTACATCCGGCCGCTGTTCTGCGAGGGCAAGGGCCCCTTCCGCTGGGCCGCCCTGTCCGGCGAGGCCTCGGACATCCACAAGACCGACAAGGCGATGCTGGAGCTGTTCCCCGAGAACGAGTCCCTGCACCGCTGGATCAAGATGGCCGGCGAGCGCGTCCACTTCCAGGGCCTGCCCGCGCGCATCTGCTGGCTCGGCTACGGCGAGCGCGACAAGGCCGGCGAGCGCTTCAACGAGATGGTGGCCGACGGCACGCTCGCCGCGCCGCTGGTCATCGGCCGCGACCACCTCGACTGCGGTTCGGTGGCCTCCCCCTACCGCGAGACCGAGGCCATGCTCGACGGCTCCGACGCCATCGCCGACTGGCCGCTGCTCAACGCCATGGTCAACGTCGCCTCCGGTGCCTCCTGGGTCTCCCTGCACCACGGCGGCGGCGTCGGCATGGGCCGCTCGATCCACGCCGGCCAGGTCACCGTCGCCGACGGCACGCCGCTGGCGGGCGAGAAGATCCGGCGCGTCCTCACCAACGACCCGGGCATGGGCGTCATCCGCCACGTCGACGCCGGCTACGACATCGCCGAGTCGGTGGCCGACGAACGCGGCGTGCGGGTCCCGATGCGGGAGCACTCGGCGTGAGCGAGGCCCCCTCCTTCCACGCCATGTGGGCCGACCTGGCCCCCATCGGCCGCGACAGCGGGAGCGGCGGCTACCGCCGCTACGCCTGGACCGGCGCCGACGCCGACTGCCGGACCTGGTTCCAGGAGCAGGCCGAGGCGCGCGGACTGACGTACGAGACCGACCGCAACGGCAACCAGTGGGCCTGGCTCGGCGACCCCCTCGCGGGCGACGCCGTGGTCACCGGCTCCCACCTGGACTCCGTCCCCGACGGCGGGGCCTTCGACGGCCCCCTCGGGGTGGTGTCCTCCTTCGCGGCCCTGGACGAACTCCGCAGGCGGGGAGCGGAGTTCGCCAGGCCCCTTGCCATCACCAACTTCGGTGACGAGGAAGGCGCCCGCTTCGGCCTCGCCTGCGTCGGCTCCCGGCTCGCCGCCGGGCAACTGACCAGGGAGAAGGCGTACGAGCTGCGCGACGCCGACGGGATCCGGCTGCCGCAGGCCATGGAGGCCGCCGGATACGACCCGCAGGGCATCGGCGCCGACCCCGAACGGCTCGCCCGCATCGGCGCGTTCGTCGAACTGCACGTGGAGCAGGGCCGCGCCCTGGACCTGTCCGGGGACCGCGTCGGGATCGCCTCCGCGATCTGGCCGCACGGCCGCTGGCGGTTCGACTTCCACGGCGAGGCCAACCACGCGGGCACCACCCGCCTGGCGGACCGCCGCGACCCGATGCTCACCTACGCGGCGACCGTGCTGGCCGCCCGCACGGAGGCGGCCCTGGCGGGGGCCGTCGCCACCTTCGGCAAGATCGCGGTCGAACCGAACGGGGTCAACGCGATCCCCTCCCTGGTGCGCGGCTGGCTCGACTCGCGCGCCGCCGACCAGGCCACCCTCGACACGGTCGTCACCGCCATCGAGAAGGCCGCGCACGAGCGCGCCGAGCAGGACGGCATCGACCTCGCCGTCGTCCGGGAGTCCTTCACCCCGGTCGTGGAGTTCGAGCACGCGCTGCGCGACGAGATGAACCGCATCCTGGGCGGGGCCGTCCCCGTCCTCGGCACCGGGGCGGGACACGACGCCGGAATCCTCTCGGCGGCCGTCCCGACCGCCATGCTGTTCGTACGCAACCCCACCGGCGTCTCCCACTCCCCGAAGGAGTTCGCCGCCGAGGACGACTGCGTGGCCGGAGTCCTCGCCCTCGCCGACGTACTGGAAGGTCTCGCATGCAGCGCGACGGGTTCGCGGTGACCGCGCGGAAGACGTACTGGCTGGAACACGCCTGGCTCGGCACGCACGTCGAGCCGGGCGTGGCCCTGGCGGTGTCGGCCGACGGGCGGATCGCCGGGCTGGCCACGGGCGGGGACGGCCCGCCGCCGGGCGCGGAGGTGCTGCGCGGCCTGACCCTGCCGGGCCTGGCCAACGCGCACTCCCACGCCTTCCACCGGGCTTTGCGCGGCACCGTCCAGGTGGGCTCCGGCACCTTCTGGACCTGGCGCGACGTCATGTACAAGGTCGCCCAGAACCTCACCCCCGAGCGCTACTTCGCGCTCGCCCGGGCCGTGTACGCCGAGATGGCACTGGCGGGCATCACGAACGTCGGCGAGTTCCACTACGTCCACCACGCCCCGGGCGGCGCCGCCTACGCCGACCCGAACGCGATGGGCGAGGCCCTGATCGAGGCCGCCGCAGCGGCCGGCATCCGCATCACCCTCCTCGACACCGCCTACCTGTCCGCGGGCTTCGGCCAGGCGCCCGAACCGCACCAGCTGCGCTTCTGCGACGGCACCGCCGAGGCGTGGGCGGAGCGCGTGAGCGCGCTGAAACCCCGCGAGCACGCGCTGATCGGCGCGGCGATCCACTCGGTGCGCGCCGTCCCCGCCGACCAGCTGGCCACCGTCGCCGCCTTGGCGCGGGAGCGCAGGGCGCCCCTGCACGTCCACCTCTCCGAGCAGACCGCCGAGAACGACGCCTGCCGGGCGGCGCACGGCCGCACCCCGACGCAGCTCCTCGCCGACCACGGCGTGCTCGGGCCGCACACCACCGGCGTCCACAACACGCACCTGACCGACGCGGACATCGCCCTGCTCGGCGGCACCGCCACCGGCACGTGCATGTGCCCCACCACGGAACGCGACCTGGCCGACGGCATCGGCCCGGCGACGCGCCTGCAGCAGGCGGGCAGCCCCCTGTCGCTCGGCAGCGACAGCCACGCGGTCATCGACCTGCTGGAGGAGGCGCGGGCGATGGAGCTGAACGAGCGGCTGCGCAGCCGTACGCGGGGCCACTGGACGGCGAACGCCCTGCTCACCGCCGCCACCGAGGACGGCCACGCCGCCCTCGGGCTGCCCGACGCGGGACGCCTGGAGGCGGGCGCGCTCGCGGACTTCACCACGCTCGCGCTGGACTCCGTACGCACGGCCGGACCCCTGCCGCGGCTCGGCGCCGAGACGGCCGTCTTCGCGGCCTCGGCCGCGGATGTCCGGCACACGGTGGTGGGCGGCCGCCACGTGGTCCGCGACGGCGCCCACACCCTCGTCCCGGATGTCGCGTCCGCCCTCGCCTCCGCCATCGCAGCCCTCCGCACCTGACCGCAGCGCCTGCTGCGGGCCTTCCCCCGCCCCGCCCCCTCCCGAAACCGGGCTCTGCCCGGACCCGGTCCTCAGACTCCCCCGGCTACCACGCGGAGATGACCCCCGGACGGGCTGAAGGATTCAGCCCCGCCGGCGTTCGAGGCGCGGGGTCCGAGGCGGAGCCCCGGTTTCGGGAAGGGGCGGGGCGGGGGACCAGCAGCCCTGAGAGGAACCCATGACCACCACCGCCCTCACGAACATCGGCAGCCTCGTCACCAACGACCCCGCCCTCGGCGACGGCAGCCCCCTCGGCCTCGTCGAGGACGCCGCCGTCGTCATCGACGGAGACCACATCGCCTGGGTCGGCCCCGCCGCCAAGGCCCCCGCCGCCGACACCGCGGTCGACGCGCGGGGCCGCGCCGTCATCCCCGGCTTCGTCGACAGCCACTCCCACCTCGTCTTCGCAGGCGACCGCACCGCCGAGTTCAACGCCCGGATGTCGGGCCGCGCCTACTCCGCCGGGGGCATCCGCACCACCGTCGCCGCCACCCGCGCCGCCACCGACGCCGAGCTCGAGGCCAACCTGGTCCGCCACCTGGAGGAGGCCCGCCGCCAGGGCACCACCACCGTCGAGACCAAGTCCGGCTACGGCCTCACCACGGCCGACGAGGCCCGCGCCCTGCGCATCGCCGCCGCGCACACCGAGGAGGTCACCTACCTCGGCGCGCACATCGTCTCCCCCGATCACGCCGAGGATCCGGCCGCCTACGTCGACCTCGTCACCGGCGAGATGCTGACCGCCTGCGCCCCGTACGCACGCTGGGTCGACGTCTTCTGCGAGAAGGGCGCCTTCGACGGGGACCAGGCCCGCGCGATCCTCACCGCGGGCGCGGCTGCCGGGCTGATCCCGCGCGTCCACGCCAACCAGCTCTCGTACGGGCCCGGGGTCCAGCTCGCCGTCGAACTCGAGGCCGCCTCCGCCGACCACTGCACCCACCTGACCGACGCCGACGTCGACGCCCTCGCCCAGGCCGCCGGCACCACGGTCGCCACCCTGCTGCCCGGCGCCGAGTTCTCCACCCGCGCCCAGTGGCCCGACGCCCGCCGCCTCCTCGACGCCGGCGCCACCGTAGCCCTGTCCACGGACTGCAACCCCGGTTCCTCCTACACCAGCTCCATGCCGTTCTGCATCGCCCTCGCCGTCCGCGACATGCGGATGACCCCCGACGAGGCCCTGTGGTCGGCCACCGCCGGCGGTGCCCGCGCCCTGCGCCGCACCGACCTCGGCGCCCTCATCCCCGGGGCCCGCGCCGACCTGGTCCTCCTGGACGCGCCGAGCCACGTCCACCTCGCCTACCGGCCGGGCGTCCCGCTCGTCTCCGGCGTCTGGCAGCGGGGTGTCCGCGTGCACTGACGGGCGGTCGATTCCGGCCCGCCCCGTGTCTTCCCTCCGCAAGGCCCCGGGCGTACCTTGAGCCACCCATCTGATGTGTCGTCAGTAACCTGTGGTTCCGAGGTCCGAGGGGAAGACGAAGGTGTCCGACCGGAAACGCTCCACCGCGCTCGCGCTGGCCTCCGCGCTGGCGGGATCGGCGGTACTGCTGGCCGCCCCCGCGGCCCGGGCCGCCGTCGTCGACGTGGCCTACGACTGCAAGACCCCGATCGGGGACAAGTCGGCGGTGTCGCCCATCGACATCAAGGCCGTCAAGGAAGGCGACGGCTACAAGCTGACGATGTCCTTCCAGAAGGGCGTCTCCTCCAGCCCCATCGAGCTGGGCAAGGGGGCGATGAGCCCCAGCGCGGTCATCGTCGTCGGCGGCGCCGAGAAGGCGTCCGTGCCGGTCTCGGGCCCGCCCAACCCCGAGGCCGCGCCCGCCAACACCCCCATCAAGATCACCGACCTCTCGGGCACCTACACCCCCGCGAAAAGCGGCAAGGTCACCTTCACCGCCGGCGTGCTGACCATCAAGGCCATGGGCACCACGACCACCTGCACCCCCGGCAACAGCCCCGGCCCCGCCCTGGAGCTCGACGTCACCGCCGCCGGCGGAGGCGGCGCCCCCGCCGGTGACGAGGACGGCGACGGCGCCCTCCCGCAGACCGGCCCCCTCGACTCCGCCCTCGCGCTGGGCACCCTCGGCGGCACCGTGCTGCTCTGCGGCGCGGCCGGCGTGCTCTGGCTGACCCGGCGCGGCCGGCGGGTCCGGTCCTGAACGGAGCACCCCCGGCCATGCCCGTGCTCCCCACGCTCCGACGGCTCGGCGTGCCGGTCCTCGCCGCCGCCGCGCTCTGCGCGGCCGCGGCGGTGCCCGCGGCGGCCGACGAACCCGGCTGGACCGCCGAGCCCTTCGCCGGAACGGCCGCAGCCGCCCGGCCCGGCGGCGAGCGCCCCTTCTTCTACCTCGCGGGCATCGCCGGTACCGTCCTCGAGGACCGCCTCGCCTTGGCCAACACCAGCGACCGCGAGCGCGAGGTCACCCTGCGCGGCGCCGACGCCTACGACACCCCCGACGGCGCCCTCGCGGTCCGCACCGCCGAGCAGTCCACCGGCGCCGGCTCCTGGATCAGCTTCGGCGCCGGAGCCACCGTCACGATTCCGCCCCGCACCCGCGCGGTGGTCCCCTTCACGCTCACCGTGCCGCCCGCCTCCCCGCCCGGCGACCACCCCGCCGCCGTGGTCGCCACCGAGGGCGGACACGAGGTCGGCGTCCGGGTCCACCTGCGGGTCAGCGGCCCCTCGCTGGCCGCCGTCACGGTCGAGGACGTCGCCGTACGGGGCCGCGGCCCGGCCGCCGTCGTCTCCTACACCCTGGTCAACCGGGGCAACGTGGCCCTCGCCCCCGAGCTGGCGATCGAGGCCGAGGGCCTGTTCGGCGAGGTGCCCGGGCGCACCGGCCGCGCCCTGCCCGTGGAACTGCTGCCCGGCCAGCGCGTGCGGCTGACCGAACCGTGGCCGGAGGCCCCGGTCCTGGACCGGGTGCGGGTCCGCCTCACCGTCACCGCGCCCGGCGGAGCCCGCGCGGTGGCCGCCGGATCGCGCTGGCTCGTGCCCTGGAACGTCGTCGGCTGGACGGGGGCGGGGCTGCTCGTCCTCGGCGGGGCCACGGGGGCCGCGCTGCACCTCCTGCGCGCCCGCCGGCCGCGCCCGGACCCGCCACCCGACGCGCCGGCCGCGCCCGGCCCCGTCCCCGCACCGCACCACGAACTGACGGGAGCCTCCCGGTGAGAAGACTCGGCGCCCTGCTCGCCGCCGGGCTGGCCGTGTGCGCGCTGGCCCTGCTCCCGGCCCCGCCGGCCGCCGCCGACGAGGGGAAGGCCGCCGTGGCGCTCTCGCTCCAGGAGGCCGCCAAGGGCACCGGGATCACCGTCACCGGCACCGGCTGGCGGGCCAAGACCCTGGTGATGCTGCTGGTCTGCGGTCAGAACATGATCGGCGGCACCAACAGCTGCGCCAACGCCGACGGCGTGGCCGTCTCCGTCGCCGACGACGGCCGCTTCACCGCCCAACTGCCCGTGGTGGCGCCGCCCAAGCCGTGTCCCTGCGTCGTCAACGTCGCCTCCGTCAACGGGGACCAGTCCACCGTCACCGCCGCACTGAAGATCACCGACCATCCGGTGGCCGACCTGCCCGCCGCATCGGGCACGGCCCGCCTGGCGATCCTCAGCGGGGTCCGGCTGGCGGGCGAGGACGGGGTGCTGACCTGGTTCGGCGCACCGCCCGCCCGCAGGTTCGAGGTGACCGTCGGCAACCTCGGCTCCGCCCCCGTCAAGGACCCGGTCTTCCAGCTGGGCACCGCCCACGGGGTGTTCGCGCCGCTGTGGGAGGAGGTCCGCTGGAAGGGCACCATCGCGCCCGGCGGCAAGGCGGAGATCGCCCTGGACGTGGCGCTGACCGCGGGCGCCCACGGCGACTACACCGTCTCCCTCAAGTACGGCGAGACCGTGCTGGCGACCCAGCCCTGGGGCGTGGACCGGCCGTACGGGGTGCTGCTCTTCTGGGGGCTGCTCCTGCTGGTCGTCCCGGCCGCGGTGTTCCGCGCCGGCATGGCCGTCGTCGACCGGGTCCGGCCGCGCACCGGGTCCGAGGGACGCCACCGGGTCGCCCGCTCCGCCGAGGTGACGGCCCGCCTGCCCGGGATCCCTTCGGTACGGAGGCCCGCGCGCCGGGGCTCCGAGCCGCCGGCCGCCCCGGCCACCCCCGAGACCCCCGAGACCCCCAAGACCCCCACGGCGGTCCTGCCGTGGTTCACCCCGGACAGCGCGCCGGAGACAGCACCGCAGACGTCCGCACCGTCTGAGAACCGTTCGACGACGAAGGGACATTCGTGAAGACCCAACGGAGGGTGAGCGCGGCCGTGGTCGCGCTGCTGCTCGGCGGCGCGGGTATCGCCACATCGGCTTCTGCCGCCGTGGCCGCCGAGGCCACGTTCAAGGTCAAGTGCGTTCCGCCGGCCGGCGGAGGCGATCCGGTGGAGGGCGAGACCACCGCCAGGATCAGCGCGCCGGCCACCGCGAAGGTCGGGGACGAGGTCGAGGTGGTGTGGGAGACGGTGAAGCCGGCCTCCAACAACACCGACCTGATGGACATCCCCAAGGACTCCGTGCAGCCCACCGGCTGGATCGCGGTCGGCGGCGGGGCGGGGGAGCTGAAGGTCGTCGGGGAGAAGAAGAACCCGCCGATCCCCAAGAAGGCCCCCATGGTCATGTCGCCCATGAAGGCCAAGCTGAAGCTCACCAAGGCCGGCAAGATCACCCTGACCCCCGGAAAGTACGAGGTCGCCGTCACGTTCTCCTTCGGCACCTTCGTCACCAAGTGCGCGCCGACCGGCGAGGTGAAGGGCGGTGCCACCATCGACGTCTCCGCCGGCTCCAGCGGCGGCACGACCAACGGCGGCACCACCACCGGGGGTACGACCAACGGCGGCACCACCACCGGGGGTACGACCAGCGGCGGCACCACCTCCGGGGGCACGACCAGCGGCGGCACCACCTCCGGCGGCACGACCTCCGGAGGCACCACCAGCGGCGGGGGCGGCGGCCAGACCGACTTCCCGGGCAAGGCCGTCGAGGTCGCCTTCGACTGCGGCCCGGTCGTCCCCGGCGGCATCAAGACCCCGGTCACGATCAACGCGAAGAAGAACGGCGGCGGCTACGACCTGACCGTCAAGACGGCGAAGGGCGCGATGGCCGCGCCCATGGCCCTGCCCGCGGGGGCCCTCAAGCCCTCGATGGACATCACGCTCGGCGGTGCGGACAGCGGCACGGTCAAGGTCACCGGCCCCGCCAACGCGGAGCCCATCCCGGACAAGGCGCCGGTCAGCCTCAACGACATGACCGGCACCTACACGCCGGGCAAGAGCGGCAAGGTGACGCTGAGCCCGGGCCGGCTGACCATCGACGTCACGATGGCCCCCGGCTCCACCCCGATCAACGTGCCCTGCAAGGCGGCCAGCAGCGGCGTCTCGCTGGAGCTGGACACCGCCGCCCAGCCGGGCGGCTCCGGCTCGCCCGGGACCACCGGGGCCACCACCGGCGGCCCGGGCGGGCTCGCCGACACCGGCGCCGAGGACGAGGGCGGCATCAAGGCCCTGGCCCTGGTCGCCGGCACGGTCATCCTGCTCGGCGGCGCCGTCTTCACCTTCACCCCGTGGCGCCGCCTGCGCGGCACGCGGTAGCGGAGCGGCCGCGCGTTTCCGGCAGCCGGGAGGCAGTCGCGACCGCACACGACGCGGGCGGCCCCGGCACACCTTCCGGTGTGCCGGGCCGCCCGTGTGGCGAAGGGGGTGCGTGCGTCAGTGCACGGCGCCCATCATCGACTGGACCTTCTTGCGGTACGAGTAGACCGCGAAGCCCGCGAGGACCGCGGCGGCGGCCTCGAAGCCGATCACCCAGGTGCCGTTCAGGTCGACACCCGCGATGGAGAGCATGCTCGTCGTGCAGTCGCCGGCGGTGACCGCGAGGAACCAGACGCCCATCATCTGGGAGGCGTACTTCTGCGGGGCCATCTTCGTGGTGACCGAGAGGCCGACCGGGGAGAGGCACAGCTCACCGATGGTCTGGATCATGTAGATCGAGACGAGCCACATCGGGGAGACCATGGTGCCGTCGCCGGCCATGTTCATCGGGACGATGAAGACGAAGAACGAGGCGCCGACCAGGACCAGGCCCATCGCGAACTTCACGATGGTGTTCGGCTCCTGGTTCTTGCGGGCCAGCCACAGCCACAGCCAGGCGAAGACCGGCGCCAGCCCCATCACGAACAGCGGGTTCAGCGACTGGTACCAGGTGGCCGAGAAGCCGAGGCCGAAGATGGTGTCCGCGGTCTTGGAGTCGGCGAACAGGGACAGCGTGGAGCCGCCCTGGTCGTAGATCATCCAGAAGACGGCCGCGGCGATGAAGAACCAGATGTAGGCGGTCATCTTCGACTGCTCGCCAACCGACAGGTCCTTGTCGCGCTTGATGCGCGTCAGGACGGCGATCGGGATGATCAGGCCGGCCAGCGTCAGCGGGACCAGGGCCCAGTTCAGCGTGTAGTAGCCCAGCCAGACCACGGCGCCGTAGAACACGGCGATGCCCGCGACCCAGAACAGGACCTTGCGGATGACCGCGCTGCGCTCCTCGGCGGACAGCGGGTTCGGGACCTCGCTGCTCTTGGGGCTCAGGTTCTTCGTGCCGATCAGGAACTGGGCGAGGCCCAGGCCCATGCCGACGGCCGCGAGGGCGAAGCCCAGGTGCCAGTTGTGCTCCTTGCCGACCGTTCCGACGATGAACGGGGCGACGAAGGCACCGAGGTTGATGCCGATGTAGAAGATCGTGAAGCCGCCGTCGCGGCGCGGGTCCTCCGGGCCGTCGTACAGGTGGCCGACCATCGTGGAGATGTTGGCCTTCAGCAGACCGGAACCGGTCGCGACCAGGATCAGGCCGACGAAGAACATCGCCTGGCCCGGCAGGGCCAGCGACAGGTGGCCACCCATGATCACGAAGCCGGCGATCGCGACCGTCTTGCGGGCACCCCAGACACGGTCGCCGAACCATCCGCCCGGCATGGCCATCAGGTAGACCATGGAGACGTAGACGGAGTAGATGGCCGTGGTCGTGGCCGCGGTCATCGCAAGGCCGCCGCCCTGGCTGCCCGTGGCGGCGTCGGCGCCGCCCGAGACCAGGTAGTACACGAGAAGTGCGCGCATGCCGTAGTAGGAGAACCGCTCCCACATCTCGGTCATGAACAGCGTGGCCAGGCCACGGGGGTGGCCGAAGAAGGTCCTCTCGGTGGACGGATCCGCCGAGTCCTTCGTCAGGCTGGAAGCCATGGTCGATCCTTGCTTGCTCGGGACGCGTGGCTTCGTGAGCCCATCAGCGCCCGGTGGGGGGTGGCCGGCACCGGCGGCGGAGGTCCCACCCCACGCCCGGGGGTGTCGTCCCCGGGGGTTCGGGGGCGCGAGGGACTTCCGCAACCGGGATCCACGCCCGGCCGCACACCATCGCGCGGCGGGCCCGGCCCACAGGTCGTTCACTGTCATCGAGCCCGGACAGGCCAGTCCGACAAGACTGCCCGCCCGTGCGGGGCAGCAGTAGAGACCTTCGGCGCGGTTTTCGGCACAAAGGTCCCTGAGGTAGTGCATCAGGCGTCTCGACACCATACGACACGACAGGGCCGGATAAGGAAGGACTTGAGAGATGGATCACAGGCGTCGAGGGAACCGCCCGACCATAATCGAAGGTCATCGCTTGGTCGTAAGCGCAGATAGGCAGGGGTCCGCCCGCAGCCCCCTCGATCCGGTCGCCGCGGTCTACCATCACCCACATGACGCGTGTACTGCTCGCCGAGGACGACGCATCCATCTCGGAACCCCTGGCCCGCGCCCTGCGCCGGGAGGGGTACGAGGTCGAGGTCCGGGAGGACGGTCCCGCGGCCCTGGACGCCGGCCTCCAGGGCGGCGTGGACCTGGTGGTCCTGGACCTCGGGCTGCCGGGCATGGACGGCCTGGAAGTGGCCCGCCGGCTGCGCGCCGAGGGCCACGGGTTCCCGATCCTGGTCCTGACCGCCCGCGCGGACGAGGTCGACACCGTCGTCGGCCTCGACGCGGGCGCCGACGACTACGTGACCAAGCCCTTCCGCCTCGCCGAGCTGCTGGCCCGCGTCCGGGCCCTGCTGCGGCGCGGCGCCGCCGAGACCGCCCAGGCCCCCGCCACCCACGGCGTGCGCATCGACGTCGAATCGCACCGCGCCTGGATGGGGGAGGAGGAGCTCCAGCTCACGGCCAAGGAGTTCGACCTGCTGCGGGTCCTGGTCCGCGACGCCGGCCGGGTCGTCACCCGCGACCAGCTCATGCGCGAGGTGTGGGACACCACCTGGTGGTCCTCCACCAAGACCCTGGACATGCACATCTCCTGGCTGCGCAAGAAGCTCGGCGACGACGCGGCCAACCCCCGCTACATCGCCACCGTCCGGGGCGTCGGCTTCCGCTTCGAGAAGAGCTGAGCGGCTCCCACGCCATGCGCCGCCGCCTGATCAACTCCACGCTCGCCGTCGTACTCGTCGTGATCGCCGTCTTCGGGGTCTCCCTGGTCATCGTGGAGACCAGGACCATCACCAGCAGCGCCCAGGACCGCATCGAGTACGAGGCCCAGCGCCTGGTCGGCATCGTCGAGGCGAGCGTCCTGGAACGCGAGAAGGTCGACCCCCAGGCCCTGGCCGACCAGCTCGACAGGGGCCACCACGCCACGATCACCATCCCGGGGCAGGCCGCCGTGGAGGTCGGCCAGCGCATCGACGAGGACGTCATCCGCGGCACCGCACGCGGTGAGCAGGGCGAGCTCGTGGTCGTGGAGGAAGCCCGCTCCACCGTGACCAAGGAGGTCGGCCGGACCCTGGCGGTGGTCGGCGCCGTCGCGCTGCTGGCCGTCGTGGCGGCCGTCCTGCTCGCGGTACGGCAGGCGAACCGGCTGGGCTCGCCGCTCACCGACCTCGCCGAGACCGCCGAGCGCCTGGGGTCGGGAGACCCCCGGCCCCGGCACAAGCGGTACGGGGTCCCCGAGCTGGACCGGGTCGCGGACGTGCTGGACGCCAGCGCCGAGCGGATCGGGCGGATGCTCACCGCCGAGCGGCGCCTGGCCGCGGACGCCTCCCACCAGCTGCGCACCCCGCTGACCGCCCTGTCGATGCGGCTGGAGGAGATCACGGTCACCGACGACCTGGAGACCGTGCGGGAGGAGGCGACCATCGCCCTCGCGCAGGTGGAACGGCTCACGGACGTGGTCCAGCGCCTGCTCACGAACTCGCGGGACCCGCGGACCGGCTCGGCCGTCCCCTTCGACCTCGACGAGATCGTCAAACAGCAGGTGGAGGAGTGGCGGCCCGCCTACCGCAGCGCCGGCCGCGCCATCGTGCACTCGGGCAAGCAGGGCGTGCGGGCGGTGGGCACGCCGGGCGCGGTGGCCCAGGTGCTGGCCACCCTGGTGGAGAACGCGCTGATGCACGGCGGCGGCACCGTCGCCCTGCGTACCAGGGTGGCCGGCAACCAGGCGGTGCTGGAGGTCACGGACGAGGGGCCGGGGGTCCCGCCGGACCTCGGCAACCGGATCTTCGAGCGGGCCATCAGCGGCCGCAACTCCACCGGCATCGGACTGGCCGTCGCCCGGGACCTCGCCGAGGCGGACGGCGGGCGCCTGGAACTGCTCCAGGCCCAGCCGCCGGTCTTCGCCCTGTTCCTGAGCCGGACGGCACCGAAGCGCACCGACCCGGAGAAGACGGTCCGCTAGGTCCTGTCGTGCGCGAAGCCGGGATGGTTCAGCTCGCCGCGGGCTCGGGTTCCGGCTCGTGCTGCGGTTCGGGCCTGCGGCCCGGAGCCGGCAGCGGGGCCGGGCCGGGTATCGGCCCGGGTATCGGCTCGGCCTCGGCGGGCCGCGGCAGGGCCTTGAAGACCCACGTCCGGTAGGACCAGAAGCGGAAGACGGTCGCGGTGCCGATGCCGATGAACTTGAAGACGTTGGAGGCGACCGGGCCGTCCCAGCCGAAGCCGTAGGTGGCCGTGTACAGCACGCCGTTCTCGATGACCAGGCCGACCGCGCTGAAGGCGGCGAACAGGGCCAGCTCGCGGGTCCGGCCGCTGCGGGCGCGGTCCCGGTAGGCGAAGTAGCGGAAACCCAGGTAGTTCGTCGCGATGGCGACCACGGTCGCTATCACGCTCGCGCGCACCACCTGGAGGTCGGTGGTGTGCCTGATCAGGTTGAAGACGCCCAGGTTGACCAGCACACCCAGCCCGCCGACGGCCCCGAACTTGGCGACCTCCCGCAGGAGACCGCGTACGCGTTCGAGAACAGATCCGTTCCCCGGCGTGCTCATCTGAATGGTCAGTCCCTGTCGGTCACCGCCCCGCGCGGGGCGTCCGCTGTACGTCCGTCAACCCCCACATCGTAAGTGTCGCCCCTGCGGTCCGTCTGTGCCTTCGGGCACCGTGCGACGCACGGCACACCGGCGGGTCGGCGCGGCGTCCGCGTCCGGGCGGGTCCCGGTGGCCGGATACCGCCCGATACCCTGGTGGCGTGACGTTCCCGGTAGTCGGCATGGTCGGCGGCGGACAGCTCGCCCGCATGACCCACGAGGCGGGTATCCCCCTCGGTATCAAATTCAAGATCCTCAGTGACACCCCACAGGACTCGGCGGCCCAGGTCGTGAGCGACGTCGTCATCGGCGACTATCGCGACCTCGAGACGCTGCGCGCCTTCGCGCGCGGCTGCGACGTGATCACCTTCGATCACGAGCACGTGCCCACCGAGCACCTCAGGGCCCTGGAAGCGGACGGCGTACCCGTCCGCCCGGGGCCCGACGCGTTGGTGCACGCCCAGGACAAGGGGGTGATGCGCGCCAAGCTCGACGAGATCGGCGCGCCGAGCCCCCGCCACCGGATCGTGAGCGATCCGGCGGACGTGGCGGCCTTCGCGGACGAGGTGGGCGGCTTCCCCGTGATCCTCAAGACGGTGCGCGGCGGGTACGACGGCAAGGGCGTGTGGTTCGTGCGCACGCCCGAGGACGCGCACGCCCCGTTCAAGGCGGGCGTCCCGGTCCTGGCCGAGGAGAAGGTCGAGTACGTCCGCGAACTGGCGGCCAACATCGTCCGCTCCCCGCACGGCCAGGCCGTGGCCTACCCCGTCGTGGAGTCCGTCCAGGTGGACGGGGTCTGCGACACGGTGATCGCCCCCGCCCCGAACCTCTCGGAGGCCCTGGCGGGCGAGGCGCAGAGCCTGGCGCTGCGCATCGCCCGGGAGCTGGGCGTGACCGGCCACCTGGCCGTCGAGCTCTTCGAGACGACCGACGGCCGCATCCTGGTCAACGAACTGGCCATGCGCCCGCACAACAGCGGGCACTGGACCCAGGACGGCGCGGTCACCTCGCAGTTCGCCAACCACGTACGCGCGGTCCTGGACCTCCCGCTGGGCGACCCGCGCCCCCGTGCCACGTGGACGGTCATGGCGAACGTGCTGGGCGGGGACTACCCCGACATGTACGCGGCCTACCTGCACTGCATGGCCCGCGACCCGCGGCTGAAGATCCACATGTACGGCAAGGACGTGAAACCGGGCCGCAAGGTCGGCCACGTCAACACCTATGGCGACGACCTGGACGATGTGCTGGAGCGCGCACGCCACGCCGCCGACTACCTCAGAGGAACGGTCACCGAATGAGCACCTCCGCCGCAGGCCCCGTGATCGGCATCGTCATGGGGTCGGACTCGGACTGGCCCGTCATGGAGGCCGCCGCCCAGGCCCTGGACGAGTTCGAGATCCCCTACGAGGTCGACGTCGTCTCCGCGCACCGGATGCCGCACGAGATGATCGCGTACGGGGAGCGGGCGGCCGAGCGCGGCCTGAAGGCGATCATCGCGGGCGCCGGCGGGGCCGCCCACCTGCCCGGCATGCTCGCCTCGGTCACCCCGCTGCCCGTCATCGGCGTCCCGGTGCCGCTGAAGTACCTCGACGGCATGGACTCCCTGCTGTCGATCGTCCAGATGCCCGCCGGAGTCCCCGTCGCCACCGTCTCGGTCGCCGGGGCGCGCAACGCCGGTCTGCTGGCCGTACGGATGCTGGCCGCCCACGACGGCGAGCTGCTCGCCCGGATGCGCGACTTCCAGCAGGAGCTGGGAGACCAGGCCAGGGAGAAGGGCAAGCGGCTGCGGACGAAGGTCGCGGGCGCGGACTCCTTCGGATTCGGCAAGTGAGCGCGGCGCAGCGCCTGGCCGAGGCGCGTGAACTGCTGGCCGGACATCCCGTCGTGGACGGCCACAACGACCTCCCCTGGGCGCTGCGCACGCAAGTCCGCTACGACCTGGACCGCCGGGACATCGCCGAGGACCAGTCGGCGTACCTGCACACCGACCTTCCGCGGCTGCGGGCCGGCGGGGTCGGCGCGCAGTTCTGGTCCGTCTACGTGAGCACCGGACTGACCGGGGACGAGGCGGTCAGCGCCACGTTGGAGCAGATCGACGCGGTCGAGCAGCTGATCGCCCGTTACCCCGCCGACCTGGTGCGGGCACTGACCGCCGACGACATGGAGGCGGCCCGCGCCGACGGCCGGATCGCCTCGCTGACGGGCGCCGAGGGCGGCCACTCCATCAACAACTCCCTGGCCACCCTGCGCGCCCTGCACCGGCTGGGCGTGCGCTACATGACGCTCACACACAACGACACCATCGACTGGGCGGACTCGGCGACCGACGAACCCCGGCACGGCGGCCTGACGGACTTCGGCCGCGAGGTCGTCCGCGAGATGAACCGCGTCGGCATGCTGGTGGACCTCAGCCACACGGCCGCGACGACGATGCGCGACGCGCTCGACGTCACGGCCGCGCCGGTGGTCTTCTCGCACTCCTCGGCGCGCGCGGTGTGCGACCACCCGCGCAACGTCCCCGACGACGTTCTCGAGCGGCTCCCGGCCAACGGCGGGATCGCCATGGTCACCTTCGTCCCCAAGTTCATCCTCCCCGCCGCCGTGGAGTGGACGCTGGCGGCGGACGAGAACCTGCGGGCGCACGGCCTGCACCATCTGGACACCACCCCCGAGGCGATGGCCCTGCACCGGGCCTTCGAGGCGGCGCGCCCGCGCCCGGTGGCCACGGCCGCGACCGTCGCCGACCACCTGGACCACATGCGCGAGGTGGCCGGCGTCGACCACATCGGCATCGGCGGGGACTACGACGGCACCGCCTTCACCCCTTCCGGACTGGACGACGTGGCGGGCTACCCGAACCTGGTCGCGGAGCTGCTCGTGCGCGGCTGGTCGAAGGCCGACCTGGCGAAGCTGACCTGGTCCAACGCGGTACGGGTGCTGCGCGACGCGGAGGCCGTGGCGCGGGAGCAGTCGGCGTCCCGGGGCCCGTCCAACGCGGTGATCGGCGAGGCGGCGCCGGCCGGACCAGGAGGCGGCAACCGGGTGTGACCTGCGGACCGCACCCGAATGCCACACCTGCCGGGCGACCCGGGCACCCCGCGTGTCACGGTGGCAGCATCTCTCCCTGCTGCCGCCGAGACCGGAGCGAACGCCATGGCCGACCTGCAGGATGAACCCCACCCCGTGGGCATCGGGGCGGAAGACCATCCCGCCCCTCCAGCGGTGACCAGCGCCCTCGACCGGGCCGCGGCGCTGCTGTCCGCGCATCCCGTCGTGGACGGGTGCAACACGCTCGTCTGGACCTTGCGCCATACCCCGTACCACGACATCGACACGCCCGACGCCGGTGTCGACACCGACATCCCGCGGCTGCGCGCCGGAGGAGTGGGCGCCCAGTTCTGGTCGCTGCTCACCCCCGGCGAGGCCGCCGACGACCAGGCCGTCTCCGGCGCCCTGGAACAGATCGACATCGCGCTGGCCCTGGTGCGCCGCTACCCCGACGGCCTGGGCCTCGCGCTGACGGCCGACGACATGGCCGACGCCCGCAACCGCGGCCGGATCGCCTGCTTCCTCGGTCCCGTGCCCGGCCGGACGCTGACCGACTCGCTGAGCCCGCTGCACGCGTTCCACGCGCTGGGGGTGCGGATCCTCGCGCCCGCCGGAGCGGCCTGGGCCCGGCACGACCTGACCGCCTTCGGCCACGAGGTGGTGCAGGAGGCGAACAGGCTCGGCATCGTGCTGGACCTGGCCGACTGCCCCTCGCCGACGGCCCGCCGCATCGCGGCGGCCTCCAAGGCCCCGGTGCTCATCTCCCACACGGCGGCCGCGGCGCTGAACCCGCACCCGGGAAACGTGACGGACGAGGTCCTGCTCGCCCTGCGGGAGGCGAACGGCCTGGCGATGATCACCTTCGACACCGCCCGGACCGGGGACTCCCTGCACGCCGTGGCCGACCACGTCGAGCACGTCCGTGCCGTCGCCGGTGCGCACTGCGTGGGCCTGGGCGCCGGCTTCGGCGCCGAGCCGGGCAACCACCGCCCCACCGGCCTGACCGACCCCTCGGGCTACCCCCGGCTCGTCGCGGAACTCCTCGACCGGGGCTGGCCGGAGTCCGACCTGGCTCTGCTGACCTGGGGCAACGCCCAGCGCGTGATGCGCGACGCGGAGTTCACCTCCCGCGCGGCCCAGCACCGCCGCCCCCGCCCCATGCCGTTCTGACCCGCCCCCGGCACGCGGGCCGGGCGCACCCGGACCCGCCTCCGAACCGGCAGGCCGGGCCCTGCCCCGGCCGGCTAGGCGCGGGGGCGGCCCATGGCGCGGTAGGTCCAGCCCGCCCCGCGCCAGAGCGCGGGGTCGAGCGCGTTGCGCCCGTCCAGGATCAGCCGGTCGGTGACGACGCGGCCCAGCTCCGCCGGGTCGACCTCGCGGAACTCGCGCCACTCGGTGAGGTGGAGGACGACCTCCGCGCCCCGGGCCGCCTCCACCGCGGAGTCGGCGTACCCCAGGGTGGGGAAGACACGGCGCGCGTTGTCCATGCCCTTGGGGTCGTAGACGGTGACCTGCCCGCCCTGCAGGTGGATCTGCCCGGCCACGTTCAGCGCGGGCGAGTCCCGCACGTCGTCGGAGTCCGGCTTGAAGGTGGCGCCCAGCACCGCGACGCGCTTGCCGAGGAACGACCCGCCGACCGCGTCCCGCGCCAGCTCCACCATGTGCCCGCGCCGCCGCATGTTGATCGAGTCGACCTCCCGCAGGAAGGTCAGCGCCTGGTCGGCCCCCAGCTCACCGGCGCGCGCCATGAAGGCCCGGATGTCCTTGGGCAGGCAGCCGCCGCCGAAGCCGATCCCGGCCCGCAGGAACTTCGCGCCGATCCGGTCGTCGTAGCCGATGGCCTCCGCGAGCTTGACCACGTCGCCCCCGGCGGCCTCGCACACCTCCGCCATCGCGTTGATGAACGAGATCTTGGTCGCCAGGAAGGAGTTCGCGGCCGTCTTCACCAGCTCGGCGGTCGGGAAGTCGGTCACCACCAGCGGAGTGCCCTCCGACATCGGCGTCTCGTACACCTCGCGGAGCAGCTTCTCGCCCCGCTCGCCCTGCACGCCGATCACGATCCGGTCGGGGTGCAGGGTGTCCCGCACCGCGAAGCCCTCCCGGAGGAATTCCGGGTTCCACGCCAGTTCGACGTCCGCCCCCGCCGGCGCCAGCTCCGCGAGCACCGCCGCCAGCCGCTGCGCCGAGCCGACCGGCACGGTGGACTTGCCGACCACCAGCACCGGCCGCGTCAGGTGCGGGGCCAGCGAGGCGATCGCGGAGTCGACGTAGGACATGTCACACGCGTACTCACCGTGCTTCTGCGGCGTGTTCACGCACACGAAGTGCACGTCGCCGAACGCGCCGACCTCCTCCCAGGAGGTGGTGAACCGCAGCCGGCCCGTCGACCCCGGCAGCCCGGCCACGTGCGCGGACAGCAGCTCCTCCAGGCCCGGCTCGTACATCGGCACCCGGCCCGACGCCAGCATCTCGATCTTCTCGGGCACCACGTCCAGCCCCAGCACCTCGAACCCCAGCTCCGCCATCGCCGCGGCGTGCGTGGCGCCGAGGTATCCGGTGCCGATCACAGTGATCCTGAGGGGGGCCATGGGTGCTCCGTACAGTTGCTGGGGTGCGGCGGGCCGTTTGCGGCCACTGAGCATAGTCGGGCCGGTCACGGGGCACGCCCCCCGTAAGGACCCCTTTGTCATGCAACTCACGTGGGCCGTCCGTACCGCCATCCGCACACCGGCCACTAAGCTTCGGTTACTTAACGGTAGTTAGCATCACGCATCACCCTGGGGAGTGAGAGATCTTGGCGGGTTCTGCCGACTTCGACCTGTACCGCCCGGCCGAGGAGCACGACATGCTCCGCGAGTCGGTCCGCTCGCTCGCCGAGGCGAAGATCCTCCCGTTCGCAGCCGCGGTCGACGAGGAGTCCCGCTTCCCGCAGGAGGCCCTCGACGCCCTGGTCGCCAGCGACCTGCACGCCGTCCACGTGCCCGAGACCTACGGCGGCGCGGGCGCCGACGCCCTCGCCACGGTGATCGTGATCGAGGAGGTGGCCCGCGTCTGCGCCTCCTCCTCCCTGATCCCCGCCGTCAACAAGCTCGGCTCGCTCCCGGTGATCCTCTCCGGTTCCGAGGAGCTCAAGGCCAAGTACCTCGGCCCGCTCGCCAAGGGCGACGCGATGTTCTCCTACGCGCTCTCCGAGCCGGACGCGGGCTCCGACGCCGCCGGCATGAAGACCCGCGCGGTCCGTGAAGGCGACTTCTGGGTGCTCAACGGCGTCAAGCGCTGGATCACCAACGCGGGCGTCTCCGAGTACTACACGGTCATGGCCGTCACCGACCCCGACAAGCGCTCCAAGGGCATCTCCGCCTTCGTCGTCGAGAAGTCCGACGAGGGCGTCTCCTTCGGTGCCCCGGAGAAGAAGCTCGGCATCAAGGGCTCCCCGACGCGCGAGGTCTACCTCGACAACGTGCGCATCCCCGCCGACCGCATGATCGGCGCCGGGGGCACCGGATTCGCCACCGCGATGAAGACCCTCGACCACACCCGCATCACGATCGCCGCCCAGGCGCTCGGCATCGCGCAGGGCGCCCTGGACTACGCCAAGGGCTACGTCCAGGAGCGCAAGCAGTTCGGCAAGCCGATCGGCGACTTCCAGGGTGTGCAGTTCATGCTCGCCGACATGGCCATGAAGATCGAGGCCGCCCGCCAGCTGACGTACTCCGCGGCGGCGAAGTCCGAGCGCGTCGACGCCGACCTGACCTTCTTCGGCGCCGCGGCCAAGTGCTTCGCCTCCGACGTGGCCATGGAGGTCACCACGGACGCCGTCCAGCTCCTCGGCGGCTACGGCTACACCCGCGACTACCCGGTGGAGCGCATGATGCGCGACGCCAAGATCACCCAGATCTATGAGGGGACCAACCAGGTCCAGCGGATCGTCATGGCCCGCAACCTGCCGTAACCACTCGGCCCGTTCGCGCGAACAGCCCCCGGCGGGACACCGGGGGGTGTTCGCGTGGGGCCGGGCCGGGGCTACGGGCGGCCCAGGACGTCCGTCACGCGGTGGGCGTAGATCACCCGGCCGCAAGGAGAGCCGGGGTCGGTGCAGGTCGGGTCCGCGGTGTCCATGCGGTGCTCCGTCAGCGACCACAGGTACTGGGTGCCCGTGCCGGCGGGCACGACGCTCTGGGCGTGCTCGAAGGACAGGTCCTCGGGTCCGGCCGCGTTGGTGATGTTGGCGCCGTAGTCCACCAGGCGCCCGCCCGAGACGGTGGCCCGCCGCAGGCTCCCGCTGTTGCTCTCCCAGCTGCGGTTGAAGTAGTACATGCCGTTGTAGCGGGCCGCGCCCTGCGTGAGGTCGCGCGGCAGGTAGAAGGCGCTCGTCGCGCCGACCACGCCGCCCGCCGTCTTCAGGAGTCCGGTGGCGTCGTCGATGGGAAGCGCCCCGACCCGGCCCTTCTCGGGGTTGTCGGTATCGGAGTTGCAGTACTCGCCCATGATCATCGCCGGGGCGGCGGTGTTGCTGCGGTCGATCGAGATGTAGGACGCCTTGGGGGCTCCCGTGGGCTTGCAGGTCGCCGCGCTGGTGTTCGCCTGGGCGCTGACGAACCGGTAGGAGGCCACCTGCGGCATCACGTAGCGGTACGTGTGGCTGTAGTAGACGTTGTTCTGCCGGCCGATGTTCGTCTCGTCCCTGACGTTGCTCTTCAGGCCGTTCAGGGTGGTGTCGTCCACCGAGGCGTCCTGGTCCGGGTTGAGGTCCAGGAGGGAGCGCATGTCGAAGACCCGCAGGCCGTTCAGGGTGTCCGTGACGTACAAGAAGTACTTGTACCAGGCGATGCCGCCCGCATGGACGTTGATCGCCTTGTAGGAGGCGTTGCCGGACGCGTTGTAGAACGGCTCCACCAGCAGGACGTGGCGGTAGCGCCGGCCCTCGGCGTTGCCCGTCACCGGCGTCTCGGGGTCGAGGAACGACAGCCGTACGCCCTTTTCGTCGCAGGTGCCCGGGTCCGCCGCACACAGGTCGCCGTCGGCGTCGTCGTACCAGCTGGTGACCAACGGCTTGCGGGTGCCCCACAGTTCGTCGACCTGGGCGTCCGAAACGCCCGTGATGCCCTGCGGTATCCATTCCCGCGTGTCGGAGTCGCCCGCGTCCCAGCAGAACTTCTGGGCGGGTGGCAGTACGGCGCCGTTGTCGCCGGTGCCGAACGGGTCGGTGGTGCACGAAGCGCCCGTCTTCGCGATCCGGTTGCCCTGGTCGAGCAGGTCCTTGACGGACGCGACCGGCAACGCCGCCTTCAGGTCGGCCACCACGGCGCCCAGGTCCGGTCCGGGCTTGAGGTTGAAGGAGGACGCGGTGGCCGGGTCGCCGGGAAGGGCCTGCGCGGGGGCGACGAGCACGGGCACCGAGAACACCGCCGCGGCGAGCGCGGCGACCCACCCGGTGCGCCGGAGGAACGGTGGATGAGATGTCGTCATTTCCGACCTTTGCTCACGGGGAGGGGAGGCCGTGATCATTCCAGCGCCCCTGCTGTCATGTCCAGGACGGTATGCGCGGCCGCCGCGACCGCGTGGCCGGACCGGGGACCGCCCCTTCGGCGACCGCCGCGGCCCGTTCGCCACCTGCGGCTCTGGGGGCTCCACGGATGGGCTAAATTTGGGTCTTCGTGCGCCGGAATCGGTTGGGGAGAACGCAATGACGGAAGCGATCCTGCTGGTCGGCGGACAGGGGACGAGACTGCGTCCCGTCACGGTGAACACGCCGAAGCCGATGGTCCCGACCGCAGGCGTGCCCTTCCTCGCCCACCAGATAGCCCGGGCCGCCGCGGCCGGTGTCACGCACATCGTCATGGCCACCTGCTACCTCGCCGAGGTCTTCGAGCCCTACTTCGGCGACGGATCCGACTTCGGCGTCCACCTCGAGTACGTCGTCGAGGACGAACCGCTGGGCACCGGCGGCGCCATCCGCAACGCCGCCCGGCTGCTCACCGGCGGCCCGGACTCCGCCGTCCTCGTCTTCAACGGGGACATCCTCACCGGCCTGGACATCGCCGGGCTGGTCGAGTCCCATGAAGCGGCCGACGCCGACGTCTCCCTGCACCTGGTCCGCGTCGACGACCCGCGCGCCTTCGGCCTGGTGCCCACCGACTCCGAGGGGCGGGTACTGGCCTTCACCGAGAAGCCCCAGACCCCCGAGGAGATCATCACCGACCAGATCAACGCCGGCTGCTACGTCTTCCGCCGCAGCGTGATCGACTCCATCCCGGCGGGCCGCCCGGTCTCCGTCGAGCGCGAGACCTTCCCCGGCCTGCTGGCCTCCGGCGCGACGCTGCACGGCGTCACGGAGAACACGTACTGGATGGACCTGGGCAAGCCCGAGGCCATCGTCCAGGCCAGCGCCGACCTGGTCCGCGGCGTGGTCCCCTCCCCGGCCGTCCCGGGCCGCTGCGGCGAGTCGCTCGTCCTGCCCGGCGCCCACGTGGAGGCGGGGGCCAAGCTGTCCGGAGGCACGGTCGTGGGGGCCGGGGCCCGCATCGGGGCGGGAGCGGTCGTCCAGGGCTCCATCGTCCTGGAGGGCGCCGTCATCGGCGCCGACGCGCAGGTCAGCGCCGCGCTGATCGGCGCGCGCGCCGCGGTGGGGGAGCGGACCGTGGTCGACGGCGCCGTCATCGGCGACGACGCCCGGGTGGGGGCCGACAACGAGCTGCGCGCCGGCGCCCGGGTGTGGTGCGGCGCCCGGCTCTCCGACGCCGCGATCCGCTTCTCCCCGGACGCCTGACCCCCCCCCGGGCCGGACCCGCACGGGCGCCCACGGGCTCGCGCGCGGGTCACTGCCCGCGGACGGTGACCTTCTCGTCGTTCTGGATCTGCTTCACCAGCTGCTGCACCTTCGCCTTGTCCCAGACGAGGTTGCCGCCGCGCTGCCCCGAGATCGGCATGTTCATCGACACGCCGTCCCCGCCGTTGACGCCCTTCATGGCGAAGAACATCTGGCCCATGTCGTACAGGCCCATGTCCTTGTCGACGATGAGCGTGTCCAGGCCCGCGCCCAGCAGCGGGTAGAGGTCGAACGGGTTCAGGACCGTCGACGGCGTCGCCGCCTGACCGGCCAGGGCGGAGAGGAACTTCTGCTGGTTCTTCGTCCGCTGCAGGTCCGACTCGGCGAAGGCGTAGCGGGTCCGTACGAAGGCCAGTGACTGCTCGCCGTTCAGGGTCTGCCGGCCCGCCTTGAAGTCGGCGCCGGACTTCTCGTCCTTGAAGCCCTCCTCGATGTCGAGCTCCACCCCGCCGAGCGCGTCCACGATGTTCGCGAAGCCGGCGAAGCCGATCTCCGCGTAGTGGTCGATGCGCAGGCCGGTGTTGTGCTCCACCGTCCGCACCAGCAGCTCCGGGCCGTCCTCGGCGTAGGCCGCGTTCAGCTTGACCCGCCGGCCCTGAGCCGGGAACTTCTTGCCCGACTGGGAGCCGACGAAGGAGGGGATCTCCACGTCCGAGTCGCGCGGCAGCGAGATCATGGTGTTCCCGCTGGAGCACTTCGCCAGGATCATCATCGAGTCGGTGCGCTTGCCCTCGGCCGAGCCCGTGTGGAGCTTCTTCTTCTCCTCGGCGGACATGCCCTCGCGGCTGTCGGAGCCCACGATCAGGTACGTCGTGCAGTCGCCCTCCTTCGGGCGCTCGATGACCTTGGACAGGTCCACCTCGCGGCGCACCTTGGAGTCCGCCCAGAAGTAGGTGGAGACCGTGGTCACCACCAGCGCGGAGACCAGCACCAGGGAGCCGACCTTGATCCGTCTGCGCCAGTCCGGTGCGGATGCGGGGGTCCGTCCCGGACGGCCGGGACCCGAGGGCGGCCCCGGCGGTCCGCCCGGTCCGCCGGGGCCGGCGGGAGAGCCGTAGACCTGGCCGGTGTTGTAGCCGCTGTCGTACCCGCCGTAGGTGTCGCGGCCCGGCGACTGCTGCGGGGGCACGGTGGGCGAGGGCGGCGGTCCGGGCCGCCGGGCGGGCGGCGGGACCGCCGGGCGCGTCGGCTGCTGCCGCTGGACGTGCCGCATCCGCCGCGCGCCCTCGGGCTGCGCTCCGGCGCTGCCGCGTCCGTACCCGTCGTCACGACCTTCAGGCCAGTCATTCATGCGCCCAAGAATGCCTGCCCGGGCGTGTCACCCGACAGCCCGGGGTGGCTTCCGTACCGGTCCTGTTGCAGAGCTGATGCCTCCGCGGCGCATCTAAGGTGTCCGTATGACAGAGATACCGGGCGAGCTGCCCGGGAAGCCGACCGCGGCCTCCCGTACGACCCTCAGCCACATCATGACGGCCAACGACACCAACCTCCTCGGTACGGTGCACGGCGGTGTGATCATGAAGCTGGTGGACGACGCGGCCGGGGCCGTGGCCGGACGGCACTCCGGGGGCCCCGCGGTCACCGCGTCGATGGACGAGATGGCCTTCCTCGCGCCCGTGCGGGTCGGCGACCTGGTGCACGTGAAGGCCCAGTGCAACTGGACGGGCCGCTCCTCGATGGAGATCGGCGTACGGGTCCTCGCGGAGCGGTGGAACGAGTCCACGCCCGCCACCCAGGTGGGCAGCGCCTACCTGGTCTTCGCGGCCGTGGACGCCGAGGGCAAGCCCCGCCGGGTCCCTCCCGTGCTCCCCGAGACCGAGCGGGACGAGCGGCGCTACCAGGAGGCCCAGATCCGCCGCACGCACCGGCTCGCCCGACGGCAGGCGATCATGGCGCTGCGCGAGGAGCGGGCCGCCCAGGGCTTCGACGACTGACCCGCCGGAGCTGACCGGGTCGCGCAGCTGACCGGGCCCCAGAGGTCACCGCGGCCCCGCGCCCGCAGCTCACCGCGGCCCGCAGGCCGCCCCGCAGCTCACCGCGCCGCCGCGCAGGTCACCTCGTCGCCCGTCAGCACCCCCGAGGCGCCCTGGGGGGCGTCCTCGGCCCGTACCGGCACCACCGTGCGGTAGTCGGAGCCCGCGATGACCACCACGGTCCGGCCCTGGCGCGCCACCGCCCGCAGCTCGCTGCCCGGCAGTGCGGCCGCCACCGAGCGGGCGGAGCGGTCCCAGCGCGGGTCGTACGCGACCACCGTGCGCCGGACGTCGCGGCCGGTGCTGCTGCCCGGGACCCCGGTCGTGTCGAAGCCGGTGGCGCGCAGGGCCGCGTCCACCCGGCCGCCCAGCCCGGCGATCCGGGCGCCGTTCTCCACCCGCACCCGGATCTGCTGCGGGGGCACGTCCACCGGGACCGCCGCGGCCCGGCCGTCGGCGGCACCGGGCCGCGCCGGGGCCAGCGGCCGGTCCTCCCGGATCGCCTCGAAGAGCTTGGCGGCCTTCGGCTCGTCCCACTTCACGGTGGAGCCGATGCTCTTCACCCGGAAGGAGGCATCGCCGACGGGAACCGAGGCGAACTCCGAGGAGGAGGGCGTGAAGTCGCGCATCGCCTGCCCGAGGGCGAGCATCTGCTCCGAGCCGAAGCCCCGGTCGGCCCGGACCGACCCCAGCAGCGTGGAGCTGACCTGCTTGAACTTGACCGGGTTGAGCAGCACCCCGCCGGTGGTCGCCTGTTTGATCAGAGCGGCGAGGAAGCGCTGCTGGCGCTGCATCCGGCCGAGGTCCGAGGCGCCGTCGACATGGCGCGAGCGAACGTACTGCAGGGCCTGGCCGCCGGTCAGGCGGTGGGTGCCCGGCAGCAGGTCGAGACCGGTGTTCGGGTCGCGCATGGTCTTGGCGGTGCAGATCTCCACGCCGCCGACGGCGTCGACCGTCTTCATGAAGCTGGTGAAGTCGACCTCCAGGTAATGGTCGATCTTCACCCGGGTCATGTTCTCGACCGTCCGCACGGTCAGGTTGGGGCCGCCCTCCGCGTACGCCGCGTTCAGCCGCACGGGGTGCGGTTTGTGCGCCTTGCCGGTGACGAGGTCGTGGTGGGCGGGCACCTCCGCGTAGCTGTCGCGCGGCAGGCTGATCACGCTGGCCCGCTCCCGGTCCGCCGAGAGGTGGACGAGCATGATGGTGTCGGTGCAGTGGCAGGGCGCCCCGCCCAGGCGGTACTCCCGCTTCTCGTCCTGGGAGATCTTCTCCCGGCCGTCGGTGCCGACCAGCAGGAAGTTCAGTCCGTGCCCGGCCTGCGGGCGGTTCTTCATGTCCTTGAACGGGTCCACCCGCTCGATCCCGGTGTCCAGGCCGGTCATCACGGCATGCCCGACGGCCCCGCAGCCCAGCACCGCCACCGAGAGCCCGGCCGCGATCCGCACCCCCCACCGGGGTCGGTCGCCCCGGTGCCGGGCCGGGCCGCCGCCCGCGCCGCCGCGCCGTACGCGCGGGGGCTGGGGGGGCCTGGCGGGACGGGTGGGACGGTGCGGCTGGGGCACGGGGGACACCTCCGCGAACACGGCAGGGGAAACGATCGGCCTGGATCTGATTCGTCAGAACAGTAGGTCCATACGATCAGCCTCTGTCCTTACCGCTCACTCGGCGCGCACCCGGTTCCCCCGTACGCGGTAACGTGACACCGATACCCGACCGTGAAGGACCACATGCCCGCCCAGCAGCCCGCAGTCTCGGTGATCATGCCGGTGCTCAACGAGGAGCACTACCTCCGCGACTCCGTCCGCCACATCCTGGAACAGGAGTACGCGGGCGAGATGGAGGTGGTGATCGCGCTGGGGCCGTCCACGGACCGCACCGACGAGATCGCCGCAGAGCTCGTCGCCGAGGATCCCCGCGTCCACACCGTTCCGAACCCGACGGGTCGGACCCCGGCCGCGCTCAACGCCGCCATCAAGGCCTCGCGTCACCCGATCGTGGTACGCGTCGACGGCCACGGCATGCTCTCGCCGGACTACATCGCCACCGCCGTGCGCCTCCTGGCGGACACCGGGGCGCAGAACGTCGGCGGCATCATGCACGCCGAGGGCCAGAACGCCTGGGAAGAGGCCGTGGCCGCCGCCATGACGTCGAAGATCGGCGTCGGCAACGCGCCGTTCCACACCGGCGGCCGCGCGGGGCCGGCCGAGACGGTGTACCTCGGTGTCTTCCGCCGCGAGGCCCTGGAGCAGCAGGGCGGCTACAACGAGGAGTTCATCCGCGCCCAGGACTGGGAGCTGAACTTCCGCATCCGCGAGGCCGGCGGCCTGATCTGGTTCTCCCCGGAGCTGAAGGTGCAGTACCGGCCGCGGCGTTCGGTGCGGGCGCTGGCGAAGCAGTACAAGGACTACGGGCGGTGGCGGCACGTGGTGGCCCGCTACCACTCCGGTTCCATCAACCTGCGCTACCTGGCGCCGCCGACCCTGGTCTGCGCGCTCGCGGCGGGCGTGGTCGTCGGTGCGGCCGTCACCCCGCTCGGTTTCGCCCTCCCGGCGGGCTACCTCGCGGCGATCGCCGTCGGCTCGCTGCCGGCGGGCCGGGGCCGCTCCCTCAAGGCGCGGGCGCAGATCCCCCTGGCCCTGGCCACCATGCACCTGTGCTGGGGCTACGGCTTCCTGACGAGCCCGCGCTCGCTGGCGGACAGGCTCATCGCGACCCGCCGCCCGGCCGTGCACCGGGACCCGTCGCAGGTCTGAGCCGTACGACGGGGCCGCGGGAGGCCCGCGGCAGACGAGAAGGGCCCGGTGGGGCGGCCGTGAACCGGACGGCCGCCCCACCGGGCCCTTCGTGCGGGCGCGCTACCAGGTGAAGCCTTCCTGGATCGGCATGCACGCCTTGTCGTTGTCGCCGTTGAGGGCGTGGGCGGACGTCGGGGCCACGGTCGGGGCGGCCGGCGGCGGGGTCGGCGCGCTGCCGGTCCGCCAGTCCTTGCCGACGAACAGCACGATCCCGGGGACCTCCGCCGACTTCGCCACCGCGGTGGCGGGCAGGCCGAACGCGGCGGCCACGGCGGCGGCGTCGGCCGCCTGGGCGTCGGTGGCGAACCGGACCACCGTGGTGTCCTCCCCGCCCGTCTGGGTGTCGGCGGTGGCCTTGGCGAAGCCCTTGTCCTTCAGCAGCGCGGCGATGTCGTTCGCCCGCAGCTTGACCTTGGTCTCGGCGCCGTCCTTGCCGCCGGTGGCGTTGCGGACGGAGACCGCGACCTGCGCGGGCGCCGCCGCGGCCGGGGCGGTGGCGGTGGCGGGGGCCGAAGGCGGCTGGCCCGGCGCGGCGGGGCTCGCGGAGGCGCCCGGTGAGGGGGAGGCCCCGTCCGCCGGGGTCTCCGAGCCCTTGCCGTCCAGCGGGATGTCCTCACGGATCATGCGGAACAGGGCGTCGGCCTCGCCCGGCAGCGGCTCGACGCGCCCTTCCAAGCCCGGCCGCTTGCTGTAGACCCACGGCATGGTGGTCATGGCGATCCGGCCCGGCGAGACCTTCTTGAGCTCCATGCTGAGGTCGTACAGCTTGTCGATCTTCTTCAGGCCGGGGTCCACGACCATGGCCTCGATCGCGGCCTGCGCCAGGCTGTTCAGCTTCACCGGGTTGGTGAGCTTGGCGTTCTTGCGGAACTCGCGGGCCATCGAGTTCATGTACTGGTGCTGGGCATGGGTGCGGGCGATGTCGGTGCCGTCCTCGAACCCGTAGCGGGTGCGCAGCCACTGCAGGGCGGTCTCGCCCTGGATGACGCTCTCGCCCTTGGGCAGCTTCAGCCCGGAGCCCTTGCCGTCGCGGGTGCGGGAGTGGACGTTCTGCTCGACGCAGACCGGGACGCCCCCGATGGCGTCCGCCATCCTGACCACGCCCTTGAAGTCGATCATCATGAAGTGATCGATGGGGATCTTGGTGAGTTCGATCCAGGCGGCGACCGTGCAGCCGGGTCCGCCGCGCTGGATGGACTCGTTCGTCTGGACCAGGCCCTTGCTGGCGGGGTGCACCTGGCCGTTGGGCTCGGTGCACTTGGGCATCATCAGCATCGTGTCGCGGGGCATGGACACCACCGACATGTTGCTGCGGTCCGCGGACAGGTGCAGCAGCATCTGCACGTCCGCGAGCGGCGGGCCGTCGAAGGTGTCGGTGGCCCCGCCGAGGGCCTGGTTCTCCGCGTCGTCGCGCGCGTCGGAGCCGATGAGCAGGATGTTCAGGGGGGTCTGCCCGAAGGAGTTGGGCTTGGAGCCGCCCAGTTTGGTCTCGCCGAGGTTCAGCGCGTCCGTCTTGATGCTGCCGTTCAGGTGGCGGTAGTAGAGGTAACCGCCCGCCGCCGTCCCGAGTATGAGCAGGGACAGGACGGAGGCGACCCAGCGCAGCACGCGCCGCCGGCCCCGTCTGGGGGACCGGTCGGCCGCCCGGCGGGCGGCCCGGGAGCCGGTCCGCGGTGGGGGTATCGCGCCGGACGCGTCCGCGCCGTCGTCGGATGTGCCCCCGGCGGACTGGGCGGTCGCCCCCTCCCCGCGCACGCTGCTGTGCCTCACGTGTCCCCCCTCAAGATCCTGCTCGGTCGATGCGGTGCCGGTTCGGCCCGGCGGCCCCCGTTACTTGGCGCAGACGGCCTTGTCCGCCTGGGCCTGCTGGACGTCCTTGGGCAGCTCCCGCGGAATCGGGGGCGACAGCGGGACGCCCGGCTGCTGGAAGTCCGGACCGAGGGTCAGCTTCATCGGCGTCTTCGCCGAGGCGTCGGCCGTGCCCATCTTCAGCGCCGTGACCGGCAGCCCCAGGGCGTCGGCCAGCGCCCGGGCCTGGTCGGCCTGGTTGGGCGCGTACTCCAGCTGCGTGGCACCGACCTTCGCCGGCGCGTTGCCCTCGTTGCTCGCCTTGGACATGCCCTTGTTGTTCTGGAGCCAGTTCAGCGTCGTGGAGGCGGAACCCTTGGGTCCGCCGCCGTTGTAGACGCCGACCCGCACGTCCGCCGCGGGTGCCCGGCCGCCCTGGAGCAGCGCGTCCTGCTTGGCCTTCGCGTCCGCGTCGGCCGCCTCCTGCGCGGCCTGCTCCTTCTTCTCGACCTCCGTGAGCGAGACGTCCCCCCGGATCATCTGCAGCAGCGGATCGGCCAGCGCCCTGTCGACCACGACGGTGGCCTTCACCTTCTCGGCCGGGTTGTCGAGGACCGGCATGGTGGTGAAGGTGATGTTCTTGAGGTCGATGTCCTTCAACTCGCCCGCGAGATCGGTGAGTTTGTCGATGGACCCCAGGCCCTGGTCCACGGTCAGCGACTTGGTGGCGGCCTCGGCGAGCGAGAAGAACTTCTTCGGACTGGTCAGCGTCTCCTTCGACTTCATCTCGCGCATCATCGAACCGAGGAACTGCTGCTGGGTCTTGATCCGGTCCAGGTCGCTCTCGTTGCCGAAGGCGTGCCGTGTACGGACGAACGCCAGCGCGTCCTCGCCCGCCAGCCGGTGCTCGCCCGCGGACAGCTTGAGCTTGGAGTCCTCGTCGTCCACGGCTTTCTCCAGGCAGACGGGCACCCCGCCGACGGCCGTGCTCAGGGTCTTCACCGCGTTGAAGTCGACCATCATGAAGTTGTCGATCTCTATTCCGGTGAGGTCCTTGACGGTGCGCATCGTGCAGCCCGCGTCTCGTCCCTCCTGACCCAGGCTGTTGTTGAACCGGGTGCCCTTCGTGCCCTTGATCTCCTTCGTCGACCCGTCCGGCTGCTTCGTGGGGCAGGCGGGGATGTCGGTGATCAGGTCGCGCGGGATGGACAGAGCCGTGGCGTTGGAGCGGTCCTTGGCGACGTGGAAGAGGATCGTGGTGTCGGCGTGGCCGACGCTGTCCTTGTCCCCGTAGCCCTCGTTGCCCGAGCCGCTGCGCTTGTCGGTGCCGATGACCAGGATGTTGATGGCCTGGTCCTTCTTGAAGCCGCCGGTCCCGGCGCCCGCGATGTCGGTGATGCTCAGGTTGCCGTTCAGGTGGTCGTAGTAGAAGTACGCCGCCGCCGCGCCCCCGACCAGCAGGAACGCCAGCGTGCCGCTGGTGACGAGCAGTGCCTTCTTGCGGCGCCCGCCACCCCCGCCACCGACCTTCCGGGAGCGGCCGCCGCGCCGGCCGCCGGGCGGGGCGTCGCCGCGCCGGGGCTTCGGGACGGCCGGGGAGGGGGAGGTGGGCCTGCCCGGTGCGGACGGAGCTCTCCGCGGGGCGGCCACGCCGCCCCCCTGCTGGGGCGCTGCGGAGTCGCCCAGTCGCAGTTCGTAGTTGCCGGTGCGGGGATTGAGCACCCACTGGTCTGCGGGGTCGATCTCGTCGGCCCGCCCACGGCTTTGCGCATCCACGGTTGCTCGAATCCTCCGTCGGGTGCCTCGCGACGCGCCTCCCCCGGGGCGCACGGTCAACGATCCGGCTGCTGGTGCCCGGCCTCTGGTCCGGCGGGGCACCGGATCGCTCACCTTATCCGCCAGCTTCCGCTGCAAACCATGCTGGTGACAAATTCCACTCCCCTTATAACGGGGCGAACCTCACAACCCGTTCGGTTCGGACACCGGCTTTTGGGATTGCTTTACCGGCAATCGGCGACACCCGCCGTGGTGCCGGTGAAGGTGGGCGCCGGGACGGGAGCGGAGCTGGTCGTGGTGCTGGTCGGGGCGCTGGTCCCGCCCTCGGGCCGCGCGCTCCCGTCCCGCGGCTCGGCGGACGGCGTGACCCCGGCCGACGCGTCCCCGTTGGCGGTTCCGTCCGGGTGCCGGGGCCGGGGCCGGGGTGTGGATTCGGGCGTGGACTCGGGCTTCGGCGGGGCGACCGTCACCGGCTGGTCGCTCCGCAGCTGCTGGAACAGCCGGGAGGCATCCGGTTGGACGAGTTCATCCCGGTTCGGATCGGCCCAGTACGGTCTGCGGGGCACGGTCAGGAACTTGACCTGGTCGGTCGGTATGTCCCGTACGCCCCGGACCAGTTCGTACAGGCCGCGCAGCGAGGCCAGCCCCGGGTCCGTGGTCACCGAGGAGGTCGCCGCGTCCAGCAGCGGGTACAACCGGGCCGGGTTCAGCAGCACCCCGTTGCTCTGCACCTTCTTCACGAGCGAGCCGAGGAACTGCTGCTGGCGCTCCATCCGGTCCGTGTCACTGCCGTTGCCCAGGCCGTAGCGGGCGCGCACGTAGCCCAGCGCCTGCTCGCCCTGCAGGGTCTGGCGTCCCGCCGGCAGCCGGAGCTTGGCCTCGGAGTCGTCGACCGCCCGCTTGAGGCACACCTCCACGCCGCCGATGGCGTTGACCATCCGCTTGAAGCCGTTGAAGTCGATCACCATGTGGTGGTCGATCCGGATTCCGGTGAGCCGCTCCACCGTGCGGATCGTGCAGGCGGCCCCGCCCCACTGGAACGCCCAGTTGAACTGCGCGCGCCGTTCGGGGGTGCGGCTCCCGTCGGCCATCAGGCACTCGGGGACGTCCGCCATCAGGTCGCGCGGGATCGACACCGCCGTGGCACTGCGCCGGTCCGCCGGCAGGTGCAGCAGGATCGCGGTGTCGGAGCGCTCGGTGCCCCGGTCCTGCCCGTAGCGGGCATTGCCCTTGCCCGAGCGGGAGTCGGAGCCGATCAGCAGGATGTTCTGGGTGCCGTTGCCGAAGTGCGCCGGGCGCTCGCGCTCGTAGCGCCGCAGCTCCGCCGCCGCCGAGGTGTCCTCGGTGATGTTCCCGTCGAGCTTGTTGTAGAGCCACCAGCCGCCGCCGGAACCGCCCAGGACCAGCAGGGCCGCCCCGAGACCGGTCCAGCGCAGCAGTCGGCGCCGACGGCTGCGCGCGGGCTTCGAGCCGCCCGCGGCCGTCCCGGTTCCGCCTGGTATGCCTGCGCTGTCCGTCACTGGCGTCCGTCCCCTCGCCGTTCCGACAACAGCCGTACGGGGGAGCACGGCCACTGCCGATCCTGCATGCGCGAGGCCCGGACAGCCCGGGGGCGGGGTCGTGTCTAGACCCATGCGGGTGACAAATGACCCTTTCCGCCCGTGTCCGGCTCCCGCCGACGCAGCACGCGCCGGCGGCCGCGCTCAGAGGCGGTGGGTGACCCGCTCGCTCTCGACCCGCTGCTCCAGGGCCTCCGGCGACAGCCGGTCCAGGTTCCGGCACAGCACCACGGACCCGCCCGCCGCCAGCGCGGCGTACAGCCCGGCCGACAGGCCGTCCCAGGTGTCGTAGCCGAGCCCGGACAGCACCCGCGAGCCCGCGCCGAGACCGAGCCGGGCCGCGTCCCGGCGGGCCCGCGCCGTCAGCTCCGCGTGACTGAGCTCCTCGCCGCCGACGGCCAGCCCGGGCCCGTCCGCGTCGACCGGTGCGAACGGCGCGAACCGGTCCCCCTGCCCCGGCACCTCGACCGCGTAGTCGGCGAACCCGGCCGGGGGCTGAGGGAACCGCCCGCCCAGCGGCCGCAGCGCCAGCGCCACCCGCTCCCCGGAACAGGCCAGGGCCGTGTCCAGCGTGTCCGGCCCGCTGACGACGAGGTCCGCGTCGGCCGGATCCCCGCCGACCTCGGCGACGACCCCGACCGAGGCGCAGGCGAGCAGCCACACGGCGCTCTGCCAGTGCGCGGGGAGCATCAGCGCCAGCCGGTCCCCGGGCTCGGCGCCCAGGTCGCCCTGGAGCAGATTGGCGGTCTTGGCCACCCAATTGGCGAAGGTGGCGACGGACAATTCCACGCGCTCGCCCGTCGCGTCGTCGTAGAAGGTGACGAGGGGGCGGCCCGGATCGGCGGCGAGCGCGGATCGCAGCAGGTCGGCAAGGGTGCGGTCAGTGGCGTTCACCCGGCACAGGGTACGCGGGGCGGTCCCCCGTACGGAGGCCCGCCGCTGCGCCGTTCGGGGGAGGGGGCGGCGGGTGCGGGCCGGACGGGCCGTCAGTTCTCGGATGGCGCCGGCAGGTCGGGGTGCCCACCATCCTTGTCATGCGTGGATTCCTTGCTTCCTCGATCGGCGTCGTGACCGCCGCCGTACTGGCCCTGCCCATCGCGTTCCCCACCTCGGCCCTGGCGGAGTCCGCCCCCGCAGCCCCCGCCGGGTCCACCCAATCGCTGCCGCTCGTCCCCCTCGGGCCCGTCTCGACCCGGACGCCCGGCCTCCCCGGCATGAGCGCCTCCCCGGGCGCGCCCGAAGCTCAGGGCCTGAGCGCCCGCGACGTCAAGACGTTCTCGCTGGTCGGTGTGGTCTGGGACGACGTCGGTACCCCGCTGCACGGCAAGGTCCAGGTCCGCACGCGCTCCGCGAAGACCGCGGCCTGGTCCGACTGGCAGGACGTGGAGACCCACAACAGCGAACACGCGGCCGACCCCGACGCGGCGGAACGCGGCTCGGGCCGGGTCCGCGGCGCCACCGCCCCCCTGTGGGTCGGTGAGTCCGACGGCGTGGAGGTCCGCGTCCAGGCGGAGCCCGGCACCTCCGCCGACCAGACCCCCTCCCGGCTCCCCACCGGCATGCGGATCGAACTCGTCGACCCCGGCCCGGAGACCCCCGCCACCGGCACGGACGGCAAGAACGCCGGCCCGGAAGGCGACGACAAGGGCGAGGTGACGGTGCCGGGCATGACGATGGAGATGGCCGAGTCGTCCGCGGCGAACCTCCCGCACGCCGAGCTCGGCGCCGACGAGATCACCGAACTCGACAAGGCCGACTCCACCGCCGACGCGGTCTACGCGAGCGACGGCGAGCTGACCGCGGCGGCCGCCCCGTTCATCGGCCCGCGTCCCCGCATCGTCACCCGCAAGGGATGGGGCGCGGACGAGTCCCTGCGCGAGGCGGGCTTCGGTTACACGAGCACGGTCAAGGCGGCGTTCGTCCACCACAGCGCCTCCGGCAACAACTACGCCTGCAAGGACGCCCCGGCGGTCCTGCGCAGCCTGTACCGCTACCACGTGGTCAGCAACGGCTGGCGCGACCTCGGCTACAACTTCGCCGTCGACAAGTGCGGCACGGTCTACGAGGGGCGCGCGGGCGGGGTCTCCAAGGCGGTGCTCGGCGCGCACACCATGGGGTTCAACTCGAACAGCATGGGCGTCGCGGTGCTCGGCACGTTCACCTCCTCGAACCCGCCGGCGGCGGCGGTCGACGCGGTCGCCCGCCTCACGGCCTGGAAGCTCGGCCTGTTCGGCCGCGACCCGCGCGCGAAGACGACCCTGACCTCGGGCGGCGGCAACCGCTACCCCAAGGGCAGAAACGTTTCGATGAACGTCATCGCGGGCCACCGCGACGGCTTCGCCACCGCCTGCCCGGGCGCCAAGCTGTACGGCAAGCTCCCCACGACCCGCACCTCCTCGGCGAAACTGCAGGGCCGCCTGTAACCTCCGGCGGTCGGCGCACCCCGTTCCGCCCCCTCACACGCCGACGGCGGCCCGATCCAGCCCCGCCGACCGGCAAATTCCAGCCCCGCCGGCGTTTGAGGCGCGGGGTCCGGGGCGGAGCCCCGATCGGTAAGCCGCAGCACCCGACGGCCCTCCCAGCCCCGCCGGCGCTTGAGGCGCGGGGCCGGGGGCCGAGCCCCGGCCCCGGACCCGGGCCGACCGGGACGCCCGGCCCCCGGCAGGGCAACGGCAGGGCGACGGCAGGGCTACGCTCGAGGCATGGCCGCCCGCTTCGACCCCCTGAACCGCACCACCGTCCGCGGCGGCCGCACCGCCCTGCCCCGGCCCCAGGCAGGCCAGGACGCCCGGCCGACCGCGGCCCCGGCCAGGACCCGGCTCTGGACCCCCGCCGCCCCCGTCGACCTCGGCATCACCCTCGGCCCCCTCAGGCGGGGTCCGGCCGACCCCACCTTCCGCACCACCCCCGACGGCTCGGTCTGGCGCGCCAGCCAGACCCCCCAGGGCCCCGCCACCCTCCGCGTCAGCCGCACCGGCGCCGGGACCGGCATCGCCGCCGAGGCGTGGGGCCCGGGCGCCGACTGGCTCCTCGACCGGCTGCCCGCCCTCCTCGGCGCCGACGACGACCCCACCGCCTTCGTCCCCCGCCACCGCCTCGTCCACGCCAGCCACCGCCGCCGCCCCGGCCTGCGCCTCACCCGCACCGGCCTGGTCATGGAGTCCCTGATCCCGGTCATCCTGGAGCAGAAGGTCACCAGCGACGAGGCGTACCGCTCCTGGCGCCGACTCGTCCGCCGGCACGGCCGGCCCGCCCCCGGCCCGCACGGCCTCGACCTGTACGTGATGCCCACCGCCCGCGAGTGGGCGATGATCCCGTCCTGGGACTGGCACAAGGCCGGCGTCGACGCCAAGCGCTCCGACACCATCGTCCGGGCCGCCCGCGTCGCACCCCGCCTGGAAGAGGCCACCGCCCTGCCGCCGGCCCAGGCCGCCGCCCGGCTGGAGGCCGTCCCCGGCATCGGCCCCTGGACCTCCGCCGAGACCCTCCAGCGCAGCAACGGCGACCCCGACGCCGTGACCACCGGCGACCTCCACCTCCCCGGCATCATCGGCTACGCCCTCGCCGGGAACCGCGACGCCGACGACGCCGCCATGCTGGAGCTCCTCGCGCCGTACGCCGGCCAGCGCCACCGCGCGGCCCGCCTCATCCTCCTCGCGGGCCGCACCCCGCCCCGCCGGGTCCCGCGCATGCCGCGCACCGACATCGGCCTGCTCTGACCGCCTGCCCGGCCGGCCCCTATCTGACCTGGACGAACGCCTCCGCGGACCGCGCGGGCCGCTCCCGGGGCGGCTCGGCCGGATGTCCCACGGCCACCGCCCCCATCGGATCCCATCCGGCGGGCAGCCCGAGCACCTCGCGCACCACGTCCCGGCAGAACATCGTCGAGGACACCCACGCCGAGCCCAGCCGCTCCCCGGCCAGCGCGACCAGGAAGTTCTGCACGCCGGCGCCCATCGCGACCACGAACATCTCCCGTTCCGCGCCGTCCCGCCGCGCGTCCCCGTAGTGGTGCGCCCCGTCCGTCACCAGACAGGGCACCACCAGGTACGGGGCGGCCCGCAGCAGGTCCCCCCGCCGCACCCGCTTCGCGATGGACTCCTCCGGCCTGCCGTCGGCCCGCAGGTCCGCGACCCAGGCGTCCCGCATCGCGTCCAGCAGCCCCAGCCGGGCCGCCTCGGACTCCAGCAGCACGAACCGCCAGGGGGTCGTGTGGTGCGGAGCCGGCGCCGTCACGGCCGCTTCGACGGCCCGCCGCACGGCGCCCGGGTCGACCGGCTCGGCCGTGAAGGCCCGCACCGTACGGCGCTGAGCCACCGCCTCCCGTACCGCCTCCGAGGTGCCGAGCCGGAACATGTCCTCGGCCGGAGCGCGCACCAGGTCCCGTGCCGACGAACCCTCGCCCAGTACGTGCGCCAGCCCGTGTACGACGGCCACCGGCAGCCCCGCCGCCTTGCCCTTGACCAGGTCGCCCGCCGCAGCCAGCTCGTCCGCCGTCGCCACCACCGTCGCGCTCAGCGGGTTGCCGTGCGCGTCGGTCCCGCCCCGCAGGTCGTCCAGGACGCGGACCCCGGCCGAGCCGATCGCCACGTCGGTCAGCCCGGTGCGCCACGGCCGCCCGGAGGTGTCCGTCACCACCACGCCCACCTCCACGGAGAGCAGGTCGCGCACCCCGTCACGGATCGCGGCGGCCGAGGCGTCGGGGTCCTCGGGCAGCAGCAGGACGGTGCCGGGCGCGGTGTTGGAGGCGTCCACCCCGGCGGCCGCCATCACCAGCCCCTGCCGGTTCTCGACGATCCGCAGGGCGCCCCGGCGGGCGACCACCCGCACCGTCTCCGCGTCGATGGCGTCCTCGCGGGAGTCCGCCGCCACGACGCGGCCCTCGGCCTTGGAGACGATCTTCGAGGTGACCAGCAGGACGTCCCCGTCCCGCAGATCGGGCGCGGCGACCGCGATCAGCTTCGCCAGGTCGTCACCCGGCCTGACCTCGGGGATCCCGCCGACGGCCCGTACCTCGTACGAGGGAGTCCGTCGGCGGGGGGCGGACGGGCCGCTCACCGGGGGGCCCCGGCCAGTTCCAGTGCGGCCCGGGCCATGGCCGCGGTGGCGGCCGGGTCGGTCATCATCAGCGGCACCGCACGGCAGCGGATCCCGGCGGCCTCGACCTCGGCGACGGCGGCCGCGTCGGCGGTGTCGACCAGCCAGCCGTCGAGGAGCCCGGGGCCGTAGTGCCGGGCGACGGCGGCGGCCGTGGACTCCACGCCCACCGCGGCCAGCACCTTGTCGGCCATGCCGCGCACGGGCGCGCCGCCGACGATGGGGGAGAGGCCGACGACGGGCGCCGGGGCGGCGGCGACGGCGTCCCGGATGCCGGGCACGGCCAGGATCGTCCCGATGGACACCACGGGGTTGGACGGCGGGAAGAGGATGACGTCCGCGGCGGCGACGGCCTCCAGCACGCCGGGCGCGGGCTTGGCCTGCTCGGCGCCGACGGGCACGACCGCCTCCGCGTCCACCGCGGCGCGCAGCCGGACCCAGTACTCCTGGAAGTGGATGACGCGCCGCTCCCCGGTGGCGGCGTCGGTGATCGCGACGTGGGTCTCGACCCGGTCGTCGGACATGGGCAGCAGCCGCACCCCGGGCTGCCAGCGGTCGCAGAGCGCCTCGGTCACGGCGCTCAGCGGATAGCCCGCGGCGAGCATCTGGGTACGGACGATGTGGGTGGCGAAGTCGCGGTCGCCGAGGCCGAACCAGGCCGGTCCGACCCCGTACGCGGCGAGCTCCTCCTTGACGGTGAAGGACTCCTCGGCGCGGCCCCAGCCCTGGTCCTCGTCGATGCCACCGCCGAGGGTGTACATCACCGTGTCCAGATCGGGGCACACCTTGAGCCCGAACAGGTGAATGTCGTCACCGGTGTTGCCGATGACCGTGATGTCCGCGTCGGGCACTGCCGACTTGAGTCCGCGGAGGAACCGGGCGCCGCCGATACCGCCGGCCAGAACAACGATGCGCATGCGCACAGTCTCTCAGCCGCGGGCCGACGCGCCCGGGCGGCCCGGTTCAGGCGGGGACGGACTCCGCCGCGGCCGGGGAGCAGCTGTGCATCGGCATCTGGGTCAGCCCGGGGAAGTAGACGTGCAGGCTGACCGCGCCGTCGAGGGTGTCGTTGACGACCTCGTGCGCGTAGCCGGGGCCGAAGACCCGCTGGGAGCCGGGGCCGAGGGTGAGCCGGCCGCGCGGGCTGCGCTCGGTGAGCTCGCCTTCGAGGACGGTCAGGACGCCGGAGGAGGGGCCGTGCCCGTGCCGGCCGCTGCCCTGGCCGGGGACCCAGCTGAGCAGCCAGACCTCGTAGCCGGGGCCGGTGCGCAGCCGGTGGTACCAGCGGGTGGTGGCGTCGTACCGGACGAGGTGCTCCCAGGAGGCGCGGTCCTCGGCGATGGAGCGGGCCAGCCCGACGAACTCGGCGACGGTGGCCGGGTGCTCGCGGGCGGGCTGCAGGAGGTGCTGGACGGCGAGGATGTCGCCGGCGATCTGGAGGTCGCTCTCGACGGTGGTCGGGGTGGGGGTGCTGTTCATCGTGCGAAGTCCTCGACGGATGTCAGTGGTGCCGGGCGGTTGCGGGGGGTCGGCCGGAGCTCAGCGGAGCCGAAGCTCCGAAGGCATCAACAGCAGCAACAGCGACAGCGAACCTGGGCAGCGCACAGGAACCCACGAATGGGGGTCCGGGTGGTGGCTGCGGGCACTGACATGCGAACCAGGAGAACGGCTCCGGGGTCGGACTGTCAACTCAATGTCTGGTTTGGGGTGAAAGTTTCACCTCATCCGGTTACTGCGTGCGGAGAAAGGTTTGTGCAGTCCGCACCGGGGGATGTGCCGCCTTGCCGAACCCAAACCTCCCGCCGCATCTCGTGATCGGACTGTGATCTCCGCCGCTTCTTCGGTCGAATCGCAACTCCGACGTGAGGTTCGGCGTGAATCGGGGGTAGAGGCGAGGAGCCAGGGTGCCTGTGGCTTGTGTCATGGTTTTTGGCGATTTGAACACTTTCTGCATAGGCTTGGTTCCGCAGAGTGAATAAGGGGCCCAATAGCAGATCTCGGCTTGACTGCTCCGGAGCCACGCACTTGTAATTTCACTCGTGTCGTTACGTAGCGATCAGTGACGGCATCACCACGGGGACGCACAGACAGAGCGAGGGGCGCACATGACCGAGCTGTTTCAGGAACTGCTGGTCGAGGAGGCGGACGAGGAGCTCGGATGGCAGGAGCGCGCTCTGTGCGCCCAGACCGACCCCGAGTCCTTCTTCCCCGAGAAGGGCGGCTCCACCCGAGAGGCCAAGAAGGTCTGCCTGGCCTGCGAAGTCCGCTCCGAATGCCTCGAGTACGCCCTCGCCAACGACGAGCGATTCGGCATCTGGGGCGGCCTGTCGGAGCGTGAACGCCGCCGGCTGAAGAAGGCCGCCGTCTGATACGCCCGATACGCCCGGTCCCGACCCGGGTGTCCACCGCACATCGCACGGCACGACGCACCGCACGGCCCACGGTCCGCCTCCTGCACCTTCCCCGCAGGAGGCGGACCGCTGCTGTGCCAGCCGTTAGGGTGGGGCGCTGTCCAGCAGCCTCCGAGGGCACACCACCCCCGGACCTCCCCCGGACCGCGTCCGGGGGGACCCCACCCCGGTGACCCGGTCCCCGGGACCCCCAGGCCGGAGGGCCAGTAGCGCGATGTCCCTGCACAGCCAGTCGGCGGCCTCCCACCAGGCCCCCGCCACCCCCGAGTTCCCCCGGCACGTCGTCACCGCGGTCCTCGTCGCCCACGACGGCGCCCGCTGGCTGCCCCGCACCCTCGCCGGCCTCCTCGGCCAGGAACGCCCCGCGCAGAACCACCTGGCCGCCGACACCGGCAGCGCCGACGAGTCCGCGCGCCTCCTCACCGAAGCCCTCGGCGACGACCGCGTCCTGCACCTCGCCCGCCGCACCGGCTTCGGCACCGCCGTCGACGAAGCCGCCCGCACCGCCGGCACCCTGACGCCCGAGGACCTCCCGTACCTCAAGCGCCCCAGCGGCTGGGACCCCGTCAGCCGCACCTGGCGCGACGACACCTACGACCTCCCCGAACTCCCGTACGGCGAACCCGTCCAGTGGCTCTGGCTCCTCCACGACGACAGCGCACCCGAGCCCGACGCCCTCACCGAACTGCTCCGCGTCGCCGACGAGAACCCCGACGCCGCCGTCATCGGCCCCAAACTGCGCGGCTGGTACGACAAGAAGCAGCTCCTCGAAGCCGGCGTCACCATCGCCCGCAGCGGCCGCCGCTGGACCGGGCTCGACCGCCGCGAACAGGACCAGGGCCAGCACGACCAGATCCGCCCCGTCCTGTCCGTCTCCACCGCCGGCATGCTGATCCGCCGCGACGTCTACGACGAACTCGGCGGCTTCGACAAGCGGCTGCCGCTCATGCGCGACGACGTCGACCTGTGCTGGCGCGTCCAGAGCGCCGGCCACACCGTCCTCGTCGCCCCCGACGCCGTCCTGCGGCACGCCGAGGCCGCCGCCCGCGAGCGCCGCACCGTCGACTGCGCCGGCCGTACGAGCTCCAGCCCGCACCGCGTCGACAAGGCCGGCGCCGTCTACACGATCCTCGCCAACAGCTCCGGCCGCGCCCTGCCCTACGTCCTGCTGCGCGTCCTGCTCGGCACCGTGCTGCGCACCCTCGCCTACCTCGTCGGCAAGGCCCCCGGCCAGGCCGTCGACGAGGTCACCGGGCTCCTGGCCACCCTGCTCCGCCCGGGCCGGATCCTCGCCGCCCGGCGGGCCCGCCGCCGCCCTGCCGTCCCCGCCGCCGAACTGCGGCCGCTCTTCCCGCCGCCCGGCGCCTCCCTGCGCGCCAACGCCGACCAGCTCGCCGGGTACTTCGGCGACGCCCGGTCCACCGACCCCGCCCCCGCCGGGCGGCACGGCGGCGGCAGCATTCTGACCGCACCCGGCGAGGACGGCGACCACCCGGTGGCCGAGGAGCGGTTCGCGCGCCTCAAGCGGATCTCCCGCAACCCCGCGCCCGTCCTCTTCGGCCTCCTCCTGCTCGTCTCCCTCGCCGCCTGCCGCTCCCTGATCGGCGGCGGCTCCCTGATGGGCGGCGCCCTCCTGCCCGCCCCCGACAGCGGCTCCGGCCTCTGGCACGCCTACACCGAGGGCTGGCAGGCCGTCTCCACCGGCTCCACCGCCGACGCCCCTCCCTACCTCGCCGTCCTCGGCGCCCTCGCCACCCTCCTGCTGGGCTCCGGCCACGCCGCGCTGACCCTGCTGCTCGTCGGCTCCGTCCCACTCGCCGGACTCACCGCGTACTTCGCCTCCCGGCCGCTCGTGGAGTCACGGCTGCTGCGCGCCTGGGCCGCCGTCGCCTACGCGTTCCTGCCCGCCGTCACCGGAGCCCTCGCCGGGGGCCGCCTCGGCACCGCCGTCCTCGCCGTCCTGCTGCCCCTGGCCGCCCGCTCCGCCGTCGCCGCCCTCGGCCTCGCCGACAGCGGCCGGGCCGGCTGGCGCGCCGTGTGGACGTACACCCTGCTGCTGACGCTGGCCACCGCCTTCACCCCCGTCGTCTGGCCGCTCGCCGCCGTCCTCGGAGCCGCCGCGCTGGTCCAGCAGCGTGGGCGGTGGAAGACGTACGCCCCCCGGTACCTCGCCTCCCTCGCCGTCCCGCTCCTCGTGCTCGCCCCCTGGTCGCTCGGCCTGCTCACGCACCCCGGCCGCTTCCTGCGCGAGGCCGGACTGCCCTCCGCGAGCGGCTCCGCCACGGCGCTGGACCTCCTCGGCACCAGCCCCGGCGGCCCCGGCGCCGGCGGCGGAGCGCTGCTCCTCGGCATCGTGCTGGCCGCGCTCGCCGCCCTGCTCCGCACCGATCGGCAGTTCGCCGTCCGCACCGCCTGGGCCGCCGCGCTCGCCGCCCTCCTGCTCGCCGTCGTCCTCAACCGCGGCGGATGGGCCGGACCGGCCACCCTCGTCTACGGCCTCGCCCTGCTGGCGGCCGCCGCGCTCGGCGCCGACGGCGCCAGGGAGCGGGTCGCCGCCCGCAGCTTCGGCTGGCGCCAGCCGCTGGCCGCGCTGATCGCCCTCGCCGCTGCCGCCGGACCGCTGACGGCCGCCGCCGTCTGGCTCGTCGCCGGCGCCGACGGCCCGCTCCAGCGCCGCGACCCCGTACAGGTGCCCGCCTTCGTCGCCGACGCCGGCGGGGACGACAACCAGACCCGCACCCTGGTCCTCGACCTGGACCCTCCCGCCACCGTCTCCTACAGCCTCGTCCGCGGCTCCGGCGCCCGTCTCGGCGACGCCGACATCGCCGCCCGCACCGGCAGCGACCCCCGCCTCGACAAGGTCGTCTCCAACCTGGTCGCCGGCTCCGGAGCGGACCAGTCCGGCCAGCTCGGCTCCTACGCCATCCGCTTCGTCATGTTCCGCCCCGGCGGCCCCGAGGAGATCCGCCGCGTCCTCGACGCCACCCCCGGCCTCGGCCGCCGCCACCAGCAGGACGGCACCGCGCTGTGGGGCGTCGAACCATGGCTGCCGCGCGCCGTCATCGTCTCCGGCAAGCAGGGCGAGGCCCCGATCCCCGTCGCCGCCGGCCCCGTCGAAGCCCACGGCAAGATCCCCGACGGCGAGGCCGGCCGCGTCCTGCGCATCGCCGACCGCGCCGACTCCGGCTGGCGGGCAACCCTCGACGGCAAGCCCCTCACGCCGAAGACCCTCGACGGCTGGGCGCAGGGCTTCGAGCTGCCCGCCGCGGGCGGCCGCCTCGACCTGGTCCACGAGGACTCCCTGCTGCGGACCGGCTGGCACTGGGCCCAGGGACTCCTCGCCCTGGTGCTGCTGGTGATGGCCCTGCCCGGCCGCCGCCGACGCCTGGACGACGACCTCCCCGAGGAGGAGGCAGCCGTCCCCGCGCAGCCCGGCCCGGGCGAGCCCGGCGAGGGCCGCCGCGCCCGCCGGCTGCGCGCCGAAGCCGAACAGCCCCCGCCGCCCGCCCCCGTGGAGGCGGCGGTGGCCGCCGACCCGTACGCGCAGATCCCGGCGCAGCCGGCCTACGGGGAGGAGGGCTACGCCTACCAGACCTACCCCGACCAGAGCGGCTACGCCTACGAACCCCAGCCGCAGCAGCAGCCCTACGCCCAGCCCGGGGAGTACGAGCAGTACCCGTACCCCCAGGCGCCGGAGCAGGCGCCGGAGCATTACCCCTACCCGTACGAGCAGTACGAGCAGTACGGGCCGTACGACCCCCACCCCGGCCGGAGCGGCCACCCCGGCCCCGACGGCCACGCCCAGTACGACCCGCGCCCGGACGGGAGCCCCCAGCAGTGAAGCAGCGCGCACCCCTCACGCTGGCGGCCGCGGCCGCGGCGCTGGCCGTCCTCACCGGCGTCGCCGCCCTCACCGCCCCCGCCACCGGCGGCACGGCGGCCGCGGACGGAACCCGGGCCGCCGCCCGGATGCCGGTGGAACGCTCCCTCCTGGTCTGCCCGGCGCCCAGCTCCTCGGACATCGCGGACACCGCGTACACCGCGTTCACCCCCGGCGCGGCCGCCCCCGCCGAGGGCAAGGGCTCCGCCCGGCTGCTCGGCGCCACCAAGGACGCCAAGCCGGTGCTGGAGCCCAAGGAGATCGGCAAGCCCTCCGGGGCCACCGCCTCCGGCGCCGACGCCCCGGCCCTCACCGGCAGCGCCGACGGGGTCCTCGCCCCCGGGTGGACCGCCCAGCTGACCACCAAGGTCGCCGTGGGCCGCGCCCGGGGCGTCCTCGGCGCCGCCTGCACCGCGCCGGGCACCGACTTCTGGTTCCCGGCCGTGAGCACCGCCAAGGGCCGCGAGGACTACCTCCACCTGACCAACCCCGACGACGCCGCGGCCGTCGTGGACATCAAGCTCTTCGGCCCCGACGGCCTGGCCGAAGCCGACGCGGGCACCGGCGAGAACATCCGGGTCGACCCCCGATCCAGCAAGTCGGTCCTGCTCTCCTCGCTGGTCCCGGGCAGCCAGCTCGCGGATGCCACCGCCCACGTGACGACCCGGGCGGGCCGGGTCGGCGCCTCCGTCCAGGTCGCCGAGGAGGGCGTCGGCGCCGACTGGCTGCCGGCCGCCACCGACCCCGCGGGCTCCCTGGTCCTGCCAGGGATCCCGGCCGACGCGGTCTCCGTACGGCTGGTGGCCTTCGCACCCGGTGAGGAGGACGCGGACCTGAAGATCCGGCTGGCCGCCGCGAACGGCTCCCTCACCCCGGCGGGCAACGAACAGCTGCACGTCAAGGCCGGCATGACCGCGAGCGTCGACCTCAAGGACGTGACCCGCGGCGAGCCCGGCTCGCTGCTGCTCGCCCCGGCGGACCCGGGGAAGGCGGCCCCGGTGGTCGCGGCGGTACGGGTGGTGCGCGGCAGCGGAGCCAAGCAGGAACTGGGCTTCGTCCAGGCCGCCGCACCGGTGGGCGCGCGGGCGACCGTGGCCGACAACCGGCCCGAGGAGAACGCGACCGTCCTGGCGCTGACCGTGCCGGGAGCCGAGGACGCGAAGGTCAGGGTGACCGCCTCGCCGGGCACCGGCGGCGGGGAGGCGGCCTCCCAGGAGGTGACCGTCAAGGCGGGCACCACGCAGACGGTGGCCGTGGCCCCGGCCGGCGGCAAGGGCTCCTACGCCCTCACCGTCGAGACCCTGTCGGGCGGCCCGGTCCACGCGGCGCGCACCCTGAACCTGCCGCACGAGGGCACCGCGATGTTCACCGTCCAGACCCTGTCCGACGACCGCTCCACGGTCGCCGTCCCCAGGGCCGCCGAAGACCTCTCGGTCCTGACCCGCTGATCAGGGCCGCCGGGGTCCGGGTGCTGCCGTCCCGCGGGCGCACCGCACGCCCCCCGGCACGCCGTCCCGGCGGGACCCGTACGCCTCGACGCGGATTCCGCCGGGGCGCGGGGTCCCGCCGGGGCGCCGCACGACCCGGTGCCGGATCCCCGCGCTCCCGCCCCGGTCAGTCCTCCCCGTAGCGCGGGTCCACGGTCTCCGGCGACAGCCCCAGCAGCTCCGCCACCTGCTCCACCACGATCTCGTGCACCAGCAGCGCCTTCTCGTCGCGCGTCTTGGTACGGATCTCCACCGGCCGCCGGAAGACCACGATCCGGGCCGGCCGGCCCTCCCGCGGCTCCGAGACCCCGCCCAGCGGCACCGCCTCGTCGTTCCAGCCGGCGTCCGGTCCGCCCGGCGGTCCCGGTACGTCACCGACCAGGAACTCCACATCGGCCAGCTGCGGCCAGCGCCGCTCCAGCCGCTCCACCGAGTCCCGTACGAGGTCCCCGAACAGCTCCGACCGGCTCGCCGACAGCGGCACCTGCGGCGGCGCCACCGGACCGCGCATCCCGCGCCCGTGCCGGTCCCGCCGACGCGGGCGGGGCTCGGCGGAGTCCTCGAACGGGGGCCGGGCTGGGCGGGGAGGCAGCGGGCTGTCGGTCACCCCCGCAGGGTAGCTCCCGGCACGACACGGGGGAGTGAGCGGCGGGACAGTCGTCGCGGCCCGGTCAAGAGTGCGGTACCGTCCAACATCGTGAGCCTTGTACGTCGTTGTTCGCGCACAGCGTGCGGCCGCCCTGCCGTCGCGACACTGACGTACGTCTACGCCGATTCGACCGCAGTCCTCGGCCCGCTCGCCACCTACGCCGAGCCCCACTGCTACGACCTGTGCGCCGAGCACTCCGAGCGCCTGACCGCCCCGCGCGGCTGGGACGTCGTCCGGCTCTCCGACGGGTCCGCGCCCCCGCGCCCCAGCGGCGACGATCTCGAAGCCCTCGCCAACGCGGTCCGCGAAGCGGCCCGCCCGCCCGAGCGCGCGGCGGAAGCGGGCGGATCCCGGCCGGGGGGCCCGGCCACCGGCGAGACCCGTCGCGGACACCTGCGCGTCCTGAGATCGCCCGATTCCTGACGCTCTGATCACCTGAAGTACGGGCGCCGGTTCAGGGTAGGTTGGCCAGACCGGACAGAACCTTCAGGAGGGCAGGCAGTGGCCGCAGATCTTTCGAACATCGTCAAGGCGTATGACGTGCGTGGTGTCGTGCCGGACGAGTGGGACGAGTCGTTGGCGGAGCTGTTCGGTGCCGCGTTCGTGGA
>NZ_JBWKLE010000006.1:0-368802 GCF_056430495.1 Streptomyces sp. NPDC045967 | reverse complement strand
GCCGACGCGGTCGAAGCCCAATCCAGCCCCGCCGGCGTTTGAGGCGCGGGTCCGGGCGGAGCCCGGTGCCCGGCGGAGCCGGGTTCCGCCTCGGGTGGAGCCCGGCCCGCGCGCACCGACGCCCCGCCCGGGCCGGCGTCACGGCCGCGGCGCAGCCCAGAGGCTGCTCAGGCCGCGTGCTCCCGTGCCCGCGCCGCCGCCGGCCCGGCCTTGTACGCGAACGCCGCCGACATCAGCGTCATGTGGTGGTGCCAGCCCGGGAAGGACCGGCCTTCGAAGTCGAGGAGGCCGAACTCGCCGGCCAGCGCGTCCACCGCCGCGGCGGTCCGCGCCGACTGCCGGACGAGGAGCAGCAGGTCGTCCATCCGGTGGCGGCCCATGTTGGTGAGCCAGACCGGTCCGCCGCGCAAGCCCGGCCCCGGCCGCCGTTCGCCGAACAGGCGGTACGTCTGCTGCGCCCCCGGAACCCCGCTCTCCGCACCCGGCACCCGGACCAGCCCCGAGTGGATGCGCAGCCGCTGCGGACGCGCGTCGGGACCGCTGAGCCGCGTGGCGTACGGATGGCTGGTGTTCCCCAGGCGGGCGACGTCGCCCGCGGTGGTCCCGCGTGCCGGATCCCGCACCGCAGTCCGCGCCGGCATGCGCATCGGCGCCCGGGCCGGTGCCCGCCCCGACGGCGTTCGGGCGAGGGTGCCCGCCGTCAGCCGCGCCGGCATGGCCCCGTGGTCGGGACCGGCGGGGCCGACCACGAGCGTCGGCGGGACGCAGACCAGGAAGTCCTGGCCCCGGCGGCTCAGCGCGCCGATGAGCGCCGCGGCGCCGTCCAGGCGGCTGAAGTCGGCGATCAGGGGGGCGCGTACCGACGAAGTGCGGGCGGCGACCGCGTCGACGAGCCCGAGCACGAGGGCCTCGGGGCTCTGGTGCGCGACCTCCGGCGAGATGCGTGCCCGGCGGCGCAGGACGGGATCGGCCGACCAGTTCTCGGGGAGGACCAACCCCCAGTCGACGGGCACGCTCGTACCGCCGAAGGACAGGAAGAGGCCGTAGCCGTATTGGCAGTTGACGATGCGGCCGACGGCCGGGTCGAAGCGGCGGTGCACGCCGACCGAGTGCTCGCCGCGCTTGGGGAAGGCCACCTGGCCGATCGTCCAGGCATGGACGGAATGGCGTTCCTCCACCCAGCGGAGCAGTTCGGCGCGTGCGGGTTCCCAGGTCCACGGGCTCGCGTTGATGAACTGCTGCAACGACTGGGAGGCGGTCGGGGACTCGGTCACGGACGCGGCGAGCCGGCGTACCGACTTCTTGCCCGGGGTGGTGAGCAGTCCCTGCAGGTAGACCCGGGCCCAGCGGCGTTGGTCCGCTCTCGGTAAGTGGCCGAAGAGGCGCTCGGCGAACTCGTCCAGGGTGGTGTCCCCCGCGACCAGAGCTCTGGGCCTCGTATCTGCCGTCATCTGTCTCCCCCTTCGCTGCGGACGCCGGCGTGCGTCGTAGGTATCCTCAGAATACAGAACGTTCGTTTTTTTTCTAGCGTAGGTGTAGCGCACATCCCTCGACTTGGGCACGTTGGGGGGGGCGAGCGCCGTCGGGCGATCGGCGGCGGGCGGACGGCGGGTGTTTCTTCGTCAGGTCGGCGTTGTGTGCCGCCGGCCCCCGGGCGACGCTGGAGGTCGCCGTCCCGAGACAGGATGTACTGGTGAGTCAGGAACGACCCGGATGGCAGTGATGGCGCAGTGGTAAAGCAAGAGCGCGGCGTGCGCACCCGTAACCACCTGATTTCGGTGGCCGCCGCAGAATTCGACCGCAACGGATATGACGGGACGTCATTATCCCGGCTGAGTCGCTCAGCGGGGATATCCATCGGAGCGCTCACCTTCCATTTCTCCGCCAAGGGGGAACTGGCTTCGGCAGTCGAGGATTCGGGACGGGCGGCCACCCGCCGCGTGGTCGAGGACGTCACGGCCCGTGGCGGTCCGGCGCTGGACACCGTCTCCGCGCTGGTCCTGGAGCTGGGCTGCCTGATCGAGGGCGACGCGGTCGTCCGGGCTGCGGCGCGGCTGACCCAGGAGCGCGTCGGCGCCGGCCCCGCCTGGTGCAGCTGCTGGTACCCCGAGGTGCGGGAGCTGCTCGAGCAGGCCGCCGAACAGGGCCAGCTGAGCCCGGAGGTCGGCCCGCGCCCCGCCGCCCTGCTGACGGCCCATCTGGTGGGAGGGGTCGTCGTGCGGGCCCGGCGCAGTCGCACGGGCGGCGGTGGCCGGGGTCTCGCCGTCGCCGAGCTCAAAGACCTGTGGCGGCTCGTCCGGCGGGGCATCGCGGCGTCGCCGGCCGGCCCGGAAATGCCCAAGTAGACGCGAAAGAACGGGAATTCGAGCCGAGAGCGGGCGTCGCCCCCTAGCGTCGGCGCCATGAATTCCACACCTCAGCGGATAACCAAGGCAGTCATCCCCGCCGCGGGACTCGGCACGCGATTCCTCCCGCTCACCAAGGCCACCCCGAAGGAAATGCTTCCGGTGGTCGACAAGCCGGCCATCCAGTACGTGGTGGAAGAGGCGGTCGCGGCGGGGATGTCCGACATCCTGATGGTCACCGGCCGCAACAAGCGGCCGCTCGAGGACCACTTCGACCGCAACTACGAGCTCGAGGAAGCCCTCCAGCGCCGTGGTGACCAGGACAAGCTCGACAGCGTCTGCGCCTCCACCGAGCTCGCGGACATCCACTACGTGCGCCAGCGCGATCCCAAAGGGCTGGGCCACGCCGTGCTGTGTGCCGCGCCGCACGTCGGCCGGGAGCCCTTCGCCGTCCTGCTGGCCGACGACCTGATCGACCCCAGGGACCCGCTGCTGTCCCGCATGGCGGAGGTGCGCGCCCGGCACGGCGGCAGCGTCGTCGCCCTCATGGAAGTGCACCCGGACGCCATCCACCAGTACGGCTGCGCGGCGGTCGACGGCCCGTCGGGCACCGGCGGCGTGCGCATCACCGACCTGGTCGAGAAGCCGGAGCCCGGCACCGCGCCCAGCAACCTCGCGATCATCGGCCGCTACCTCCTCGATCCCGAGATCTTCGAGGTCCTGCGCGGGACGGCCCCCGGCCGCGGCGGCGAGATCCAGCTGACGGATGCGCTGCGCGCCCTGGTCCGGGCGGGTCGGCCGGTGCACGGAGTCGTCTTCTCGGGGCGGCGTTATGACACCGGTGACCGGGCCGAGTACCTGCGCGCAACCGTCCGGCTCGCCTGCGAGCGCGAGGACCTGGGGCCCGGGTTCCTCGCCTGGCTGCGGGAGTTCGTCCGCGCGGAGGAACCGGCCGGGGTGTGAGCCGGGGGGCCGGTGGGCGACCGGGGATCCTCCGCGGTCGCCCACTCAGCGACACCGCTACTTTGCCAAGTTGCCCAGATCGCCGCTGAGTTGGCGCCGCCACTGGGTTACCGAACGGTAGTTACGTAATTTTTATCCCGGGCCCGGCGACGGGCCGGCAGCGAAGCACCGAACGCGCGAAGGGAGGTGAACACCATGGGCAAGCCGAACACGACCGACGTGACCGACGCGTCCGCCGCCCCCGACGGCGTCGTCGAGGTACCGGTCGGCGCACTGCTCGCCGCGGACTCCCCGCGGGCCGTCCGTGAGGACGAGCGCCACGCGCAGGGCCTCGCCCACTCCGGCCGGCCGCTGCCGCCGCTGCTCGTGCACCGCGACACCATGCGCGTCATCGACGGCACGCACCGGCTGCGAGCCGCCGTACTGCGCGGGCAGGACACGGTGGCGGTCACGTACTTCGACGGCAGCGTCGAGGACGCGTTCGTCCTCTCGGTCGAGGCCAACATCAGTCACGGGCTCCCGCTCACGCACGCCGAGCGGACCGCCGCGGCGCTGCGGATCCTGCGGTCCCACCCCGACTGGTCCGACCGCGGCATCGCGCAGCGCACCGGACTGGCGGCCAAGACGGTCGGAGCGCTGCGCCGCCGCGCGGGACCCGCACCCGAGCCGCCGGGCCGCGTCGGCCAGGACGGCCGCGTACGCCCGGCCGATCCCGTACGCGGCAGGGAGGCGGCGGCCCGGCTGCTCGCCGGGCGGCCCACGGCCTCCCTGCGGCAGATCGCACGGGAAGCGGGCATCGCGCCCTCGACCGTGCGCGATGTCCGGCGCAGGATCGGTGAGGGCGCGGATCCCGTGCCCGCCGTCCAGCGGCGCTCCGGCCAGGGTCCGCCCCCGGCCGAGGTGCCCGCCCGGGGCCGGGGGCAGCCCCTGCCCGCGCTGGTCACCAGCCTCTGCAAGGACCCGCTGCTGCGGCTGAGCGAAGCGGGCCGGCTCCTGCTGCGCATGCTCGACCTCCAGGTGAGCGGGCTGCGCCAGTGGGAGCGGATCATCGCCGCTGTACCCCCGTACCGCGCCGAGACGGCGGCAGCCGCGGCCGCCCAGTGCGCGCGGGACTGGCAGGAACTGTCCGAAGAACTACGGCGCCGCGCCTCGGCGCAGACCCCTGCCTGAGCCGGCTTCCCCGGCAAGAACCGGCCTTCGCGACGAAGGCCTCCGTTGTGATCGAAAGGACGTATGGCGATGTCGGTTGTCGAGGGAGCGCGTGTCGACGCGGGTGCAGGGGAGGGAGGAGGATCCGGCGGGCCGGTCCGTTTGGACGGACGCCTCAAGCTGGTGCTTGTGGTGCTGCTGGTGGCGCAGTTCATGCTGGCGGTTGATTTCTCGATTTTGAATGTGGCGTTGCCGGTGATCGGTGACGGGCTTGGGTTCTCGTTGTCGAATCTGCAGTGGATCGCGACGTCGTTCGCGTTGTGCGCGGCGGGTTTCACCCTGTTGTTCGGTCGGGTGGCGGATCTGTTCGGGCGGCGTCGGCTGTTCCTGGTGGGTTTGGCGGTGCTGGGTCTGTCGTCGTTGGTGGGTGGTTTGGCGACGAGTCCTGAGATGTTGATCGTGGCGCGGGTGTTCCAGGGGCTTGCGACGGCTGCGGTGACGCCGGCGGGTCTGTCGCTGCTGACGACGTCGTTTCCCGAGGGGCCGTTGCGTCAGAAGGCGTTGGGTCTCAACGGTGCGCTGATGTCGGCCGGTTTCACCACGGGTGCGATTTTGGGTGGGGTGCTGACGGATCTGCTGTCGTGGCGGTGGGCGTTCTTCATCAATGTTCCGGTGGCGCTCGCGGTGCTGGTCATCGCGCCGGCGGTGATCAAGGAGTCGCGTCCGGCGGTGCGGCCGAAGCTGGATCTGCCGGGTGCGACGGCGGTGACGCTGGGTCTGCTGGCGTTGATCTATGGGTTGACGCAGGCGGGTGAGCACGGTTGGGGTTCGGGTTCGGCTCTGGGTTGGCTGGCCGCCGGTGTGGTGCTGCTGGTGGTGTTCTATGCGATCGAGTCGAAGACGGCGGCGCCGTTGGTTCCGGTGTCGGTGTTGAAGAAGAAGACCGTGGCGTGGGGCAACATCGCCGGTCTGATCGCGTTTTTGACGGAGACCAGTCTGGTGTTCCTGATGACGCTGTATCTGCAGGAAGTGCTGGACTTCTCGCCGTTGGCGGCGGGTCTGTCGTTCGGTGTGCTGGGTATCGGCACGGTGATCGGTGGTTCGATCGCGCCGCGGGTGATCGGTGCGACGAGTACCCGCACGACGTTGATCGTGGGTGGTGTGCTGCAGGCGGTCGCGACGTTGAGTCTGGTCGCTTTGGGTGAGACCTCGGGGAGTATGTGGCTTCTGCTGGTCGCGACGTTCGCCGGTGGTGTGGGCAACATGCTGGTGATCGTCGGGTTCATGGTGACGGCGACGACGGGTCTGCCGGACGCCGAGCAGGGTATGGCGACGGGTCTGGCGACGATGACGCAGCAGATCGGTATCACGATGGGCACGCCGATCATGTCCGCGGTCGTGGCGGCCAACGCCGACATCCATGACGGGATCACGACCGCGGTCATCGTCAACACCGCGATCGTCGTGGTCGGAACCCTCACCACCGCCCTCTTCCTCCGCAACCGGGCCGCCAAGGACCTCACGCCCGCCGCCTGAGTCCGCGGTCGAAGCATCCCCTCGCGAGGTGGCCCGGCACCGACCGTGCCGGGCCGCCTCCCCAAGGTCTCCTCTTCCCAAGGAACGTGATGGACCTCCGTATCGAAGACCGCGTGTACCTCGTCACCGGGGCGTCCTCCGGGATCGGCGCGGCAACCACCCGCCTGCTGGCCGCCGAAGGCGCCACCGTCGTCGGCGTCGCCCGCAAGCCCTGGAACACCGACGCCCTCGGCGACCGGGTCAGCACCGTCGCCGCAGACCTCACCGAACCCGACGCGGCCCGGCAGGTCGCCGACGCGGTGATCGAGCGCCACGGCCGGCTCGACGGCCTCGTCAACAACGTGGGCGCGCTCCAGTCGCGCACCGGCTTCCTCGACGTGACCGACGCGCAGTGGCACGGCACCTTCGAGGTCAACTTCCACTCGGCGGTCCGCATGACCCGTGCCGCCCTGCCCGCCCTCCTGGAGAACGGCGGCGCACTCGTGCACATCGCGAGCGAGGCCGCCCGCTTCCCCGACCCGGGCATCGTCGACTACGCCGCCACCAAGACCGCGCTGCTGTCCCTCTCCAAGTCCCTCGCCGCCGAGTTCGGCGTCCGCGGGGTGCGGTCCAACGTGGTGTCGCCCGGACCCACCCGGACGGCGCTGTTCGACGCCCCCGGCGGTTTCGCCGAGCAGCTCGGCGAGCGGTTCGGCCTGGCGCCCGACGAGGCCGTCGACCACTTCATCCGCGAGGAACGCCGGCTGCCGAGCGGCCGCATCGGCATCCCCGACGACGTCGCCGGTGTCGTCGCCTACCTGCTCTCGCCCCTCGCGGGCCAGGTGACCGGCGCCGAGTGGAGCGTCGACGGCGGCGCCCTGCGGCAGATCTGACCGGGGTCCCGATGAGACCTTCCCTCCTCGCCCTCGCCATCGGCGCCTTCGGCATAGGCACCACCGAGTTCGTCATCGTCGGTCTGCTCCCGGACGTCGCGGACGACCTGTCGGTCTCCATCCCCTCCGCCGGCATGCTGGTCACCGGGTACGCCCTCGGCGTGGTCGTCGGCGCTCCGCTGATGACCGCCGCCGGCGCCCGGCTGCCGCGCAAGACCATGCTGGTCGTGCTCATGACCGTCTTCATCGCGGGCAACCTGCTCTGCGCCCTCGCCGGGGACTACACCGCCCTCATGGGCGGCCGGCTGGTCGCCGCCCTCACACACGGAGCCTTCTTCGGGATCGGGTCCGTGGTCGCCGCCGACCTGGTGGCACCCGACCGGCGGGCCAGCGCCATCGCCCTGATGTTCACCGGCCTCACCCTGGCCAACGTGCTCGGGGTACCGGCCGGCACGTTCCTGGGCCAGCAGTTCGGCTGGCGGTCGACCTTCTGGGCCGTCACCGGCATCGGGATCGTCGGACTGATCGGCCTGATCACCCTCGTACCACCGCAGCCGCGGCCCGAGAGCGGGGCGCTGCGCGCCGAACTCGCCGTCTTCCGCAAGCCCCAGGTGTGGCTGGCCCTGACCACCACGGTCCTCGGCTTCGGCGGCGTCTTCGCCTCCTTCACCTATCTCGCGCCGATGATGACGGAACGGGCCGGCTTCTCCGACGGCGCCGTCGCCTGGCTGCTCGTCCTCTTCGGGGTCGGGCTGTGCGTGGGCAACGTGCTCGGCGGCCGGGCCGCCGACCGGTCCCTGATGCCCAGCCTGTACCTCATCCTGGGCGGCCTCTGCGTGGTCCTGGTGGTCTTCACCTTCACCTCGCGGTCCGCCGTACCGGCCGCGATCACCCTGGCCGCCTTCGGGGCCATCGGTTTCGCGACGGTGCCTCCGCTCCAGGCGCGCGTGATGCAGCAGGCCGCCGGCGCCCCGGCCCTCGCCTCCGCCGCGAACATCGCGGCCTTCAACCTGGGAAACGCCCTCGGCGCCTGGCTCGGCGGCCTCGCCGTCGCCCACGGCCTGGGCTGGACCTCGCCGACCTGGATCGGCGCAGGACTCGCCGCCGCGGGCCTCGGCACCGCGGCGCTGTCCGGACTGCTCGACCACCGTGCCGGCCGTCCGCTCCCGCCGCCCGGCAGCACGCTGCCCGAGACCACCCTCCCGGGGACCGCGCTCCCCGCTCCAGCACTCCCCGCTGAACCACTCATCGAACAGAAGTCGAGGTAGACCCATGAACGGTGTCGATCGCCGGACCATGCTCACCCGCGGCGCGGCCGTCGTCGGAGGCGCGGCGGTGGCCGGCGCACTGGCCGGTCCCGCGGCGGCCGCCGCGTCCCCCGCCCCTTCCGGCGGAGCCGCCGCGGGAGCAGGGGCAGCCGCCGGAGCGGGATCGGTCGTCAAGCCGGGTGATCCGCGCTACGAGATGCTGACCACCGGCAACAACCAGCGCTTCGTCGCCCGCCCGGACTACATCAAGATGGTCCGCTCGACCCAGGACGCCGAACGGGCCCTCAGAGACGCCGTCCGCGCCGGCAAGCGGGTCTCGGTGCGCAGCGGCGGCCACTGCTTCGCCGATTTCGCCGCGCACCCCGAGACCGAGGTCATCATCGACTTCTCGGAGATGACGCACGTGGGGTACGACCCGGCGTTCCGGGCGTTCGTGGTCGAGGCGGGAGCCCGGCTGATCAACGTGTACGAGGCCCTGTACAAGGGCTGGGGCGTCACGATCCCCGGCGGGATCTGCTACAGCGTCGGCGCCGGCGGTCACATAGCGGGCGGCGGCTACGGTCTGCTCTCCCGGGCCCACGGCCTGGTCGTCGACCACCTCTACGCCGTGGAGGTGGTCGTGACGGACGGCAAGGGCGGGGTGCGCACGGTCGTCGCCACCCGGGAGGAGAACGACCCGAACCGGGATCTCTGGTGGGCGCACACCGGCGGGGGAGGGGGCAACTTCGGCCTGGTGACCCGCTACTGGTTCCGCTCCCCGGGCGCGAAGGGGTCCGTCCCCTCCGAGCAGCTGATCTCCCCGCCGTCTACGGTCCTGGTCAGCGCCGTCGACTTCCCCTGGGCGCAGCTGACGGAGGCGAGGTTCACCCGGCTGCTGAAGAACTTCGGAGCCTGGCACGCCGCGAACAGCGCGCCCGACTCCCCGTACCGCAACCTCTCCAGCCTGTTCAACGTCAGTTCCAAGGCACACGGCAGCCTGGGGATGTTCACCCAGGTCGACGCCACCGTGCCGAACGCCCGCGCACTGCTCGACGACTACCTGGCGGCCATCACGGCCGGTACGGGCGTCACCCCGCAGGCGCTCACCCGCGCGACGGGCGAGCTGCCGGCCATGCCGCAGCTCGCGGAACCCAGGACCCTGCCCTGGCTCCAGGCCACCCGCCTGGTCGGCACGAACAACCCGACCATCACCAACCCCACCTCGCGCGGCGCGCACAAGTCGGCCTACATGCGGAAGAACTTCAGCGACCACCAGATCCAGGCGCTCTACCGGCACATGAGCCGGCCCGACTTCACCAACCCGGACACCATGCTGGTGCTGTTCTCCTTCGGCGGGCAGGTCAACGCCGCCGCGCCCGACGCGACGGCCAACGCGCAGAGGTCCTCGATCTTCAAGATGTGCTTCCAGACCTTCTGGCAGGAGGAGGGCGAGGACGAGTTCTACCTCGGCTGGCTGCGCGGCCTCTACGAGGACTTCTTCTCCCCGACCGGGGGCGTCCCCCTGATCGACGACAGCACCGACGGCTGCTACATCAACTACCCCGACCGAGACATCACCGACCCCCGGCGCAACCGCTCCGGCGTGCCGTGGCAGACGCTCTACTACAAGGACAACTACCCCCGCCTCCAGCAGGTGAAGAGGCGCTACGACCCGTCCGACTTCTTCCGGCACTCGATGTCCGTCAAGCCCGCCCGCGGCTAGGGCGTGTCTTTCGGATCACGCCCGGCCCGCGGCTGATCCGGTCCTGACTCCGAGCTGTCCGACAGCCGTTCCGCCCGCCGCGCTCGCCCCGTTCGCGCTGCCCACAGCCCCGCACTCCGGTCTCCGGAGTGCGGGGCTTCTTGTCGTTCCCGTCCAACCGTTCGAGTGGCCGGGGGCGTTCGTTGACTGCCCGGCCGGCTCCGGGAAAGCTGTCCCTTGGCCGGAAGAGGGCGCTGGAAGGCCCCTCCGAGCGAGATCCGATCCCCTGGCCACCCCCCGAGAAGTGCCTGTCCGCGGACCCGTCATGCCGCGCCCTTCCCCCGTCATGTCCTGGCTCGAACCGCCCCCTCGTGAAGGAAGTAGAGGAAACCATGCGTTCCGTCGCCTTAGTCCTCGGCACCCGGCCCGAAGCCATCAAATTCGCGCCCGTCATCCGCGCCCTCCAGGACGACCCGCGCTTCGAGCCGGTCGTGATCTCCACCGGGCAGCACCGCCAGATGCTCGACGAGACCCTCGACGCCTTCGGCCTCACCGCCGACGTCGACCTGAAGGTGATGGCCCCCAAGCAGACCCTGTCCCAGGTCACCTACCGCTCGCTGCGCGGCCTGGAGGACTACTTCGCCTCGGCGCCCGCCGACGCGGTCCTGGTCCACGGGGACACCGCCACCACCCTCACGGGGGCCCTGGCCGGGTTCCACCAGCGGATCCCCGTCGTCCACGTCGAGGCCGGACTGCGCAGCGGCCGGCTCGGCTCGCCCTTCCCCGAGGAGGGCAACAGACGGCTCGTCGCGCAGATCGCCGCCCTGCACCTGGCCCCCACGCCGGGGAACCTGGCGAACCTGCTGCGCGAGGGCATCACCGCCGACACCGTCACCGTCACCGGCAACACCGTCATCGACGCGCTGCGCTGGGCCAGCGGCCGTGCTCCCAGCTACGGTGTCCCGGCCCTGGAAGACCTCGACCAGGACCCCCGCCGGGTCGTGCTGGCCTCCGCGCACCGCCGCGAGGCGTGGCCCCACCTGCCGCAGATCGGCCGGGCCCTGGCCCGCATCGCCGACGAGCCCGGCGTCCGCGTCGTCGTCCCGCTGCACCGCAACCCCGTGGTCCGCGAGGCGCTCCTGCCGCACATCGGCGGCCACCCCGGCATCACCGTCGTCGACCCGCTGCCCTACCTCAGCTTCTGCAAGCTCATGGGCCGCGCCGACGTCATCGTCTCCGACAGCAGCGGCAGCCAGGAGGAGGGGCCCGCGCTCGGCAAGCCCACCCTGGTCCTCGGCGACGTCACCGAACGCTCCGAGGCCATCGTCGCCGGCACCGCCTGCCTCGTGGGGACGCGCACCGAGGGCATCGTCGCCCACACCCTGCGACTGCTGCGCGACCAGGGCGCCTACGACCGGATGGCCAACGCCGCCAACCCGTACGGCGACGGCCTGGCCACCGTCCGCACCGTCGCCGCGATCGCCCACTTCTTCGGCCTGGGACCCGCCCCGGAGCCCTTCGTCCCGGAGACCCCCGTCGACGAGCTCAGCGTGGAGCTCGCGCGCACGGCCGACTTCGCCCGTACCTGACCGACACCGAGAGGAAGCCGCATGAGCGCCACCCCGTCCGCCACCGAACGCCCGCTGAACTTCAGCACCCCCCACCTGAGGGCCGACCTCGTGCGCGACGCCGTGGACTACACCGTCGAAGGCCGCACGATCGTGGTCAACCCCGGCACCACCCCCGTGACCGTCGCCGAGGTACCGCGCAAGAGCATCCCCCCGCTCTCCTCGACGGTGCTCGCCGACACCCGCATCGAGAAGGCCGACGCACTGCTCCTGCTGCGCCCCGCCGCCGAGGACGGCGACGTGTCCGCAGTCGCCGAGGCGCCGGGCTGGGCGCACCTGGCGGACCTGCTCGGCCCGGACGGGGGCTTCCCCCGCGAGACCCCGCTGTTCCGGAGCCCCCAGGACGAGATCAACACGGTGGTGTTCGACCCGGCCCACCTGCTGGGCGAACGGGAAAGCGCCGAGGTGGAGCGGGAGTTCACCGTCCGCGCCAACCTCTGGTTCGCACCGGCCGGCACCAACTGCTTCATCCACAACCAGCACGACTTCATCGAGGTCCACACCCAGGTGCACGGGCTGGGCCGGATGCAGCGGTTCCGCAACCACGACACGGACTCCCTCTACCAGGACGTCCTGATGAGCCCCGGCTACACCACCCCGGACCCGTTCTGCGCGACCGGCCCCCAGTGCACCTACCACTACCCCTGGCACCAGTACAGGGCAGACACCGACTGCATCTGGCTCGCCATCGAGTACCACCCCGTCCCCCGCGCCGTCCGCCTCGCACACTCCCAGGAGAACCACTGATGACCGCCACCGGCAAGAACACCGAGAACGTCCTGCGTGCCCCGAAGTTCACCGCCGAGGTCGTCGCCGACCAGCTCCGCGACGGCTACTGGCTGGAGGCCCCGGACATCGACGGCGACGGCAAGCCCGACCTGTTCGGCTACGGGCTGCGGCTGGGCGAGATCTACTGGTACGCCAACGACGGCGACTGGACCCGCCGCCTGATAGCCGACCGCATCAAGATGCCCGTGGGCGCCGACTTCGCCGACGTCAGCGGCAACGGCCACCCCGACGTCATCGTCTGCTACGACCTGTACGGCCCGATCGGCACGATCCACGACGCCAACACCGAGGGCGGCAAGATCGACTGGCTGGAGAACCCGGGCACCCCGGACAAGGACGAGTCCCGCTGGAAGCGGCACTACGTCGGACGCGCCACCGGCATGCACCGCCTGCGGGCCGGCCACTTCACCCGCACCGACCGCCTCCAGATCATCGGCCTGCCGATCGTCGCCAAGGAGGACGTGCACGCCGTCCTCCCGGTGGTGCTGTTCACGCAGCCCGACGACGTGCACAGCGCCGAGGAATGGCCGATGACCGTCATCGACGACAGCCACTTCCGCATGATCCACGGCGCCGAGAAGAAGCAGGGCCTCATCCCCGGCTCCGACCTCGAATCCCTGCTCCTCGCCTCCGACGAGGGCGTCACCTGGCTCCACTACGACGAGGCCCGCCAGGAGTGGATCCGGGAGCTGATCGGCACCGGCGAGCTCACGCAGTTCGAACAGACCGGCTTCCGCGGCAGCGGCGACCTCAACGCCGGCCGGCTCGGCGACGACCCGATGGCGTACGTCGCCGCCATCGAGCCCTTCCACGGCAACACCGTGGCCGTCTACACGAAGGACGCGCAGGGCCAGGGCTGGAACCGCGTCCTGCTGGACGTGTACGGCGACCCCAACGAGAACGGCGAGGGCCCCGGCCACCAGATCGTCTGCGCCGACTTCGACGGCGACGGGGACGAGGAGTTCCTGGTGGCGCTGCGCGGCCCGTGGCCGTGGCAGGGCGTCATGTACTACAAGGCGATCGACGCGGCCAACGGCGTCTGGGCGAAGTGGCGTGTCTCCGAGGAGTCCGTCGCCCGCATCGCCACCGCCGACTTCAACGGCGACGGCCGGCTGGACTTCGCGACCATCGCCTACTCCGTCCAGAACTACTACGTGGCCAAGGACGCCAAGCTCATGGTCTACCGCAACGAGATCGAGCAGTAGGCCCCCCGGCCCCCCGCGCTGCCCTGCACCGCCCCTGCTCTGCCCTGCGCCGTCCCGTCCCGCGACGCCCGCGCCGGCGCCCCGTGCCCCACGTCCGGGCCCCGCGTCCACGCCCGATGCCCGCGCCCCACCGTCCGTCCCGCGACGCCCCCGCGCGCCGCCGCCGGGACCGCGCTCCGCACGGCGGAGCCCGGTCCCGGCGGCCGTCCCCTGACGACCCTCTTCCGAAAGAGCGACCCTGTGGCCTCCTCGACGCTCCCCGAAGCCGCCCAGCGGGCGAAACTGCCCTCACTGACCGGCCTGCGGTTCTTCGCCGCCCTCCTCGTCTTCTTCTTCCACTCCTCCCTGACCGACTCCCCGATACCGCCGAACGCCCCGATCAACCCCTTCGCCGACGCCTCGATCGCCGACGGCTATGCGACGGCCTTCGGCAAGGCCGGCTACCTCGGGGTGTCGTTCTTCTTCGTGCTGTCCGGATTCGTCCTGGCGTGGGCCTCGAGACCCGGGGAGCGGGTCACCGCCTTCCTCCGACGCCGACTGCTGAAGATCTTCCCCAACCACGTCGTCGTCTTCGCCGCCGCGATGGTCCTGTTCGCCGGCGCCGCGGTGACCAGCGTGGCCGACTGGCTGCCGAACCTGCTGCTGATCCACACCTGGTTCCCGCAGGCGAGCATCAACCTGAGCGTGAACCCGCCCACCTGGTCCCTCGGCAGCGAACTGCTCTTCTACGTGCTCTTCCCGCTGCTGATCGTCCCGATCCGCAAGATCCGCGGCGCCGCCCTGTGGGTGTGGAGCGGTGTGATGGTGGCCGGCACGATCGCCGTCCAACTGGTCTCGACGTACCTGGTCCCCGACACGCCGAAGTCGGCCATCACCCCGGTCTCCGACCTGCAGTTCTGGTTCGGTTACCTGCTGCCCGTGGGCCGGCTCTTCGAGTTCGCCCTCGGCATCCTGCTCGCCCGCGTCGTCCTGGCCGGACTCTGGCCGCGCCGCGTCGGCTTCGGCGCAGCCCTGGCCCTGACCGTGCTCGGTTACGCCGCCGCCCTCGTCGCCCCGTTCCAGTACGGGTTCGTCGTCGCGACGATCGTTCCCGTCGCCGCGCTCATCGGGGCCACCGCCCACGCCGACGTCCAGGGCCGCACCACCTTCCTGCGCAGCCGGCCCATGGTCTGGCTGGGCGAGGTGTCCTTCGGGTTCTACCTGGTCCAGGGCGTCACGATCTTCTACCTGCGCTCGCTGCTGGGCGAGCAGACCTACGGCGTCCCCGTCGCCCTGCTCGTGATCGCCGGATTCTTCTGCGCCTCGCTGCTGGGCGGCTGGCTCCTGTTCCGCTTCGTGGAGATGCCGATGATGCGCCGCTTCGGCCGCGCCAAGCCCCGTACGCTCCCGGTCCCGGCCGCGCTTCCGGACCCGGACGCCGTCGCGGTCGCCGCACCGCACGAGGTCGCGGCCCCGGTTCCCGCCACGACCGGTGGCCGCGCGGGCTGACCCCCTCCACGCCCCTACCGCTCCACCGTCCCGCCCGCGCCCCCGCCCGCGTCCGCATCCGCCGACGCGGGCTTCGGGCCGTCGTGGCCCGTGCCGCCGGAGCCCGCGGTGAGGCTGGACAGCATGCGCAGCGCCGCGTCGGAGGGCGAGGACTCGGGGGCGCTGTAGAGCAGCATGCGGTGGTTGGTGCCGTCGGTGAGGCGCAGGCTCTCGAAGTCGAGGGTCAGCGGGCCCACGACCGGGTGGTGCAGCGTCTTCGTACCGACGGTGCAGTCCCGCACCGGGTGCTTGGACCACAGCGTCGCGAAGTCGGGGCTCTGCAGCATCAGGGACCCGATGAGCTCGGCCAGTGCGCGGTCCTCGGGGTTGCGTCCGGCGACCAGGCGCAGCGCGGCCAGCGCGACGCGGGCCTCGCTCTTCCAGTCCGTGTACAACTCCCGGGTGTGCGGGTCGAGGAACAGCATCCGCGTCAGGTTGGGGCGTACGGCCGGGTCGTCGGGGCTCGCGAAGTCGAGGTGCCCGGCGAGGAGGGCGTGCCCCAGCCCGTTCCAGGCGAGCACGTTGTTGCGGCCGTCCAGGACCACGGCGGGGACCTGCGGCATGGCACCGATCAGCCGGCGCGTGGCGTCCCGGGCGTACTCGGGGCGCGGTGACGCGGCCCGCTTGGCTCGCGGCGGCCGGGCCAGGTCGAGCAGGTGGGCGTGCTCGTCGGGGGTCAGCCGCAGGGCGCGCGCCAGGGCGTCGAGCACGCTGTCCGAGGCGTTCGTGCTCTGTCCCTGCTCCAGGTGCGTGTAGTAGGTGATGCTCACCCCGGCCAGCAGGGCGAGCTCCTCGCGCCGCAGTCCGGGTACGCGCCGGCGGGTGCCGTGCGAGGGCAGTCCGACGTCCTCGGGCTGGAGCTGGGCCCGGCGGGTGCGGAGGAATTCGCCCAGGGCGGTGGGAGTGTCCATGCCGTCCAGTGTGCCGGGGCGGGCCGCCGGACGCTGCCCGTGAAGGTGGCCCTGGCAGTGCCAGCTTGCCCGGGGCCAGCACCACCAGGGGGCTGGGTAACCCCGCCCGACCGGTCCAGAGTCGATCCCGCAACACCGTGTTGCGGTGATCGAGAGGAAGTGTCGCGATGTCGGTTGTCGAAGGTGCGCGTGCCGATGCGGGTACGGGGGTGGGGGAGGGGCCGGTCCGTTTGGACGGACGCCTCAAGCTGGTGCTTGTGGTGCTGCTGGTGGCGCAGTTCATGCTGGCGGTTGATTTCTCGATTTTGAATGTGGCGTTGCCGGTGATCGGTGACGGGCTTGGGTTCTCGTTGTCGAATCTGCAGTGGATCGCGACGTCGTTCGCGTTGTGCGCGGCGGGTTTCACCCTGTTGTTCGGTCGGGTGGCGGATCTGTTCGGGCGGCGTCGGCTGTTCCTGGTGGGTTTGGCGGTGCTGGGTCTGTCGTCGTTGGTGGGTGGTTTGGCGACGAGTCCTGAGATGTTGATCGTGGCGCGGGTGTTCCAGGGGCTTGCGACGGCTGCGGTGACGCCGGCGGGTCTGTCGCTGCTGACGACGTCGTTTCCCGAGGGGCCGTTGCGTCAGAAGGCGTTGGGTCTCAACGGTGCGCTGATGTCGGCCGGTTTCACCACGGGTGCGATTTTGGGTGGGGTGCTGACGGATCTGCTGTCGTGGCGGTGGGCGTTCTTCATCAATGTTCCGGTGGCGCTCGCGGTGCTGGTCATCGCGCCGGCGGTGATCAAGGAGTCGCGTCCGGCGGTGCGGCCGAAGCTGGATCTGCCGGGTGCGACGGCGGTGACGCTGGGTCTGCTGGCGTTGATCTATGGGTTGACGCAGGCGGGTGAGCACGGTTGGGGTTCGGGTTCGGCTCTGGGTTGGCTGGCCGCCGGTGTGGTGCTGCTGGTGGTGTTCTATGCGATCGAGTCGAAGACGGCGGCGCCGTTGGTTCCGGTGTCGGTGTTGAAGAAGAAGACCGTGGCGTGGGGCAACATCGCCGGTCTGATCGCGTTTTTGACGGAGACCAGTCTGGTGTTCCTGATGACGCTGTATCTGCAGGAAGTGCTGGACTTCTCGCCGTTGGCGGCGGGTCTGTCGTTCGGTGTGCTGGGTATCGGCACGGTGATCGGTGGTTCGATCGCGCCGCGGGTGATCGGTGCGACGAGTACCCGCACGACGTTGATCGTGGGTGGTGTGCTGCAGGCGGTCGCGACGTTGAGTCTGGTCGCTTTGGGTGAGACCTCGGGGAGTATGTGGCTTCTGCTGGTCGCGACGTTCGCCGGTGGTGTGGGCAACATGCTGGTGATCGTCGGGTTCATGGTGACGGCGACGACGGGTCTGCCGGACGCCGAGCAGGGTATGGCGACGGGTCTGGCGACGATGACGCAGCAGATCGGTATCACGATGGGCACGCCGATCATGTCCGCGGTCGTGGCGGCCAACGCCGACATCCATGACGGGATCACGACCGCGGTCATCGTCAACACCGCGATCGTCGTGGTGGGGACCCTCACCACCGCCCTCTTCCTCCGCACCACGCGGCAGCCCGGCAACTAAGGCAACTCCGCCTTGTGACAGCCCTGCCGCGGCGGCGAACGTTGCCCCAGGCACGGAGGGAAGGAACCCCGATGGCAACACCCACCCACTCGGCCGCCGGAACGAACCGTGCCGCGGTCCACTGGGAGCAGGTCCCGATCCCGTCCCCGTCCGGCCCGGTCCCCGCCAGGGTGTACCGGCCCGGGGCGGCGGCACCGTACGGCTGGCTGGTGTGGGCGCACGGCGGGAGCTGGCGCGCCGGCTCCGCCCAGGACTGGCACGGCGCGACCGCCGACCTGGCCCGGACCTCCGGCTTCGCCGTCGTGAGCGTCGACTACCGGCTGGCCCCCGAGGTGCGCCACCCCGCCATGGTCGAGGACGTCATGGCCGCGCTCGACTGGGCCCGGGAGCGGAGCGGCGGGGACGTTCCCGTCGCCGTCGGTGGCGACAGCGCGGGAGCCACCCTGGCCGCCTGCGCCGCACTCGCCAGCCGCGACCGCGGGCTTCCCCTGGCGGCCCAGGTGCTCGCCTACCCGCCGCTGGACCCCGGCTGCGCCTCGGCCTCCTACCACCGCTTCCCCGACATGTTCCCCACCGCCTCCTACCTGGTCTCGGCCTGGCGGTCCTACCAGGCGACCGGCCGGCCCCGTGCGGCCGACGGTACCCGCCTCCACAGCACCCCCTTCGAGGCCTCCAGCCTGCGCGGTGTCGCCCAGGCCGTCCTCGCCACCGGTGACCTCGATCCCGTCGCGGACGACGTCCACCGCTACGCCCGCCTGCTGCGTGCGGCGGGGGTGCGGGTCACCCTGCGCGAGTTCGGCCAGACCGGCCACGGAGCATTCCTGCAACCGACCCCGCGCCCGGCCGGGCCCGGGGCGCACCACCCCGTCACCCTGCGCGGCTGGCTCGGCCCGGCCGTGCGCCTGCTCACCACCGAACGCCCAGACGAACCCACGGAGTCGGCATGACCACCACCCCCGCCCGTTCCACGGCCCAGGTCCCCCACCTGGACGGCCTGCTGCGGCACTTCGCCGATCTGCGCGACGGCGTCCACGGCGGCGCCCGCACCCGGCCGGCCAAGGAGGAGCACTTCCGGGCCGCCGCACGGCTCCTGGACCCGTACGCCCGCCAGGCCCTGAGCGAACTGAACGACGAACTCCTCCTGGGCAAGGGCGTGGTGGACGCCACCGGGGTGCAGCGAGCCGAGGACGGGAGCCTGTTCCACGCCTGGACCCTGTGGTGGGACGAGCAGTCGGCCGCCGACATCCCGCCGGTCACGCTGTACGCGCACTACGGGGCCTCCTTCCACCACCCCCACCTGCGCGGGGCCACCGTCTCCGAATGGCCGCTGAACGTCTTCGACGACGACCAGGCCGCCGCCGAGCTGCCGACGCTGCGTGCCATCGCCGCCGCCGACCTGCACAACCTGGTCTTCCAACGGGACTTCAGGATCGTCCCCGCGACCATGGCCGGTGCCTCCGGCGTCCCGGCCCACCAGCACTGAAAGGCACGGCACCATGACCAACCTCCGACTGTCCGTCCTGGACCAGACCCCGGTCGGCGAGGACCACACGCCGGACCAGGCGGTGCGTGCCTCCGTCGACCTCGCCCGCACCGCGGAAGACCTCGGCTACACCCGCTACTGGGTCGCCGAGCACCACGGTTCCCCGGGCTTCGGGGGCAGTGCGCCGGAGATCCTCGCCGGGGCCGTTCTCGCCCACACCTCGCGGATGCGCGTGGGTACGGGCGGCGTGCTGCTGCCCCGCTACCAGCCGGCGAAGGTGGCCGAGGTCTTCGGCGTCCTCGCCTCCCTCCACCCGGGACGCGTCGACCTCGGGATCGGCCGGGCCGGCGGGCCCGCGCACGACTTCCCCCAGCGGCTGGCGGACCTGCGCGGGCTGCTCACGGAAGGCGGCGTCGTCCCGCAGCCGCCGGTCCCCCCGCAGATGTGGCTGCTGGGCGCGGGACGCGAATCGGCCCGGCTGGCCGGACGCCTGGGCACCGCGTTCGCGTTCGGGCACTTCTTCTCCCCGGCCGGCGGCCCGGCCGCGTTCGCCGACTACCGGGACGCGTTCGCGGCGGCCACCGGCCGGCGCGGGGGCGGCGCGCTCGCGGTGCGGGTGGTGACCGCGGACGACGCCGGCCGCGCCGAGGAACTGGCCCAGAGCCTGCTGCTGTGGCGGGCCCGCAAGGACCTCGGCCACGACTGCCCCCTGCCCTCGCTGGTGACCACCCGGCGCCACCGCTGGACGGGCGCGGAACTGGAGCGGGCCAAGGTGCACCGCACCGCCCTGGTCTCCGGTGCGCCCGAGCAGGTGCACAAGGAGCTGACGGCCCTGGCCGCGGCCCACGGGGTGGAGGAGCTGATCGTCAACACCCTGACGGCCGATCCGGCCGACCGGCAGCGCTCGTACGAACTGCTGGCCGAGGCGTTCGACCTCCCCCGCTTGATGGGCCAGACGGGGGACGGGTTAGCATATGAGCGCCGCCTAGCTCGAAAGATAAACCTGTGACTGTCAATGACGACTCGTTCACCAACTGGAAGAACCGCGAGGAGATCGCGGAGTCGATGATCCCGATCATCGGGAAGCTGCACCGGGAGCGGGACGTCACCGTCCTGCTGCACAGCCGCTCCCTGGTGAACAAATCGGTGGTGAGCATCCTCAAGACGCACCGCTTCGCCCGGCAGATCGCCGGCGAGGAGCTGTCCGTCACCGAGACGATGCCGTTCCTCCAGGCTCTCGCAGCCCTCGACCTCGGTCCCTCGCAGATCGACATCGGCATGCTGGCCGCGACGTACAAGACCGACGACCGCGGGCTGTCGGTCGCCGAGTTCACCGCCGAGGCGGTCGTCGGAGCCACGGGTGAGAACAAGATCGAGCGCGGCGCGGGCCGCGACGTCGTCCTCTACGGCTTCGGCCGCATCGGCCGCCTCGTCGCCCGCCTGCTGATCGAGAAGGCCGGCTCCGGCAACGGCCTGCGGCTGCGCGCCATCGTCGTCCGCCAGGGCGGCGACCAGGACATCGTGAAGCGCGCCTCGCTGCTGCGCCGCGACTCCATCCACGGCCAGTTCCAGGGCACGATCACCGTGGACGAGGCGACCAGCACGATCATCGCCAACGGCAACGCGATCCGGGTGATCTACGCCAACGACCCGTCCGAGGTCGACTACACGGCGTACGGCATCCAGGACGCCATCCTCATCGACAACACGGGCAAGTGGCGCGACCGCGAGGGCCTCTCCAAGCACCTGCGCCCCGGCATCGACAAGGTCGTTCTGACGGCCCCCGGCAAGGGTGACGTCCCGAACATCGTGCACGGCGTCAACCACGACACGATCAAGCCGGACGAGCAGATCCTGTCCTGCGCCTCCTGCACCACGAACGCGATCGTCCCGCCGCTGAAGGCCATGGACGACGAGTACGGCGTGCTGCGCGGCCACGTGGAGACCGTCCACTCGTTCACCAACGACCAGAACCTGCTGGACAACTACCACAAGGCCGACCGCCGCGGCCGTTCCGCGCCGCTCAACATGGTCATCACCGAGACGGGTGCCGCCTCGGCCGTCGCCAAGGCGCTGCCCGACCTCAAGGCGCCGATCACCGGCAGCTCGATCCGCGTCCCCGTCCCGGACGTCTCGATCGCCATCCTGAGCCTGCGCCTGGGCCGTGAGACCACCCGCGAAGAGGTCCTGGACTACCTCCGCGACGTCTCGCTGCACTCGCCGCTCAAGCGCCAGATCGACTTCACCACCGCGCCCGACGCCGTGTCGATGGACTTCGTCGGCTCGCGACACGCCTCGATCGTCGACGCCGGCGCCACCAAGGTCGACGGCGACAACGCCATCCTCTACCTCTGGTACGACAACGAGTTCGGCTACTCCTGCCAGGTCATCCGGGTCGTCCAGCACGTCTCCGGGGTTGAGTACCCGACCTTCCCGGTCCCCGCGGCCTGATCCCGCCGCTCGCTGCACGCACCGCACCCCCGCCCGGGACCTCCGGGCGGGGGTGCTGTCGTCGGCGGCGGTGGCGACCCTCCCGCTACTTCGGGTCGCGGTCGAACAGCGAGGTGGACCAGAAGTAGCCGAGCGCGGCCAGCCCCAGGCACCAGGCGACGGCCAGCCACCCGTTGTGGCCGATCTCGGTGCCGAGCAGCAGTCCCCGCAGGGTCTCGATGGCCGGGGTGAAGGGCTGGTACTCCGCGACCGGCTGGAACCAGCCCGGCATCGCGTCGACCGGCACGAAGGCGCTGGAGATCAGCGGCAGCACCATCAGCGGCACGGCGTTGTTGCTCGCCGCCTCGGCGTTCGGGCTGGACAGGCCCATGCCGACCGCGATCCAGGTGAGGGCCAGGGACACCAGCGCCAGCAGCCCCACCGCCAGGAGCCACTCCAAGGCGGTGGCGTCCACGGAGCGGAACCCGATGGCCACCGCGACCGCCCCCACCAGGAGCACGCTCATCACGCACTGGATCACGCTGCCGACGACGTGCCCGACGAGCACGGATCCGCGGTGGATCGCCATCGTGCGGAAGCGGGCGATGATGCCCTCGGTCATGTCGTTGGAGACGGACACCGCGCTGCCGATCGTGGTGCCGCCGATCGTCAGCATCAGGATGCCGGGGACCAGGTAGGCGATGTACACCGACCGGTCCGCGTCGCCGCCCGCGATGCCCGCGCTCATCACGTCGCCGAAGACGTAGACGAAGAGCAGCAGCAGCATGACCGGCGTGAGCAGCAGGTTCAGCGTCAGGGACGGATAGCGCCGGGCGTGCAGCAGGTTCCGCCGCAGCATCGTGGAGGAGTCGCGCACGGCGAGGGAGAGGGAGCTCATCGGGCATCTTCCTTGGGCTGGTCGGTCCGGTTCGCCGTCGGGGAGCCGGTCAGGGCGAAGAACACGTCGTCGAGGTCGGGGGTGTGCACGGTCAGCTCGTCCGCCTCGACTCCCGCCGAGTCGAGCCGGTCGAGGACCGAGCGCAGGTCGCACTGGCTGCCGTCGCTGGGGATCTGCAACGCCAGCGCCACGTCGTCCCGGGTGGCGCCGTGCAGTGCGCAGGCGGCGGACCGGTAGGGCGCAGGGTCGGAGAAGCGCAGGCGGACGTGGCCTCCGGGGACGAGCCGCTTCAGTTCCTCGGCGGTGCCCTCGGCGGCGATCCTGCCGTCGTGCAGCACCGCGATCCGGTCGGCGAGCTGGTCGGCCTCCTCCAGGTACTGGGTGGTGAGGAGGACGGTGACGCCGTCGGACACGAGCCCGCGGATGATCTGCCACATGGTGTGGCGGCTGCGCGGGTCGAGGCCGGTGGTCGGCTCGTCGAGGAAGATGATCCGCGGGTTCCCGACCAGGGTCATCGCGATGTCGAGGCGGCGCTTCATGCCGCCGGAGTAGCTCTGGGCGGGTTTCCCGGCGGCCTCGACGAGGTCGAACCGCTCCAGCAGCTCGGCGGCGACCCGCCGCCCTTCGCGCTTGGACAGGTGGTGCAGGTCCGCCATCAGGAGCATGTTCTCCTCGCCGGTGATCAGGCCGTCGACGGCGGAGAACTGGCCGGTGACGCCGATCGCCGCGCGCACCCCGTCCGGGGAGGCGGCCGCGTCGTGGCCCGCGACCACGGCCTTCCCGCCGTCGGCGCCGATCAGAGTGGACAGGATCTTCACCGCCGTGGTCTTCCCGGCGCCGTTCGGCCCGAGCAGCGCGAACACCGTCCCGGCCGGGATGTGCAGGTCGATGCCGTCGAGGACGGTCTTGTCGCCGTACGACTTGCGCAGACCGACGGCGGAGACGGCCGCGGGGGACGGTTCACCGGGGGCGCGCCTTGATGTGGGCATGACAGAAGAAGGCATGGAGCCCTCCCATTCGAAGGGTGAGGTGGTGGGGGAGCGGACGAGCCGGGGCCGGCTCGGCCGGGGAACTCAGACCTTGGTGCGGCGGACGTCGATGTTGCCGTGCTTGGTACGGGCGCGGATCGTCACGGTGTCCTCGGACTTCTCCGGGCTCTCGGAGGCGGCGAGGGCGTTGCGCACCTGTCCGGAGGCCGCGCTGACGTCGAGCCAGGCGGCCGTACCCGCGCGGACGCCGATGTCGATGGCGCCGTAGCTCGTCTCCAACTGGACGGTGCCGCGCGCCACTTCCCCGACGCGCAGGGTGCCGTGGGCGGTGGTGGCGGTGACCGAGTCCTCGGCGCGCCGGATCTGGATGTCACCGTTGGCGTTGCTCACCCGCAGCTCACCGGTCGCGACGCCGATGGTGGTGGTGCCGTGCGAGTTCTTCAACACGGCGGGGCCGTCCACCAGGCCGACGCTCAGGCTGCCGGTGCTGGTGGTGATCTCGGCCGCGCCCTCGACCCGGTCCACCGTGATCGAGCCGTGGGACGCGGTCAGGTTCAGCGGGCCGGTGGTGTCGAAGCGGACGTCGCCGGAGGAGGTCTTCACACGGACCTCGCCCAGTCGGCCCTCGCCGAGCACCTGGGCCCATGCGCCGGTCATGTCGACACGCGAACCCGTGGGCAGTTCGACCGTCACGTCCACGGTGCCGGTGCGGCCGATGAGGTAGCGCGTCTTGGGGGTCCTGATCGTCAGCACGCCGTTCGCGAACGTGACCTCGGTCTGCTCGGCCGCCCGTGCGTCCAGGTCCTTCTTCGGTTCGCGGGGCCGTACCTCCACAACGGTGTCGAGGCGGTCGCCCGCGGTGAACTGGAGCGAACCGGCTTCCACGTGCGCGGTCACCGAGATCGGTTCGGGAGTGTCGAAAGAAGGCATGGCTGTCCCGTCCTCTTGGGTCTTCGGGGCGTCCCCGCTGGTGGGACGTGAGGGGTGGAGTGGTGCGGGAGTCGGCGGTCGGTGCGGACCGGGGGAGTGGCGGTTACGGCACTAGCGCACCCAGCCGGTGAAGCTCTGGCCGACCGTGGACTTCTCCGTCGTACGCGGCCGGGAGCCGCCCTCGACCGCCGCGGACACCGCCCGCACGAGCCAGGCGTTGACCGACAGGCCCTCACGGCCGGCGGCCTCCTCGGCGCGCGCCTTGAGGTGGGCGGGCAGCCGCAGGTTGACACGGGCGGTGCCACCCTCGTCGCCGTCGGCGGGGGCCGGGGCCGCCAGGGGTTCGGCGGGCGCGCCCGGCTCCGCGGCGGCGCCGCCGGCGGGCGGCGGGGTCACCACGAAGTCGGGGTCGAGCCCCCGCAGCCGGACGTCGACCGAACCGGGGGCGAGATCGCGGGTGATCTCGTCCATCGCGGCGGAGAGCACGTTGAGCAGGGTCAGCCGGGTCGCCGACTCCAGAGGGGCGGTGAGCCGCTCCGCCAGCTCGCGGGCTTCGTCACCGCCGGCTTCGGCGGCCACCGCGAGTTCGCGGCGGAGGGTGTCGATATACGGCGTGAGGTCCATGACGCCATCATGGCACCATTGTGGTGCCATGTGCAAGCGGGTAGCGCCCTGCTTCTTGCTCCTCTACCGAACAGGCCCCTCTGGCCTGCGGCAATGTTCCATCGTTCGAGGAGGCGGGGTGGCGGCACCTGGCTCGCGTGCCTCCCTGGTGGCGCCAGTTGGTGCCAAATGGCGCCAGGTAGTGCCAGGTGGTGTCAGGTGATGCCACAGTGGCCTGCCCCCCACATGGCGGTGGGCCGCGCGGAGGCGGCCCACCAGGAGTTCCGGGTGCGGAAAGGCGAACGGGCCGGCTCCCCCAGAGGGGAGCCGGCCCGGACGACGGGATCAGACCAGGTCGAACCGGTCGAGGTTCATCACCTTGTCCCACGCGGCGACGAAGTCCTTGACGAACTTCTCCTTCGCGTCGTTGCTCGCGTAGACCTCCGCGAGCGCCCGCAGCTCGGAGTTCGAGCCGAAGACGAGGTCGGCGCGGGTGCCGGTCCACTTGACCGCACCGGAGGCGTCACGGCCCTCGAACTCGTCCTGCGCCGAGGACGTCGACTTCCAGGTCGTGCCCATGTCGAGCAGGTTGACGAAGAAGTCGTTGGACAGCGTGCCCGGCCTGTCGGTGAACACGCCGTGCTTCGACCCGCCGTGGTTGGCGCCCAGCACGCGCAGGCCGCCGACGAGCACGGTCATCTCGGGCGCGCTGACCGTCAGCAGGTTCGCCCGGTCGACCAGCAGGAACTCGGCCGGCAGGCGGTTGCCCTTGCCGGCGTAGTTGCGGAAGCCGTCCGCGGCCGGCTCGAGCGCGGCGAAGGACTCGACGTCCGTCTGCTCCTGCGAGGCGTCGACACGGCCCGGCGTGAACGGCACCTCGACCTCGACGCCACCGTCCTTGGCCGCCTTCTCGACCGCCGCGGAGCCCGCGAGCACGATCAGGTCGGCCAGCGAGACCTTCTTGGCGCCGGTGTTGAACGACTCCTGGATGCCCTCGAGCGTACGGAGCACCTGCGCGAGGTCGTCCGGGTTGTTGACCTCCCAGGTGCGCTGCGGCTCCAGGCGGATGCGGGCACCGTTGGCACCGCCGCGCTTGTCGCTGCCGCGGAAGGAGGCGGCCGAGGCCCAGGCCGCGGAGACCAGCTGCGCGACGGTGAGGTCAGAGGCCAGGATCCGCTCCTTGAGGGAGGCTATGTCCGCGGCGTCGACGAGTTCGCCCTCGCGCGCCGGCAGCGGGTCCTGCCACAGGAGCGTCTCGGAGGGGACCTCAGGGCCGAGGTAGCGCACGACCGGGCCCATGTCGCGGTGGGTGAGCTTGTACCAGGCGCGGGCGAAGGCGTCCGCGAACTGGTCGGGGTTCTCGTAGAAGCGACGCGAGATCTGCTCGTAGACCGGGTCGAAGCGCAGCGCCAGGTCGGTGGTGAGCATGGTCGGCAGGTGCTTCTTCGACGCGTCGTGCGCGTCCGGGATGATCGCCTCGGCGTTCTTCGCCACCCACTGGTTCGCGCCGGCCGGGCTCTGGGTGAGCTCGTACTCGTACTCGAAGAGGTGCTTGAAGAAGTCGTGGCCCCACTGGGCGGGGGTGGTCGTCCAGGTGACCTCGAGGCCACTGGTGATCGTGTCGGCGCCCTTGCCGGTGCCGAACGAGTTCGCCCAGCCGAAGCCCTGCGCCTCGAGCGGGGCGGCCTCGGCGTCGTCGCCGACGTGGTCCGCCGGACCGGCGCCGTGCGTCTTGCCGAAGGTGTGGCCGCCGGCGATGAGGGCGACGGTCTCCTCGTCGTTCATCGCCATCCGGCGGAACGTCTCACGGATGTCGCGGGCCGCGGCGACGGGGTCCGGGTTGCCGTTGGGCCCCTCGGGGTTGACGTAGATCAGGCCCATCTGGACCGCGCCGAGCGGGCTCTCCAGCTCACGGTCGCCGGTGTAGCGCTGGTCGTCGAGCCAGGTGGTCTCGGGACCCCAGTACACGTCCTCGTCGGCCTCCCACACATCGGCGCGGCCGCCGGCGAAGCCGAAGGTCTTGAAGCCCATCGTCTCCAGGGCGACGTTGCCGGTGAGGATCATGAGGTCGGCCCAGGAAATGGACTGGCCGTACTTCTGCTTCACCGGCCACAGCAGGCGGCGGGCCTTGTCGAGGTTGACGTTGTCCGGCCAGGAGTTCAGGGGGGCGAAGCGCTGCTGGCCGGCGCCGGCGCCGCCGCGGCCGTCGCTGATGCGGTACGTGCCGGCGCTGTGCCAGGCCATGCGGACCATGAGCGGGCCGTAGTTGCCGAAGTCGGCCGGCCACCAGTCCTGCGAGGTGGTGAGCACCTCGGCGATGTCCCGCTTGACGGCCGCGAGGTCGAGGGCCTGGAAGGCGGCGGCGTAGTCGAACTCCTCACCCAGGGGATTGGCCACGGCGGGGTTCTTCGCGAGGATCTTCAGATTGAGCCGCTCGGGCCACCACTGGCGGTTGCCGCCGCCCTGGGTCGGGTGGGGGGCGCGCTCGTGGGCGACGGGGCAGCCGCCTCCGCCCTCCGTCTTGGCGTCTACGACGATTGCATCGTGGTTCTCAGACATGGGAATCCTTCCGGACCAGGCGGATCGCGGTCTCGAAGCCGAGGTGGTCACGTCCTGGACGGTCTCGAATGACTCCTGCCGCTCCGGGGTCATTCATCCTCTTGGCTATCAACAGAACCGATCCTACAATGGACAGAATCCAAGTCAAGACGGCCACCAAGCCAATATCTCATCGGAGAGCCGAAATGAGTGATCTGCTGGAACGGCTGCGCGGGCGCGGCTGGCGGATGACGTCACAGCGGCGCGTGGTCGCGGAGGTCCTCGACGGGGAGCACGTGCACCTCACGGCGGACGAGGTGCACGCCCGCGCGGCCGAGCGGCTGCCCGAGATCTCCCGGGCGACCGTCTACAACGCCCTGGGCGAGCTGGTCACCCTCGGCGAGGTCGTCGAGGTCTCGACCGACGGCCGCGCCAAGCGGTACGACCCGAACGCGCACCGGCCGCACCAGCACCTGGTCTGCTCCGGCTGCGGCCTGATCCGGGACGTCCACCCGACGGGCAGCCCGCTGGCCGTCCTCCCGGCGGAGGAGCGGTTCGGCTTCACCGTCTCCGGCGTCGAGGTCACCTACCGGGGCCTGTGCCCGGCCTGCGCGTAACGCCGCTGCCCGCCGGCCCGGCGCCGGGCCGGGAGTGCGGCACGGCGCCGGGCCCGGAGTCGCGGCCTACCGGGAGCCGAAGAGGACATCGCTGTGCGGGGACCGGGCCTTGACCGGCGCCGCTGCGGCCGTGCCCCGGGCGGCCGTGCCCGGGGCGGTCACCGGGTCCGGGTAGAGCAGGGCGTGGCACCGGCGCGCCTCGGCGTCGGCGTCCGACCGGGCCACCAGCACGTGCTCGGCCCCGCCGTCGGCGCACACCGTGGTGATCAGGCACAGGTCGTCGTGCCGGCGCCCGGCGGCGAGGTGGGCCGCCGTTCCCCGGACCCCGGCCGGCACCACCAGGTAGGTGCCGCTCGCCGAGTCGAACCCGGTGGTCCGCAGCCCCTCGGCGTGCATGCCCCGCGCCGCCGCCTCCCGCTCCGGCGCGCAGCGGAAGCGCCACACCTCGCTGTTCTTGTGCACGACGACCGCGGCCGCCCCGGGACCCTCGCCGACCACGGTGCCCTCCCCGGCGCCGCTCTCGGCCCACGGGAAGGGCCGGCAGTGCAGCCGTACGCCCCCGCGCTCCGCCCAGTCCACGGCGCTGTCGTGGACGACCTTGGCACCGTGGCGCGACATCCGCCGCACGCCCTCGTAGCTGATCCGGGGCAGGGTCCGCGCGGCCGGCACCAAGTAGGGGTCCGCGGTGCACACGCCGGGCACGTCCGAGAAGAGCACGCAGGTGCCGGCGCCCAGCGCGGCGGCCATCGCCACGGCCGAGAGGTCGGAGCTGTTGCGGCCGAGCATGACCGTCCGGCCGGACGCGTCGACCGCCTGCCCGCCCGGGACGACCAGGACCCGGCCGTCCTCCAGGCCCGCCCGCAGTACCGCGGGATCGGCCCGCAGCAGCCTCGCCCGGTCGGCGGGACCCTCGGCCAGCAGGCCGGTGCCGGCCGCGGTCAGCGGCAGCGCGGGCACACCCACGGTGTCGAGGGCGGCCGCGAGCAGCGCGACGCTGACCGTCTCGCCACTGGTCAGGAGCATCGCGGCGACCGGTGCGGGCGGATCGTCGGCCAGGACGTCGAGGGTCTGCTGGAGCCGGCCGGTCGTCCCGGACATCGCGCTCACCACGACGACCACCGGGCGCCCGTCCTCCGCGACCCGCAGGGCCGTGTACCGGGCGACCCGGGCGAAGCCGTCCAGGTCGGCGAAGGCGGATCCGCCGAACTTCAGCACCAGCGGACCCCGGTCCGTTCCACCGGCCCCGGCCCCGGCGTCGGCCCGGGCCGCGGGAGCGCCGCTCACCCCAGCCACCCGTTCGCCGTCGCGAGGGCGACGATCTGCAGGGCGTTGAGCGCCGCCCCGACCCACAGGTTGTCCGCGACCACCCACATCGCCACGGCCCGGGGATCCTCCGGATCCACCCGGATGCGGCCGACGTGCACCAGCGCGCGGTCCTCGGGCCGGGCGAAGACGGACCGGGGCATCGGGTAGGAGGGGCTGTGCGAGCGGGTGTACACCCGCAGCCCCTCGGTGGCCGCGAGCGCCTTCTCCACCGCCGCGGTGGAGACCGGCTCGCGCAGCCGGACGTGCACCGCCTCGGAGTGGCAGTGGAAGACCGGCACCCGCACGGCCGTCGCGCTCACCCGCAGACCGGGCAGGCCCAGTATCTTGCGCGGCTCGCGTTCGAGTTTGCGTTCCTCGTGCGTGACCCCCTCATCGTCCTGGAGGCCGATCTCGGGAACGAGGCTGAAAGGCAGCGGCTGTCCGAACCGCCCGCCCGCCGCGCCCTGCGCCCCGGGGTCGTCCAGGATCCTGCGTGATCCCTCGGCCAGCTCCTCCAGGCCCCGCACCCCGCCGCCGGACGCCGCCTGGTAGGTGGCGACCACCACGCTGTCCAGCGTGCCGAGCTCGTGCAGCGGCAGGAGCGCACGCACCATCTGGATGGTCGAGCAGTTCGGGTTCGCCACCAGGTTGGAGGGAGGCCGGACCGCCAGCGCCTCGGGGTTGACCTGCGGGACGACGAGCGGGACGTCGGGCCGCATGCGGAACGCGGAACTGTTGTCGACGATCAGCACGCCGGCCGCGGCCAGCCGCTCCGCCGCCCGGTTGCTGACGTCCACCCCCGCGCAGAACACGGCGACGTCCAGCTCCCGCGGGTCGAGCTCCTCGACGGTCACCAGCGGGGCCAGCGGCAGCGACAGCCCCCACTCGGCGCCCAGATCCCGCCCGACGCTGCGCGCCGAGCCGACCGGCACCACCCTCGCCACCGGCACGATCCCGCTGTCGAGCAGGGACAGGCACTCCCTGCCCACGGCCCCGGTGGCGCCGATTATCGCGATGCGCAGCATTCCCGTCCTCCAGTTCCCGCCCGGGCGGGCGCCCGAGGCTGTGTGTCCGTCAGGTGAGAGAGCCCCGGAAGGCACGCCGGTAGGCGTTCGGGGTGGTGTTCAGCGAGCGCACGAACTGATGGCGCAGGGCCGCCGCGTTGGGGAATCCCGTACGCGCGGCCACGGCCTCCATCGTCTCGTCGGTGTTCTCCAGGAGCCGCTGGGCGCTCAGGACCCGCTGCGCCAGCAGCCAGCGGTACGGGGTGGTGCCGGTCTCCATCCGGAAGCGGCGGGCGAAGGTGCGCGGTGACATGCAGGCCAGCGCCGACAGCTGCTCGACGCTGATCTCCTGGTCGAGGTGCTGCTCGGCCCAGGCGAGCACGTCGCGCACGCCGTCCTCGCGGTACTCCGCCACCGGCCTCTCGATGTACTGGGCCTGGCCGCCGTCCCGGTGCGGGGGCACCACCATGCGCCGGGCGATGGCGTTGGCGACGTCGCTGCCCTGGAGCTTGCGCACCATGTGCAGGGCGGCGTCGATCCCGGCGGAGGTGCCGGCCGAGGTGAAGATCGGATCCTCGTCCACGTACAGCACGCCCGGCTCGACCTCGGCCTTCGGGTACCGCTCGGCGAGCGCGGCGGCGTATCGCCAGTGCGTGGTGCAGCGCCGCCCGTCGAGCAGCCCGGCCGCGCCCAGGACGAAGGCGCCCACGCAGACGCTGAGCACCCGCGCCCCGCGCGCCACCGCCTGGCGCAGGGCCTCCAGGAGGTCCGGTGGGAAGTCCCTGGTGTGGAAGTCGTCCCCGACGGGGATGGCGATGAGGTCGGCGTCCGCGAGCCGGTCGAGGCCGTACGGGGTGCTGATGGTGAAGCCGGGGACCGCCCGCACGGACGCGGATTCCGCGGCGACGAGCGCGAAGTCGTAGGCGGGCAGTCCCTCCTCCTGGCGATCGATCCCGAACACCTCGCATACGACGCCCAGTTCGAACGGGTGGACGTTGTCGAGTAGCACAGCGGCTACGTTCTTCAGCATGGGATCCAATGTGGCAGGGATTCGTGGTGTTCTGACAGTCCCACCCCTGTCAGGTGGCCAAAAGGTCCCGCACACTGGCGGCATGCAAACCCGCAATCACTCGCCGATCGAGACGATGCCGCCGCGGATTCCCATGACGACGGCCTGCGTGCGATCGGAGGCACCCACTTTGGAGAAGACGGCGGACAAATGATTGCGCACCGTCTTCTCCGATATCCCGAGCGAGCTGGCCACCCGCCGGTTGGACTTGCCCTGGGAGACGAGGACCAGAATCTCCCGCTCGCGTGCCGTGAGCGAGGAAAGGGGTGCCCGGGACGCCGGCAGGGGGGCGGGGTCCGGGGCGGGGTCCGGATCCGCGGGCACTCCCTCGGGGTCGGGGCACGCCTCCCGCACGTCGCCGGGGTCCGTGCGCATGCCCTCGATCATCTGCTCCTGGGCCTCCAGTGCGTCCTGTACCGCACCGAGGGCCTCGTGCATCCTGTCGACCGCTTCGGCCAGAGCGGTGACGGGCTGCGGTGGCGCACCGCAGAATTCACAGCACCTCTTGCCACTCAACTCAACGACTCGCCTCTGCACGACACGTGCCATCAGGTGCACTCCCCTTGATGCAGATGTGATAACCGAACCGCTCTTTTCGCTGATGGCTCAAGAGGGAAGGTGCGTGTGAAGGGCGACCGTTTTGCAGCGGGTGTATTCCCGCAGTGCCTCCAGCCCCTTCTCCACGCCTATCCCCGAGCGTTTGTAACCCCCGAAGGGAAGCTCCACGCCGCCGGCCGCGCTGTAGTTGTTCACGAAGACCTGCCCCACCCGCAGCCGCTGGGCGAGCCAGTGGGCGGTGGTCACGTCGGAGGTCCACACTCCGGCGGCCAGCCCGTAGGTGGTGTTCTCCGCGAGCTCGACCGCCTCGTCCAGGGTGTCGAAGACCGACACGCACAGGACCGGGCCGAATATCTCCTCCTGGAACACCCTTTGCTCGGGCGTCACATGGTCCAGGAGGGTCGGCTCCACGTAGAACCCCCCGGTGTCGGCCGTGCCCGCCGGCGCCTTGCCGCCAGTGCGGACCACGGCGTGCCGGGCCCCCTCGGCCAGGTAGCCGAGCACCCGGTCGCGCTGCTTGGCGGAGATGAGCGGTCCCATGTCGGGATCGTCGCTCCCCGGCCCGATGCGCAGGGCGCGGAACGCGTCGGTGAGGGCCGCCACCAGCTCTCCGTGGACGGACCGGTGCACGAGCAGCCGGCTGCCGGCCGAGCAGTTCTGTCCCGCGTGCTCGGTGATCGAGTCGACGATGAGCGGTACCGCGCGTGCGGTGTCGGCGTCGGGGAGCACGATGTGCGCGGACTTGCCGCCGAGTTCCAGGGTGACCGGCACGATGTTGCGCGCGGCCGCGGTCATCACGGCCTCACCGGTCTCCCGCGAGCCCGTGAAGGCCAGGCGGTCCACTCCGGGATGTGCGGCCAGTGCGGCGCCCGCCTCCTCTCCGTAACCCGGCACGACGTTCAGCGCGCCCGCCGGTAGGCCCGCTTCCAAAACGATGTCGGCCAGGCGCAGCGAGGTCAACGGCGCGTCCTCGGCCGGCTTGAGCACACAGCAGTTTCCGGCCGCGAGGGCGGGGGCGACGGTCCTCGCGGCGATCTGCAGGGGGTAGTTCCAGGGGATGATGTGCCCGCACACCCCGTACGGCTCCCGCAGGGTGAAGGCGAACCGGCCCGCCTGGTGCAGAATCGTTTCTCCGCCCAGTGCCTCCACCGCACCGGCGTAGAAGTCGAAGTAGCGCGCGGCGACGTCGGCGTCGACCAGGGCCTGGCTCAGCGGTTTGCCGGTGTCGAGGGTCTCCAGCGCGGCCAGTTCCCGGCGTGCGGCGCGGATCGCCGCCGCGATCCTGCGGCACACCCCTGACCGCTCGGCCACCGTGGCGAACCGCCAGGAGGACTCGTACGTGTGCCGCGCGGCGTCCACGGCGTCCGCGACCTCGGCCGCGCCGCAGCGGGCCACTCGTGCGAAAGGGCGGCCGTTCGACGGATCGAGGACGTCGATCCACGCCGCCGCGGGGACCTTCTTTCCCGCGATGACGGCCGTGTACTCGGTTAAGTCTGCTTCGCTCACGGGGGCCTCAAGCTCCTAGCGTGGGGGACCGCGACACTCGTCGGTCAGCCGGTCATCGAACCGCCGAGAATTCTCTTCAGATCACGAGAGGCGACGTCGCGCGGACAGCAGACCAGCAGGCGCTGCTGTTTGAGCGCACCATCGACGAGGGCAGGCAGATCCTTGCCCGAATAACCGAAGGACGCAAGGCCGCCCGGGCCGCCGGTGTCCGCCACCAGCTGCCGCAACGTGGCCGGAAGTACATCCGCCCCGGTCGCCGTCGACACGCCGTTCATATTCGCGCCGAGCAACTCCGCCGCCCGCAAGTGGCGTTCGGGAGATGTCGGATAGGTGAACTCGAACGCGGCGGGCGCGGTGGAAACGACCGCGGCGCCGTGCGGCACCATCGCGTGATCGACCGTATAACCCTCCGGCTGGTAGTCGCGCACGAGTCCGGCTATCGGATAGGCGCAGGCGTGCGGAATATGGGTGCCGGCATTGCCGAATCCCATTCCCGCATAACTCGCGGCCTGGCTCATGCCGATCCGGGCCTCCAGGTCGTCGGGGTTGAGCACGGCCCGCCGCAGGTAGCGGCCGACCAGTCGCAGCGCCTGCTCCACCCACACGTCACTGATCGGATTGGCCCCCACGTACAGCGGCCGGTCACCGGGCGCGGGGTAGGGCGGGCGCCGGTCGTAGGGGCGGGCGGTATACGACTCGCAGGCGTGCGTGAGCACGTCGTACCCGGAGGACGCGGTGACCGCGGGCGGCATGCTGAGCGTGTTGGCCGGATCGATCAGGGCCAGGGACGGCAGCAGCCGCAGATCGCTGATGCCCGTCTTCACGTTCAGCCCCGAGACACCGAGGGCGACCATGGCGGTGCACTCGCTGCCGCTCCCCGCCGTGGTGGGCACCGCCACCAGCGGCTTGAGCGGGCCGGGGATCCTGGCCCCGACGCCTATCGGTGCGTTGAGGTAGTCGCGCACCTCCCGGCCGGGGTAGGTGAGCAGCAGGTTCAGCATCTTCGCGGTGTCGATGGAGCTGCCGCCGCCGAGCCCGACGAAGCCGTCCACCCGCAGGGAGGCCAGTTCGCGGGCGGCCTCGGTGACGCTCTCGTCGGTGGGCTCCACCCGGGCGCGGTCGAAGACCGACACCGCGATGCCCTCCTGCTCGATCAGCTTGGCGACCCGGCCCGGCAGGCCGAGGCCGGCCAGCACCCGGTCGGTCACCAGCAGGACCGACCGGACGCCGGCCCTGCGCAGCTCGTAGCCGATTTCCCGCGTGGCGCCGACACCGAATTTCAGTGGCGGGGCCTGCCAGCCGATGATCCTCTCGCGCTCTGGAGAACTTCCGCCGACCCACGCAACCGGCTCCACCGTCTGCCCTCGCCCTCTTCACCGATCGGCAACATTGCGCTGCATATTCAATCCGCATGTGATCAGGTGAGAGCCACACTAGTCCGGCCAATTCGCCCTCACCATAGGACTCTCGTCCCATACGGAAAGGGGCGGGGTGTCCGAATTCCCACCCCGCCCCTTGCCGTCCCCCCGCCCCCTCGGTCCCCCCGTCAGGCGGATTCCACCGTCAGTTCTGCCTCGATCTCCTTGACACGGACGGTGTCGGCGTCAACGGATTCCTGGCTCGTGCCGGCGAGGATGACCCAGCCCAGGCTGGTGAACAGGTCCTCGGTGCAGGGCACCACCTCGCCGTTGGCGTAGGGCAGACCCAGGCGCTGGAAGGTGGGCAGGTCCCGGACGGCGTCCAGTACCTCGGCATTGCGCAGGACCCCTTCGCGCGGGCTGGACAGCCACACGACGCGCACCGGCCGCACGATCTCGTAGCCGGGGGTGAACGTGCCGTCGAGGTGGTGGCGGACCGTACGGTCGATCTGGCAGTCCCCGGTGGCCAGCCGCGCCGAGTACTGCAGACAGCTGCCGGCCAGCCGGGCGGCCGTCTCGATCAGCCGCGGGCCGTCGGCGGTGAGCATGACCTCCGTGTGCGTGCAGCCGGTGCGGATCCCGACCGCCTGCGCCACCTGGCGGGTGTACTCGCCCAGCATCACCGCGACCGGGTCCTGCGGGGCCAGGTAGTCGACCGCGTCGTAGATCCCGATGCGGTCGTTCTTCGCCGACTTGCTGTAGCGGCTGACCGAGACCAGCCCGAACTTACCGTCGACGGAGTACGTGTCGACGATGTACTCCGTCCCCTCGGCGAACTCCTGGACCAGGACGGTGTCGTTGCGGATGTCGAAGCGGTTGACCGAGCCGAGGAGCCGGTCGAAGTAGGGGCGCCAGTCCTCCTGCGCGCCGACCTTGTGCACGTCGTCCGTGCCCCCGCTGCGGCGGGGCTTGAGGACCAGCGGCCGGCCCTCGAGGCCGTTGTCCCGGATCCACGCGGCGACCTCCTCCGGATCGGCGGTGGCGATCTGGCGCAGATGCGGGATGCCGGCGGCCGCGACCGCCTGCCCCATGGGCCATTTGTCCCGGCGGGCTTCGGACAGTTCGAACACGTTGCCCGTGCCCGGCATCAGCTGCTCGATCAGGGCGTCGACCAGCATCACGGCGGACTCGTTGCCCGGGACGACGGCGACCGGGTCGTATCCCTTCACCGTCCGGACGAGTTCCTGGAAGTCGCCGTCGTGGTAGTGCGTTCGGAAGAAGGCGTCCGGATTCCAGGTGCGCCGGTAGGAGTTCAGCGGACCGGGCGTGCTGAGCACGGCCACCGGTTCGACGCCCCGCTCCCGGAAGGCGTTGGCGTACTCGGCCGCGCCGGAGTAGGGGTCGACGAGAATGACGTAGCGGGGCATGTGACTTCCTCCTGAGTAGTGCGCGGGCGCTGCCTGCCTCACTTGCCGACGGTGGCCTCCGCGCCGGTGCCCAGGCCCTCCCCGGACCCGGCGCCGCCGTCAGGCTCTGTACGCGGCGGGGTGCGGCCGGCGGCGCCCGTGGGACGCACACCCAGCCAGGCGGCGCCCACCGCGAGCAGCCCGACGGCCCCGCACCCGAGCCACAGGCCGTCTCCGAACCGGTTCCAGAGCATCACGCCGAGGAACGGGCCCACCGCGGTGCCCAGCCCGTACAGCGAGTTCGACGCGCCCAGGTAGCGGCCGCGCAGCTCGGGCGGCCCGGCCTGCGCGGGGTAGGCGAAGAAGAGCGTGGGATAGCCGATGATCTCGCCGAGCGACCAGACCAGGGTCGCGATCACCAGCGCGGCAATACCCCACGGCAGGGCGTACAGGCTCATCCCGATGCCGGTCAGCGCCACGCCGGCGATCACCGCGATCCTGGCCGGCCAGCGCTGCACCACCTTGGCGACCAGCAGCTCGCAGGTGATGACGAGAGCGCCGTTGAGCGCGACCATCGCCGCGTACACGCCGGTGCTCAGACCGAGCTCCTTGACCGTCAGCGGGAGGGTCGAGACGTACTGGATGTAGATGACGGAGCTCGCGAACATCGCCAGCAGGAACAGCAGGTAGCGGCCGTCCGACAGCACCGCGAGGTAGCTCGGCTTGCGCACGGCCGCCCCCTCCGCCTGCGGGCCCCCCGCCGCCTCCTTCTCCCCGGCCCCGACCTGGCCGCGGGGCAGCGTCACCCCGGCCACGGTCGCGAAGACCAGGATCGCCGCGGCCTCGCCCCAGAAGAGGAAGTCCCACGACACCTGGACCAGGGCCGCACCCAGCAGCGGGGCGGCGGTCGTGCCGAGGTTGATCGCCAGGCGGACCATGGCGAAGATCATGACCTGCCGCTCGGCCGGGATGAGCTGGCTGATCATGCTCGTGGAGGCGGGGCGGTAGGCCTGGCTGAGGGCCGCGCCGACCCCGATGACCACCAGGATCGCCGCATAGCTGTCCAGGTAGAGGACCGCCGGGAACAGCAGGGCCGAGCCCACCAGCGTCGACATGATGGTCAGGCGGGGGCCGACCCGGTCGGACATCCAGCCGCCGGTGAGCACCCCCAGCACGGTCCCCGCGCCGTAGACGCCGAGTGCGATGCCGGCCTGGGTGTCGGAGAACCCGCGCTGCGTCATGTACAGCACCATGAAGACCTGGATGAAACCGCCGAGTCTGTTCACCGCGGTGCCCACCAGAAGGGATTTCACCGCCGTCGGTGACTCCCGCCAGACCGTCTTGACCCCGACGTGCACGGGTTCGGGCTCCGTGTCGTTGCCCGCGGAGGACGCATCGCTGCTTGCCATGGGATTACTCTGCGATGGTGCAGGCCAGGGCGACAGTGGCCAGACTGACGTCCATCCACGATTTCCTGCCACGCGCTGTCATCCGGCGTCCCCCGGCTTCGCGTCCGCGAGTCCGGCGAGGGCCTGCCCGAACACCTCGCGCGCCCGTCGGCCGATCCGCTCGCGCCACGTCGCGTCCTGCGCCGGGCAGAACGCCGCACGGATGAGCTGCTTGAGCTCGGAGCGGACCGCTTCGGCGGGTGCGTGGTGCCGGTGCAGCCAGGCGTCCGCGCACAGCGCGACCAGCACCTCCGGTCCGGGCTGGGTGCCGAACTCCAGGGTGATGGCCGTGAGCCGGCTGCCGGGGCCCAGCCCGTCGGCCACCGCGGTCGCGGTGTTGCCCACGATCGGCGTGGACGAGGAGGTGCCCAGCTCCGAGGCGGTCAGCGCGTCGCCGTACCAGCGCCGGGCCCGCTCGTGGGCATGGGCGTCACGGCCGCCGCGGAAGATCGGCTCGCCGACCCCCCGTTCGCCGAGCCCCGTGTGCAGGTCGATGTAGGCGACGTGCTCCGCGCCGGCGATCTGCTCGGCCACCACCGTCCGGAACACCCGCTGGGACCAGACGGGCCGCACTCCGCCGTAGAACAGGCCGTCGGCGTGCCGGTACTGCCCCCGGGTGACGGCCTCCTGCAGCGTCTGCGGCCCGAGCCGGTCGCGCAGCGCGTTCAGCCCCGCCACCAGCTCGCGCGGGGCGAAGGCGGGGGAGTCCGGCGGCACCAGGGCCGCGTGGACCGCGTCGTACGCGTCGTTGTGCGGCGGGGCGGAGTGGTCGACGAAGTTCCGGTTGAGGTCGACGTTGTCCTCGTTGACCCGGCGCAGGTACGCGAAGCCGTACGGATTGAGGGCGTGCACGAGCAGCACGCCCGTCTCCGGTCCCGCCTCCCTCGCCATGCCCTCCCGCAGCAGGATCCCGGTCTGGCACGCCGAGCCGCAGAAGCCCTCGATGCCGTGCGTGCCGGAGACCGTCACCAGCAGCTTGCGCGGACCGGGCGGCCCCACGTAGGCGGTGTCGACGCAGAGCTCACCGCCGTCCGGCCCCCGGTGGCCCGGCAGCACGAACGTCCGCAGCCTGGCGTCCGCCGCCTCGGCGGCGCGCAGGAAGTCCGCGCGGGCCCGCGCGTAGTCGGGGGGAAAGGCGACGTCTGCCATGGCTCTCTCGCGTTCCTGTTCCTGGAGGTCCGAAGTGAGATGTCCGGGCCGGCGAGCCCGGCAGCACGGCGCGGGCCGGCCGGCCGGCACTGCGGTAGGGCCTCAGCCGCGCCCGGACGGCAGCGGCACACCCAGGGCCGAGAGGATCGCGTGCGCGCCGTCCCGGGTGGGAACGTGCAGCATGCACAGCACCCGGTCCCCGGGAGCCGCGTGCTTCTCGAAGTACGCGTTCGCCTCGGGCACGTAGCTCGTGGGCCGCTCCCGGTAGAGATCGCGCGGACGGCCGATGCCCGGGAAGACGCCCCGGGCCGCGTCGAAGGCCGCGCCCGGTGCGAGCGCCGCGGCCACCTCGGCGGCCAGCGCCTCACGGCTGTCGTCCGCACCGGCCAGATCCGGGTACATGGCGATGTCCGGATGCCCGCTGAACGCCGACATCGCGCAGTGCACCACGGGGTTGTACGTCTTGAGCGCGATCACCTCGGGGAACGGCCGGCCGTCGGCCAGCAGCCGGGCGAAGTGGACGGACCAGCTCTCACCGAAGACCGGCCCGTTGCGGTAGTCGTCGCCCACGAACTGGATCATGACGTGCAGGCAGGGGCGCCCGGAAGGAATCGGCGCCCAGTGCGAGGTGAGCAGCGACACGACGCGGTCGCGCTCCCGGTCCACCCCGACGACGACGTAGTCGGCCTCGGTCAGCATGTCGCGGCGGAGCGTGAACAGCTGGCGGGCCCTCAGTCCGGGCATGGTCTCCACCAGGCCGTCCACGATCCACTTCTCGGTCGCGGTGGGCAGCTCCCGGCCGGGCGGCAGGGCCAGTACCTCCACTCCCCGCCGCCCGTTCGGCCGTGCGGCCCGGTCCTTGTCCGGCACGGACGACCCCCGCTCAGACGTCGGCGGCGGTGGGCAGCGGGATCTGCCCCTCGGTGCGGCCGAGCACGGTGAGCTGGTGCAGCTCGACGAAGTACAGCTTCCACAGCCAGTAGACGTGGTTCAGGTGCTCGACGACCTTCTGCTCGTCCCCTTCCGAGGTGACCAGCGTCGACATCACCCGCCAGACGAAGTCGTCGTGGTCGTCGTCGAGGTCGGTGTTGACGTGGGCGCGCGCCCCCTTCACGTTCTCCTGGCCGAGCACGCTCTCCAGGTTGTCCAGCCACTCGGGCTGGGTGCGCGTGGTCACGTACTCCACGAAGTAGACGCTGGTGATCAGCGCGAGCGGGCTGTCCTCGAACTCCATGCCGTACTGGAGGTAGCCGGTGAGCAGCTTCGTGGAGAGCATCGGCTCGGTGGAGTAGATCTGGTCCTTGGTGACGCCGACCTTGGCGAGGTCCGCCGCGAAGAGCCGGTCGTGCAGCATCTCGTCGTCGGTGTAGTGCGCCCAGGCCTTGGCCTGCACCGGGTCGACCTTGGTGAAGTACTTGATGGCCAGCGCGTCGATGGTGCGCTTGCGGCGCAGCCGCAGGATGGTCTCGATGTTGTGGCGCTTGTAGTAGTCCAGGTTCAGCTCGGCGGCGTTCTTCTGGTGCTGGGCGAACGGGACCGTCTCGTAGAAGTCCTTGATGAAGGTGTCGAGGATCGCGTCGACCCGCTTGCGCAGTTCCGGGTTGATCGTCATGGGGTTGCTTCCCTCCTGTGGGGTCAGTGGCAGCCGCAGCTCGCGCTGGAGACGCGCTGCATCCGGCCGCGGCGCACCGCCTTGCGGGCGCCGAGGACGGCGGTTCCGTCCGATGTCAGCAGCGAGCTGCGGGGGCAGAGGAAGGCCAGGGCGAAGCGCGTGGCCGGGGTGATGCCGATCCCGAGGTTGACCACGCCGCCGGTGGCGCCGTACACCTCGTTGGGTCCGCAGTTCGCCGGGATGACCTCGGTGGTGGTGTTGATCCCGAAGCCGAGTTCCCAGATGACGCGGTACCGCGGGTCCTCGGTGAGGAGCCTGTCCAGCTCCGCGGCGGCCGACGCGGCCCCCGCGGTCTGCGGGGTGACGCCCTCGATGCTGCCGGCGGTGACGTGGAGCGTCACGGCGTGCGAGACGAGGGGGGAGAGGGCCTCGAACAGCCGCTGCTGCTCGGCGCCGTCGGCGGGGTCGGCGTGCCGGTGCACGATCGGCCACCCGCGCAGCGTCAGGTCCCCGGAGAGGCCGAGCAACCGGGCCTCCGGCTCGAAGGTGGTGATCTCCGCGGCGGTGACGCTCAGCTTGCCGGAGGGGAAGATCTGCTGGTCGCCCGGCTCGAGGACGCCCGCCTGCTGGTTCCAGACGCAGTCGCCCGCCGTGTGGTCGAACTCGGCTTCGGTGCCCGAGGCGTCGTCGACGATCGCCAGCCGGTCGCTGTCGCCGACCAGATCGAAGAACTCCTCGGCGGTGGCCGCCTGTTGGGCGATGTCGGTCTTGGCCGCGCTGCGCAGGAAGTACCGGACGTACTCGTCGGTGAGCGGGGTGGAGCCGGCGGGCAGCACGGCCAGCTTGCGCGCGCCCAGCTCCTGCGGCGTCGGCGAGTCGAGGAAGCGGCCGGGGCACACGGCCAGCACGTGCGCGTCCGGCGGAACGCTGTGCGCGATGAGGGCGCCCAGCCGTGTGTCGCGCGGCAGTGCCAGGTGGACCACGCGCGCGCAACCGTCGCCGGGCAGCAGCGAGAGGGGCTCGCCGCCGTCCTCACTCGTGATCAGACAGAACGTCTCGACCGGCTCGCCGAACTGACCGAAGTCATGGGTGGTGAGATCCAGCGGTGACACGGGCGAACTCCCTACGGTGAAGACGACGAGAACCCCGTGGCGGGGCATTCGCATGCCCCGCCACGGGTCGGTACTCAGCCCAGGAGCGTGCCCAGGTAGTTGCGGTTCTTCTGCACCTTGATCTTCTTCATGACATTCACCTCCTGTTGGAAATGGATTGCCTTGCATTCACCCCGAACGGTCCGATGGTCGAACCCGCTAGTCCGCGGAGACGACCCTCTCCACCGTGGGGTGGTCCGGGTGTCCGATCAGCGCCAGTCCATTGCTCGTGAGGACGCGCGTGTCGGGCGAAATGATGTCCAGGTGGTATTGGGTGTACGGAGTCAGCCCGAGGCCGTAGTGCAGGCAGCCTTCCGTGCCGCCGTACACCTCGTTCATGGCGTGGTTGCCGGGCAGGATGTCGAGGGACGTGTTCAGCGCGTGGCCGATCTCCCAGACGATCCGGTAGCGGGAATCCACCGCGAACATCTGCTCCAGCATCGCCACGGCGGGCGCGGCTCCCGGATCCAGCGCCTCCAGGTGCGTGATCCTGCCGTCCTCGACCCTGGCCTTGATGGCGTTGTCGCGCATCGCCCAGAGCTGGGAGTGGATGCGGGCCTGGTCGGTGCGGGAGAAGGACGGGGTGCCGTTGTGCAGGATGGGGTAGCCGCGCAGCGTGATCTCGCCCTCCAGCGGCAGTTTCAGGGCCTCGTCGAACTCCCTGATCTCCACCGGCAGGACGCTGATCTCCCCGGACGGCACGATCTGCTGGTCACCCCACTCGAGCGGGCCGGCCTGCTGGTTCCACACCAGGCCGTCGCGGAGGTGGTCCAGTACGGCGCGGGTGCCGTGCACGGGGTCGGCGTACACCAGGTGCTCCGCCTCTTCGGCGAGCTCGAAGAAGGTGTCGCAGAACGCCGCCTGGTCGGCCGAGGAGGTCCGCTCCATGACCCCGAGGAAGTGCCGGATCTCATCGAGGGTGGTGGGCGTCGAGTTGCACGCCATGCCCATGATCTTGCGCTGCCCCACCAGATCGGGGTCGGGGGACTCGAAGAACCGGTGGGGTGAGACCACGAGAATGTGGGCCGGTTCCGGGATCCGCTTTTCCAGGATGTCCTCAAAACGGTCGCCCGTGCCCAGCGGGATCGTGAGGTAGCTCTTGTACGCGGCGGATTCGACGATCTCGAACTGATCGACCAATTCGGGGTTCGTGACCAGGCAGAAAGTGCTTCCCGTGGCCTCGCCGAACTGGCTGAAGCGTCCGGGATCTATGGATATCCGAGTCATGATCACTCCCTCGTGGCCTGTGCCGGTCGCCCTCGCCGTGGTCACTACTGTGGCCGCCGGGGGGTGCCGCTCGCTATAGGACCAATGTCCCGGGGCCCCTCCGCACCCGTTCGAAGCGGTGCGCGGGCCGGGGCGGGCGGGTTTTATCCGACGTGTACGGGCGTGTCAAGTCCCGAGTTTCCGGAACGTGACCCGGGTACGGCCCCCGGGGTTTATTTGTGGTGCGGGCCTCACCGGAAACGAAATGAGGCAACAACAACCGCACCGCCCCGAATCCCCGGGGCACCTCGAATGGCAACCCCGAATAACTAGGAGAAAATCATGAACCGCAAGATTCGATTCGCCACGCTCGTCGCCTCCGTCGCCGTGATCGGTGGAGGGATCGCCCTCCCCACGACCGCCATGGCGGCTCCGATGCCCGGACACGTCGTCTCCCTGGTGGAGGACGGTGGGGCCGGAGGCAAGGGCGGCAAGGGCGGCGGCGGCCTCATCGGCGGCGGCGGCGGCTCCGGCGGTGCCGGCGGCGGCAGCGTCCTCGGCACCGGTGGCAAGGGCGGGGACGGCGGCGCCGGTGGCGACGGGATCCTCGTCGGCGGTGGCGGCGGCGGTGGCGGCGGTGGCGGCGAGGGCCGCGTCGGTGGCGCCGGCGGCAACGGCGGCAAGGGTGGCACCGGAATCCTCGAAGGCGGCGAGGGCGGCGGCGGTGGCGGCGGCGGCGACGGCTGGAAGGTCGGCGGCAAGGGCGGCAACGGCGGCGACGGAGGCTTCAGCATCTTCAAGGGCGGCAAGGGCGGGGACGCCGGCGACGGCGGCTTCGGCGGACTGTTCGGCGGCCGCGGCGGCGACGCCGGAAACGGTGGTGGCTCCCTCTTCTGAGTGACCTGCCCGGCCCCACGGGGTGGAGGCCCCCTCGGCCTCCACCCCCCCGACCCCCCTCTTCCTGATCACACCCCGGAGAACCCCATGTTCACGAATTCCTGGCAGCGCCCGCTCATCCTGGCCGCGACCACCTTCGCGCTGGTCACCGGCACGGCAGTCGCCGCGCAGGCGTCGGAGCACCACGCTCCGTCCGGCACCGGCACGGCTGCCGTGGCCGACCTCTCCACCCACTGCACCGGGGGCGGCGAAGGCGGGAAGGGCGGCAAGGGCGGTGAGGGCGGCAAGGGCGGCCGGCCCGGTCAGCCGGGCGAGCCCGGCAAGCCCGGCCGAGTGGGCTGCCTTCTGCGGTTCGACGAGCTGCCCGACAAGCACAAGTCGGAGCTGACGGTGGTGGACAAGGTCCGCATCGTGCTGACCCTGCTGGCCGACGACTCGGACAAGACCAAGGAGAAGATCGCCGAGAAGTACGACATCTCGACGGAGGAGATCGATTCCTGGAAGCGGAATTACGTCGACGGCGACTGGTTCGCCCTGATGGGAAGCAACCTCGCCACCACGTGAGGGAGCTCGGGGCGACCTGAGCGCGGGGACGGCGGGCCGGCGGACGAACCGCCGGCCCGTTTCTCGAAACCGATGTCCAGACAAAGGAGAAGCTCATGCAGATGCGTCGTACGTGGAAGTTCCGCCTCGGTCTCGTCATATCGACGACGCTGCTCGGCGCCGGGGCCATGACGCCCGCCGCGATGGCGGCCCCGGCCGCCTCCGCCCGGACGGTCGAGGCGCTCGACGTCCAGCAGTACGCCGCCGCCTCCGCCGGTGACAGCAGGCCCGGCGGCAGCCGATTCGGCAGCGGGAAGTTCGGCGACGTCGCCGTCGGCAACGGCAGCGTCCGCGTCGGGGACAAGGTGTGCGCCGGCAAGTGCAACGGCTCGGTGAACGGCACCAAGGGCACCGGAAACAACGGCGGCGTGTGCGCCGGCCTGTGCAACGGCAGCGGCAACGGCGGCAGCGGCGCCAACGGCGGGACCGGCGGCGACGGCCGCAACGGCGGCAAGGGCGGGGTCTGCGTGGGCGTGTGCAACGGCAGCGTCAACGGAGGCAATGGCGGCAACGGAGGGGCCGCGCGGCCCGGCGGTGACGGCGGTACCGGCGGCCTCGGCGGCGACGGCGGCATCTGCGTCGGCGTCGGATGCCAGACCAGCGGCCAGGGCGGCCGCGGCGGGGACGGCGGAGAGGGCTGAGCCGTGGCGGGAAGACCGCCCGCCACCCCGTGCCCGTCACCCGCTCCGGCGGGTGGCGGGCACGCCCGTGGACCGCTCGATAGACTTCTCCGTACAGCTGGTCACGGACGAGCGAGGACGGGGTCGGCATGACGGCACCGAACCTGAGCAGCTACACGGGCCGGCCCTCCGCCCTGATCGGGAAGCAGATAGCGGGCTACCGGATCGAGCGCATGCTCGGCCGCGGCGGCATGGCCGTCGTCTACTGCGCCAAGGACCTGCGCCTGGACCGTACGGTCGCCCTCAAGCTGATCGCCCCGGAGCGGGCCCGCGACGAAACCTTCCGGCGCCGCTTCACCCACGAATCCCGGGTGGCCGCGTCGATCGACCACCCGCACATCGTGCCCATCTTCGAAGCCGGCGAGACCGACGGCGTCCTGTACATCGCCATGCGCTACGTCTCCGGCCTTGACCTGCGCGTGCTGCTCGACCGGGAGGGCCCGCTCCCCGTCGCGACCGCGCTGCGGGTCGCCGCGCAGGTGGCCTCCGCCCTCGACGCGGCCCACGAACACGACCTGGTGCACCGGGACGTCAAGCCCGGCAACATCCTGGTCGCGGCGGGCACCGACAGCGAACACCCCGAGCACATCTACCTCACGGACTTCGGGCTGACGAAGAAGGCGCTGGCGCTCACCGGGTTCACCACCACGGGCGAGTTCGTCGGCACCCTCGACTACATGGCGCCGGAACAGATCTCCGGCCGGCCGGTGGACGGCCGGTGCGACCTCTACAGCCTGGCGTGCGTCGTCTACGAGACCCTGGCCGGCGCGCCGCCCTTCGAGCGCGACGACGCCGCGGCCCTGCTGTGGGCGCACCAATACGACCAGCCCCCTCTCCTGGCGGAGAGGAGGCCGGACATCACACGTGCCGTCGACGAGGTCATGGCGAAGGCCCTGGCGAAGGTGCCCGAGGACCGCTACGGGTCCTGCCTGGAGTTCGTGGGCGCCCTGCGGGCCGCCACCGGGACCGGGGGCGGGCGCCGCACCGATCCGTTGCCCGCCGGGGAAGACCCGCCCGCCGGGAGCCCGGAGACCGGGGCGCCCCTGCCGGAGCCCCCGGCCTGGGCCGGACCGGTCTTCCGCCGGCCGCTGTGAGGACCTCGGGCGGAAGCGGTCACATCCCCAGGGAGATCGCCAGCCGGGTCAGCTCCGCCGTGGTGTTGGCGCCCAGCTTGGCGCGGATGCGGCGGAGGTAGGCGTCGACGGTGTGCTTGGAGAGCCCCATGTTGCGGGCCGTCTGCAGGTAGGTGCACCCGGCGGCGATGTGCCGCAGTGCTTCCTGCTCACGCGGGGCCAGCGCGGGTGCGGGGGCTTCGGCGTGCGGGGCGACGAGGGTGAGGCTCATGATTTCCTCCGACGAGCGGTGCGGTCATCACTGCTCACGTCCTCGGAAGCAGGGGACTTGTCAGCGAATGTCGCTGTATGTCCCTGTTAAAGAGACTGCTAGAGCCTCTTCATGACCCTGTCCCCCGACTGTCACAGCCGTGTCACAGGGCCCCCGCCGCCCGGCGCGCCTGCTCCGCGAGACCGCCTCACTGCCCGACCAGGATCTGCTCGGCCCAGATCGTCTTGCCGATGGACGCGTGCCGGGTGCCCCAGCGGTGGGCTAGCTGGGCGACCAGCAGCAGGCCGCGCCCGCCCTCGTCGAAGGTCCGCGCCCGTCGCAGGTGCGGGGCGGTGTTGCTCGAGTCGGACACCTCGCAGATCAAGGTGTTGTTCTCGTGGATCAACCGCAGCTGGATGGGCGGTCGGCCGTAGCGGATGGCGTTGGTGACCAGTTCGCTGACCACCAGCTCGGCCACGAAGGCGGCTTCGTCCAGCCCCCAGGCCGTCAGCTGCTCGGTGGTGTACCGGCGGGCACCGGCCACGACCGAGGGGTCGGAGGGCAGGTCCCAGACGACCACCTTGTCGGCGTGCAGCGCCCGGGTACGGGCCACCAGCAGCGCCACGTCGTCCTCGGGCGGATGGGTCAGCATCGCCGTCAGCACCCGGTCGCACACCGTGTCCAGTGTCCCGGCCGGGCGGGACAGGGCCGCGAACATCCCGTCCAGTGCCTCGTCGATGTCGTGCTCGCGGGCCTGCAGCAGCCCGTCGGTGTAGAGGGCGATGACACTGCCCTCGGGGAGCTCCACGTCGACCGGTTCGAACGGCAGGCCGCCCAGGCCCAGCGGCGGGCCCGCCGGGACGTCGAGGAGGTACACCGAGCCCTCGGGCGAGACCACCACGGGCGGGGGGTGGCCGGCCCGGGCCACGGTGCAGTGCCGGGTGACCGGGTCGTAGACCACGTACAGGCAGGTGGTGCCGATGCCCCCGGCGGCGTCCCCGGCGGCGTCCCGGTCGGCGTCGTCGGCGGCGAGGTGGATGATCAGGTCGTCCAGGTGCGTGAGCAGTTCGTCGGGCGGCAGGTCGACATCGGCCAGCGTGCGCACCGCCGTGCGCAACCGCCCCATGGTGGCGGCGGCCCGCATGCCGTGGCCCACGACGTCGCCGACGACGAGCGCCACCCGGGCGCCGGACAGCGGGATCACGTCGAACCAGTCGCCGCCCACACCCGCATCGGTGCCGGCCGGCAGGTAGCGGGAAGCCGTCTCGAGCGCCGGGTGCGCGGGCAGCGTCCGGGGCAGGAGGCTGCGCTGCAACGTCATGGTGCTGGTGTGCTCACGGTGGAACCGGCGCGCCTTCTGCATGCTGACGGCGGCCCGCCCCGCGAGCTCCTGGGCCAGCCACAGGTCCTCCGGCTGGAAGGGCTCCCGGCGCTGGTGCCGGCCGAAGAGGGCGAGGCCGATCGCGGCCCCTCCGGCCCGCAGCGGCACCACCATCATCGAATGGGTCCCGTACTCGCTGATCCAGGCGGCGCCCGGGTCCTCGGCCGCCCACCGGGCGACCGCCGGGTCGGCCGTCGCGTACACCGCGCCCCGGCCCGCGGCCAGGCACTCCACCGGGGGCGACAGCGCCGGGTAGACGGTCGTCCCGCCGACCGCGACCCGCGACTCCGGAACGCCCTCGAGAACGGACCGGGCGGCGGTACGGGACACACTGACCGGCCCGGCCACCGGCCCGCCGGGCTCGTCGCCGCGCGGGGGCGGCTCCAGCAGGTCGACGAACGCGAAGTCCGCGAACCGCGGCACGGCGGCCTCGGCCAGTTCCTGGGCGGTGCGGGCGCTGTCCATCGTGGTGCCGATCCGGGCGCCGCCGTCGTCCGGCAGCAGCATCAGCTCCCGGTCCGCCTCGATCCCGGTCTTGTCGTGCGCGGCCAGGAACACCCCCCGCAGCCGGCCGTCCCGGCCCCGCCACGGAGCCAGCGAGGTCGCCCAGCCGCGCTCGGTGCTCGCCCCCGCGGGCCGCACGAACGCCTGTACCTGCTGCGGCTCACCGGTCTCCATGACCAGGCGCATTTTGCGGTCGGTCTCGTCGCTCACCGGATCCGGTGCGATGTCCGGCAGGCGCAGCCCGCGCATCTCGGCCTCGCTCAGGGACAGCGTGCGTTCCATCCCCGCGTTCGCCCGCACCAGCCGCAGGTCCTCGTCGAAGACCGCCAGGAAGCAGGGGGACTGGGTGAACGCCGACTCCTCGACCGGTTCGCCCCCGCCCGTCCGCCCGGCACCCGGGACCGCGGACACCACGAACCACTTGGCGCTGCCGGCGGTGGACGTCCACCGGTGCGCCAGCAGCCCGGCCTCCAGCCGCCGTCCGTCCCGGTGCCGCAGCGCCACCGTGCCACTCCAGCGCTCCTGCCCGGGCGGCATCCGCCAAGCCGTGTCACCGGTGTCACCGGCGCCGTCGGCGAGCAGGCGGGACGCGGGCATTCCCACCACCTCGGAGGCCGCGTATCCGAGCAGCCGACCGGCCTCCTCGCTCCACTCGGTCACGACGCCCTGCTCGCTGAGGGTGGCCGTGGCGGTGTAGGCCGGCTCATGGGAGGCGTCGGTCATCTCACCCTCGCTATTCCTCCGCCGCTGATCCACGGCAACGTGCACGGCCAGGGGCTCCACTGACAAGCATGATCCGGCCGGGCGAGGAGCACCAACGCAGCGCCGTCACCACGGCCGGGTCCCGGGCGCGAGCACGAGCGCGAGGACCGCGTCCCCCGCCTGCCACACCCTCGCGCGGCGGGCCCCGTCCAACACCGGCGGCCGCAGCCCGCCGATCACGACGCCGCGCGGGTCGGCGCCGAAGACGCCGCGGCGGCCGGCCTTGACCGCGGCCTCCTTCAACGCCCAGGCGGCGGCCAGGGCCTCGGGCCGGTCCGCACCGATCAGCTCCTGTTCCCCGGGTGACAGGACACGGTCCGCGACCCGGCGTACGACGTCCGCAGAGGCGATCCGGCACAGGTCCACCCCGACCGGCTCCGGCGCGAGGGCGGCGGCGACCTGGTGGGCGGTGTGGCTGATGGAGAGGTGTGCGCCGGGCGCGGGGCCGCCCCCGACCAGGAGGCGCGGGCTGCCGTCGGTCCGCGGGAGCACCTCCACGTCGTCCGCGGGTACCGCGAGGAATGCGCCGGCCAGGTGCTTGGAGAGCAGCCGGCCGGCCGTCCACTCGGCCCGCCGGCGGGCCGGCAGGGCGTCGGCCACACGGCGCTCGGCGGGCGACAGCCGTCCCCGCGGGGGGAGCCCGCCCCGGCCGACCACGGCGAGGAGGGCTCCGCCCCACCGGTGGGGGTGTCCCGGCGCGATCGGCGGGAAGAGGCTGCGGTCGGTGTCCATCACGCGGGGGTCAGGCGGCCGCGGGGACGGGGTCCGGACGCCGCAGCTCGCGCTCCAGCGCGGTCACGGCCTGCCGGATCTGGTCGGGGGTGTGGTCACGGGTGATGAAGAAGCGCAGCCGGGCCATCTCCTCGGGCACCGCCGGGTAGAGGATCGGATTGACGCTGATGCCCTGCTCGAACAGGGCCTCGGCAAGGCGCAGGGTCCTCACCGAGTCTCCGACGATGCACGGGACGATCGCCGTGTCGTGGCTGTCCCCGATGTCGATGCCCGCCTCGCGTGCGAGACGCGCGAACAGCGCGGCGTTCCGTGCCAGACGCCCGACGCGCTCCGGCTCCTCGCGCAGCACGCGCAGGGCCGTCAGGGAGGCGGCGGTGTCGGCCGGGGTCATGCCGGCGCTGAAGACGAAGCCGGGAACGGTGTAGCGCAGGTACTCGACCACCGTACGGCTGCCGGCCACGTAGCCGCCGCAGCTCGCCATCGCCTTGGACAGGGTGCCCGACCACAGCTCCACCGCCCGGCGGTCGACTCCGAAGTACTCGCCGATGCCGCGTCCCGTCGCGCCGATCGTGCCGATGCTGTGTGCCTCGTCGATCATCAGCAGCGCGGCGTGCCGGTCCTTGACCTCCACCAGGGCGGGCAGGTCGGCGATGTCGCCGTCCATGCTGTAGACCCCCTCGATCACGACGAGCACCCGCCGGTACTGGTGGCGGACCCGGCTCAGGAGCGCGTCGAGGGCGGCCGCGTCGTTGTGGGGGAACGGCCGCCGGGTCGCGCCGGAGAGCCTGCACCCCTGCAGGATGCTGTCGTGGGCCAGGGAGTCGTGGACGACCAGGTCCCCGGGGCCGACGAGGTGCCCGATCACGGTCACGTTGGTGGCGTGCCCGTTGGCCAGGGTGAGCGCGGCCTCGCAGCCGAGCAGACCGGCGAGTTCGGTGTCGAGTTCCTGATGGAGCGGGCGGCTGCCGGAGAGCAGCCGGCTGGCGGACACCGAGGTGCCGTAGTGCTCGATCGCCTCCCGGGCGGCTCCGCTCACCCGGGGGTGCGTGGCGAGGCCCAGGTAGTTGTAGCTGGAGAAGGAGAGCAGTTCGCGGCCGTCGACGACGGTCGTGTCGGTCATCGCCCCCTGGTGGACGACGAAGTACGGGTTCGGCAGCCCGAGCCCGGTGAGCGCGGCGACCCGCTCACCGTGGGCGGTGACCTCCGGGAAGCACTCGATCCGCGTGTGCTCCTCGGGCAGCGCAGCCGCGGCGGGAGCCGGCTCGCCCGCCTGCGGCCCGCGCACCTCCTCCGGGGTTGGGGCGGCGTGGAGGCCGCGCTGGGCGGGGACGGCTGCGGGCACGGAGTCGGGGGAGGCGCCGGCGATCAGGGCGGCGATCCTGCCCGCCGTCGGACGGTCGGCGGTCGTGTCGTCGAACGTCCAGGACGGCCACTGCCGGCTGAGCGAGGTGAACAGGTCGGTCAGCATCAGGGAGTCGAACCCGAGCTCGTCGACGAGGAGTTGGTCCTCACGCAGGTGGTCCACCGGGAAGGCGCTGATCCGCGCCACGTGCTCCAGCACCGCGGTGGTGACCGCGCCGATGTCCCCGGGGGACGGCTCCTCCGCCGGCGGCGGCTCCTCGGCGGAAGGTGTGACGGGGGCGACGGGTGTGACAGGTGCGACGGATGCGAGGGGTGTGACGGCGGCGGCGGGCGCCACGGGTGCGACGGGTGCCGTCGGGGGGACCGGGGTCGCCGGGGCCGGAAGGGTCTCCGTCATACGCGTCAGCAGCATCACCTGCCGCCGGGCCAGTTCCAGCAGTTCGTGTACGGGAACGGCGGCGGGGTCGAGGGACCGCGCCGCGTCGTCCGGACCCACGGGCTGCCGCACCGGGGTCTTCGCGGAGGGTGCGGGCCGGTGCGCGTCCGGGCGGGCGGAGGTGTCCCGCCGCGCCGGGCGCCGGGCGGCCACCCAGTAGGACTGGGTCGCGAGCCGCGCCACCGGGAGGTCCAGCAGCCGGCGGTCCTCCCGGTCGACCAGGGCGCGCGGATCGACCGGTACACCCATGACGGCGAGCCGGGCGAGGGCCAGGACGAGGTCGCGTCCCCGGTCCGGGGCCACGCCCGTCGCGGGCACGACATGGACGTCACCGTGCCCGGCGAGGTCCCGGCGGACCGAGGTGAGCAGCGTGCCGCCGCCGCTCACCTGGACGAAGACGCGGGCGCCCTGCGCGTGGGCGGTGGCGACGGCGTCGCTGAACCGGACGGGCGCGGAGGCGTGCCGGCCCCAGAGTTCGCGCAGCCGCCCGGGGTCGCCGCAGAGCTCTGCGTCCACCGACGAGACGAACGGCAGGACGGGACCGCTGATCGGGCGGCCGGCGAGGTCCGCGCGCAGCGTCTCGTCGGCGCCGGCCAGCAGCGGGGAGTGGAAGGGGTGGGACACGTCGAGCGCCGCCGTCACGATCCCCGCGTCGGCGCAGGCCCGCCGCAGGGCGGCGAGCCCGCGCGGCGTACCGCTGACCACGACCTGCCGCCGCTGGTTGAAGCAGGCGAGCCACACGTCGTCGATGCCGTGCAGCAGCCGGCGGCACGTCTCGGCGTCGCTCTGTACGGCGAGCATGCCGCCGAGGTCCGATCCGGCGTCCCGCAGAGCCGCCCCCCGGTGCACCAGGAGCCGGACGGCGTCCTCGCCGGTGAGCGCGCCGGCGGCGGCCGCCGCCGCGAACTCGCCGACGCTGTGGCCGAGAACCAGGTCGGGGGTGACCCCGCAGTCCGCGAGGAGGCGGGTGGCCGCGATCTGGACGGTTCCGAGCAGCGGCTGGCAGACCTCGGTGGCGGAGATCCGCCGCCCAAGCTCCTCCGGTTCGGCGTCCGCCGAAGCCCCGCCGTACAGCAGATCGGCGAGGTCGGGGCCACCGTCCCGCCGCGCCACGGCGCCGAGGGAGTCGACGGCCGAACGGAAGCCGGTGAACCGCTCGTACAAGTCCCGCATCATGCCCGGCCGCTGGCTGCCCTGACCGGGGAAGAGGAAGGCGACGTGGCGCCGCTCGGGCGGCAGCGGGGCGTCGGCGGCGAAGGCCCCCTCGCCGAGGTCGCCCCCGGTGCCGTCGCCGAGCTCGCCGCCGGCCCCGTCGGCGAGCTGCCGGCGGGCGTGGCGCAGCCGCTCGGTGAACTCCTCCGTGTCCGAGGCCACGATCGCGAGCCGGGCCGACAGCGGCCGTCGCCCGCCGAAGGTGTGCGCCAGCGCGGCGAGGGGGAGGCGCGGGCCGCGGTCCAAGGTGTCGAGCACCTCGCCGATGTGCCGGTCCAGCAGCTCCCGGCTGCCCGCCGACAGCATCACGAGACGGGGCACGCGGCTCTCGGTCCGCACCCCGAGGCGGCGCACCGCCGGGGCGGGCTGCTCCTCCAGCACCACGTGCACGTTCGTGCCGCCGAACCCGAACGAGCTGACGGCGGCGCGCCGCGGGGCGCCCGCGCCCGCCCAGGGTCGCGCGCTGTCGGCGATGCGCAGGCCCGCCGCGGAGATGCCCAGGTCAGGGTGGGGCGCCGTCCGCGGCTGCGGCACGATCGTGCCGTGGTGCACGACGAGGGCCGTCTTGATCAGACCCGCGATGCCCGCCGCCGACAGCGAGTGCCCGATCAGCGCCTTGCCCGAGGCGAGGTAGCACAGTGAGGGGTCGTCGTCGGGGTACTCGGTGCGCAACCGCCGCAGCGCCTCCACCTCCGCCCGGTCGCCGATGGCGGTACCGGTGCCGTGGGCCTCGATGAAACCGACGGAGGAGGGTGCCACCCCCGCGTCGTCGTAGGCCCGGCGCATGGCGCGCAGCTGGCCCTCCGGGGTGGGTACCAGCGGCCCGGGGGAGGCGCCGTCGTTGGCCGAGCCGATGCCCTTGATCACCGCGTAGACCCGGTCGCCGGCCGCGAGCGCGTCCGCCAGCGGACGGATCACGACGGCGCCGGCGCCCTCGCCGAGGACGAACCCGTCGGCCGCCTCGTCGAACGGGCGGCACACCCCCGTGGCGGACAGGGCGCGGAGCCGGGAGAAGCCGACCAGGCTGTCGGGGGTGAGGTTGAGGTACACCCCGCCGACGACCGCGATCCGGCAGCTGCCCTGGCGCAGGTGGGCCATCGCCTGGTCCAGGGCGACCAGTGAGCCCGAGCAGGCCGCGTCCACGGCGAAGCTGGGGCCGCCGAGGTCGAACTGCCGGCTGATGGTGCCGGGGGCCATGTTGAGCAGGCTGCCCGGCAGGGTGAAGCTCTGGACCGTACCGAGCCGGCCCGCCTGCTCGCGGACGGCGTCCAGGCCGCTGCGGTCGTCCCCGGCGAGGGCCCCTTCGGCCAGGCTGATGGCCCGGATCGGGGCCGCCATGAGGTCCTTGTAGTCGGACACCGACAGCCCGACGAACACCCCGGTGTTCTCCCGGTCGAAGTCCCCGCGGCCCATCCCCGCGTCCTCGAGGGCCTCGCGGGCCACGTCGAGCATCAGCCGGTGCTGCGGGTCCATGGCCCGTGCCCGGGCCGGCGGCACCCCGTAGTGCAGGGCGTCGAAGCGGTCCACGTCCTCGAGGAAGGCGACCTGGTCGGTGTAGGCGGCGTTCGGAGCCGACCGGTCGCCGCTCGCGTGGAAGGTTTCGTGGTTCCAGCGCTCCTTCGGGACCGGGGAGAACTGCCGTTCCCCGCTCAGCAGGAGCTCCCAGTAGGCGTGGAGGTCGGGGGCGCCGGGGAAGCGGCAGCCGAGGCCGGTGATGGCGATGTCAGACATGTCGGTTCTTCCTTGTCGGGTGGAGGCGTGCGGGGGTGGAGGCGGGTGGAGAAATGGGGGCGGCGGTCAGCGGCACGCCGGGGCGTGCGCGCGGGAGCGCGCCGTGGACCGCGTGCAGAGGGGGGTGTGGAGCGGGGTCCGGCCGCGCGCCGGCGGGCACCTCCCCCCGGCGCCGGGGGGAGGTCGGGGCGCCGGGGGCGGTGTCGTGCGCCTCAGCGGCCGCGGCGCCCACCAGTTCAGGTCACCCGCCAGCCGCATGAGTGCCGGGACGAGGACGCCCCGTACGAGCGTGGCGTCGAGGAGCACTCCCAGACCCGCGCCGATCCCGAAGAACTGCAGGAGGGAGACCTGGGAGGTGCCGAAACTCAGCAGGGTGAAGGCGAGCAGCGCACCGGCGGTCGTGACGATCCCGCCGGTGTGGGCGAGGCCGGTGACGATCGAGCGGGCGTTGTCCTGCCCCGCGTCGTGCGCCTCCTTGATCCGCGCCAGGACGAACACCTCGTAGTCCACCGACAGCCCGAAGACGATGCAGAACAGCAGCACCGGCATGGTCGTGCTGAGCGGTCCGGGCGTGAAGTCGAGCAGGTGGCGCAGATGGCCCGACTGGAAGACCCAGACCATGGCGCCGAGGACGGCGCCGAGGCTCAGCGCGTTCAGCGCGATCGCCTTCAGCGGCAGCAGCAGGCTGCGCGTGAAGCCGAACAGCAGCAGGTACGTGGTCGCGGTGATCACGGACAGGGCCAGCGGGAGCCGGTCTCCCACCGTGGCCTTCGCGTCGACCAGCACCGCGCTCGGCCCGCCGACCAGGACTTCGGTGCCCTCGGGGACCGGAGCCTCGCGGACGTCGCGCACCAGCCGCTGGCCGGCGCTCGACTGGGGGTCGACCCGCGGTATTACGGAGAGCCGGGCCGGACCGTCGCCGGCCGGCGCAGCGACCGGCGAGACCTGCGCGACGTGGCTGAGCGCGGCCAGCCGGCGGGCGTACTCCTCCCGCGCCGACGGCGACGCCGCACCCGTCATGACGACCGTGACCGCGCTGGAGCCCTTCCCGTCGAAGGCGCCGCGCACCAGGTCCCCGGTCTGCCGGCTGGACGCGCTCAGCGGCAGCGCCCGGTCGTCGGGCGTGGCGAAACCGGCGTGGGCGAACGGCCCGGCGAGTACGAGGAGCAGGCCGACCACCGGCAGCGCCGCGAGCAGCGGACGGCGTACGGCGATCCGCGCCAGCCCCGCCCAGAACCGGGACTCCGAGCCGGAGCGGGCCCGACGGCGCCACGGCACGGCCCAGGCGTTCACCCGGGTGCCCAGCAGGGCGAGCAGCGCGGGCAGCACGGTCACGGCGCTGACCGCCGCGATGGCCACCACGGCGATGCCCGCGTAGGCGAAGGAGCGCAGGAAGTAGGGCGGGAACACCAGCAGGGTGGCCAACGCTGCCGACACCGTGGCGGCGCTGAAGCCGATGGTGTGGCCGGCCGTGCGCACGGTCCGGATGGCGGCGTTGCGCGGCCGGTACCCGGCGGCGAGCTCCTCCCGGAACCGCGAGACGATCAGCAGCCCGTAGTCGATGCCGAGGCCCAGCCCGAGCGCCGTGGTGAGGTTCAGCGCGAAGACCGACACGTCGGTGACGGAACCGAGGACGCGCAGGACCAGCAGCGTCCCGGCGATGGAGAGCACCCCGATCAGCAGGGGCAGCGCGGCGGCCACGACACTGCCGAACACCAGCACCAGCAGGATCAGGGTGCCGGGCAGGACGACGGACTCGGCGCGCTTCAGGTCGGTTTCCGCGATGTCCTGCAGTTCGGCGTCGACGAGCGCCGACCCGCCGACCCGCACGGTCAGCGGCGCCCGGGGATCGGCCGGGGCCGGGGTGGAGAACTCCTCGCGCAGCTGCCCGGCCCGGGCCGCGAGCCGTTCCCCCTCGCCCTCCACGTGCGCGACCAGCATGGCCGCGCGGCCGTCCCGGCTGCGCAGCTCCGCCGCCGCGCCGCTCCAGTACGAGCTCACGGCGGACACGCCCGCCCGCGTGGCCAGGCGCCTGGTCAGGGCCTCGCCCTCGCTGCGGACCGCCGGATCGTCCACGGAACCGCCGGGCGCCTGTGCGACGAGGACGAGGTTGGGGGACGCCCCCAGGTGCTCGGAGGCCACCGCGGCCGCGCGGCTGGACTCGGATCGCGGATCGTCGTACCCGCCGGTCTTCAGCCGACCGGTCGCCTCCGCGCCGAACACGACGGACAGGACGAGGAACGCGAGGGCGGCCAGCAGGACGAGCCGGGGCCGACGGGTCACGAAGACCCCTGCACGACGCTCCATCGAGGGCCTCCGTTCCGGGTGGCGGGCCGGCCCCACCGGGTGGCGGGACGTTCGGCTTCCACCGTGCCCGCAGGAGGGGGGACGGCCGTAGACCCGGCTATTCGTTACTTGACAGGCGGTTGTCCACAGGTCCGGGCGGACGGGCCGGGGGTGTCGGCGGGAGCCGTTAGGCTTCGTGGATGGCCCTTCCGGACGCGCCCCCCGAGACCACCGACGCACTGCGGGTACTGCACCGCGTCTTCGGTTACAGCTCCTTCCGCGGCGAGCAGCAGGAGATCATCGAGCAGGTGGTCGGCGGCGGTGACGCCCTCGTGCTGATGCCGACCGGCGGCGGCAAGTCCCTCTGCTACCAGATCCCCGCGCTCGTCAGAGACGGCACGGGCATCGTGATCTCGCCGCTGATCGCGCTGATGCAGGACCAGGTGAACGCGCTCAATGCGCTCGGGGTGCGGGCGGGCTTCCTCAACTCCACGCAGGACACCTACGAGCGGCAGGCCGTCGAGCAGGCTTTCCTCGCGGACGAGCTCGACCTGCTGTACCTGGCTCCCGAGCGGCTGCGCACCGAGAGCGCGCAGCGGCTGCTCGACCGGGGCAGGGTGTCGCTCTTCGCCATCGACGAGGCGCACTGCGTCGCCCAGTGGGGCCACGACTTCCGGCCGGACTACCTGGCGCTGTCGATGCTGCACGAGCGCTGGCCCAAGGTGCCGCGGATCGCGCTCACCGCCACGGCCACCGAGGCCACCCACGCCGAGATCGTGGCCCGGCTCGGCCTGGAGGACGCCCGGCACTTCGTCGCCAGCTTCGACCGGCCGAACATCCAGTACCGCATCGTCCCGAAGGACAACCCGCTCAAGCAGCTGCTGGAGCTGATCCGCACCGAGCACGAGGGCGACGCCGGAGTCGTCTACTGCCTCTCCCGGGCCTCGGTGGAGAAGACCGCGGCCGCCCTGGTGGAGCAGGGCATCGACGCCGTGGCCTACCACGCCGGCATGGACGCCCGCACGCGCGCCGACAACCAGGCGCGCTTCCTGCGGGAAGAGGGGGTCGTGGTCGTCGCCACGATCGCCTTCGGCATGGGCATCGACAAGCCGGACGTGCGCTTCGTCGCCCACCTGGACCTGCCCAAGTCGGTCGAGGGCTACTACCAGGAGACCGGTCGCGCCGGGCGCGACGGCGAACCGGCCACGGCATGGCTGGCGTACGGCCTGCAGGACGTGGTGCAGCAGCGCAAACTCATCGACGGCTCCGAGGGCGACGAGGCGCGCCGCCGCGCCCTGGGCATGCACCTGGACGCGATGCTCGCGCTGTGCGAGACGGTCGACTGCCGGCGGGTGCGGCTGCTGGAGTACTTCGGGCAGTCGGGCGAGCCGTGCGGCAACTGCGACACGTGCCTGACGCCCGCGGAGTCCTGGGACGGGACGGTCGCCGCGCAGAAGCTGCTGTCCACGGTGTGGCGGCTGGCGAAGGAGCGGCGCCAGAAGTTCGGCGCCGGCCAGATCATCGACATCCTCCAGGGCAAGAAGACCGCCAAGGTCATCCAGTTCGACCACGACGCCCTGTCGGTGTTCGGCGTCGGGGCGGACCTGGGCACAGCGGAATGGCGCGGCGTGGTGCGCCAGCTGCTGGCGCTGCGGCTGCTGGCGGTGGAGGGCGACTACGGGACGCTCGTGCTGACCGACGCCAGCGGCGAGGTGCTCGGCGGGCGGCGCAGCGTGCAGCTGCGCAAGGAGAAGGCGGCCACGGCCCCGGCCCGCAAGGACTCCGGCTCGGGCAAGGGCAAGGGCTCCCGCATCCCGGCCGACCTGCCGGCGGCCGCCGTACCGTTCTTCGAGGCACTGCGCGCCTGGCGGGCGGCGACGGCACGCGAGCAGGGCGTCCCGGCGTACGTGGTCTTCCACGACGCGACGCTGCGCGAGATCGCGACGCGGCTGCCGGGCACCGTGGAGGAGCTGGGCACGATCGGCGGGGTCGGCGAGGCCAAGCTCGCCAAGTACGGCGAGGGCGTCCTGGACACCCTCGCCCGATCCTCAGCCGATGAGCCGGCCCCCGCGGCGGCCCCTGCGGCGGCCCCCGAACCCCCGCCGGCCGCCGCGGCCCCGCACGACGACGAGCCGCCTTTCGATCTGGACGACGAGACGAACCCGCCGTGGGACGACTGGCAGTAGCAACCGTCTCCCACCTCGCCCCCGAACGACGTGCCGGCACAGCCGACGGTCCGGGCGGTGCGGGAACGCGCGGGCGGCCCGGTGCGTTGAGGGGGCAGTGGTGGTAGTGGTCTAGTGGTGGTAGTGGTCTGACGACGGGTGGAGGTGTCCGCTGATGTCCACGAGCGGAAAAGTCGCGGTTGCCGGAGTCGTGGCAGCCATCGTGCTGTTCTGGACGGTCGGGTTCTGGGTGGGGCTGCTGGTCCTGATCGGCGTGCCCGCAGCCGCGTACCTCCTGCTGGACTCTTCTCAGAGGCGTCGTCTGCGGGGCGTCTCCAGGAAGCAGATCGGCCGCTGACGGCCGCGCGCCGTGCCCTGACACCGAACCGGTTCCCGCCCTGATGCCCGAGCCGGTCCCATCCCGTCCGCGCACATCACGCCGGGCGCACCGCGACGCGGTCCAGGGCCGTCAGCAGCGCCGGCAGGTCGGTCTTCCCCTCGCGCGGAACCGGGAGCACGCCGCCCGGTTCCTCGTCGAGCAGCACGAAGGCGGCGCCGGCGGTACGGGCCACCAGCGACCAGCCGGGGCCGTCCGCCCGCAGGGTCCGGACCTCCTCACCGGCGAAGGAGGAGCGCACCCGGCCGGGCGGTGGCGCGGTCTGCGTGTACGCCTGCGCCTCGGCCAGGGCCCGCGCGAGCCCGGGGTGCGCGGCGGCGGCCGCGCCGCCGTCCAGCGCCTCGCGCTCGTGCCAGTCGTCCCACTGCCGGGCGATCTGGTCCGCGGCCATCCGCCGCTGCACCGGCCCCCAGGTCTCCGCCGAGGGAGGCGCCAGCGGCACCCGCCCGGTGCCGTCCGCGCCCTGCTCCGGATCGTGGGGTTCCGGGATCCCGGAGGCCGCCACCGACAGCTCCAGCGGCCACCCTGCCAGAGAGACCACGATCGACCGCTCGTCGGGGGAGAGGTCGTAGTCCATGCCGCAGTCCCACGAGGCGATCGCCGCGGCCACGAGCGAGACGTCGTCCACGACGACCGTCCACCGCGCGCCCTCCTCGTCCTGACCGAGCACCAGCCCGTACCCTTCCGCGTTCGGTGCCACGCCCAGCAGGGAGCAGGCTTCGGGAAAGTCGTCGCCCAGGATGCTGGGGAACTGCGCGGGGGTCAGCAGCACGGCGGTCAGCACGTACAGCGAGCCGCCCCCCTCGTCGCCCTCGTCGTCGGACACCTGGCCTCCCCGTCGCTCTCTCGTCGGCGCACCTTAACCAGCGGGTAACCCACCCGTCGAGGCCCTGCGGCCGACCATTTTCAAGGCTGCCACCTGCACGTAGAGTTGGCACTCCGCCACAGAAAGGGCAACCGGTGCAGCGTTACGACCGGCTGAGGGAGATCCTCGCTCTCGACCCCGACAAGGACTTCCTCGCCATCTACCGGCTCACCGCCACCTACGAGTTCCCGTGGGACTTCACCCGCGCCCTGGAGCTGGCACTGTTCCGCACCTACGCCGTGCCCTCCATCGGGGGTCTGCTGGCGGAGACGGCCGAGTTCACGGACCGCCCCCAGCGGCGCTACGACGACACCACGCTGCTCCTCGACGCGATCGTGGAGCACGGTTTCGAGAGCGACACCGCGCGCACGGCGATCCGCCGCGTGAACCAGATGCACCGGAGCTACGACATCTCCGACGACGACATGCGCTACGTCCTGTGCACGTTCGTGGTGGTCCCCTCCCGCTGGCTGGACGCGTACGGCTGGCGCCCGCTGACCCACCACGAGCGCCGGGCTTCCGCGAACTACTACGCCGCCCTGGGCAGGCATATGGGCATCGCGGACATTCCCGGCTCCTTCGAGGAGTTCGAGTCCGTGCTCGACGCCTACGAGAAGGCTCGTTTCGGCTGGGACGAGGGAGGACGCGCGGTCGCGGACTCCACCCTGGACCTGATGGCCTCCTGGTATCCGGCGCCCCTCGCCCCCGCGGTCCGCGGCGCGAGCCTCGCCCTCCTCGACGAGCCGCTGCTGAACGCCTTCCGGTTCCCCCGTCCCCACCCCCGCACCCGGCGGCTGGTGCAGGGCGCGCTGCGCCTGCGCGGCCGTGCGGTTCGGTTGCTGCCCCCGCGCAAGGCCCCGCACTACGCCCGGCAGAACACGAACATCAAGAGCCGTCCCGGGGGTTACGACGTGGGCGAACTCGGCACGTTTCCGGTGTCCGGCGCAGGCGGCTGTCCCGTCCCGCATCCGCGCCGGCCCACCGGGGCCGAGGCGCAGCCTCCGGCGTAGCCCCGGTTCGCCGCGCGGCGGGCGTCCGCACGCGTCCGGGCGCGGTGCCGGTGTACGAGGACACCTCAGCCGCGGCGTTCGGCCAGTGCCAGGAAGCGTGCGTCCTCATCGGCGTACGAGGTCATGGCCCAACCCGAACGGGCCAGCAGCGGACCGAGGTTGTGCTCGGCGCGCAGGTCCTCCGGGGTCAGCTCCCGGCCCTGGCGGCCGGCGAGGGCCGCCCGCCCGATCGGGTGGAACAGCGCGAGCCGGCCGCCGTCGCGCACGACCCGGGCCAGTTCGCGCAGGTTCGCCTCCGGGTCGGGGAGGTGGGCGAGGAGTCCCGCGGCGAACACCGCGTCCAGCGCCCCGTCGCGGAGGGGCAGCCGGGCCACGTCCGCGAGCAGCAGCGCCCCCTGCGCGCTGCGCCCCGCCCGCCGCGCGGCCGCGAGCATCTGCGGGGTGAGGTCGGCCCCCAGGACGAGCCCGGTGGGCCCGACGGCCGCGCGCAGCGGCGCCAGCGCCCGCCCGGTGCCGCAGCCCGCGTCGAGCACCCGGTCCCCGGGCCGCAGCCCGAACTCGGCGACGGCGGTCGCGAAGGCGGGCGCGTCGTCGGGGAACTTGCGGTCCCAGTCGGCGGCGCGCGCCCCGAAGAACTCCTGCACGTGCGTGTGGTCTTCGCTCATGCGCCCATGATCTCGCACCGGCCCGCCCGCCCGAGCCTGCGGACCGTGCGCAAGGTGATACGTCGCGTGATCGGAGATGAACGTATCTCTGTCATATTCCAGCAGTTACAGCGGCTTTCGAAATGATCCCCCTGTTCGCACCCTCACCCGGACTAGCGTCCGGTGGCCATGGGACACCTGGGACACCTGGACCACGCCGCCCACGGCTGGCTGACACCTGTGCTGTCATACGTGATGGCCTCCATCGGTGCCGCCCTCGGGCTGCGCTGCACCGTCCGCGCGCTCGCTGCGACGGGCGCCTCCCGGCGCAACTGGCTGCTCACCGCGGCCTCCGCGATCGGCACCGGCATCTGGACGATGCACTTCGTCGCGATGCTCGGCTTCGACGTCATCGGCACCGAGATCCACTACAACGTGCCGCTCACCATCCTCAGCCTGGTCGTGGCCATGCTGGTGGTCGGGGCCGGAGTGTTCGCCGTGGGCTACGGCAAGGCCCGCGGCAGGGCCCTGGTCCTGGGCGGGCTCACCACCGGAGTCGGCGTCGCCAGCATGCACTACCTCGGTATGGCGGCCCTGCGCCTGCACGGCCGCGTCAGCTACGACCCGCTGACCGTCGGCCTCTCGGTCGCCATCGCCGTGGTGGCGGCCACCGCGGCGCTGTGGGCCGCGCTCAACATCAAGTCGCCGGTGGCCGTGGCCGCCGCCTCACTCGTCATGGGCGCCGCCGTCAGCAGCATGCACTACACGGGGATGACCGCCGTCGCCGTCAGCGTCTCGCCCTCGGACGCCGCCCTGCCCGGCGCCACGGCCATGCAGTTCATCTTCCCGCTCGCCGTCGGGCTGGGGTCGTACCTGTTCATCACCGCCGCCTTCGTCGCACTGTCCCCGACGGCCGACGAGCGCGCCGCCTCCGACTCCGTCCGGAGCCTGGGGGAGCGGGCCGTGACCGCCCACTGAACACCTCCCGCGCACACGTCGCCCCCCACCCACCCGCATCCACCGATCACCCGCACCCCGCAGCCGCACCCGCACCCCGAACGACTGTCGGCACCGCCCCGGAACGAGGAGCCCATGCGCACACCCCGCAGACAACCGGAAGCAGCGGCGCCACGGCTCCCCGCGCCGGCGGGCGGCCGCGGCGCGGGCACGGGCCGCCGCGCCCACGCCGGGCCGCCGGCCGACGAACACCCGGAACAGGTGCGTCCGCAGCCGGCTCAGGCCGCCCCGCAGCCGCACGGACGCGGCTCGCGCGTGCGGCTGCGCCCCGCCACCGTCCGCGCGAAGATCGTCTCGCTGCTGATGGTCCCCGTCGTCTCCCTGCTCGCCCTCTGGGCCTTCGCCACCGTCAGCACCGCCCAGGACATCGCCGGGCTCACCCGCGTCCAGCGGGTCGACAGCGAGATACGCACCCCCGTCGCCGCCGCCGTCACCGAGATCCAGGCGGAACGGCGGGCCGCCGTCCGGCTCCTCGCCGACCCCGCCGCCGACCCGGCCGTCCTGGACCAGCAGGCCCGGCGCACCGAAGCCGCCGCCGGGCGGCTGCGGCTCGGCGACCGCAACACCGTCGCCGACTCCGGTGACTACGACTCGGACGTCGTGGTCCGCCTCGGCGCGTTCGTCGCCGACGCCGAAGCACTGGAATCCGCCCGCAAGGACATCACCGGGCGCCGAGCCACCCCCGCGGCCGCCTTCGAGATCTACACGCGCGTGATCGAATCGGCGCTCGCCGTCGACGGCGCCCTGACCGGCGGCGAGGATGCCGAACTCGGCCCCGCCTCGCGGGTCCTGGCGGAGTTCGGCCGCGCCGGGGAGCTCCTCTCGCGGGAGGACGCGCTGCTCGCCGTACCGGGCCCGCGCAGCACCGAAACGCTTCGCCAGCTGACCGGCACCATCGAGGCCCGCCGCGACCTGACCGCCGCCGCGGCCCGCGACCTGCCTCCCGCCCAGCAGGCCGCCTGGCAGTCCGTCGCCAAGAGCGCCGCCTACGCCGACCTCACCGCCGCGGAGGACCGGGCCTTGGCCGCCGGAGCGGCCAAGGAGGCGCGCGGGGTGCCCGCCGGATGGGAGGCCGCCCACACCGGCATCGCCGCCTCCATGCGCGAGATCGAGACAGCCGCGCACGCGGCGGCCGCCGACCGGGCGGACCCGTTCGCCGAGGGTGCGCTCAGCCCGGCCGGCGCGGCCGTGCTGCTGGGCCTGGCGGCCGTCGCCGCCTCCCTGGTCATCTCCGTCCGCATCGGCCGGGTCCTCGTCGTGGAGCTGGTCTCGCTGCGCAACACGGCGCTGGAGATCGCCCACCGCAAACTCCCCCACGCCATGGACCGGCTGCGCGCCGGCCAGGACATCGACGTGGACGCCGAGACGCCGGCCGGACCGCCCGGCGACGACGAGATCACCCAGGTCGGCGAGGCGCTCGCCACCGTCCACCGAGCCGCGCTCAGCGCCGCGGTGGAACGCGCGGAACTGGCCAGCGGGGTCTCCGGCGTGTTCGTCAACCTCGCCCGCCGCAGCCAGGTCCTCGTACACAAGCAGCTCACCCTGCTCGACTCGATGGAACGCCGCGCGGACGACCCGGGTGAGCTCGGCGACCTGTTCCGCCTCGACCACCTGACCACCCGGATGCGCCGGCACGCGGAAAGTCTGATCATCCTCTCGGGCGCGGCCCCCGGCCGGGCCTGGCGCATGCCGGTTCCGCTCACGAACGTGGTGCGGGCCGCCGTCTCGGAGATCGAGGACTACCCGCGTGTGGAGGTGCGCCGACTCGCGGAGGCCGCCGTGGTCGGCGGAGCCGTCGCCGACCTCACCCACCTGCTGGCCGAACTCATCGAGAACGCGGCCCAGTTCTCCCCTCCGCACACCAAGGTCCAGGTCAGCGGGGAGCCGGTCGGCGCCGGGTACGTCCTGGAGATCGAGGACCGCGGGCTCGGCATGGGCCGCGAGACCCTGAGCGACGCCAACCGGCGCATCGAGCAGTCCGAGGCGCTCGACCTCTTCGACAGCGACCGGCTCGGGCTCTTCGTCGTCAGCCGGCTCTCCTCCCGCCACGGGGTGAAGGTGCACCTGCGGACCTCCCCGTACGGCGGCACCACCGCCGTGGTGCTGCTGCCGAACTCGCTGCTCCAGGGGGCGATCACGGCCGGAGCCCCGGAACCGGAGCCCCGGCCCGGGGCGTCCGCCGGAGCACGGGCCGCGGGGCCCGGGCCTGTACCGGCGCCCGGACCCGTACCGGCGCCCGAACCGGCCGCCGCGCCGGTCCGCGCGCCGCAGGCGGCCGAGCGGGCGCAGCAGCCGCCCGCGATGACCGTCGTACGGCAGGACGCGTCAGGCCCCGAGGGCCCGGGGCCCGCCGCCCGCCGGCCGCAGCCCCGGCCCGCTCCGGTGGCCGCGCTGCGGCCGCGCGTCCCGGGCGGCGCGCTCGCGGCCCCGCCCGCAGCCGCGCCACCGGCCGCCTCGGTGACGGAACTGCCGCGGCGGGTCCGCCAGGCCAGCCTGGTCCCGCAGCTGCGCGAGACACCGGCCCGTACGGCACCGACCGGGCCGCCCGTCGCGGAGGACCCGCCGGGGCGCAGCCCGGAGCAGGCCCGGGAACGGATGGCCGCCTACCGCGCCGGATGGGTCCGCGGCGCCCAGGAGAACCACCCGCACGCGGCCCCTGAGGCTCGTGATGGCCGTGAAGGCGGCGCAGGCAGTGCAGGCCGTGAAGGCGGCGCAGGCAGCAAGGGAGACGTGTGATGATCGACCACCAGAGAATCGGGCTCGACGGGGGTGCCCGCAGGTCGGGCGAACTGGACTGGCTGCTGGACGACATGGTCGTCCGCGTCCGGGAGGTCCGGCACACCGTGGTCCTGTCCAACGACGGCCTGCCGGTGGGGGCCTCCAGCGGGCTCAGCCGGGAGGACGCCGAGCACCTGGCGGCCGTCGCCTCCGGCTTCCACAGCCTGGCCAAGGGCGCGGGCCGGCATTTCCACGCCGGGGGCGTGCGCCAGACGATGGTCGAGATGGACGACGGCTTCCTCTTCGTCGCGGCCGCAGGGGACGGCTCCTGCCTCGCCGTGCTCAGCGGCGCCGGGGCCGACATCGGGCTGATCGCCTACGAGATGGCGCGCCTGGTGAAGCAGGTCGGCGAACACCTCTACACCCCGCCCCGGTTCGCGGCGCGGCCGCCGGCCGCCGGCTGAGGGCGGCGGTCCGGAACATGGACGGCCAGTGGTACGACGCCGACGCGGGCCCGCTCGTCCGCCCGTACGCGATGACCGGCGGGCGGACGAAACCCGGACCCCACGGGGTCCGCTTCGACCTGATCGCCCTGGTCGTCGTGGATCCGGAGGGCACCGACGCGGCTGCCGAGTCGCTGCTCGGTCCGGAACACCGGGCACTGCTCGGCCTCTGCCGGTCGGAGACCCAGTCGGTGGCGGAACTCGCCGCCGACGCCGACCTGCCGGTGGGGGTGGTTCGGGTGCTCCTCGGCGACCTGCTGGAGGGCGGGCACGTCAAGGTCAGCAGGCCGGTACCACCCGCGCAGCTGCCGGACGAACGGATTCTGCGGGAAGTCATCGAGGGATTGCGAGCGCTGTGATGGGACTGCACGAGGGCGGGCCGGTGGATGCCGGTCATGGGGACGACCCCGAACTGGCGGCGCTCGCGCTGAAGATCCTGGTGGCCGGCGGCTTCGGGGTCGGCAAGACGACGCTGGTCGGCGCGGTGAGCGAGATCCGGCCGCTGCGGACGGAGGAGCAGCTGAGTGAGGCGGGCGAACTCGTCGACGACACCGGCGGCGTGGACCAGAAGAGGACCACGACCGTGGCCATGGACTTCGGGCGGATCACCATTCGCTCCGGACTGTCCCTCTACCTGTTCGGCACCCCGGGGCAGGACCGGTTCTGGTTCCTGTGGGACGAGCTGTCCCAGGGGGCGCTGGGGGCGGTGGTGCTGGCGGACACGCGGCGCCTGGAGGACTGCTTTCCGGCGGTGGACTACTTCGAGCACCGGCGCATCCCGTTCGTGGTGGCCGTCAACTGCTTCACGGGCGCCCGGAGTTACGGCGCCCATGACGTGTCGAGGGCGCTGGACCTGGATCAGGGGACTCCGGTGGTGCTGTGCGACGCGCGGGACAAGGACTCGGGAAAGGAAGTGCTGATCAGACTGGTCGAGTACGCGGGGCGGGTGCACACCGCCAGGCTGCTGGAGTCGGTGGAGCCGCAGGCCGGTTCGGTGTGAGCCGGCCGCGGCCCCGGGCCGGAGATCCGGTGCCGTTCAGTCGGAGATGCCGGCCAGGGCGATCACCTTGTCGATGTGGACGCGGACGAGGAGCTCGCCGGGGACGGCATTGCGGCGGCCGAAGGCCTCCGCGCGATCCTCTCCCATGTAACGGGCGCCGATCCGCGTCGCCCAGTGCAGGTTCTGCCGTGGGTCGTCGGCGTGCTCGATGATCTCGGCGCGGCCCTGGAGCACGACGTAGGAGAACGGGGGTCGGTCGTCGTCGACGCACAGGGCGACCCGGCCGTCACGGGCCAGATTCCGGCCCTTCACCGTGTCCTTGCCGGTGTTGAACACGAACGTGTCGCCGTCGAGCACGAACCAGATGGGGGCGATGTGGGGACTGCCGTCCTCGCGGACGGTGGAGAGCTTTCCGGTGCGAGTGGAGTGCGAGACGAACTCCCGCCATTCCTGTTCGGTCATCTTCTTCGCCATGAGGACATCCTCCTTGCCGGAAAGGCACTGGTGGGGAAGGCTGGCGGGACGACTACGCGGGGCGCGGCGGGGGCCATGCGGGTGCGTCGACGGGGAGGGGCTCGGAAATGGCACTGGACAAGCAGCTCGACTGGCTGCTGGACGACCTGACGCGCAGGGTCCAGCAGGTGCGGCACGCGGTGGTGCTGTCCAACGACGGCCTGGTGACCGGCGCGAGCGCGGGGCTGGCGCGGGAGGACGCGGAGCACCTGGCGGCCGTCTCGGCCGGACTGCAGAGCCTGGCCAAGGGCTCGGGGCGGCACTTCCGGGCCGGGGAGGTACGCCAGACGATGGTCGAGTACGACGAGGGGGTGCTCTTCGTCATGGCCGCGGGCGCGGGCAGCTGCCTGTGCGTGCTGAGCGCGGCGGAGTCGGACATCGGGCAGGTCGCCTACGAGATGACCCTGCTGGTCAACCGGGTGGGTGAGCACCTGGGGGTCGCCGAGCGGCGAATCACCGGGGGCTGAGTTATCCACAGGGCTCTCGCGGTGTCGTTGCTGTGAGTTACGGTCTTCACACAGAGTGATCAGCGCTTGTGAAGGAGACCGTGATGACGACCACGACCATGGCCACGATCCTGCCGACGACCATGACGGCGGCCGTGCCGACGACTGGCGTGCCGACGACTGCCATGCCGATGGCGGCCATGAGGGCGGCGGCCATGCCGATGCCGTCGGCCGATGTCCCTTCCGGAGCCCCTGCCGAGGTGCGGGCGGAGGCAGGGGCTGGTGCAGGGGCCGCGGAGCTGGTGGGCGGTGCGCGGGCCGCGGCGGAACTGGGTCTGACCCGCCCGGAGTTCGCCAGGGCCGTCCAGCTCGGGATCGTGCGGGCGGGGCCCTCGGCCCCCGGCCGGGCCGCGCGCTTCACGCGGGCCGAGCTGGACCGGGTCAGGTCCGCCGGCAGCAGGCCGGGAGAGGGCGGGCCGCAGGCACTGCGGGAAGCGGTGGCGACCGTGGCCGGTGCGGAGGCCGCCGCCGGCGTGCTGGGCATCGGACCGAGCCGCTTCACCCGGCTCGCCCGGTGCGGGCACCTCACTCCGGTCGGCTACCGGATCAACCGGTACCGCGCGGTGGTGTGGCTCTACCTGACCGCCGAACTGCGGGAGTTCGCGGCACACGAGCCGGCGCGGTTGCGCGGTGTGGCGCCCCCGGACGACCGGAAACTGCTCGAGGCCAAGGAAGATTTGCGCCCCCGGACATGGCGGGGGAGGCACGTGGGGCTCCTGCTGAGACGGACCGCCGACCCGTGGGAGCGGGCCGCGGTCCTGGCCTCCGTCTTACCGGAGCCGGAACTGCTGCTCGCCGTGCCCGATTCGGCGGAGCGGATCGTCCTGGCGGCCCTCGCCCCGCCCCTTCCGTACGGGCACCCGCAGGCCGCGGCTGCCGCGGCCGTGGCGCTGCGGCTGCTCAAGGCCGGGCCGCCGGACGAGATCCACTGGTACCGCACCAGTCTGGAGTTCGCGCTGACCGGGGCGCGCGGTCAGTCGAAGTCGACGGGGGACAGCGGGCCGACGTAGACCCAGGCTCCGGCTTCGCGGGAGAAGGCGCTGTGCTCGTGCAGCGAGCCCGTGTGTCCGCCCGCGCGGTAGTGCGCCCGGAACTCCACCGAACCCTCCGTCTCGAACATGCCGCCGCGCTCGGTGGCGAGGATCTCCAAGCGCTCCCAGCGCTGTCCGGGATCCAGGTCGAGCCCGGCCGGGCGGGTCGAGGAGTGCCAGGAGCGCAGCAGGTAGGCGGTGTCGCCGACGGCGAAGGCGCTGAACCGCGAGCGCATCAGCCGTTCGGCGGTGGGGGCCGGCTGGGCACCGGAGTGGAAGCGGCCGCAGCACTCCGGATAGGCGACGGGCAGCCCGCAGGGGCAGGGAAGGGCCGGGGTGGGCATGGGTGGACTCGGTTCCTCGTGGGCGGGCGGGGCGGCGGGGTCGCGCGGACTTACCGGGCGGGCCGGGGAGGCTGGGCGGTGTACGGACGGAACAGGCCCTCCTGGACCACGGAGACCAGCAGTCGGCCCTCCAGGTCGTAGATGCGGCCGCGGGCCAGCCCCCGGCCGCCGTGGGCGATGGGCGACTCCTGGTCGTAGAGGAACCACTCGTCGGTCCGGAACGGCCGGTGGAACCACATGGCGTGGTCGAGGCTCGCCATGTCGAACCCGCGCATCCCCCACAGCGGTTCCACCGGGATGCGCACGGCATCGAGGAGGGTCATGTCACTGGCGTAGGTGAGGGCGCAGGTGTGCACGAGCGGGTCGTCGCCCAGCGGGCCGACCGCCCGCATCCACACCGCGCTGCGGGGGTCGGCGTCCTTGAGCTCCTCGGGAGTCCAGCGGAGCCGGTTCACGTAGCGGATGTCGAAGGGCTGGCGGCGGGCCATCCGCTCCAGCGCCTCCGGCAGCGCCCCCAGGTGCTCGCGGATCTCGTCCGCGACCTTGGGGAGCGTGTCCGGATGAGGAACGTGGTGAGGAGGCAGCTGGTGCTCGATGCCGCCCTCCTCCGGATGGTGGAAGGAGGCGGTGAGATTGAAGATCGTCTTGCCCTGCTGGACCGCGGTGACACGGCGCGTGGTGAAGGACCGCCCGTCGCGCACCCGCTCCACCTGGTACACGATCGGCACCCCGGGGATGCCGGGGCGCAGGAAGTACGCGTGCAGCGAGTGCACCGGGCGGTCGCTCTCCACGGTGCGGCCCGCCGCGACCAGGGCCTGGCCGGCGACCTGGCCGCCGAAGACGCGCTGGAGGGACTCCTGCGGGCTGGCGCCGCGGAAGATGTTGACCTCGATCTGCTCCAGATCGAGCAGGTCGACGAGTCTCTCGGCGGGGTTCGTCATCAGGGGTTCTCCACTGTCGGGTCCGGGCGGGGCCGGCGGGAAGCGGGAGTCGGCGGCGCCGGTGGGCCGCCGGGGACGGGTCGTGCGCTCAGAGCGTCCCGAGCTCGCCGACCGAGGTGACCCGGATGACGGCCCGGCCCTCCTCGTCGGAGGCCGCGAGGTCGACCTCGGCACTGATGCCCCAGCCATGGTCCCCGTTGGGGTCGGCGAAGGTCTGCCGGACGCGCCAGAGGCCGTGCGCCGGGTCCTCCTCGATCTGGAGCAGCTTGGGGCCGCGGGCGTCGGGTCCGGTGCCGAGGTCGTCGTACTCGTCCCAGTAGCCGTCCATGGCCTCGCCCCAGGCGTCCGCGTCCCAGCCGGACTCGGAGTCCAGCTCGCCCAGCACGTTGACGTGGTCGAGGGCGGCCAGCTCCACCCGGCGGAACATCGCGTTGCGCACCAGGACGCGGAAGGCGCGTGCGTTCGCCGTGACCGGCTTGACCTGGTCGGCCTTCTCCTGGGCCTCCTCCGCGGTCTCCACCTCCGGGTTCGCCAGCTGCTCCCACTCGTCGAGCAGGCTGGAGTCCACCTGGCGGACGAGTTCGCCGAGCCAGGCGATCAGGTCTTCGAGGTCCTCGGACTTGAGGTCGTCGGGGATGGTGTGGTCCAGCGCCTTGAAGGCACCGGCCAGGTAGCGCAGCACGATGCCCTCGGTGCGGGCCAGCTCGTAGAAGGAGGTGAACTCGGTGAAGGTCATCGCGCGCTCGTACATGTCGCGGACGATCGACTTGGGGGAGACGGGGTGGTCGCGCACCCACGGATGGCTCTTGGCGTAGACGTCGTAGGCGTGGAAGAGCAGCTCTTCGAGCGGCTTGGGATAGGAGACGTCCTGGAGCCGCTCCATCCGCTCCTCGTACTCGATCCCGTCGGCCTTCATCTGGCCCACCGCGATGCCGCGTTCCTTGTTCTGCTGGGCGGCCAGGATCTGACGCGGGTCGTCCAGGGTCGACTCCACGACGGACACCATGTCCAGCGCGTAGGAAGGGGACTCGGGGTCCAAGAGGTCGAAGGAGGCCAGCGCGAAGGTGGACAGCGGCTGGTTGAGGGCGAAGTCCTGCTGGAGGTCGACGGTGAGCCGGACGGTACGGCCCTCGGCGTCGGGGGTGTCCAGCTTCTCCACCACGCCGCCGTCGAGCAGCGAACGGTAGATCGCGATGGCCCGGCGGATGTGCCGCAGCTGCGCCTTGCGCGGCTCGTGGTTGTCCTCCAGGAGGTGGCGCATCGCCTGGAAGGCGTCACCGGGACGGGCGATGACCGACAGCAGCATGATGTTGGTGACCTTGAACCGCGAGGTCAGCGGCTCGGGGTCGGCGGCGATGAGCTTCTCGAAGGTGGTGTCCGACCACGCGACGAAGCCCTCCGGGGCCTTCTTGCGCACGACCTTGCGGCGCTTCTTCGGGTCGTCGCCGGCCTTGGCGAGCGCCTTCTCGTTCTCGATGACGTGCTCGGGCGCCTGCGCGACGACATAGCCCGCCGTGTCGAAACCGGCCCGGCCGGCGCGGCCGGCGATCTGGTGGAACTCGCGGGCGCGCAGCGTGCGGACCCGGTTGCCGTCGTACTTGGTGAGCGCGGTGAACAGCACGGTGCGGATCGGGACGTTGACCCCGACGCCGAGGGTGTCGGTCCCGCAGATCACCTTCAGCAGACCGGCCTGCGCGAGCTTCTCGACCAGGCGCCGGTACTTCGGCAGCATGCCCGCGTGGTGGACGCCGATGCCGTGCCGGACGTAGCGGGAGAGGTTCTGGCCGAACTTGGTGGTGAAGCGGAAGTTGCCGATCAGCTCCTGGATCTTGTCCTTCTCCTCGCGGGTGCACATGTTGATGCTCATGAGCGACTGCGCCCGCTCGACCGCCTGGGCCTGGGTGAAGTGCACGATGTAGACGGGAGCCTGCCGGGTCTCCAGCAACTCGGTGATCGTGTCGGTGATCGGCGTGGTCACGTACTCGTACGACAGCGGGACGGGCCGATTCGCGGAGCGGACCACGGAGGTGGGCCGCCCGGTGCGCCGGGTCAGGTCCTCCTCGAACCGCTTCATGTCGCCGAGGGTCGCCGACATCAGGACGAACTGGGCCTGCGGCAGCTCCAGCAGCGGGATCTGCCAGGCCCATCCGCGGTCCGGCTCGGCATAGAAGTGGAACTCGTCCATCACGACCTGGCCGATGTCGGCGTGCCGGCCGTCGCGCAGGGCGATCGAGGCCAGCACCTCGGCGGTGCAGCAGATCACCGGGGCGTCGGCGTTCACCGAGGCGTCGCCGGTCAGCATGCCGACGTTCTCGGTGCCGAAGAGCTTGCACAGGTCGAAGAACTTCTCCGACACCAGGGCCTTGATCGGGGCGGTGTAGAAAGTGACCTTGTCCTGCGCCAGGGCGGTGAAGTGCGCGCCCGCCGCGACCAGGCTCTTGCCCGAGCCGGTCGGGGTGGACAGGATCACGTTCGCCCCGGAGACGACCTCGATCAGCGCCTCCTCCTGAGCCGGGTACAGGGTGATGCCCTGGTCCTCCGCCCACGAGGAGAAAGCCTCGAAGAGGGCGTCGGGGTCGGCGTTCGGCGGGAGCTGATCAATGAGGGTCACGCCCCCATCTTGCCTGGCTTCGCCCCGGATGAGGGAACCGGCCGACCCAGGGAAGATCATCGGCGGTACGCTGTGCCGTCGGAACGGCCCCGGGCGAAACCGTCGACGCGGCCCGAGTACGACATCACACATCACACCACCGGGGCGGGGAACGACCATGATGGGTCCGGCGCATTCACTCTCGGGGGCGGCGGCCTGGCTGGGGGTGGGTGCGGCGACCGCGGCGGCCGGGCATCCCATGCCCTGGCCCGTGCTCGTCGTCGGCGCGCTGATCTGCGCCGGAGCGGCCCTCGCGCCGGACCTCGACCACAAGTCGGCCACGATCTCGCGCGCCTTCGGGCCGCTGTCCAAGGGGCTGTGCGAGGTGGTCGACAAGATCTCCTACGCCGTTTACAAGGCCACCCGCTCGCGCAAGGACGCCCGCCGCACCGGCGGCCACCGCACGCTCACCCACACCTGGCTCTGGGCCGTCCTGATCGGCGGGGGCGCCTCGGCGCTCGCCGTGACCGCCGAGCGCTGGGGCGTGCTCGCCCTGCTCTTCGTCCATCTGGTGCTGGCGGTGGAAGGGCTGCTCTGGCGGGCTGCCCGGATGTCCAGCGACGTCCTGGTCTGGCTGCTGGGTGCCACCAGCGCGTGGATCCTGGCCGGAGTGCTCGACCAGCCCGGCAACGGGGCGGGCTGGCTGTTCACCGGCCCGGGCCAGGAGTACCTCTGGCTCGGCCTGCCGATCGTGCTCGGCGCCCTCGTCCACGACATCGGCGACGCCCTGACGGTCTCGGGCTGCCCGATCCTGTGGCCCCTCCCGATCGCGGGCAAGCGCTGGTATCCGATCGGCCCGCCCAAGATGATGCGCTTCCGGGCCGGGAGCTGGGTGGAGCTCAAGCTGCTCATGCCGGTGTTCGTCCTGCTCGGCGGCTACGGGGGCGCCTCGGCGCTCGGTTTCGTCTAGGTCCTGTCGTCGAAGCGGCGCCTGGCCCGCGGCGCCACTTCGACGACAGGACCCCGGCGCCGCGGCCCACCGTGCCAGGACCGCCACAGCGCGGCATACGCTCCGTCCGCCGCGACGAGTTCGTCGTGCGAACCGAGTTCGCTGATCCGGCCGTCCTCGACCACCGCGATCACGTCCGCGTCGTGCGCGGTGTGCAAACGGTGGGCGATCGCGATGACCGTGCGCCCGTCCAGCACCCGGGCCAGGGACCGCTCCAGGTGCCGTGCGGCCCGCGGGTCCAGCAGCGAGGTCGCCTCGTCCAGTACCAGCGTGTGCGGGTCCGCGAGTACCAGCCGGGCCAGCGCCACCTGCTGGGCCTGCGCCGGGGTCAGCGCCGCCCCGCCGGAACCGACCCCCGTGTCCAGACCGGCCTCCAGGGCGCGCGCCCAGCCGTCCGCGTCCACCGAGCCCAGTGCCGCCCACAACTCCGCGTCCCCCGCGCCCGCCCTGGCCAGCCGCAGGTTGTCGCGCAGCGAACCCACGAACACGTGGTGCTCCTGGTTGACCAGCGCCACGTGCTCGCGCACCCGTTCGGCCGGCATCTGCGACAACCGGGCCCCGCCCAGGGTGATCTCACCGGACCGCGGCGCGTAGATGCCCGCGAGCAGCCGGCCCAGCGTGGACTTGCCGGCGCCCGAGGGGCCCACGAGCGCCATCCGGGTCCCCGGCGGCACGGACAGGGACACCCGGTGCAGGACGTCCACGCCCTCGCGGTAGCCGAAGTGGACCTCCCGCGCCCGGACGTCCCGGCCCTCGGGCCCCACCGTCGCGTCCCCCGCCTCCGGCTCGATCTCCCGTACGCCCACCAGCCGGGCAAGGGACACCTGGGCGATCTGCAGCTCGTCGTACCAGCGCAGGATCAGGCCGATGGGATCGACCATCATCTGCGCCAGCAGCGCGCCCGTGGTCAGCTGCCCCACCGACATCCAGCCCCGCAGCACGCAGTAGCCGCCGATCATCAGCACGGAGCCGAGGATGGTCACATAGGTGACGTTGACGACCGGGAACAGGACCGTCCGCAGGAAGAGCGTGTAGCGCTCCCAGGCCGTCCACTCCTTGATCCGCCGCTCCGACAGCGCGATGCGGCCCGGGCCCAGGCGGTGCGCCTCGACCGTGCGGCCCGCGTCAACCGTCTCGGTCAGCGCGGCCGCGACCGCCGCGTAGCCGGCGGCTTCGGAGCGGTACGCCGACGGGGCCCGCCGGAAGTACCAGCGGCAGCCGACCACCAGGACCGGCAGCGCCACCAGCGCGGCCAGGGCCAGCGGCGGCGCCGTCACCGCCAGCGCCCCGTAGAGCAGACCCGCCCACACCACGCCGATGGCCAGTTGCGGAACGGCCTCGCGCATCGCGTTAGCCAGCCGGTCGATGTCGGTGGTGACCCGCGACAGCAGATCGCCCGTACCGGCCCGCTCCAGTACACCCGGCGGCAACCCCACCGACCGCACCAGGAAGTCCTCGCGCAGGTCGGCCAGCATCTCCTCGCCGAGCATCGCCCCGCGCAGCCGGACCAATCGGACGAAGAGGGCCTGCACGACGAGCGCCAGCGCGAACAGCACCGCCACACGCCCCAGCGGGAGCTCGCGGACCCCCGCCGCCAGATCGTCCACGACCCGGCCCAGCAGGTACGGGCCGACCATGGAGGCGGTCACCGCGACCGCGTTGACCGTCACAAGCGCCACAAAGGCCCGCCGGTGGCGCCGGAACAGCCCGCGCACATAGGCCCGTACGGTCACCGGCGTGCCCACGGGCAGGGTGGCGGCCGCTTCCGGGGCCGCCGGGTCGTAGTCCGGCGGCGCCACGCCGATCATGCGGATTCCTCCACTTCCGTGAGCACGTCGAAGTACGCCGGTTCCCCGCCGGCCGGCTGCTGCCCGTCCTGCGTCTCGCGGGTCACCACCGCCCGGTAGAGCGGTTCGCGGTGCAGCAGTTCGCGGTGGGTTCCCGCCGCCGCCACCGCGCCCTCGTGGACGAGGACGACCCGGTCGGCGCGGTCCAGCAGCAGGGGCGAGGACGCCAGTACCACCGTGGTGCGCCCGGCCCGCAGCCTCGCGATCCCGTCCGCGATCCGTGCCTCGGTGTGCGAGTCGACCGCCGAGGTCGGCTCGTCCAGCACCAGCACCTCCGGATCGGTGACCAGGGACCGCGCCAGGGCCAGCCGCTGGCGCTGCCCGCCGGACAGCGAGCGGCCGCGCTCGGTGATCCGCACGTCCATCGGGTCGTCCACCCCGTCCGGCGCCGACTGGAGCAGCGCCTCCAGTACGTCCGCGCACTGCGCCGCCGCCAGCGCGGCAGCGGGCTCGACCGCGCCCGAGCACGGGACGGCGAACAGCTCGCGCAGGGTTCCCGACAGCAGCACCGGATCCTTGTCCTGGACGAGGACGAGCGTGCGCGCGGTATCCAGTTCGAGCTCGTCCAAGGCGACGGCGCCGAGCAGCACAGAGGGCCCGGCGGCCGTGTCCGTGGGATGGCCGCCGAGCCGCTCCGCGAGCCGGCCCGCCACATCCGGGTCCCCGCACACGACGGCGGTGAACCGGCCCGCCGCGGCCAGCAGTCCGGTTTCCGGGTCGTACAGGTCACCGCCCGGGGCGGGGGCCGCCGCGGCGACCCCCGGACGCTCGCCGGCGTCCGTACGGGTCAGCGACAGCACCCGGGCGGCCCGCTGCGCGGAGGGCCGGGAGAAGGAGTAGGCCATGGCGATCTCCTCGAAGTGCCGCAGCGGGTAGAGGAGCGTCGCCACCGCGCTGAACGCCGCGACGAGTTCGCCGACCGCGATGCGCCCGTCGACCACGAGTCCGGCGCCGTACCAGACCACCGTGATCATCAGCGCGCCGGGCAGCAGCACCTGGATCGCGGAAATCGCCGCCCACATCCGGGCGCTGCGCACGGCCGCCCTGCGGACCTCCTGGGAGGCCGCGCGGTAGCGGTCGAGGAACAGGTCCTCGCCTCCGATGCCCCGCAGGACCCGCAGTCCCGCGACGGTGTCGGAGGCCAGCTCGGTCGCCTTCCCCGCCATCTCCCGCTGGACGTCGGCGCGCCGGGTGGCGCGCGGCAGCAGGGGCAGCGCCGCCAGGGCGACCAGAGGTACGCCCATGCCCACCACCACGCCCAGCTCCGGTGCGTAGAAGAGCAGGCCGACACAGACGAGGACGACCGAGAAGAGCGCGGCGAGGAAGCGCGAGACGCCCTCGACGAACCATCCGATCTTCTCCACGTCCCCGGTGGACACCGCGACCACCTCGCCCGCGGCGACCCGGCGGGTCAGCGCCGAGCCCAGCTCGGCGGTCTTGCGCGCCAGCAGCTGCTGCACGCGGGCCGCGGCGGTGATCCAGTTGGTGACGGCGGTGCGGTGCAGCATGGCGTCGCCGACCGAGATGGCGACGCCGAGCAGCAGAAGCAGCCCGCCGGCCAGCAGCAGCCGGCCGCCGTCGCGGTCGACGACCGCCTCGACCCCCGTGCCCACCGTGTAGGGGAGCCCGGCGACTCCGCAGAAGTGCAGCAGCCCCCAGCACAGGCTCTTGAACTGACCGCCCAATTGGCCCCGGCCCAGCCACAGCAGGAAACGGGGGCCGGAGCGGGCGTCGGCCACTCCGGGATCCCGGTACGGAAGATCACTGATCTGCATGACGCCCCATGACTGCTCGAGTGGTCCGAACCGTGCAAGGTTCGCCTTTCGGGCCGGGGCCGGGCAATCGGTTTTCCTTCGGCGAGGACCCGCGACGAGGAGTCCTGCTGACCGCACCGGAGGCGTCGCACCTGGTCAGACAGGCCGCGCGCACCGGCGCTCAGGGGCGGGTGGCGTGCTCCAGTTCGAGCAGGACCGAAGAGTACGACCGTCCCGTCGCCCGGTCCATGCCCACCTCGCACATCCGGTTCGCCGACAGGTGCGCGTCGAAGTGCCGGGCGGTCACCTCGGCGGCCTCCCGCGCCGTCGCCGAGGCCGTCAGCTCGGGGTGCAGCATGCCCCGGTCCCCGGCGAAGGCGCAGCACCCGAGGTCGTCCGGGACCACCACCTCCCGCGCGCAGGCCCCGGCGACCGCCAGCAGCTGCGGCTCGTCGCCCAGGTGCCGCATGGAGCAGGTGGGGTGGAGGACGGCGGAGCCGACCGTGCGGCGGATCTCCAGGTGCGGCAGCAGTTCCTCGGCCGCCCAGACGACCGAGTCGACGACGCGCAGCTCGCTGTGCAGGGCCCGGTTCTGCTCCGTCAGGTAGGGGACCACCTCGCGCGCGATGCCCAGCGTGCAGGAGGACGCGTCGACGACCAGCGGCAGCCGGCCGCCCGCGGTCCAGCCCCAGGCCGCTTCGACGGTGCGGTTGGCCATCAGCCGGTTCCCCGCCTCGTAGCCCTTGGAGTGCCAGATGGTGGCGCAGCAGGTGCCGGTCACGTCCGGCGGGATCCACACGGGCTTCCCGGCCCGCTCCGACACGGCCACCACGGCCTGCGGCAGGGAGGGGCCGGGCCGGGCGCCGGAACCGGCGAAGATCCGGTTGACGCAGGCCGGGTAGTACACGGCCGCGGCGCCCGTCCGCCGGGTGGCGGGCAGCCTGCGCGCGGCGGCGCCGGGGATCTGCGGCAGCCAGCTCGGGACCAGCTCCGGGCTCACGGCTCTGCGGGCGGCGCCCGTGACGGCGGCGAGCAGTCCGTCCCGGACGCGGTCCGGCAGCCGGTCGGCGAGGGCCACCATCAGCCGGGCGACGGACTCCACGGCCGCGAACCGCTCCGCCGCCAGGGCGGCGGCCCGCTCCTCGCGGGCACCGTGCCGACGGTGGCGGAACTCCCTCATCAGCGCGCCGGTGTCGATGCCGACCGGGCAGGCGAGCCCGCAGGTGGAATCGCCAGCGCAGGTGTCGACGGCGTCGTAGCCGTAGGCGCCCAGCAACCCGTCCAGAACCCGGGAGCCGGGCTGCTGGCGCGTCATCTCGCGGCGCAGCGCGATCCGCTGGCGCGGAGTGGTCGTCAGGTCGCCGCTGGGACAGGTCGGTTCGCAGAACCCGCACTCGATGCACGGATCGGCCGCCGCCTCCACGCGCGGAATGGTCTTCAGGCCCCGCAGGTGGGCCCGCGGGTCACGGTCGAGGAGGACGCGGGGGGCGAGCACGCCGTGGGGGTCGATGACGCGTTTCGTGCGCCACATCAGCTCGGTGGCCCTGCTGCCCCACTCCCGTTCCAGGAAGGGCGCCATGTTGCGGCCGGTGGAGTGCTCGGCCTTCAGGGAGCCGTCGAAGCGCTCGACGGTGAGCCGGCAGAACGCGTCCATGAACGCCGCGTACCGCTCGACGTCCCCCGGGTCGGCGGCGTCGAAGGCGAGCAGGAAGTGCAGGTTGCCGTGGGCGGCGTGCCCGGCGACGGCCGCGTCGAAGCCATGCCGTGCCTGGAGGTCGAGGAGCGCCTCGCAGGCTTCGGCCAGACGCGGCGGCGGTACGGCGAAGTCCTCGGTGATCAGCGTCGTGCCGGCGGCGCGGGCGCCGCCCACGGCGGTGACGAAGGCCCTGCGGGCCGTCCAGTAGCCGTTGGCGGTGCGCGCGTCGCGGGTGAAGGCGTTGGTGACCGAGGCGACCGGCGCCACCAGGTCGAGCCCGGTGAGCAGCCGGGCCGCGCGGCTCTCATGCGCCTCGGCGCCCGCCGCGTCCGGCGCGCGGAACTCCACGAGCAGGGCGGCGGTGTCCTTGGGCAGGTCCGCCCAGTCGGCAGGGACGCCCGCGACGCTGACCGAGGCGCGCAGGGTGTTGCCGTCCATCAGCTCCACGGCGAGGGCGCCCGCCTCGTTGAAGAGGGGCACGGCGGCGGCCGCGGCGGGCAGCGAGGGGAAGAACAGCAGCGCGGTGCACCGTTCCCGCTCCAGCGGGAGGGTGTCGAAGACCACCTCGGAGATGAACCCCAGCGTGCCCTCCGAGCCGACGGCCAGGCCGCGCAGGACCTCGACGGGGGTGGCGCCGTCCAGGTAGGCGTCCAGCCGGTAGCCGGTGGTGTTCTTGATCTCGTACTTGGCGCGGATCCGGGCCACGAGTTCCGGGTCGGCCTCGATCTCCTCCTTGATCTCCATCAGCCCGCGGCACAGGGCGGGCTCGGCGCGTGCCAGCTCCTCGTCGGCCAGCGGGTCCGCCGTGTCGACGACCGTGCCGCCCGGCAGGACGAGGGTGAGCGAGGACAGCGTGCGGTAGGAGTTCCTCGTGGTGCCCGCCGTCATGCCGGAGGCGTTGTTGGCGACGACGCCGCCGAGCGTGCAGGCGGCCGCGCTCGCCGGGTCGGGGCCGAGGACGCGGCCGTGCCGGGCGAGGGCGGCGTTGGCCCGCAGGACGGTGGTGCCGGGCCGGATCCGGGCGCGCCGGCCTCCTTCGAGCACCTCGATGCCGGCCCAGTGACGGCGTACGTCGACCAGGATGTCCTCGCCCTGGGCCTGACCGTTGAGCGAGGTGCCGGCGGCACGGAAGACGACCTCACGCCCGCGGCCACGGGCGTAGGAGAGGACGGCGGAGACGTCGTCGATGTCCTCGGCGACCACCACGACCTGGGGGACGAAGCGGTAGGGGGAGGCGTCCGAGGCGTAGCGGACCAGGTCGGAGACCTTCCACAGCACCTTCTCGGCCCCGAGCAGCTCGGTCAGCTCGGTGCGCAGCGGCTCCGGGGTGCCGGCGGACCGGTGGTCCGGGAGCCGGTCGGGGGCGGGAGCGCCGACGCCGCGCGGGCGCAGGGCCCCCGGCTCCGGTTCCAGCAGCGGCATGTGCGAACCCCTCGCCTCGTGGCGGCCCACGGGCGGCCCCGTGTCAGCAGCGGCGCTCCGCCGGGGCGTCCGACAGGGCGTTGAGCAGGCCGCCGAGCACCTCGCGCTGATCGGCGGTCAACGGGGCCAGGATCTCCTCTGCCGCGTCGGTCCGCGCGTTGCGCAGGCGGCGCAGCGTGGCGCGGCCGGTGTCGGTGAGCTCGATCCTGACGACCCGGCGGTTGGCGGGGTCGGGCGCGCGGCGCACGCACCCGGCCGCCTCCAGCCCGTCCACCAGGGTGGTGACGGCGCGCGGGACGACCTCCAGCCGGGCGGCGAGATCCGCCATTCGGGGTGCCGGGTCGCCCTCGTGGTGCGAGACCAGGCGCAGCAGCCGACTCTGGGCGGGAGTGATCCCGAGCGGTTCCAGGTAGCGCTTCTGGATCCGGTGGAGCCTGCGCGTCAGGCGCAGCAGCTGTTCCGCGAGGAGGCGGTCGGTGTCGGCGGCGGAGCTCATGCCGGGAACAATAACAGGATGCCGTTCATTGTGAGCATAGGTAACAATGGCCTGTGCTCCGCCGTCCTCCACCTCCGACCCCGAGAGGGTGCCCATGCCGCACGACGAACCGAAATGGACCCCGTCGACGGAATCCCTCGACCCGCACGGCCCCGCCCCCGCGGACCAGCCCCGCCAGCTCCGCCGGATCGTGGGGCTCTTCCGCCCCTACCGCGGCCGCCTCGCGGTGGTCGGCCTGCTGGTCGGCGCCTCCTCGCTGGTCGGCGTCGCCTCGCCGTTCCTGCTGAAGGAGATCCTCGACGTCGCGATCCCCCAGGGCCGCACTGGGCTGCTCAGCCTGCTCGCCCTCGGCATGATCCTCACCGCCGTGGTCACCAGCGTCTTCGGCGTGCTCCAGACCCTGATCTCGACCACGGTCGGCCAGCGCGTCATGCACGACCTGCGCACCGCCGTGTACGGGCAGCTCCAGCGCATGCCGCTGGCCTTCTTCACGCGGACCCGCACCGGCGAGGTGCAGTCGCGCATAGCCAACGACATCGGCGGCATGCAGGCCACCGTCACCTCCACCGCGACCTCCCTGGTCTCCAACCTGACGGCGGTCATCGCCTCGGTCGTCGCCATGCTCGCGCTCGACTGGCGGCTCACCCTGGTCTCGCTGCTCCTGCTCCCGCTGTTCGTGTGGATCAGCCGCCGGGTCGGCCGGGAGCGCAAGCGGATCACCACGCAGCGGCAGAAGCAGATGGCGGCCATGGCCGCGACCGTCACCGAGTCCCTGTCGGTGAGCGGGATCCTGCTCGGCCGCACCATGGGCCGCAGCGCGTCCCTGACCGCCGCGTTCTCCGCGGAGTCGGAGAAGCTCGTCGGCCTCGAGGTGCGCTCCAGCATGGCCGGGCGCTGGCGGATGTCCACGATCGGCATCGTCATGGCGGCCATGCCCGCGCTCATCTACTGGGCCGCCGGCCTGGCCCTCCAGACGGGCGCCCCCTCGCTCTCCGTCGGCACCCTCGTCGCCTTCGTGACCCTCCAGCAGGGCCTGTTCCGGCCCGCCGTCAGCCTGCTGTCGACCGGCGTGCAGATGCAGACCTCGCTCGCCCTGTTCGCCCGCATCTTCGAATACCTCGACCTCCCGGTGGACATCACGGAGCGCACCGATCCGGTCCGCCTGGAGCGGGCCGAGGGGGAGGTGCGCCTGGAGGACGTGCACTTCGCCTACGACACCGAGAGCGGCCCGACCCTCACCGGCATCGACATCACCGTCCCCGCCGGCGGCTCGCTCGCCGTGGTGGGCCCGACCGGCTCCGGCAAGAGCACGCTCAGCTACCTCGTGCCCAGGCTGTACGACGTCACCGGCGGCCGGGTCACCCTCGACGGGGTGGACGTGCGCGACCTGGACTTCGACTCGCTGGCCCGGTCCATCGGCGTGGTCTCCCAGGAGACCTACCTGTTCCACGCCTCGGTCGCGGACAACCTGCGCTTCGCCAAGCCGGACGCGACGTACGAGGAGATCACCGAGGCGGCCCGGGCCGCCCAGATCCACGCGCACATCGAGTCCCTGCCCGACGGGTACGACACCCTGGTGGGCGAACGCGGCTACCGCTTCTCCGGCGGCGAGAAGCAGCGCCTCGCCATCGCCCGGACCATCCTGCGCGACCCGCCGGTGCTGATCCTGGACGAGGCCACCAGCGCCCTCGACACCCGCACCGAGCACGCCGTCCAGCGGGCCATCGACAACCTCTCCCGGGGCCGCACCACGATCACCATCGCGCACCGGCTCTCCACCGTCCGCGACGCCGACCAGATCGTGGTCCTGGACGGAGGGCGGATAGCCGAGCGCGGCACCCACGAGGAACTGCTGAAGGCGGACGGCCGCTACGCCGCGCTGGTCCGCCGGGACCGGGACGCCGCGCTGCCGGGGGAGCCGGCACCGGACGCCGAGCTGGCTCCGGTGAACGTGTGATCGTATGACCGGCGCAGGGGTCGGATGCCGGGCCGGGACGGACGTGCGGGTTAGCGTTCCCGCATGAGTCATGAGCACCGGCCGCCACGGCGCCGTTCCCGGCTCACTCGCCGGGGCCGGGTGGCACTCCTGCTCGCCACGCTGCTCGCGATCGGGGCGGCCCTCCTGGTCCCGCTGCTGCGGGGCGGCGAAGCGCCCGAGCAGCCACGGCGGTTGACGATCCCCGAGGGCTGGCGCGCCTCCCAGGTGTACGCCGCGATCGACCGCGAGCTGAAGCTCCCGCACGGTTCGGCCAAGGCGGCCCTGGCCACCGGGGAACCGGCCCTGCCGGCCGAGGCGAAGGGCAACCCGGAGGGCTTCCTCTTCCCGGCCACCTATCCGGTGACCGCGCAGACCACCCCGGGCGCACTGCTCGCCTCCATGGTGCGGACGGCCAACGAGAAGCTCGCCACCCCGGCCGTCGCGGAGGGCGGCAGGGCCCACGGGATGACCCCGTACCAGACGGCCACCCTGGCCAGCGTGATCGAGGCGGAGGCCGACAGCCGCGCCGACATGGGCAAGGTCGCACGGGTGGTGCACAACCGGCTGGCGAGGTCGATGCCGCTGCAGATGGACTCCACCATCAACTACGCGCTGAACCGCAGCACCCTGGACACCACGCTGAGCGACACGCGGATCGACAGTCCCTTCAACAGCTACGAACGCCAGGGGCTGCCGCCCACGCCGATCGGCAACCCGGGACTGGAGGCCATGAGGGCCGCGGTCACCCCGACGCCCGGCAGCTGGCTGTACTTCGTCACCGTGAAACCGGGGGACACCCGCTTCTCGACGACGTACGAGGAGCACCGCAAGCACGTCGCGGAGTTCAACCGGCTCCGCGAGCAGGCCGGTTCCCGACCGGGTCAGGGAGCCCCGACCGGCTCTGCGGCTCGCTGACGGCCGACCGGCCCTCCGGCCCGTTCGCGGGCCAGCAGGCGGCGGATCTCCCGGACCGCCGCGCCGCCCGCGCGGTTGGCGCCGATGGTCGACGCCGACGGGCCGTAGCCGACGAGGTGGATCCGCTCGTCGCGCACCGCCCTGGTCCCTTCGAGCCGGATGCCGCCGCCCGGTTCGCGCAGGCGCAGCGGCGCCAGGTGGTCGACAGCCGGACGGAACCCGGTCGCCCACAGGATGACGTCCGCCTCGACCCGGCCGCCGTCGGCCCAGGCCGCGCCCGTGTGCGTGATCCGGTCGAACATCGGCCGGCGGACCAGCACGCCCGAGGCGATCCCGGCCCGTACGGCCTCGTTCAGCGGCAGCCCCGTCACGCTGACCACGCTCCGCGGGGGAAGTCCCCGGCGGACGCGCTCGTCCACCAGGGCGACCGCGGCCCGGCCCTCGGCCTCGCCGAAGCTCCCGTCGCGGAACACCGGGGGCCGCCGGGTCACCCACGTGGTCGAGGCGGCCACCTCCGCCACCTCCAGCAGGTGCTGCACCGCCGAGGTGCCGCCGCCCACGACGATCACGCGCGCCCCCGCGAACTCCCCGGGCCCCGGGTAGTCCGCGGTGTGGAGCTGCCGGCCGCGGAAGGTCTCCTGGCCCGGGTAGCGCGGCCAGAACGGCCGGTCCCAGGTGCCGGTCGCGTTGATCAGGGCCCGGGCGGACCAGGCGCCGGCCGAGGATGCCACCAGCAGCCGCCCGCCGGGGCCCTCGCGGACCGCCGAGACGTCCACGGGACGCCGTACGCGCAGGCCGAAGCGCTCCTCGTACGCCGCGAAGTACTCCCCGATCACCGCGGAGGAGGGCCGCCCGGGGTCGGCGCCGGTCAGCTCCATGCCCGGCAGGGAGTGCATTCCGTGGACCCGGCCGTAGGTGAGCGAAGGCCAGCGGAACTGCCAGGCACCGCCCGGACGCGGCGCGTGGTCCAAGGCCACGTGGTCGATCCCCGCCCGGGTGAGGTGGTAGGCGGCCGACAGGCCGGCCTGCCCGGCCCCGACCACCACCACGTCCACGTCGGCGGCCGGATCGGGGGAGGGCGGGGTGGGGCGCGCGTCCCGGGCCGGCTCGGCGTCCCACGTCAGATCGTTCACGGTTCTACTAACTACGGTGTGCGGCCGGATCTTCCCCGCCCGCTGCCGCTCGCAGCGTCGCCCGTACCGGCCCGGCCGGCTGGAGGGTCAGCCCCGGGAAAGTCCCCGCTCGATCGCCCCCGCTGTCCAAGTGGAACCGCTGCCCCAGCACCGCCAGCACCAGCGCGGCCTCGACCAGGGCGAACCGCGCGCCCAGGCAGGCTCGCGGGCCCCCGCCGAAGGGGATCCAGGCGTGCTCGGGCACCGGGTGCGGTGCGTCCGCGTCCCACCGCTCCGGCCGGAAGGACTCCGGGTCGGGAAACCAGCGCGCGTCCCGGTGCATCGACCACGGGCTGATCCACACGCCCGTCGCCGCGGGCACCGGGCGCCCGCCGATGCTCGCCCCCTCCCCGGCCATCGCCGAGATCAGCCAGATCGGCGGATAGAGCCGCAGCGACTCCTTGACCACCTGCCGGGTCCAGGGGAGGCGAGCGTAGTCGTCATACGTCGGCAGCCGCCCGCCGAGCACCCGGTCCAGCTCCTCCGTCAGCCGGGCCCGCGCCCCGGGCGCCCCCGCCAGCAGCTGCCACGCCCAGGTCAACGTGGTCGAGGTGGTCTCGTGGCCGCCGATGTAGAGGGTGATCGACTCGTCGCGCAGCTCCTTGCGGGACAACGGCGCGCCGTGTTCGTCGCGGGCCGCCAGCAGCCGGCTCAGCAGGTCGTCCCGCTCGGCTCCGGCAGCCGAGGCCGCCTCGTGCTCCCGTATGACGTGCGCGATCTCCCGGTCCAGGACGGCCACCGCCTCGCGCAGCCGGCGCCGCCCCGGCGTCCGCACCCACGGCGGCAGGAACAGCGTCACCCCCCGGAACTCGGCCCCCAGCTCCCGCTGCGCCGTGGCCATGGCCGCGCTGATGGGCGCCTCCCGGCCGGCTGCGTCGCCCCCGAACAGCGTGCGCACCGCTATCCGCTGGGTGAGCCCGGCCATCTCCCGCTGCACGTCGATCCGCTCGCCCTCGCGCCAGGTCCGGGCCAGCGCGTCCGCGCACTCCACCATCGTGGCGGCGTAGGCGCGCACTTGGCGCGGCCGCACGGCGGGCTGGACCAGGGCGCGTTTGCGCCGCCAGTCCTCACCCGTGGCGACGACGACCCCGTCCCCCAGCAACTGGTGGAACGCCCAGCCCAGTTCCATCGGGGTGAAGGTGTCCTCGACGGCCCCGAGGAGCTCGCCGGCGTGCTCGGGGCGCGAGAGCAGCACGTTGCGCTTGGGTCCGAGCGCCCACGGCACCCAGTCCCCGTGCTCGTCGCGCAGTGACTCGAAGAAGGCCAGCGGGTCGCGGGCGAAGGCGGGCAGGTTGCCGAGCAGGGGCCACGGGCGCGGCCCGCTCCCGGCGCCCCGGGGCAGCGTGGTGGCGGTCACGGAGTGCATCGTGGCAGCCGCCGTGCCCGGGCACCAGAGGGCCGCCCCCTCCTGCCGAGGGACCGCCCCCGGGTGCTCGCGGGGATCAGGTTGGGATCAGGCCGCCGGGAGCGCGGCCAGCCAGTCGTAGGCGGCGTCCGCGGTGAACTCCTGCTGCCCGCCCGGGAAGAGCAGTCCGGCGTGCGCGAACGCCTCGTCACCGGCGGTCTGCGCGGCGTACGGGACCGCCACACAGGCCATGCCGGCCGCGCGGGCGGCCAGGACGCCCGGCGCAGCGTCCTCGACGACCACGCAGTCGGACGGTTCGGCGCCCAGCCGGCGGGCCGCCTCCAGGAAGACGTCGGGAGCCGGCTTGCCGTGCGCGACCTCCTCGGCGGAGACCACCGTCGTCAGCAGGGCGTCCAGACCGGTGCCGGACAGTACGGCGTCGATCGCCTCGCGCGAGGATCCGGAGGCCACGGCCATCGGCACGCCCTCGGCGCGCAGCCGCTGCACGAACGTCCGCATCTGCGGAAAGACTTCCGTCTTCGTACGGGCCAGTTCCAGGTAGGCGGCGTTCTGTTCGGCGAGCAGCTGCTCCACCGGCGCCCGGATCGCGTACCGCTCGCGGAGGATCTCCAGCGTCTCCAGGGTGCCGATGCCGATGAACCGGGCGTGCTGCTCCCACGTGAACCCGCGGACGCCGTGGCGCTCCAGGGTGCGGCGCCCCGAGGCGTAGTAGTTCGGCTCGCTGTCCACGAGCGTGCCGTCGAGATCGAATATGACGGAAATCATCCGTTGTGCCCGTCCTGCCGGTCGTGTCCTGTCCGTGGCATGTGCTCAGGTCTTGCGGGCGGTCCTTCCCACCGATTCCACCAACGGCAGCAAGCGGTGCGCCACCCGCTCGCGCAGGGCGACCTCGGTGCGCGTGCGGACCACCCCCGGCAGCCGGATCAGCCCCTGGATCACGTCTTCCAGGTGGGCGTTGTCCCGAGCCGCCACGCGCGTGAGCAGGTCACCGCCGCCGGTGATCGAGAAGGCCTCGATGATCTCGGGCACCTCGGCCAGCGCCTCGCCCACGTCGTCCAGGTGCCCCTGGGTCACCTCGATGTGCACGAAGGCCAGGACGGGGTGGCCGAGCGCGGCCGGGGACAGGGAGGGCCCCGTGCCGGTGATCACCCCGGTGCGCTCGAGCCGGTCCAGCCGGGCCTGGAGCGTGCCGCGGGCGATACCGAGGATGCGCGCGTACTCGCGGAGGCTGGTGCGCGGCCGCTCGATCAGCAGGCGCAGGATCCTCGTGTCCAGCTCGTCCACCGCCATGCCGCGACTGTACCAACGGCCCGGTTCGGCCGGCGGGGGACCGCGGGGGGACCGGTGCACCAGGGCGGCCCGGTGACCCACGTCAGCTCGGGCATGAGCCCCGTCAGGGGCGGACGCACCGCGGCACCCGCCTTCACGGGCGGCCCCGGCAGTGACACGCCCGGCCCGGCCGGCGTGCCGCCGACACGCCGGCCAGGCCCTAGGGTCCGGAGGATGAGCGACCTGCTGCTGGTGAGGCACGGTGAGACGGCGTGGAGCGCCGACGGGCGGCACACCGGCCGCACCGACATCCCGCTGACCGCGCGCGGAGTGGAGGAGGCCCTCTCGCTGGCCCCCTGCTTCCGGGACCGCCACCCCGCGCTGGTCCTGACCAGCCCCCTGCGGCGGGCCGTCGCCACGGCCCGGCTCGCGGGGCTCGACGGCGGGGTCGCCGACCCCGACCTCTACGAGTGGGACTACGGCGGCTACGAGGGCGTCACCACCGCGGAGATCCGGCGCACCACCCCCGACTGGTCGCTGTGGACCCACGGGGTGCCGCCCGGCGACGCGGACCACCCCGGCGAGAGCGCCGCCCAGGTGGGCGCCCGCGCCGACCGGGCGCTGGCCAGGATCGCTCCCGTGCTCCGGGCCGGCGCCGGCAACGTGGTCGTCGTCGCCCACGGCCACTTCCTGCGCGTCCTCACCGCCCGCTACCTGTGCCTGCCACCCGAGGCGGGGCGGCTGTTCCTGCTGCGCACCGGCACCGTCAGCGTCCTCTCCACGGAGCACGGCCTTCCCGTGATCGCCGGCTGGAACACCCGCCCCTGACCCGCCCGCCGCTCCCGCCTCGCGCGGCGCCCGCGGGCGGGTGAGGATGCGTACATGGCCGAAGACAGCACGGGCCGTGCGGGCCCGCGGGCCGAGGGGTCGGAACCGGGGCTGAAGGCCGACGCGATCGGTTTCCTCGACGCGCTGGTCATCGGCCTGAACTCCACCTCGCCCGCCTACTCGCTGGCCGCGGTGCTCGGGCCGATCGTGGCGCTGGTAGGGATCTACGCGCCGGGCGTGATGCTGGCCTCCTTCGTCCCCATGCTGCTGATCGCCGCCGCCTTCTACTACCTCAACAAGGTCGACCAGGACTGCGGCACCACCTTCTCCTGGGTCACCCGGGCCATGGGTCCCTGGGCCGGCTGGCTCGGCGGCTGGGCCATCGCCATGACCGGCGTGCTCGTCATCGGCTCGCTGGCGGACGTGGCGGTCACCTTCGGTCTGCTCGCCGCCGGACTCGACGACTGGGCGGCCCACGACGTGATCAGGCAGACCCTCACGGTCGCCGTGATCCTGGTCATGACCGCCATCTGCGTCATCGGCACCGAGTTGTCGGCGCACCTGCAGAACGTCCTCATCCTCGCCCAGGTCTTCTTCCTGCTCACCTTCGCGGTCGTCGCCCTCTACCGGGTCTACGCCGGCACCGGCACCCTCGACGCGATCGAGCCGTCCCTGTCCTGGCTCAACCCCTTCGGCGCCGGCGGCGCCGCACTGACCGGCGGGCTGCTGCTCGGCGTGTTCATCTACTGGGGGTGGGAGTCCGCGGTCAACCTCACCGAGGAGGTGCAGGACTCCGCCACCGCGCCGGGCAAGGCCGGCATCTGGTCGACGGTGGTCCTGCTGGTGACCTACCTGTCCGTGGGGTTCGCCGTTGTGGGCTACGCGGGCACCGCCTTCCTCGCCGAGAACGCCGCCGAGGAGGAGGCCGTCTTCGCCGTACTGGCCCACGAGGTCATGGGCGGCTGGGACTGGGTGGTCCTCCTCGCCGTGTGCACCTCCGCCCTCGCCTCCACGCAGACCACGATCATCCCCGCCTCCCGCACCGCCCTGTCGATGGCCCGCCGCCACGCCCTGCCGCCCGGCCTCGCCCACATCCACCCGCGCTTCCGGACCCCCGACGTGAGCACCTGGTGGGTGGCCGGCATCGCGATCGGCTGGTACCTCGTCGTCAACCAGATCAGCGAGAACGCCCTGCTGGACTCATTGACCGCGCTCTCCCTGCTCATCGCCTTCTACTACGCGCTGACCGGCCTGGCCTGCGCCGTCTACTACCGGCGCCACCTGCTGGAGAACGCGCACAACTTCCTGCTCATCGGCCTCGGCCCGGTGCTCGGCGCGGTCCTCCTCGGCTGGCTGCTGGTGGAGTCGGTCGGCGACATGGCCGACCCGGAGAACTCGGCCGGCGGGGTCTCGTGGTTCGGGCTCGGCCCGCCCCTGGTCATCGGCATCGTGATCGCCGTCGTCGGCGTCCTGGTGATGGGCTTCTGGCGGCTGCGGGACGGCAGGTTCTGGCAGGAGCGCCCCGGGGTGGCCGACCCGGACCTCGTCCACGGCCGCAAGAGCTGAGGAGGCCCGATGTCCGTGGTCCTCGGATACGACGAGTCGCCCGGCGCGGAGCGGGCGCTGCGGGTGGCGCTGGAGGTGGCCACCGCCTTCGGCGAGCCCCTGGTCCTGGTGTACGGGGCGGCCGCCCCCGGCGCCACCGGTGAGGAATACCGGGCGCACCGCGAGGCCGTGCGCCAGGCGGGCCGCAGCGCCCTGGCGCACGCCGTGGAGGCCGCCGACGAGGCGGGGGTGCCCTCGACGGTCGAAATCGTCGACGACCGGCCCGCGCAGGCCCTGCTCGACGCGGCCCGGCGGCACGCCGCGCGCGTGATCATCGTCGGCACCTGGGGCGACAGTCCCATCCGCGGCGCCCTGCTGGGATCCACCCCCCACAAGCTCCTGCACCTGTCTCCGATCCCGGTGCTGTGCGTACCGACGGAGGACGGCGGGGACGTGGGGTGAAAGTGCGCCACCAACGCCCAACTTGGCCGGAAATCGCGCTATTTCATGTGTGACTATGCTCATTGCCTGTGTGATCAAAGCGTTGCGCGTCGACCGCAGTTGGGCAGAGTGGGGCGGCCGATCAACACCCCCACGTGAGCGCAAGACCGGAGAACCGATGGACAGCAACCTCGTCATCCAGCCCCACGCTGGTGGCCAGGGCTTCGATGAGAGCCAAGTACCGCTCTACTACAGCCGCAAGACGGCTGACATTCTCCACAAGTACGGTCCGGGACCCCGGGTCCACTTCCACGTGGGCCTCTTCGCTCCCGGCGAGACCCCGAACACCACGGTCTCCCAGCGCATACTCAAATCCCGCATCATCGCGTCCCAGGAGGCGGTCGTCGACCACGCCGCCCGCACGTGGGGCGCGTACGCCACTCCGCCCGCCACCCTCCTCGACATAGGCTGCGGGCTCGGCGGCGGCTCGCTCTACTGGGCGCAGGAACACGGAGCCGCCGTCACCGGAATCACCGTGGCCGCCGAACACGTCTCCTTGGTCGGGCAGTTGGCGCGGCAGGCCGGGGTGGGCGACCGGGTGACACCGCTCCTCGCGGACGTGCACGGATTCACCGCGCCGCACCGGTACGACGCCGCGTACGCCTGCGAGAGCTCGGGCTACCTGGACCGCGAACGGCTCTTCGAAGTGGTCGCGAGGTCCCTGAAGCCGGGGGGCTGGTTCGGGTTGCAGGAGCACTTCATCCGCCGCCCCGAGTGGACCGAGTTCATCGACGGCTACTACAAGACGCGCCTGGGCACCCTCAGCGAATACATCGCCGCCGGCGCGGCCGCCGGCTTCGAGCTGGAGCAGGACGAGGACATCACCGACCGGGTCGCCGAGTTCTGGGTCCAGTCCATGGCCTGGAACACCGCCGAGCTGGACCGCGTCGAGCAGACCGGGGCGCCGTCCGCCTGGTCCCGCGAGCGGCTGCGGGACTCGACCATCACGCACGGCAAGCTGTTCCGCATCTGGCGCGACCACGCGCTGGAGACCCGGCTGCTGCTCTTCCGGCTGGGCGGGGGCGACTGACCGTGCCACCCGTGTACGCCAAGGACTCCCACCCCTCCCGCATCGGCTGGCGGCTGCCGCCCTTCTACTGCCCGTTCGACAAGGGCCTGATCCATCCCGCGGCGGCGGAGATCGAGAAGCGGGCCGTCGACTGGATCGACACCTACGGCTTCTACCCGGACGCCACCGAGCGCGCGTGGGGGCTGGCCACCCGCAGTGCCGAGTTCACCAGCCGGATCATCCCGTACGGCGAGGTCGAGCCGATGCTGCTCTTCACCCAGTGGAACTACTGGGCCTTCGCCACCGACGACTGGCAGGACTCCCGCACGGGCGCCTCCGGCACGGCGTCCGTCGTGGACCACGGCGCCCGGCTGGTCCGCACCGTCGAGGCGCCCGGCTCCGGCCTGCTGCCGCCCGGACCGCACACCGCAGCCCTGGAAGACCTGGTGGCCCGCACCCGCGACATGCTCGGTCCCGTCCAGCTGAAGCGCTTCACCGAGGGCATCCGGGACTGGGTGACCGGGGCCGGCTGGCAGAGCGCCGCCGCCGAGCGGGGCGTCATGCCGATCCTGAACGACTTCGTGGCGGCCCGGATCTCGAGCAACGGAACCCGGTTCACCCTCACGTGGTGCGACGTGGCGAACGGCATCGCCGTCCCGGGCGACGAGCTGTACTCGGCGCCCGTCCAGGCCCTCACCGACGCCGCCGGGTTCATCGTCGGCTGCGACAACGACCTGTTCTCGTACAACAAGGACGACCACCAGGAGCCCTGGGAGCACAACCTGGTCAACGTCCTGGCCGCGCGGAACGGCTGCACGCCCGCCGAGGCGCTGCCCGCCGCCTACGCCCTGCGGGACCGGACGGTGACCCTGTTCGTCCGGCTGCGCGAGCAGATCGGCCGGGGCGCGGGCGGGCAGCTGCGCCGGTACCTCGACTCACTGGAGCACTGGATCGCGGGCGACCTGGAGTACCACTCCCTGGCGCCGCGCTACGCCAGCCCGCGCAACCGCAACGAACTCCCGGTGGACGGCGCCCGGTTTGACCTCGCCTTCCGGGACACGCCGAGCGACGGGAGCATCGAGCCGCCGCCTGTCCCGGCTCTCGCCTGGTGGTGGCGGCAGCTCGACGCCTGACACCGGACCGGTCAGCGGCGGCGGCCCAGCAGCCGGGACCACCAGCGCACCCGCCGCGCCGGCCGCTCCCCGGGAAGGGGGGCGGCCGGCGCGGGCGCCGGGGCCGGCGCTCGGGTCGTCCCGGTGACCGAGGTCCCCCGCGGGCTGAACCGCACCGGAAGGGCGACCAGGTGGCGCGACATGAGGGACGCCGTCCAGCGCAGCTCGTCCTCGGGAACGGCCAGCTCCAGGTCGGGCAGCCGGGCCAGCAGGGAGTCGATACCGGTGTCCGCGATGGCCCGGCCGATGTCCTGGCCCGGGCACTCGTGGGGCCCGCTGCTGAACGACAGGTGGGAGCGGTTGCCGTGGACGGGCACCGTCAGGTCGGGCCGGATCTCCGGATCGACGTTCCCCGGCGCGAGTCCCAGCAGCAGCATGTCGCCGGCCTTGATCTGCGTCCCGCCGAGCTCGGTGTCGCCGATGGCCCAGCGCCCCAGGATCGTGGTGAACGGGGGCTCGTCCCAGAGCACCTGCTCCAAGGCGTCCGGCAGGGTCATGTGGCCGCCGGAGAGGTTCGCGCGGAACCGGCGGTCGGTGAGCACCAGGCGCAGGGTGTTCGCGATCAGGTTGGCGGTCGACTCGAACGCCGCGATCATCACCAGGCGCAGGTGCTCGACGATCTCGTCGTCGCTCAGCGCCGTCGGGTGCTCCGCCATCCAGGTGGTGAAGTCACGGCCGGGCACCGCCCGCTTGCGCATCACGAGTTCGCGCAGCGTCTGCGTCACGTAGGCATTGCTGGCGACGGCCGTCTCGGTGCCCTGGAGCATGTCGCGGGCGGCCTCGACGAGCCGCGGTCCGTAGGAGTCCGGGGCCCCGACCAGCTGGGTCATCACCAGCATCGGCAGGGGCTCGGCGAAGTCCGCCACGAGGTCGCCCCGCCCGGTCTGCGCGAACTGGTCGATCAGGTGGTCGGCGAAGCGCTTGACGTACCTCCGTACGCCGCGCCGGTCGAAGCGTTCCAGCGACTCGGTGACGGCCCCGCGCAGCCGTTCGTGCTCCGCGCCGTCGACCAGGTGGCACACGGGCTGCCACGCGGTCATCGGCGTGAGCGGGTGGTCGGCCGGCACCCGGCCCTCCCGCTGGTCCCGCCAGTGGCGCGGGTCCCGTGAGAACCGCGACGGAGTGCGCGTCGCGTCCAGGTTCTCGCGGTGGCCGAGCACCAGCCAGGCCGGCAGGTCGCCCTGGACCAGCACGGGGGCCACCGGGCCGTACTCGGCGCGCAGCTTCTCGTACAGGGCCATGGGGTCCGCCTCGGCCTCCGGGCCGTAGAGGCGGTGCGCCGGGCACCCCGGTGGCGGGGTGGGAGCGGCGGGGGAGGGGTAGGTGCTCACGATGCCTCCGGGGTCGCGGCGAGGGAGTGCAGGTAGCGCATCAGCGTCATCAGGACGTCGCGGCTGGAGTCGCGCCGCCGTGCGTCGCAGAGGACCAGCGGGACGGCCGTCGGCAGGTCGAGGGCGCTGCGCAGCTCCTCGACCGGGTAGTGGGGCGCGTCGGGGAAGGAGTTGACGGCGACCACGAAGGGCACCCCGCGCTCCTCCAGCCGGCCGATCACGTCGAAGCTGACCTCGAGGCGGCGGGTGTCGACCAGGACGACCGCGCCCAGCGCGCCCTCGAACAGGCCGCGCCACAGGAACCAGAAACGCTGCTGGCCGGGGGTGCCGAAGAGGTACAGCACCAGTTCCTCGTTGATGCTGATGCGGCCGAAGTCCATGGCCACGGTGGTGGAGGTCTTGCGCTCCACCCCCGCCGTGTCGTCGACGCCGACCCCGGCCTGGGTCATCGTCTCCTCGGTGGTCAGGGGCCTGATCTCGCTCACCGCGCCGACCAGGGTCGTCTTGCCGACCCCGAAGCCGCCCACGATCACCACCTTGACCGCCGCGGCGGCCGTGGCCGGCAGTACGTCCTCGCGCCGCGGCCCGGCGGGCGACGCCTCAGAGCTTTCGAAGTCCATCGATCACTGCCTCTATCAATGCCAGGTCGGGGAGGTGGGCGCGGGCCACGGGTGCGCGGGAGAGCACCTGGCCCGAAGTGAGCAGATCGTCGATCAGGACGGTGACCACGCTCACCGGCAGGCCCAGGTAGGCGGAGATCTCCGCCACGGAGAGGGGCGCCTGGCACAGCCGGATGATCGCCGTGTGCTCGGGCTGCATGCCGGGCCTGGGCCCCGACTTGGCGACGATGAGCGTGACCAGGTCGAGGCCGCTGGGAACTAACGGCCGGCTGCGGCCGCCCGTGATGACGTAGAGCCGCTCCGGGCTCCCGTCCTCCCAGGTGGTGCCGGGCTCCCTCACGCGGTCTGCCTGTCACTGCGCGGCGGGCTGCTGAGATGCTCTCCGATCCTCGCCACGAGGTCGCGCATGCGCTGGCCCATCAGGCCGGCGTCCACGCCCTCCCCGGCCAGCACCGCGAGGTAGGCTCCGGCACCCGCCGCCATCAGGTAGAAGAAGCCGCCGTCCATCTCGATCACGACCAGCCTCATCCGGCCGTTGCTCTGCGGGAGTTCGGAGGCGACCGCGCCGGCCAGGCTCTGCAGTCCGGCGCAGGCGGCGGCGAGGCGGTCGGCCGTGTCGGTCTCGGCACCGTACTGGGCCATCCGCAGGCCGTCGGCGGAGAGCACGATGACCTGCCGGGTCTGCGGAACGCTCTCGGCCAGGTCCTTGAGCATCCAGTCCATATTGGTCTGCAGCTGACTCACGGCTGTTCTCCCTTGCTCGCCGAGGCCGGCGAGGCGTCTGTGGTCCGGCTTTCCGCGGTGGGGCTCCCGGGGGTCCGGCTGTCCCCGGACAGACCGCTCTGGAAGGCGGCCAGCCACATCCCGGGCTGTGCTTCGGTCCGCTCCGGGGCCTCGGCGGAGGCCGGCTCGGCGGCGGGTTCCTCGGGGGCGTTGGCGCGCTCCTTGCGGCGGCGCTGCGGCAGTCCGTTGGCGGTCCGTTCGGTCACCAGCGGGACCTCCTCGTCCCTCTCTGCCGGGAACCGCGGGCCCGTGGCCTGCCGGGGCGGCTGCGCGGGCGGATCCGCCGGTGCGAGGGCCGCACGGGGCCCCGAGGAGGTGCCGATGCCGTGGGCGACGCCGGTGGCGGTGGAGACGGTGGTGATCAGCCCCTGCGGGACGACGAGGACGGCCCGTACGCCGCCGTACGCGGAGGAGCGCAGCGACACGCGGAAGTCGTAGCTCTGGGAGAGCCGCCCGACCACGGCGAGGCCCAGGCGCGGGGTCTCGCCCAGGTCGGCGAGGTCGATGCCCTCCTGTGCCTGGCGCAGCATGCGCTCGGCCCGCTTGCGGGCCTCCTCGCTCATGCTGAGGCCGCCGTCCTCGATCTCGATCGCGATGCCCGAGTTCACGTCGACGGCCGTCAGGTGCACCTTGGTCTGCGGCGGGGAGTAGCGGGTGGCGTTGTCCAGCAGCTCCGCCAGCGCGTGGATGAGCGGCTCGACGGCCGGCCCCACGACGGCGACCTGCGAGACCGAGTGCAGCTCGACGCGCTGGTAGTCGATGATCCTGGACATGGCACCGCGCAGCACGCTGTACAGCGGCACGGCCCTGTTCCACTGGCGGCCGGGCCGCGCGCCGCCGAGCACCGCGATGGAGTCGGCGAGCCGGCCGATCAGCGCGGTGCCGTGGTCGAGCCGGAGCAGATCGCCGAAGACGGCCGGGTCCTGACCGTGCCGGTCCTCCATCTCCCGAAGCTCCTGCGCCTGCTGGTGCACGATGGCCTGGACGCGCCGCGCGATGTTCACGAAGGCGCGCTGCGCCGAGTCGCGCAGGTCCTCCTCCGCGACCACGGCGTCGAGCACCGAGCGCAGCACCGCGTGGTGGGCGGCGCGGAACGCGGGGGTCAGGCCCGGCTGGTAGGTACTGGCGTCCTCCAGCGAGGCGAGGACGTCCTCCGGGAACTCCCCCTTGCGCAGGCGCGTCACCACGTCGGGCAGCAGCGCCTCGGCCAGCCGTACGGTCTCGGTCTGCTGCCGGGACAGGGCCGCCTCCTGCACCGCCACGGTGGCGCGGAGCGCCGCCACCGCCTTGCCGCGCCGGGCCGCCTCACCGCACGCGAGCGCGACGGCGACGAAGGCCGCGGCGCCGACCCAGGCGACCGGGGTCCGGGCCGGGGCGGAGACCATGACCACGGTGACCACGGCAAGGGCCGCGGTGAGCAGGGGGGGCAGCGCCCATACGACGGGTGAGGCGGGCCCTGGACTGCCGGGCGACGATCCCTCTCGAACCATCAGAACCCTCAAACGATCGAGTGCGAAAGATCATTGGGACAACAGCCCGGGATCTTATCCGTTCAGCGCATGGCACTTGACAACAGGTCATCATGCGCGCGGGGTCCGGCAGTTGGGTTCGCGAGTCCTGTCCGGAAATGGATCCGCACCCGTGTGCGGGCTCCGGCCCGCAGACCTCGCCGTTCGGACCGCCGGACCCGGTACGACGCCCGCCCGCGCGCCCCGCGCGGGGCCCGGCGGCAGCGGCGGGCCGCTCGCGGTATTCGGCTGGTTTCCATCGGTCGTCCGCCGGACCGCCGTGGCTGAACGCAGCCGTAGGGCCGCGCGAGGACCGACCTGACGTGCTCACGCTGGCCCGCGCCGGTCCGATGGCCCTCTCGTATGCCGAATCGGCCGCCCCAGGGCTGGGCCAATGGCCCAGTCCGGCGGGGTCGGCTTGAGCCAGTGGGCCTTCGGGTGCTTATCTGTGTCCTATCCATGTACTTACGGCGCCGCGCAGCGCCGGGCGGCAACGAGGCCGGATCCGGAGCGCGGCGCCTTCGCCGTGCCCGTCACACCGCCCACCACCCCCGGGCGGCCGCCGGACCGGCGCGCACGACTGCAAGGGGGGCGGCACACCGCCGTGAAGAAGATGTTCGTGGCTCCGGACCCGGGGCGTCTGAGACTGCGCACTTCGGCCCGCGCCGTGATCGGCGTCGGCGCCGCCGTGGCCCTCGCGGAGCTCTGCGGCCTCTCCCTGACCGCCTCCATCACCGGGGGGCTGGCCGCCCTGCTCGCCCTCTTCACCGTCGTCGACGCGAGCGTGCGCGCCCAGCGCGTCACCACCGCCCTGCTGCCCGTCGCCGGATTCCCCGTCCTGGCGCTGGCCACCACCCTCCACGGCGTGCCGCTCGCCAGGGACGCCGCCTTCCTCGCCGTCGTGTTCGCCGGGGTCCACGCCCGCCGCCACGGCCCGCGCGGGCACGCGCTCGGCATCTTCGCCTTCATGATGTTCTTCGTCACCCAGTTCCTGCACGCCGTCCCCGGACAGCTGGCCGAGCTGTACGCCGCCGTCGGGCTGGCCCTCCTGGCCGCCGGGGCGGTGCGCTTTGTGCTGTGGCCCATCGAGCGGCGCACTCCGCCCGCCCCCGCCCCGCCCGGCCTGCCCGGCACCGGACTCGCGCGGCCCACCACCCGCCAGGCGTTCCAGGCCACCGCCGCCTGCGCCTTCGCCCTCGCCATCGGCCAGGCGCTCTCCGAGGACCGCTGGTACTGGGCCGTCGGCACCGCCTGGTGGATCTTCGTCAACACCGCCTCCCGCGGGGAGACGCTCGTCCGGGGCTTCCGCCGCGTCCTCGGCACCGTCCTCGGCATCGCCGCCGGACTGCTGGTCGCCGTACCGCTGCACGGCGCACCCGCACCGACCGCCGCACTCGTCGCCGTGTGCGTCTTCGGCATCTTCTACACCGCGGCGCCGTCCTACTCCTGGATGATGTTCTTCGTCACCGTCATGGCCGGGCTGCTCTACGGCCTCCTCGGGGTCCTCCACCCCGGACTGCTGCTCCTGCGCTTCCAGGAGACGGCCATCGGCGCGCTCGGCGCGGCCCTGGCCGTCGTGCTCATCCTGCCGGTGACCACCCACGCCGCCAACGACGCCTGGATCCAGCGCGCCCTGCACTGCGTGCGCGCCTCCACCGCGGCCGCCCTGGACCGGCTCGCGGGCGACCCCGCCGCCGACCCCGCCCCGCACGCCGCCGAACTGGAGCTGCTGCTGGGCCGGGTACGGATGGCCCTCGCCCCCCTGGTCCACCCGCTGAGCCCGCTGCGCGCCCGCAAGGCCCGGGCCCGGCAGGTCCTGACCCTGCTCGACGCGTGCGCCCGGGAGGTGCGCGGGCTGGTCGCCGTCGCCGCCGACCCGCAGGCGTCGCACGACGCCCGGCTGGCCGCCGCGTGCTGGCGCGTGGAGGCCGCCGTCGAGGCGCTCACCGCGCCCGGCGGCGCCCCCCAGCCCTTCATCCCGCCCCGGCCGGAACCGGCCGCGCCCGCGGAACCGGCCCTCGCCCACCTGCACGGCCTTGAGCACGCCCTGGTCGCGCTCGCCGCCCCGCTGCGCACCGACCCCCGGGCGCCCCTGGTCATCAGCGCCTGAGCAGCCCCTCCCCGGCCGCCTCCAGCCCCGCCGGCAGCCGGCCGGCGGTGTGCACCACCCCCAGGGACTGGGTGGCCCGGGTCAGCGCCACGTACAGGTCGCTCGGCCCGAAGGCGGCCGGCTCCACCACGATGACCGTGTCGAACTCCAGCCCCTTGGCCTGCCGCGGGTCGAGGAGGACGACCTCCCGGGTCAGGTCCGGCTGCGCCCCGGCCCGTACCCCCGGCAGCCCGCCGGCCAGCGCGGCGTGCAGCTCCCGCGGCGCGATCACCGCGAGCCGCCCCCGCGCGGGCGGCTCCCGGCGCACCGCCCGTGCCACCGCGCCCGCCAGGTCGTCCGTCGCATGGGCCCAGGGGCGCACCCCGGTGGACCGGACCGAACGCGGCGGGGCGAAACCGGGATCGCGCTCCCGCAGCACGGCGGCCGCCACCTCCATGACCTCCGCCGGCGTGCGGTAGTTGACCTCCAGCCGCACCAGCTCCCAGCGCTCGCCCACGTAGGGGCCGAGGATGCGCTCCCACGACCCGCAGCCGGCCTCCTCGCCGGTTTGGGCCGGATCGCCGACCAGCGTCATCGAACGGGTCGGGCAGCGCCGCATCAGCAGCCGCCACGCCATCTCCGACAGCTCCTGCGCCTCGTCGACGATGACGTGCCCGAACGCCCAGGTGCGGTCCGCGGCGGCCCGCTCGGCCGCGCTGCGGTGGTCGGCCTCCTCCTGGCGCTCGGCCATCCGCTCGGCGTCGATGATGTCGTGCGCCGCGAGGTACTCGTTCTCCTCGTCCTCGAACTCGTACGAGCGCGAACCCTCCGACAGGTCCAGCACCCCCTGCGCGTACGCGATGCGCCGCTGCCGTTCGCGCTCCTCGGCCGCGCGCCGCGCGCTGTCGTCCTCCCCGAGCAGCTCCGCCGCCTCGTCCAGCAGCGGCACGTCGGCCGGCGTCCAGTCCGGCCGGGCCGAGGGCGCGCGCCGGATCAGCTCCGCCTCGTGCGCCGGCAGGTGCGTGGGCTCGGCCAGGAAGTCGCCGACGAGGCGTTCGGGGGTGAGGGAGGGCCACAGGGTGTCGATCGCCGCCTGCACGGCCGGGCTCATCGCGATCTCCTTGCCCAGCTGCGCCACGTCGTCGGGGCCGAGCAGGTTCGGGCCGCCGTACGGGTCCGCCCCGAGCCGGTCGGCGAGCTGCGCGGTGAGCGCGTCGATGATCCGGAACGCGAAGGCGGGCCGTGCCTGGTTGTGCGGCAGCCCGGTGGCCCGGGCTCGGTCGCGCGCCTCGTAGGCCATCGTGCGGTCCAGCAGCAGCGTCCCGTAGTCGTCGTGGTCGATCTCCAGCGCGGGCTCGGGAACGGTGTCGTACTCCTCGCCCGCGCCGGCCGGCACCGTCTCCGGCAGGCACTGCCGGTCCTCGACCACCCGCGCCAGCACCTGCGCCATCGAGGCCCGGCCCTTCACCGCGGCGGCGCCGGGCCGGTCGGTGCCCGTCGCGTGGACCCCGGGGTAGAGCTCACCCGGCGTGGCGAGCAGGACGCCCGTCTCGCCGAGCGCGGGCAGCACCCCGCCGATGTAGCCGAGGAAGGCCGGGCCCGGCCCGACGATCAGCACCCCGCGCCGGGCGAGCAGCTCGCGGTGCGCGTAGAGCAGGTACGCCGCCCGGTGCAGGGCCACGGCCGTCTTGCCGGTGCCGGGGCCGCCCTCGACGACCAGCACGCCGCGGTACGTGGAGCGGATGACCCGGTCCTGCTCGGCCTGGATGGTGCGCACGATGTCGTGCATCCGCCCGGTGCGGGCGGCGTCCAGCGCGGCGAGGAGCACGGCGTCCGCGTCGGCGCCCTCGTGACCGGTGCGCTCGGCGTCGGTCAAGTCCAGGATCTCGTCGTGCAGGGCGGTGACCACGCGGCCGCGGCTGCTGATGTGCCGGCGGCGGCGCAGGCCCATGGGGGTGTGGCCGGTGGCGAGGTAGAAGGGCCTGGCCACCTCCGCCCGCCAGTCCAGGACCAGCGGCGTGCGCTCCGTGTCGTCCGCGCGGATTCCGATGCGGCCGATGTGGTGGTCACGGCCGTCGGAGAACTCCAGACGGCCGAAACACAGGCCGTTCTCTCCCGCATTCAGTGCGGAAAGCAGCCCGGACTGCTCGGCGACCAGGACATCGCGCTCCAGACGTGCCTGAGCGCCGTTACCGACCTCGCGCAGTGCCCCCTCGACCGCGCGTTCGGCCTGGTCACGCAGGTGGTCGAGGCGCGCATAGAGATCGGTGACGAATTGCTGCTCTTTCCGGAATTCCTCGGTTGACAATTGCACTCCTGCCGCGATACAGTGTCCACGAAAGCTTTCCCATGACTCCGCATCCCAGTGAAGTCATGAATTATTGAATATACGCTCTCTCCTCCCTCGGCAGCGAATTCCGCCGGGGGATTTTTTGCGTACCGTGGACCCCATGACCACCGCACACGGCTCCGCCGACGGCATCGTCTGCCGCCTCGCCCGCCCCGAGGACGCCGGGGCCATCGAGGCCGTCGACGGCTCCTTCACCACCGACACCGTCTTCGAGGTGGTCCCCGCCGACGGCGCCGCCCTGGGGTTCCTGCTCCGCGAGGTCCCCGTGGACCCGCCCCTGTTCAAGGAGTTCCCGCCCGAGGAGCACGACGAACAGGGGTCCGGCGGCATCGCGGGCGCCGGCGGGGACGCGCGGACGTATGTCGCCCTCGACGGCGGCCGGGTGTGCGGATTCGCCGCCGTGGGGTACGCGACGTGGAACCGGCGGCTGACCATCGAGGACATCGAGGTCGGGCCGGACCACCGGGGTCGCGGCATCGGCCGCGCGCTGATGGAGTGCGCGGCGGACTTCGCCCGCGAACGGGGCGCCGACCACCTGTGGTTGGAGGTGAGTTCCGTCAACGCCCCGGCCGTCCACGCCTACCGGCGGATGGGCTTCACCCTCTGCGGCCTCGACACCACCCTGTACGGCGGCACGCCCGCCTCGGGCGAGCAGGCGCTCTTCATGAGCCGTCCCTGCCGGCGCCGCCACGCCTGATCGCGTCGGCACGTCTGAACGCAGCGGCGCGTCCGAGCGCACCGCCCCGGAGGGCTGCCGCGAGGGCCCAACTCCCGTGAGTGCGGCGGATCGTACGCCTCTTCGATCCCCGCCGGCGGGCCATCACGCGAAGATCACTCGGAGGGGTGTTTCGAACGGGTGTTGCCCGCGACGCTGACCTGCGGCATGTACAACGTGTCATGGTTCACTGCACACATGCATCCGGCATGCACAGGGTGGATCTGTGGGGACAGGGGGTACCGGCCCGGAATGGAAATACTTCAGCAGCGCTCCGGCATCGCTCAGGTGTGGGAAGCGGCCGAGGAGTTCATCCGACTCTTCCACCGGGAGAACCCGGACGCCGGGGATCCGGGCAACCGGCTCGCCGCCGTACGCGCGGAACTGGCGGAGACCGGTACCTACCGGCACACGCCCGAGGAACTGGTGCACGGGGCCCGCGTCGCCTGGCGCAACAGCAACCGTTGCATAGGCAGGCTCTACTGGAACTCCCTGCGGGTCCGTGACCGGCGCGGGACGACGGTCGGCGAGGACATCGCCGCCGAATGCTTCGAGCACCTGCGCGAGGCGACCAACGGGGGCCGGATCCGCCCCACCATCACCGTCTTCGCCCCGGACGCACCCGGCCGCCCCGGGCCGCTGATCTGGAGCGAACAGCTCGTCCGGTACGCGGGCTACGGCGACCACCACTCCGTCACCGTCGGCGACGCCCGCAACGCGCCGCTGACCGAGGCCCTGCTCCGGCTCGGCTGGCCGGGTGGCGCCGGAACCCCCTTCGACCTCCTGCCGCTCGTGGTCCAGGGCGTCGACGACAAGCCCCGCTGGTTCGACACCCCGGCGGACGCCGTCCTGGAGGTCCCGATCGGGCACCCCGACGACGAAGGCTGGGCCTCCTGGGGCCTGCGCTGGCACGCCGTGCCCGCCATCTCCAACATGTGCCTGGAGATCGGCGGCATCCACTACCCCGCCGCGCCGTTCAACGGCTGGTACATGGGCACCGAGATCGGCGCCCGCAACCTCGCCGACACCGACCGGTACAACCTGCTGCCCGCCGTGGCCCGCCGGCTGGGCCTGGACACCTCCAGCGACCGCTCGCTGTGGAAGGACCGCGCCCTCGTCGAGCTCAACCGCGCCGTCCTGCACTCCTTCGACCGCGCGGGCGTCACCATCGCCGACCACCACACCGAGTCCCGGCGCTTCCTGTCCCACCTGGAACGGGAGGAGCGCAAGGGCCGCGACGTGGGGGCGGACTGGTCCTGGATCGTGCCGCCGATCTCCGGCTCGGCGACCCCGGTCTTCCACCGGACCTACGAGGACCGGCCGAGCAGTACCGCCTACGTCCACCACCCGGGCGCCAGGGACCGCGCCCAAGGGCGGGATTTGGTATAGACCTTCTGTTACCGTCGGCTCCTGACGGATCCGGGACGGCGGAGAGGGGCAGCCGGTGGACGGCGCGCAGAGCACGGACCAGGGCGGCGAACACCGGGCCTACATCGGCTCGTTCACCTCGGGGGGCGGCCGCGGCGTCACCGTCGCGGCCGTGGATCCGGACACCGGGGCGCTGACCCCGCTGGCGGCCACCGCCGCCGTCGCCGACCCCTCGTACCTCGTGATCGCCCCCGGCACGGGTGTGCTCTACGCGGTGAGCGAGACCGGCGACGGAGCGGTGGCCGCCTTCACGCGCACCGCCGAGGGTCTCGACCCGCTCGGTCCTCCCGTGCCCGTCGGGGGCTCCGGGCCCACCCACCTCAGCGTGGCCGGGGGCCGGCTGCTCACCGCCAACTACACCTCCGGCGGCGTCAGCAGCCTCCCGCTCGCCGCCGACGGCAGGCCGGGCGGTCCGGCGTCCGTCCTCGCGCACGAGGGATCCGGGCCCGACCCCGAGCGGCAGGAGCGGCCGCACGCCCACCACGTGCTGCCCGACCCGAGCGGCCGCTGGGTGCTCAGCGTGGACCTCGGCACCGACTCGGTCCGGGTCTGCGCGCCGGACCCCGCCACGGGCGGACTGCGGACGCACGCCGAGACCACCCTGCGGGCCGGGACGGGGCCCCGGCACCTCGCGTTCCACCCAGGCGGCGCGGTCGCCTACGTCCTGCACGAGCTGGAGCCCCAATTGACCGTCTGCCGGTGGAACGCGGCCGTCGGGCAACTGGAGCCGGTCGCCGAGGTTCCCATCGCCCCGGAGGGGCCTCCAGGGGCCGCACGGGCCTACCCCTCGGCGATCGTCGCCTCGCCCGACGGGCGGTTCGTCTGGGCGGCGGTCCGCGGGGCGGACACCATCGTGACGCTCTCCCTGGCTGCGGGCGCGGAGAAGCCGCAGCTCACCGGCGTCGTGGGCTGCGGTGGCAGCTGGCCCCGCGATCTCACCGCCGACCCGGCGGGCCGCCGCCTGTACGCGGCCAACGAGCGCTCGGGGGACGTCACCTGGTTCGACCTCGACCCCGCCACCGGGCAACCACGCCGAGCCGGCTCGGTGGCCGTGCCCGCCGCCACGTGCGTGGTCTTCGGCTGACACGGGCGAACGCGAAGGGCCCCCGCCGACCGGCGGGGGCCCTTCGCTTCGTCGGGCGCCGAGGCGCGCCGCCGGTGCGCTGGCGCGCCTCGGCCCGCGCCGGCGCACGTGAACCCGCGCGGGCGGGTCAGTGGGCCGTCGCGCCCTGGGGGAGGCCGAGGGCCGCGGAGTACTGGGCGACGGCGAGCTTGCCGAGTGCGCCGTAGGCGCCCAGCACCTCGGAGGCGGCGCAGTCCGCCTCCTTGCAGGCGGTGTCCAGCAGCCCGTCGGCGGCCTCCGGGCCGATCAGGTACGGGGCGAGCGCGAGCTGGGTCGAGCCCTCACGGCGCAGCTGCTCGGCGATGGCGGCCACCGAGCCCTCCTGGTCGAGCGCGGCCGCCTTGACCGGCACGGCGAGCCGGGCGGCGAGCAGCATCCCGGTGATCCCGGCGGCCTGCACGGCCTCCTCGCCACCGGTCGTGGCCAGCACGATGCCGTCGGCGGCGGTGGTCACGGTGAACAGCCGGGCGCGGTCGGCGCGCGCGAGGCCGGCCTCGGACAGGCGCACGTGCAGACCTTCGGCGAGCAGCGGGTGCGGGCCGAGCACGTCGGCCAGCTCGGCCGCGGCCGAGGAGTCCATGAGTGCCTGGCGGACCCGGCGGAGCAGGCCGCCGTCGGGGCCGACCAGCAGCGGGACCACCACGGCGTCCGGGCCGGTGGGCGCGGGAACCTCGTGGCCGGCGGCGCGGGCGAACTCCGCGCGCGCGGCACGCTCGGCCGCGACGGCGGTCAGCACACCGGACAGGGACGGGAACTCGGAGGCGTCGTCACCGTCGAGGAAGCCGATGCGGGCATCGAGGCCCGGCAGCTCGGAACGGCCGATGCTGATGATCTCTTCCGCCAGCCCGCGCGAGGCGGCCGAAGGGACCCCGGGCACGGCGAGCACCAGCGCGGGCGCGCCCTCGGGCGCCACCGCGGGCTCGGGCCGGCGGTGCCGTCCGGTCTGGCGGGGTCGCGGCATTCGTACGGGCAGGCCATGTGCGGGCCCAGTGGGGGAGCTCATGGCGCCGCATGCTACTGGCTTATCGGACCGGAGTGTTCGGGCAGGGCCTTCTCCGGCGGCATCTGTCCGTATTTATCCGGTGAAGGGGCGACAGGATCAACTGACGGACGGCAAGCGCCAGTCCACGGGCTGTGAGCCCTGCTCCTCGAGCAGCCGGTTCGTCCGGCTGAACGGCCTGGAGCCGAAGAACCCGAAATCGGCCGACTTGGGGGAGGGGTGGGAGGACTCCACCACCGGCAGCTCGCCGAGGAGCGGCCGCAGATTGCGGGCCGCCCGGCCCCACAGGATGGACACCAGCGGCTTGCCGCGCGCCGCGAGCGCCCGGATGGCCTGATCGGTGACGGCCTCCCAGCCCTTGCCCTGGTGCGCGTTGGAGCGGCGGGGGGCGGTGGTCAGCGAGCGGTTGAGCAGCAGCACGCCCTGCCGGGTCCACGGGGTGAGGTCGCCGTTCGCCGGGCGGCCGGTGCCGAGGTCCCGGTGCAGCTCCAGGAAGATGTTGTCGAGGCTCGGCGGCACCGGCCGCACCTCGGGCGCGACCGAGAAGGACAGTCCCACGGCGTGCCCGGGCGTGGGGTAAGGGTCCTGGCCCACGATCAGCACCTTCACCTCGTCGAAGGGCTGCTGGAAGGCGCGCAGGACGTGGGCCCCGGCCGGGACGTACGTCCGGCCCGCCGCGATCTCGGCGCGCAGGAAGTCGCCCATCGCGGCGATCTGCCCCGCCACCGGCTCCAGAGCCCGGGCCCAGCCCGGCTCGACGATCTCGTTCAACGGTCGTGCTGCCACGGTGGATCACTCTACTGGCCGATCGTCGCCGCCCGCACGCAGAGGATGTCGGGCAGGTGCTCGGCCAGCAGCCGCCAGTCGTCGCCGTCGTCCTGGCCGGCGTACAGCTCGCCGTTGCGGTTGCCGAAGTAGATCCCCGCCGGGTCGGCGTCGTCCGTGCACAGGGCGTCGCGCAGCACCGTGCCGTAGTGGTCCCCCTCCGGCAGGCCCTTCGTGAGCGGCTCCCAGGTGGCGCCCGCGTCACGGGTGCGGAAGACCCGGCAGCGGTGCCCGGCCGGTACCCGGTCGGAGTCCGCGTTGAGGGGGAACACGTAGGCGGTGTCACCGCGGTGCGGGTGCGCGGCCACCGCGAAGCCGAAGTCGGAGGGCAGCCCGGCGCCGATGTCGGTCCACCGCTTGCCCGCGTCGTCGCTGCGGTAGACGCCCCAGTGGTTCTGCAGGTACAGCCGGTCCGTGTTCCCGGCGTCCTGGGCGATCTTGTGGACGCACTGCCCGAACTCGGGGTGCGGATCGGGCAGGAACACCGCGGAGACCCCGTCGTTGGAGGGCTCCCAGCTGGCCCCGCCGTCCTGCGTGCGGAACACGCCGGCGGTGGAAACGGCCACGGTCACCGCGTTCCGGTCGCGCGGGTCGGTGATCACCGTGTGCAGGCCCTCGCCGCCGCCGCCCGGCTGCCAGCTGCCCCGGCTCGGGTGCTCCCACAGCGGGCGGACCAGCTCGAAGGACTCACCGCGGTCCACCGAGCGGAACAGGGCCGCGGGCTCGGTGCCCGCGTAGACCACGTCCGGGGCCTCCGGTCCGGCGGGGTGGAGCTGCCAGACCCGCTCCAGTGAGGCGCCGGTGTCCCGGGGGAACCTCACCGCGGCGGCCGCGGGCTCCTGCCACGTGGCCCCGAGGTCGTCGGAGGTGAAGACGGACGGTCCCCAGTGCGCACTGTCCCCGCCGACGAGCAACCGGGGCGCCGGCCCCCGCCGGTCGACGGCGACGGCGTACACGGCCTGGGCGTTGAAGTGGGGGCCGTCGAACTCCCAGGGCGCCGTGCCCCGGCGGCGGCCGATGAAGAGCCCCTTGCGGGTGCCCACGAGCAGCAGTACGTCGGCCATGGCCGGTACCTCCGGACTTCGTCGTCCATGCTTTTTCCGAGCTTTTCGGCCAGTCTGCACCCGCCCGCTGACAGTGGCCCGGTGGACGGCGCGGCGTTTCGAGACCCTGGTCGAGAGCGATCATTTACGACTCATTTACGATCGCGAGATGGTTGCTCCTTGCATCTCGGTGTCCGGAATGGGTTGACTTCAGGTCTCGTCACCGCATGCGAGAGGACGTACGTGGCAACCGAGCCCCTGTCCCCGCTCGACCTCGCCTTCTGGCGGATCGAATCCGCCGCCCACCCCATGCACCTCGGTGCCCTCGCCGTCTTCGAGGCCCCCGGCCGCGGACCCCGCGCCGCCGAGCACGCCGCCGAACTGCTCACCGCCCGCTGCGCCGCGGTGCCCGGCCTGCGCCGTCGGATCCGGGACGTCCTGCTGCCGGTCGGGGCCGCCGCCTGGTCCCCCGACCCCGGTTTCGATCCGGCGCGACACGTGTTCCTCGTCCGCACGGGGGAGGAAGGGGCGCACGCGGCCGCCGGCCCGCTGATGGCCCGTCCCCTGGACCGGGAACTGCCTCCGTGGGAGGCGCACGTGCTGGCCGGCCCCGACCCGGACTCCTTCGCGGTGCTGTTCAAGTTCCACCACGCCCTCGCCGACGGCCTGGGCGCCCTCGCGCTGGTCGCGGCGCTCTTCGACGAAGGTCCGGAGCTGCGCGCCTCCGCACGGTCCGGGCCCGAGCGGCGGCCCGGTCCCGACCGGCGGCCCGGCTCCGCCCTGCGGCGGCTGCGCGGAGTCGTCACGGCCCGGGTCCAGGAGGTCGGCCAGGCCCTGGAGATCGGCGCCGCCGTGGTCCGTGCCGGGCTGCCCGCCGGGGTCCCGCGCGTGCTCACCTCGGGAGCCTCCGGCCCGGCGACCCGGGTGGCCGCCGGCCTCGCGCTGGACCTCGACGAGGTCGGGCTCGTCCGCAAGGCCGCCGGCGGCACCGTCAACGACGTACTGATCTCCGTGGTCGCCGGCGGCCTGCGGCGCTGGTTGGAGGGCCGGGGCGACCCCGCGCCCAGCGGCCCGGGCCCCCGGGCCCTGATCCCCGTGTCCCGCCGGGGCCGGCCGGGGTCGGGCGGCGCCAACCGGCTCTCCGGATACCTGCTGCGGCTTCCGCTCGCCGAGCGCGATCCGCTGCTGCGCCTGGACCGCGTCCGGGCGGCGATGGACCGCAACAAGGAGGCCGGACCGGCCCGCGGCGCGGGGGCCGTCGCCCTGCTCGCCGACCACGTCCACCCGCTCGGCCACCGGCTCGGCGGCCCGCTCGTCGCCCAGGCGGCCCGGATGCTCTTCGACATCCTGGTCACCAGCGTCCCGCTGCCCGGCCTGACCTTCCGTCTCGGCGGCAGCCCCGTCCGCGAGATCTATCCGCTCGCCCCGCTGGCCCACGGCCAGTCCCTGGCGGTCGCGGTCTCCACGTACAAGGGGGCCGCCCACTACGGCCTGGTCGCCGACGCCGCGGCCGTCCCGGATCTGCCCGCCCTGGCGGCGGCGCTGCGCGCCGAACTCGACGCACTTGTACGAGAGGTCTCGTAGTACGAAGGATTTCGTAGTACGGTGAATCTCGTACTTAGCCGCCGATCCCCGGCGCGCCGGTGACGTCTGGAGAGCCCCGATGAGTGCTGCCCCCGCTGCCTTCGCAGCTCTGTTCGCGCCCTACACCCTCCGCTCCATCACCGCCCCGAACCGCGTGTGGATGGCCCCGATGTGCCAGTACAGCGCCGAACCGGCCGGCCCGGACGAGGGCGTGGCGCACGACTGGCACTTCGCCCACTACGCCGCCCGGGCCGCAGGCGGCACCGGTCTGATCATCCAGGAGGCCACCGCCGTCTCCCCGGAGGGGCGGATCTCGCCCTACGACCTCGGCATCTGGAACGACACCCAGGTGGCGGCGCTGCGCCGGATCACCGGCTTCCTCAAGGCGCAGGGCACCGTCCCCGGCATCCAGATCGCCCATGCCGGACGCAAGGGATCCACCGACCGCACCTGGAAGGGCGGCGGCCCCGTCGGCCCCGAGGAGCACGGCTGGCAGACGGTCGCGCCGAGCGCCGTGCCGTTCTCCGACACCCATCCGGTGCCGCACGAGCTGACGGTCGAGGAGATCCGCGAGATCGTCCGGCAGTTCGCGGCCGCGGCCGAGCGCGCGCTCGCGGCGGGCTATGAGGTCCTGGAGATCCACGGCGCCCACGGCTACCTGATAGGCCAGTTCCTCTCGCCGCACAGCAACAGGCGCACCGACGCCTACGGCGGCTCCTTCGCCCACCGCACCCGCCTCGCCCTCGAAGTCGTCGACGCCGTACGGGAGGTCTGGCCCGAGGAGCTGCCGCTGTTCTTCCGGATCTCCGCCACCGACTGGCTGGAGGCGGACGGCTGGACGGCAGAGGAGACCGTACGCCTGGCGGCGCTGCTCCACGAGCACGGGGTGGACCTGCTCGACGTCTCCACCGGCGGGCTCGCGCCGGGCGCGACCATTCCGGTCGGCCCCGGCTACCAGGTGCCCTTCGCGGCGCGGATCCGTCAGGAGACGAGCATGCCGACGGCGGCCGTCGGCCTGATCACCGAACCGGAGCAGGCCGAGAAGATCCTGGCCAACGGCGAGGCCGACGCGGTCCTGCTGGGCCGCGAGCTGCTGCGCGACCCCTACTGGGCCCGCCGTGCGGCCGCCGAACTCGGCGCGGAGATCCGTACGCCGGCCCCCTACCACCGGTCCTGGTGACACGGCAGGCGCGCAGGAGCAGGCACGCAGGAGCAGGCACGCAGAGAGCGGGAGGCCGGAGCGCGAGCCGCCCGAACCGGCCCGGCTCCTACGACGGCTCTCGTACGATGAGGCCAGGACCACGGCGAGCGAGCGAGCGGAGCAGGGACATGACGGAACGTGACGCGGCCCGCTCCCTCGCCCACCCCGAGGCGGCCGGGATCCGGCTGGAGGACGTGCTGCACGCGCTCTCCGACCCCGTCCGGCTCTCCATCGTCCGGGACCTGGCCGGCTCGGGCTCCGCGCTGGCCTGCTCCTCCTTCGACCTGCCGGTCACCAAGTCCACGACCACCCACCACTTCCGCGTCCTGCGCGAGAGCGGGATCGTACGGCAGACCTACCGCGGGACCACCAAGCTGAACGCCCTGCGCCGGGCGGAGCTGGAAGAGCTGTTCCCGGGTCTCCTCGACAGCGTCCTGAAGGCCGCCGCCGCCGAGGAGGCCCGACTCGGCACCCCGCTCGCGACCCCCTGACCGGCGAGCCCGACCGGCCGACCAGGACCGCCTAAGCGAGGCCGGCCGCCTCCCGCAGCCCCTCCCAGTCGGGGATCTTCACCGACCGCCTGCCGAGCGAGCGTCCCAGCTCCGACTCGGCGGCCTCCACGGCGAGCCAGCCCGGCCACTCCACGGGCCGCAGGCCCGCCGCGCGCAGCGCGTCCAGGGGGTCACCGGGCAGTTCCCGGCGGGCCAGTACGCCTGCGTCCTGGAGCAGCGAGGAGGCGGTCTCCTTGGCGCAGGGCCGGTTCGTCCCGATCACCCCGGTAGGACCGCGCTTGATCCACCCCGCCACGTACTCCCCGACCGAGGCGCGGCCCGCGCGCAGGACCCGGCCCGCCGCGTGCGGGACCGTGCCCTTCGCCGCGTCGAACGGCAGGCCCTCCAGCGGGACGCCCCGGTAGCCCACCGAGCGCAGCACCAGCTGCGCCTCCACGTCCTCGAACGTCCCTGTCCCGCTCACCCCACCGCGCCCGTCGGGGGCCGTCCGCTCGAAGCGCACGCCGCGCACCCGGCCGTCGGGCCCGCCCAGGATCTCCACCGGGCGCAGGTAGAACCGCAGGTCGATGCGGCGTTCCGCCCCGCCCGGAGCCTGCTCGGCCCAGCCGCGCAGCACCTCGAGGTTGCGCCGGGCCACCGCGGGCAGCGCCGCGGCCGCGGCCGGATCGCCGTACACCGGGTCCAGGGCCGCCTCCGCGGGGTCCACCAGGACCTCCACGCCGGGCAGCGTGCCCAGCTCCCGCAGCTCCTTGGTGGTGAACTTGCCCTGCGAGGGTCCGCGCCGGGCCACCATCGCCACCCGCCGCACCCCGCTCTCGGCGAGCGCGCCGAGCGCCCGCTGCGGCATGTCCGTCGGCGCGAGCTCCGCCTCGCCGCGGGCCAGGATCCGGGTGACGTCCACCGCCACGTTGCCCGCGCCGACCACGACCGCCGCATCCACCCCGGTCAGACCGAAGGTCTCGGCGGCGGCGTCGGGATGTCCGCTGTACCAGGACACGAAGGCCGTCGCGGAGTGCACACCGGCGAGCTCCTCGCCGGGAATCCCCAGCATCCGGTCCCGCGCCGCACCGACGCAGTACACCACCGCGTGGTAGAGCTCCAGCAGCCGCCGGGCGGGCAGCAGGTCCCCGCCGACCTCGACGTTCCCGAGGAAGCGGATCCGCTCGTCCTCCAGCACGCCGCGCAGGTTGCCCTGCAGGGACTTGATCTTCTCGTGGTCGGGTGCGACCCCGTACCGCACGAGCCCGTACGGCGCCGGCAGCCGGTCCAGTACGTCGACCAGCACCCCCGGCACCTCGCGCTGCTGCACCAGGGTCTGGGCGGCGTAGACCCCACTGGGGCCCGATCCGACGACGGCGACACGAAGCACGGCCGAGCTCCTCCCGCAGGTGGTTTCAGCATGACACCGGGCGCTGCGGCCGTCAGCCCATCGCGCGCATCCGGTGGACCTCGGCGCTCTGCGTGGCCACCACCTCGGTGGCCATCTCCTCCACGGCGACGTTGTTGCCGCCGGCCAGCGCCTCGCCCGCCATCTTCAGCGCGCCCTCGTGGTGCGCGGTCATCAACCGCAGGAACAGCCGGTCGAAGTCGGGGCCGGTGGCCGCGGCGAGCTCCCGCAGCTGCTGCTCCGTCGCCATGCCGGGCATCGCTGCGTGGTCGTGGCCTCCGGTGCCCGCCGGGGGCGCGGGGTGGAGGGCCAGCCACCGTTCCATCGCCCCGATCTCGGGCTGCTGGGCGGCCGCGATCCGCTCCGCCAGACGGGTGACCCCGTCCGCCGAGGCCCGTCCGGGGGCCAGCGCGCTCATCGTCAGCGCCTGCCGGTGGTGCTCGATCATGCCGCGCACGTAGGCGTGGTCGGCGGCGTTGGGGCTGTCGTCGGGCTTCTCCCGGGCGGCCTGCTCGGGGTTGAGGGTGCGCGCCTCCTCGCCCGGCTTGCCCGGGGCGACGACCACGGCCCGGCCGTCCCCGGCCGCCGCCGCGCCGGATCCGCCGTCGTCCTGGCAGCCGGTGAGCGCCAGCAGGAGCCCGGCGGCCACGGCAGGTGCGCGGAACCGGACCCGGCGCCTTCCGGGGGACCGGCGCCGCAGGGGGTCTTTTGCCATGTCCATGGAAAGGAAGATACTGCCGTCGTCCGGGTTCCGTTCCCCCATCGAGCGGAACCGACCGGACTCCTTTGGGAGGGCACAGTGAGCTCGTTCCACAGCCGAAGAGTGCGCACAGCGAGGGTGGGGGCGGCCGTCGCGGCGGCCGGGCTCCTCGCCACGCTCCTGACCGCCGGGCCGGCGGCCGCCACCCCCGACCCGGGCGACCTGGTGCCGGGCGGCGGCAGCCGGCAGGACGCGGGCCTCGCCGAGGGCCGGGAGATCGCCCCCGGCGAGATCCCCGGCCAGGACGAGATCGTGCACAGCAAGAACATCAAGCACCTGGCGAACGTCCCGCTCGCCGAGAGCGCGGCGATCAGCACCGACCTGGCCTTCCAGGGCGGGTACGCCTACGCGGGCAACTACAACGGATTCACGATCTACGACCTGGGCAACCCGCGGGCGCCCAAGACCGTCAGCCAGGTGCTGTGCCCCGGCGGGCAGAACGACATCTCCGTCCACGGGGACCTGCTCTTCCTCTCCACCGACTCCTCGCGCAGCGACGACTCCTGCAGCAGCGTCTCCCAGCCCGCCACGGAGAAGTCCTCCTGGGAGGGCATCAAGATCTTCGACATCAAGGACAAGAAGAACCCCAAGTACATCAAGTCCGTCGAGACCAACTGCGGTTCGCACACCCACACGCTGGTGCCGGACGGCCGCGACATCTACCTGTACGTCGCCTCCTACTCCCCGAACGAGGCGTTCCCCGACTGCAAGCCGCCGCACGACGGCATCTCCGTGGTGAAGGTCCCGAAGAAGGCGCCGACCCGGGCCGCGGTCGTCGCCTTCCCGATCCTGTTCCCCGACGGCGGCAACCCGGGCGGGCCCACCAACCCGGGCGTCTCCAAGACCACCGGCTGCCACGACATCACCGTGCTGCCCTCGAAGAACCTGGCCGCCGGCGCCTGCATGGGCGACGGCATCCTCTTCGACATCAGCCGGCCCGAGCAGCCGAGGGTCATCGACCGTGTGCAGGACAACGTGAACTTCGCGTTCTGGCACTCGGCGACCTTCAACGAGCGGGCGGACAAGGTGGTGTTCACCGACGAGCTCGGCGGCGGTGGCGGCGCCACCTGCAACGCGGCCACCGGCCCCGACCGGGGCGCCGACGGGATCTACGACATCACCGGCCGCGGCGACCAGCGCAAGCTCGCCTTCCGCAGCTACTTCAAGATCCCGCGCCACCAGGCCGACACCGAGAACTGCGTGGCGCACAACGGCTCGCTGATCCCGGTCGGCGGCGGCCGCGACATCATGGTGCAGGCCTGGTACCAGGGCGGTGTCTCGGTGTGGGAGTTCACCGACTCCGCACAGCCCAAGGAGATCGGCTACTTCGAGCGCGGCCCGCTGACCACCGACGCGCTCGGCCTCGGCGGCTCCTGGTCGGCCTACTACTACAACGGCCACATCTACTCGAACGACATCGCCAAGGGCTTCGACGTGCTGCGGCTCGACGACCGGCGCACCGACAGCGCCGCGCGGGTGCGCATGGACCGGCTCAACGTCCAGACGCAGCCCGAGTACAACTGACCCGCGCCGGGGCCCTGGCGGCCGGGGTCCCGGCCGCCAGGGCCTCCGGCGACCTCAGGGAGACGTTCCGCCGGGCGGTTCGCCGTCCGGCGGAACACCGAGCTCCCAGTCCAGTCCGTAGCGGGCGAACAGCTCCGCCCGCAGCAGGGCCGGCGGCATGGGCGCACCGGGCAGCAGGACCGCCACCACGGCGCCCATCAGCAGCGCCCGCAGCAGGGGGTAGTCCGCGTCCACGTCGGACGAGCCGTACCGGGCGAGGGTGTCCCGGAGCAGCTCCGCGAGGCGCTGCTGCTCCGGGCACCGGACGAAACCCTCGGCCGTGAGGATGCCCGCCATGTGCGTCCGCATCAGCAGCGGCTGCTCCCGGGCCAGCCCGAGGATCGCGTCGATGGCGCGCGCCAGCCGCTCCCGCCCGTCCTCGCTGCGCGGCTCGCGTTCCAGTGCCGCGTCCAGGGTGAGGTGCATCAGCCGGTGCACCGCCGACTGCAGCAGGTGCCGCTTGCCCGGGAAGTAGTACGAGACCAGGCCGCGTGCCGCGCCCGCCCGGTCGGCTATGTCGCCGAGGGTCGTGGCCTCGTAACCGCGCTCGGCGACGAGCTCGACCGTCGCCTGGAGCAGCCGCTCCCGGGAACGTCTGCGCAATTCTTCATTGACCGATGCGCTGCGCGGGACCATGCTTACTCCTGCGTTGACTGGCTCTGAGCCAATATACTCAGCGCGCGGGACCGCCTGCTCTGGGTGACACGGGGGATCGCCCAGGGCAGGCACACCTCCCGGGGCGGGCCGGCAGGGCCGCGGCGAGTGCCACCACGGCCACGCCCAGCAGCCATCCGCCCACCACGTCCGACGGCCAGTGCACCCCGAGGTACAGCCGGGTGAACCCCACCCCGAACACCGAGACCGCGGCCGCGGCCCACGCCGCGAGCCGCGCCCACCGAGGGGCCCCGCGGGGGAGCAGCCACAGCAGCACTCCGCACACCACCGTCGCCGTCATCGCGTGGCCCGAGGGGTAGGCCGCGAAGTCGGCCCGGTCCACCGGATCGGGCCACTGCGGACGCTCCCGCCCCAGCAGCGCCTTCAGGCCCTGCTGCACCGCACTGGCCACGAGCACCGCCACCGCCACCCGTACCGCCCCCTCCCGCCGACCGCGCCACCAGAGCAGCACGCACGCGACGACGGCCAGGATCCGCATGGTCCAGGGATCCCACACCCAGTCGGTGAGGATCCGCATCGCCCGGGTGACCCCCGGCTGGGCGACGGCGTGCAGGTGCAGGTCCCGGAGCAGCCGGCCCTCGTACGAGGGGAGCGGCCGCCACCGCGCCGCGACCAGCGCCGTCAGCACGGCCGCGAGCAACGCACACGCGACACCCGCCCCCCGCAGGCCACCACCCCGCCGGCCGTCCCGCTGATCACTGCGCATACGGACGATCCTCGCACCGCCCGGGTCAGGAGCCCGGAGCCGCGCGGAGCGCCGGGTCCTGTCGTCGAAGGGTCGCGGGCCAGGCTCCACGTGGAGGGCAGCGCCTATCCCAGGGCGCTCAGTCCGGGCCCGAACGCCACCAGCAGCGGTACCGCCGGGACCAGCGCGGCCAGCGCCGTCAGCCGGAGCCTGCGCAGCGCCGAGAGCCGCGGCGCGGCCGACAGCAGCCGGGCGACCCGCTCCTGGACGTGCGCCTGCGGGGCCGCGGAGGGGCCGAACACCCCGCGGTCCTCGTTCAGCCCGACCAGGGCCAGTGCGATCGTGAGCCGCCCGTACCGCCGCGAGGCCACGTCGTCGGCGGCCAATTCGACCAGGCGGTGCATCTGCGCCTCGAAGGCCGCGAAGACCGGCACCTGCGGGAAGCCCCCGGCCAGAGCCCGCGAGCAGTGCAGCAGCCAGTCGTGCCGGGCCGCCGCGTGCCCCTGCTCGTGGGCCAGCACGGCGTCGAGCTGGCTCCCCTTCAGCCGGCCCAGCGCCGCCGTCGTGACCACCAGCTGCGGGGCCGCCCCCGCCAGCCACCAGGCATCCGGCCGCGGGCCCTCCAGGACGACGAGCCGCGCGCCCGTCGGGTCCTCCCCGGGCAGCAGCGGGGCCCGCACCAGCAGTTCGCTGCCCTGCGCCCGGCGCCTGGCCCGCGCCCCGAGCACCTCGCGGGCCAGCATCGCCGCGGTCCACAGCGCCCCGCCCGCGAGGACGAGCGCGGTACCGGCCGCCCAGGGGCCGCCCGAAGCGCCCAGGGCGTAGGCGTCGACGACCCCGTGCGGGGCGGCCGCGAAGAGCCGGCCGCGCACCGCCTGCCAGGCCGCGGCCGCGCTCAGCAGCATCGACAGCCCGAAGCACAGGAGCACCGCGCCGACCACGCACTGCCACACCCACAGGGCCACGACCGGTTCGCGTTCGGGCCAGCGGGCACGGGCGAGCAGCCGGGGCGCGAGGAGCGCGGTCAGGGCGCCGAGCAGCAGGAGTGCGGCGGGGACCATCATGGGCGCCAGCCTATGAGCGCGGGGCTACCTGCGGGTACGGCCGCGGCGGATTGGTGACGCAGGACACGTGCGCCCGGCCCTCACATCATCAGCAGCATCGCCAACATCCCCATCCCCATGGCCAGTCGGCAGGCCCGGGACAGCTCGGGCGACGCGACCGGATAGCCGCCCTGCGGGCCCCCGCCCGCCGCTACCAGCCGGGCCCCGCCCAGCAGGACGTATCCGGCGAAGTAGAGCAGCAGCAGGCCGGTGACCAGGGACGGCCCGCCGCCGTGCCCGTGTCCGGCCGCAGCCCTCAGCGCCATGTAGGCCATGGCCAGCGAGCCCACCAGGTGGTGGGCGTGGTGCGCCCCGCCGCGCAGCAGCCACACCCCGTGCAGGGCGGCGGCGCAGAACACCGCGCCGAGCAGGAGCGCCTGCCACCCGTCCCGGTCCCCGAGGGGCACCGCCATCAGCGCCATGCCGAACGCCATCACGGCCTCCCCGGCCGCCGCGCCGCCCGATCTGCGGACCTGGCGCAGGCAGTACGCCCCGCTCACCGCGCAGAGCACGACGAGCAGCCAGGCGGAGGCGAGGTCGGAAGGGGACATGGCGGAACCGTGCACGGCGGAACCTCCCGGTTCGTCGGCGTCAGGGGAAGGGATGCCCCTCTCGCCGCCCCTTCACGCGGCGCCGGGATAGGCTCTCCCCGCCGCATCCGGCATGCCGCATGCCACCGCGCAGAACGGAGTCACGATGTCGACCGCCAACCCCGCCGCCCTCAGCTTCCGCAGTGCCGTCGAGGCGGACGTGAGCGAGCTGGTGGCCCTCGTGGAGTCGGCGTACCGGGGCGACGCCAGCCGCGGCGGCTGGACCACGGAGGCCGACTACCTCGAAGGGCAGCGCACCGACGAGGGCGGGGTCCGCCAGATCATCGAAGCGGCCGACAGCACGCTGGTGGTCGTGGAGCGCGCGGAGGAGATCGTCGCCTGCTGCCACCTCGAACACCGGGGTGACCACGTGTACTTCGGGATGTTCGCGGTCCGTCCCGGGCTCCAGGGCGCGGGCCTCGGCAAGGAGATCCTGGCCGAGGCCGAGCGTCGCGCCCGTGACACGTGGGGCGCCAAGGAGATGCGGATGACGGTGGTGAACGTACGGGAGGAGCTCATCGCCTACTACGAGCGCCGCGGTTACCGGCGGACCGGCGAGCTGAGCCCCTTCCCCTACGGTGACGAGCGCTTCGGCGTCCCGCTCCGGGACGACCTGGCCTTCGAGCTGCTGGTCAAGTCGCTGTAGCCGGGCGCACCTATGCGGTGAAGCGGCCGGTGCTGCGGATCTCGGGGAAGTCGGTGAGGGCGCCGTCCAGTTCGAGCGCCCGCGCCAGCCGCAGCAGGTCCAGGGTGTTGACGGACCGGCCCGTCACCCGCAGTCCGGCGGCGTGCACCGCCTGCACGGTCTCCAGGCTCAGCCGCCGGATGTCCAACGTGACCGCCGCCGCGCCCGCGGCCGCCGCCCGGCCCACGACGTGCTCGGCCCCGTCGGCGGGCGCGGCCGCGTGCAGCACCGTCCGGACGCCGGGCACCCGCCGCGCCACCTCCGCGAGCAGCGCGTCGTCACCGGAGGCCACCTCGACCCGGGCGGTCAGGTCGCGGCGCAGCAGCAGTTCCGCGAGGGCGTCGGCGGCGGCCCGGTCGCGCACCGTCACCTGGAGCGGGGTCCGGACCGCTGCCAGCACGTCCTCCAGGACCGGCACCCGCTCGCCCTGACCGGCGTCCAGTCCGCGCAGTTCGTCCAGGGTCAGATCGCGGACGGCCCCCGAGCCGTCGGTGGTCCGGTCCACCTCGGGGTCGTGCAGGGCGACGAGGGCGCCGTCCTTGCTCAGCCGGACGTCCACGGCGATGACGTCCATGCCGGAACGTTCCGCTCGGAGGTACGACCGCAGGGTGTTCTCCGGTTCGACACCCATGACCCCGCGGTGACCGATGGTGAGGAAAGTCAAGGTTCTCTCGCTTCCGTCGACGGCGGCTCCCCGCACGGACGCGGTGTCCCGACCGGCCGCGCGCGATGAGCACGCATGCTAGTGCGCCGACGGTGCGAAGGGACCGGCCGTGCAAGGCCCCGCCCGGGGGCACGGGCCGCTTCCCGTCGGGGTTGTGAGCCCCCGCGAGGCCGGTCGCGGGGCCGTCGCCGTCACCCGGGGGTGGGCGCGTCCCCATCGGCTTGACGGGCTGCGCCGGCCAGACCGGCCAGGTCCTGGAGCAGGGCTTCGCCGAGCTCCGGTTCCGCCAGGTGCTGCCGTTCGCTCCAGCGCAGCGCGAGCGCGGGGAAGGCCACTCCGGATCCCGGTCCGCCCGGGCCGTGGCCTCCCGTACGGCGGCGAGCTCCTCCCGGGTGCGCTCCGGATGGCCCTCCGCCATCGCGCGCCGGGCGGCTCGGCGAGGTGCCCGAGCCGGACCCGCAGCAGCAGCCCGTGCTTGAGCACCGGGGCCTCGGCGTCCGCCGCCCGGGCCCGCCCACCCGCGCTGGTTCTGGGAGCAGTACCGGGGACCCGGCGGCAACGGGGCGAATCCGCTGGCCTCCCCGCTGCGCGCGGCCCGCGCACCTGGTGGCGGCCGGGTGCGACCCGCTGCGGGACCAGGGGCGGGCCTACCACCGCGGGCTCGGCGCGTGCGCCGTCCCCTCCCTCCCGGACGAGTACCGGGGATGTTCCACGGCTTCCTGGCCCTGACCGGCGTGCTGCCGCCCGCCCGGGACGCCATGGCCACACTCGGCGGAACTATCAGTTCCACCTTGGCGGACGGGAAGACTTTCGGCGAAGCAGGGGGTGGCGCCGGATAATTTCCGGAGATCCCTCTTGAACGGGAGAGCCTGCGCCGTTTACCCTGCCTTGACGTGAGGTTCTCCTGTGGAGGAAGTGACATGACGGAAACTCTTGTGCCGGGCGTCGGCGGTGCCGCGATAACCGCCGGGGCGCGGGTGGTCGACCACCCCGCGTGGCCCGCGCTCAAGGCCGCCGTGGAGGAGATCCGCCCCTGGCAGGCCAAGGACGGCTCCATCGACTTCGAGGCCGCCGGGGCACCCACCCGGGCCGAGGCCGAGGCCGCGGTCGAGCGCGTGATCGAGGGCGTCGAGGCGCTGTCGGGGCTGCTCCCGCACGCGGCGGCGTACCACCGGGCGCTCGTCGCGGACCTGCGCAAGTGGGCTGCCGACGGCTTCCGGGTGCCCGACTTCCTCGACTCGCTGCTGGCTTTCCAGCCGGCCGCCGAGCGCACCGACGGGCTCCAGCACCTCGTGGTGTTCCCCATGTACACGCAGAACGGCAACCCGGACCGCAATCTGGAAGCCGTCGTCCTGCGCATGGTGTGGCCCGAGTGGCTCGCCGAGCTCGAGCGCACCCGGTACGACAACCCGCTCTTCCTCGGCATCACCTTCGAGGACTTCACCCCGGGCTACGACACCCACTCCGCCGTGCTCTTCCCGGAGACCATCGCCGTGCGCGAGGCCCCCGAGCGCTTCACCTGGGGCGGCATCTTCTGCGACCGCGAGGCCGCCCGTTACCGCAAGGTCACCGAGGCCGCGGTCGACATCCTGGGCATCGAGCTGCCCGAGGACATCGCCGCCATGGTCCAGGACCAGGAGCGCTGCGAGAAGGCCTTCGTCCTGTGGGACATGGTCCACGACCGCACCCACAGCCACGGCGACCTGCCATTCGACCCCTTCATGATCAAGCAGCGCCAGCCGTTCTGGATGTACGGACTGGAGGAGCTGCGCTGCGACCTCACCGCCTTCAAGGAGGCCGTGAAGCTGGAGTCCGAGGGCAACGAGCACGGCCGCGACGTCCAGTACGCCGTCCTGTTCGACCGGATGTTCCGCTTCCCGGTGTCGGGCGACCGCAACCGCAACTACGACGGCCTCGGCGGCCAGCTGCTCTTCGCCTACCTCCACAAGCACGACGTCGTGCGGTGGACGGACAACAAGCTGAAGATCGACTGGATGCGCGCCCCGCAGGTCACCAACCAGCTGTGTGCCGAGATCGAGGACCTTTACCGGGCCGGCATCGACCGCCCGAAGCTGGTGCACTGGTTCAAGGCCTACGAGCTGGTCTCGACCTACCTCGCTCCCCACCCGGGCTCCAAGTGGGCCAAGGGCCCCGACGCCCTCGACATGACGCTGCCCCCGCGCAAACTGGTGGACGACGTGCTTCCGGACGAGTTTCCGCTCAGCATGTTCTATGAGGCCCTCGCCAAGAAGCTCAAGGGCGTGATCGCCTCCGCGAAGGGCATCACCGCCGGCAACGCCGAGCAGGCCGAGCGAGTCGCCGCGTGAGCGACCGCCCACAGGAGGCTGTACAGATGAACGGCTCCGCAGACGGCAACGGAAACCTGCACGGAGCGGTCGTGGCGGTGGCCGGGGCCGGCGGCCCCGCCGGCCGCGCCACCCTGCTGCGCCTCGCCGAGGCGGGCGCCGTGGTCATCGCGTCCGACGCCGATCCGGCGCGGCTCGCCGAGGCCGTGGACGCCGCGCGCTATGCCCACGGCGGTGCCACCATCACCGGCGACACCGTGGACCTGCTCGACCTCGCGGCCACACGGGCCTGGGCCGAACAGATCGAGAAGGAGTTCGGCCGGGTCGACGGGCTGGTCCACCTCGTCGGCGGCTGGCGCGGCAGCAAGACCTTCACCGACGTCGACCTCACGGACTGGGCCTTCCTGGAGAAGCTCCTCATCCGCACGGTCCAGCACACCTCGCTCGCCTTCCACGACGGACTGCTGCGCAGCGACCGCGGCCGCTACGTCCTGATCAGCCAGTCCGGTGCGCACAAGCCGGTCGCCAACAACGCCGCCTACAACGCGGGCAAGGCGGCCGCGGAGGCCTGGACGCTGGCCCTCGCGGACTCCTTCCGCAAGGCGGGGGGCGAGGACGGGCCCGGTGCGGCGGCTGCGATCCTGGTCATCAAGGCACTGGTGCACGACGCGATGCGCGCCGAGCGTCCCAATGCGAAGTTCGCGGGCTTCACCGACGTCAAGGAGCTGGCCGAGGCCGTCGCCGGCGTCTGGGACCGCCCCGCAATCGATGTGAACGGACAGCGTCTGTGGCTCACTCCGCAACCGTGAGAACCGATACCGGGAAGACCGACGCCCGGCGCCACCACGACCCGGCGGTCCGCGGTTTCGCCAGCGACAACTACGCGGGGGTGCACCCCGAGGTCCTCGCGGCCGTCGCGCTCGCCAACGGCGGCCACCAGGTCGCCTACGGCGAGGACGAGTACACCGAACACCTGCAGAAGGTCTTCCGCAGCCACTTCGGCCCGTACGCGCAGGCCTTCCCGGTCTTCAACGGCACGGGCGCCAACGTCACCGCCCTGCAGGCCATGACCGACCGGTGGGGCTCGGTGATCTGCGCCAAGAGCGCCCACATCAACGTGGACGAGGGCGGCGCGCCGGAGCGGATGGCGGGCCTGAAGCTCCTCGCCGTCCCGACGCCGGACGGCAAGCTCACCCCCGAGCTGATCGACCAGGAGGCCTGGGGCTTCGAGGACGAGCACCGGGCGATGCCCCAGGTCGTCTCGATCACCCAGAACACCGAGCTCGGCACGGTCTACACGCCGGACGAGATCAGGGCCATCTGCGAGCACGCGCACGGCCTGGGCATGAAGGTGCACCTCGACGGGGCCCGGATAGCCAACGCCGCGGCCTCGCTCGACGTGCCGATGCGCACTTTCACGAACACGGTGGGCGTGGACGTGCTGTCGTACGGCGGCACGAAGAACGGCATGATGTTCGGCGAGGCCGTGGTGGTGCTCAATCCGGACGCGGTCCGGCAGATGAAGCACATCCGCAAGATGTCGATGCAGCTGGCGTCCAAGATGCGGTTCGTCTCCGTCCAGCTGGAGGCGCTGCTCACGAAGGACCTGTGGCTGCGCAACGCCCGTCACGCCAACGCGATGGCGCAGCGGCTCGCCGCCGGTGTGCGCGAGACGGACGGCGTGGAGATCCTCTACCCGGTGCAGGCGAACGCGGTGTTCGCGCGGCTGCCCCACGAGGTCTCGCGGCGGCTGCAGGAGCGGTACCGCTTCTACTTCTGGGACGAGACCGCGGGCGATGTCCGCTGGATGTGCGGCTTCGACACCCAGGAGGAAGACGTGGACGGCTTCCTCCAGGCGCTGAAGGAAGAACTGGCGCGCTGAATATTCGATAGTTTTGCGAATGGTCGCATAGGTATGCTCCTGGGTCATGGAATTGATCCAGGAGCAGCCCGACCTGTCCGCCTATCTGGCCGCGGACGACGCCGTGGACCACGAGCACCCGCTGGTGCGCGAAACCGCCGACGCCTTCTGGACCGCGACGCACGGCGACCCGTACGCGTACGCCGAAGCGGTCTTCACCTTCGTGCGTGACGCCGTCCCGCACTCCGCCGACTCCGGCGACCCCCGCGTCGCCTGGCGCGCCTCCGAGGTCCTGGCCACCCGCAACGGCATCTGCTACGCCAAGGCGCACGCGCTCGCCGCGCTGCTGCGTGCCCGGGGCATTCCGGCGGCCCTGTGCTACCAGCTGCTCGCCGACGACGACGGATCCAACCCGGTCGTCCACGGCCTGGTCGCGCTCCGGCTCCCCGGCGCCGACCGGTGGTCCCGGGTGGACCCGCGCGGCAACAAGCCCGGCGTGGACGCCCGGTTCAGCCTCGACGTGGAGCGACTGGCGTTCCCCATACGCCCCGAGCTCGGCGAGATCGACTACCCCGAGCTGTACGCCGCCCCGCACCCGGCCGCGCTCACGGCGCTCCAGGACTCCGCCGACCGGACGCGGCTGTGGGAGAACCTGCCGACGGCCCTGTGACAGCGGCCGCCGGCGCGGCCCGACGCCCCGCCGTCAGCACGTGCAGCAGGGCCGCCGCGAGCTGGAGCGCGGCGATCCCGACCAGCAGCGTCCACGCGGGCGCGTCGGCGGCGAACCCGACCAGGGCGGCCCCGGCGGAGGCCGCCGTCATCTTGAGCCCGGCGCCCAGGGTGAACACCTGCGTCCGCACCGCGTCCGGCGCGTGCTCCGAGCGGATCCGCAAGGTGGCCGTCAGCAGCGGCCCGTCGCACACCCCGGCCACCGCGAACAGGGCCGCCATGGCGGCGAGGGACGGCGCGAAGGCGGCCGCGGTCAGCGCCGCCCCCGTCCCGGCCAGGGCCCACCGCACCAGCCGGCCCGGCTCCACGGCCGTCATCCGCCCCAGCGTCAGCGAGCCCGCCAGGGCGCCCACCGCGAAGGCCGTCATCAGCAGGCCCCCGCCGCCCGGGCTGCCGAGCCCGGCCGCCAGCAGGACCGAGGTGGTGGTGAGGGAGCCGATGCCCAGGAACGCCAAGGTGGTCGCCGAGGTGACCGCCCGCAGCTGCCGCACCCGCCACAGGGCGGCGAGCCCGGCACCCAGCCCGGCCCGGGACGGCTCCTTGGACGCACCCGCGCCCGGAGCGCCGTACGGCAGGGTGGCGGCGAGCGCGGCCGCCAGTGCACCGGACACCGCCAGGACCGCCATGGCCGGAGCCGCCGATCCCGCGGCCGCGACCAGGCTGACCGCCGCCGGCGCGGTCACCGCGGCCGCGTTGTAGGTGGAGGCGTCCCAGCCGTAGGCGCGGTCCCGCCCGGCGCCGGCCGGGACCAGCCCGGTGACCAGGCTGGACAGTCCCCCCGTCACCATCGGCCCGCAGCTGCCGCCGAGCACCGCCACGGCGAGCACCAGCGGCAGCGGCACCCGGCCCACCAGCAGGGCCAGCGCTGCCACGGCGGCCGTGAACCCGGCCAGCGTGCCGAGGTGGAAGAGCCGCGGCCGACGGGTCCGGCCCGCGGCGGCGCCCGCGAGCGGAGCCGCCAGGACGTGCGGGGCGAGCCAGGCCGTCAGTACGAACGCCCCGTACGAGGCGCTGCCGGTGCGCTCCAGGGCGAGCAGGACCACGGCCATCCCCATGCCCTCGGAGGCGAACCGCGCCGCCAGCGCCGCCGCGAGGTACCGCCCGAACCCGCTCATCCCGCCCCCTTCCCGCCGGTGCAACGCCATGACCGCTGAGGACGTTACGTCGTGGGTGTGTACGGCGAAAGCATCCGGCTGCGGGAGCCTCCCGCCGGAGGGCGGAGATCCCGCGCGGGAGCGGCGCGGACCGGTCCGCCGCCGGTACCGCTCCACCACGCGGGCCGCTCCCGGGTGGCGGCCCACCCACGCCGCGAGCGCGAGTCCTAACGGCGAGCCATGAGCTCCTCGATCCGTCAAGCCACGACAGGCCGGGGCATGACGCGCCGCAGCCGGCGGGGCGTACTGGAGGGACCGATCCGTCCTTACCACCCCGAGGAGAACCGCCATGACCCACCCGTTCCCGACCCGACGGGTCGCCCTGCTCACCGTCTCGGCCGCTCTGGCCGCGGGGGGCGCGCTCGTGCCCACGACCGCCTTCGCCGCCACCCCCGCGGCGCCGCCGGCAGCCACGGCGGACCGGGGTGACGGCGACAAGGCCAACCTGCTGTACCTCGCGCCCCCCGGCGCCGGGAGCATCTTCGGACACCGGCCGCAGGGCGACCCGCCCACCGGCGAACCCCCCGTCGGGCGGGAGGACGCCCACGGCACACCGGACGACCCCGGGGTGTTCATCCCGCCCCGCACGCCGCAATGGCAGTGCGTCGCGGCCCCGTGCGGCCCGCCGGGCCACTGAACACCGCCGGGAAGGGGTCGGCCCCGGGACCCGGCCGGGTCCCGGGGCCGACCTCGTCGGTGGGGGAGGGGTCAGCCCGCCTCGCGGACCTGCGCCGCCGTCGGGGCGGTCCCGCCGAGGTGGGCCGGCAGCCACCAGGAGTCGCCCGCGTCCCGGGGCTTCTCCGGGTAGGCGCGCTGCGCCGCGTCCAGCAGCTCCTGCACGCGCTCGCGCAGACGGCGGGTGATGGCCCCCGCGTACTGATCGGTGGGCGCCTCGATCGGCTCGCCGACCCGCATCGTCACCGGGATGTGGCTGCGCTTGAGGTTCTTCGGGCGGCCCTTGGTCCACAGTCGCTGGGTGCCCCACAGGGCCACCGGGATCAGCGGGACCCCGGCCTCCTGGGCCATGCGCGCCGCACCCGACTTGAAGCTCTTGAGGGTGAAGGACTGGGAGATCGTCGCCTCCGGGAACACCCCGATGATCTCACCGGACCGCAACGAGTCCAGGGCGTGCTCGTAGGCCGTCTCACCCTGTTTGCGGTCCACCGGGATGTGCTTCATCGCCCGCATCAGCGGACCGGACACCTTGTGCCGGAATACCGACTCCTTCGCCATGAAGCGCACCAGGCGCTTCTGCGGCCGTGCCGCCAGCCCGGCGAAGATGAAGTCGAGGTAGCCGATGTGGTTCGACACCAGGACCGCGCCGCCCTTGCGGGGGATGTTCTCGGTGCCCTTCATGTCGATACGGATGTCCAGCGCACGGAACAGGCCGTGCGCGGCGCCGATCACGGGAGGGTAGACGAGCTCAGCCATGGTGGGGAGATCCCGCTTTCTGCCTGGGGAGGTGCTCCCGGCCGGAAGTTACGGAAGCGTAGGTACGCGACCCATGGGGGATGGTGCCCCAAACGCGGGCTCGCTGGCCAGCCCAGACGACCGGGTCCGGAGAGATTCTCGTCACGCCGGGAATGCGCTCCCCGCACAGGGCGCTGCGAACAGGGTACGAGCGTACGAGCAGGGGGCGCGTAAGCGTAAGACGGCGTCCGCGGGCGAAGAGGGCGAGGGGAGTGCGGGTGCGCGCACAGGATGGCGGGCGGCACGGCGACGGGGCGGACGGCCCGGACGGCCCGGGCGGGCTTCGCGCTGCGGACGGCCCGGCCGTGCTCGGCGCCGCGGAGCTGGGGGCGGAGCCGGGGGAGCGCGCCACCCTGGTGCAGTTCTCCAGTGCCTTCTGCCAGCCCTGCCGGGCCACCCGGCGGATCCTCGCCGAGGTCGCGGGGATGGTCGAGGGGGTGGCGCACATCGAGATCGACGCCGAGGACCGGCTCGCCCTGGTCCGGTCCCTGGGGATCGAGAAGACCCCGACCGTGCTCGTCCTGGACGCGGCGGGCAGGATCGTGCGCCGGGCGGCCGGGATGCCGCGCAAGGCGGACGTGATCGCGGCCCTGGGCGCCGCCGTATGAGGCCCGCGCCGGGGCGCGCGCGGCACCGCGGACCCGCACGCGGCGTGACGCGCCCGACATCTGACGGTTCCCGCTTGACTGTGTACACGGGAGATCGCCACGCTGGCCGTATGCCGTTTGAACTCCTGCTCCACGGGCGGGTCCACGTGGACCTCGTACGCTGTGCGAGCGCGCGCTGTCCGGGCCACTGAGCGTCCCGGCCCCCGATCCCGACACGACAGCGCCCGCGTGCTCCGCGGCAGAAGGAAGCACCCCGATGACCGCTCCTGTGGCCCCGCCCACCGCCCCCGCCGCCCGGTCCGCCGAGGTGCGACCCGGCTCGCCCGACCTGCTGCGCTCCGTGTTCCGGCGGCACGCCGCCGGCGTCGCGGTGATCACCGCCGAGACCTGCGGGCGCCCGGCGGGCTTCACCGCCACCTCGCTGAACTCCGTCTCCGCCGACCCGCCGCTGCTGTCCTTCACCATCGCCACCGGCTCCTCCAGCTGGCCGGCGGTGCGCGACAGCGACCACCTCGGGGTCCACATACTCGGGGAGCACCAGCGGGAGCTCGCGGGCCTCTTCGCCCGGAGCGGGGCGGACCGCTTCGGCCCGGACACCGACTGGAGCACGGGGCCGCACGGGGTTCCCGTACTGGACGGCGTGCCGGCCTGGCTGGTCTGCAAGGTGGTGGCGAGGGTGCCGGCGGGCGAGCACCGTGTGATCATCGCTGAGGCGGTCGCGGGGAATCCGGCCGGGGAGGGCCGCCCCCTGCTGTACCACCAAGGACGCTTCAACGCGCTGCGCGACTGAATCGTCCCTGTTGGGGCCGGGTTGGTCGGCGTTGGACAGATCACAGTTCGCCGAGCTTGCGCCCGTGCGGCACCCACGGTGTACTGACGAGTAACATTCCCTTCGGAGCGCGGGCCGCCCCGACCGGGATCCGCCCGACGAGGCGCCTATGCTGCCTGCACAAGGCGGTACCAGAAAAGACGATGCGGTAGGAGAGCCGGCGTGAGCCTGAGGATCGTTGTCTGTGTGAAGTACGTGCCCGACGCCACCGGCGACCGGCAGTTCACCGAGGACTTGACCGTCAACCGTGACGACGTCGACGGCCTGCTGTCGGAGCTCGACGAGTACGCCGTCGAGCAGGCCCTGCAGATCGCCGACGCGGCCGACGACGCGGAGATCACCGTCCTGACCGTGGGCCCCGAGGACGCCAAGGACGCGCTGCGCAAGGCGCTGTCGATGGGCGCCGACAAGGCCATCCACGTGGAGGACGACGACCTGCACGGCACCGACGTCATGGGCACCTCCCTGGTGCTCGCCAAGGCGATCGAGAAGGCCGGCTACGACCTGGTCATCACCGGCATGGCCTCGACCGACGGCACGATGGGCGTCCTCCCGGCGATCCTGGCCGAGCGCCTGGGCGTCCCGCAGGTCACCCTGCTCTCCGAGGTCAAGGTGGAGGACGGCACCGTGACCGGCCGCCGCGACGGCGACACCGCCAGCGAGCAGCTGCAGGCCTCCCTCCCCGCGCTCGTCTCGGTGACGGACCAGTCGGGCGAGGCCCGCTACCCGTCCTTCAAGGGCATCATGGCCGCCAAGAAGAAGCCGGTGGAGTCCTGGGACCTGGAGGACCTGGAGATCGAGGCCGACGAGGTCGGTCTGGCCGGCTCCTGGACCGCGGTCGACTCCGCGGCGCAGCGCCCGGCGCGCACCGCCGGCACGATCGTCAAGGACGAGGGCGAGGGCGGCAAGCAGCTGGCCGAGTTCCTGGCCGGCCAGAAGTTCATCTAAGGGCTTCGGCCACCTCTCAGTAGCCCCCAGACACTTCGCAATCGCAGGAGAGCAGTCCCATGGCTGAAGTTCTCGTCTACGTCGACCACGTGGACGGCGCCGTCCGCAAGCCCACCCTCGAGCTGCTGACGCTGGCCCGCCGCATCGGCGAGCCGGTCGCCGTCGCCCTGGGCGCCGGCGCCGACGCCACCGCCGCGGTGCTCGCCGAGCACGGCGCGGTGAAGGTCCTCACCGCCGACGCCCCCGAGTTCACCGAGTACCTCGTCGTACCGAAGGTGGACGCGCTCCAGGCCGCGTACGAGGCGGTCTCCCCGGCCGCCGTGCTCGTCCCGTCCTCCGCCGAGGGCAAGGAGATCGCCGCGCGCCTCGCCGTCCGCATCGGCTCCGGCATCATCACCGACGCCGTGGACCTCGAGGCGGGTGACGAGGGCCCGGTCGCGACGCAGTCCGCCTTCGCCGCGTCGTTCACCACCAAGTCCCGCGTCTCCAAGGGCACCCCGGTCATCACCGTGAAGCCGAACTCGGCCCCGGTCGAGGCCGCTCCGGCCGCCGGCGCCGTCGAGACGCTCGCCGTCACCTTCGGCGCCCTGGCCACCGGCACCAAGGTCACCGGCCGCACCCCGCGCGAGTCGACCGGCCGCCCCGAGCTGACGGAGGCCGCGATCGTGGTCTCCGGCGGCCGCGGTGTCAACGGCGCCGAGAACTTCCACATCATCGAGGAGCTCGCGGACTCCCTCGGTGCCGCCGTCGGTGCCTCGCGCGCCGCCGTCGACGCCGGTTGGTACCCGCACTCCAACCAGGTCGGCCAGACCGGCAAGTCGGTCTCCCCGCAGCTGTACATCGCCTCGGGCATCTCCGGCGCGATCCAGCACCGGGCCGGCATGCAGACCTCGAAGACCATCGTGGCCATCAACAAGGACGCCGAGGCCCCGATCTTCGACCTGGTCGACTACGGCGTGGTCGGCGACCTCTTCACGGTCGTCCCGCAGCTGACCGGCGAGATCAAGGCGCGCAAGGGCTAGTCCCTGACCTGCGTATCTCTCCGCCTCCGGGGCCGTGTGGTGATTCTCACCGCACGGCCCCGAGTCGTTTCCCCGGGACGGCGGAGGGACCATTGACTGAGCGGAACCCCGTGACTAAATTCTGCTATGCGGATCTAAGATTCCGTGAAGCGGAAAAGAGGAGAGTGCACGATGGGTCAGCAGGAGAAGGTGGCGACGAGCCTCGCAGGCGCGGTCAGCGAGGGCATCAGCGCCTCCCTCGCCCCGGTGGACGCGGAACTCGCGCGCCACTACCCGGGCGACCCCGGCACCCGCCAGCCGATCCACACCGTCTACGTGCCCGGTGACGTCTTCGCCGCGGACACCATCCGCTCCTGGGGCGACCAGGCCCTCGCCGCGCTCGACGAGCACGCGCCCGACGCCGCCACCTTCGCCAAGGTACTGGGCATCTCCGACGAGCTGGCCGTACCGGTCTACGACCGCGTCCGCGCCAAGCTGCTGCGCGAGCCGATCGAGGACCTCCGCGTCGACTTCGAGGACGGCTTCGGCGTCCGCTCCGACGAGGAGGAGGACCAGGCCGCCGCGCGCGCCGCGCGCCTGATCTCCGAGGCGTACTCCAACGGCACGAACGCCCCGTACATGGGCATCCGCATGAAGTGCATGGAGTCCAACGTCCGCGACCGCGGCATCCGCACCACCGACGTCTTCCTCTCCGGCCTGCTCGCCCACGGCGGCCTGCCGGAGAACCTCGTCCTCACCCTGCCCAAGGTCACCTACGCCGAGCAGGTCAGCGCCTTCGTCAAGCTGCTGGAGGCCTTCGAGGCCACCCGCGGCCTGCGCTCCGGCCGGATCGGCTTCGAGATCCAGATCGAGACCAGCCAGTCCATCCTGGCCGCCGACGGCACGGCCACCGTGGCCCGGATGATCGAGGCGTCCAAGGGCCGCGCCACCGGCCTGCACTACGGCACCTTCGACTACAGCGCCTGCGTCGGCGTCTCCGCCGCCTACCAGGCCAGCGACCACCCGGCCGCCGACCACGCGAAGGCGATCATGCAGGTCGCGGCGGCCGGCACCGGCGTCCGCGTCTCCGACGGCTCGACCAACGTGCTGCCCATCGGGACCACCGAGAAGGTCCACGAAGCCTGGAAGCTGCACTACGGCCTGACCCGCCGCGCCCTGGCCCGTGCCTACTACCAGGGCTGGGACATGCACCCGGGCCACCTGCCGACCCGCTACGCGGCCGTTTTCACCTTCTACCGCGAGGGCCTGCACACGGCTGCCGCGCGCCTGAAGGCGTACGTCGCCAAGATCGAGGGCGATGTGATGGACGAGCCCGCCACCGCCAAGGCGCTCGCCGGCTACCTGGTCCGCGGCCTGGACTGCGGCGCCGTCGGCGCCGACGAGGTCACCGCCCTGACCGGCCTGACCCGCGCCGAACTGGACGCCTTCGCGATCCCGCGCCGGTCCGCGACCCTGACGGCCAGCGCGTAGGCACCCGACGCGGACGCGGACGCCGGCCGGTCGGTCCTCCTGCGAGCCGGCCCCGTTCCCACGGGGCCGGGCCGCAGGCCACCTGGGCCGGGGCTGCCCCCGGCGCCGGCTACCCGGCCGGAGGCGGGAGCTCGCCCGAGCCGCGGGGGATCAGGCGGGTGGGGAGTTCGATGCGGGCCGGCGGGAGGTCCGCCCCGGCCAGGCGCCGGAAGAGGCGGTCCGTGGCCACCCGGCCCAACGCCGCTGCGTCCTGGGCGACCACCGTCACGCCGGGGCGGAGCAGGTCGGCCAGCTCGAAGTCGTCGAAGCCGACCAGGGCCACCGGATGCGCCCCCGGCAGCCCCGGCTCCCGCGCGCGCTCCCGGTCCGCCAGGACCCGTACGAGCGTGACCGTCACGCGGTTGTTGCCCGCGAACACCGCCGAGACCGCGTCGGGGCCGGCCAGCATCGCCCGGGCCGCCGCCGCGACCCGCCCGGGCGCCGTGGAACCGAGCGACACCCAGGATCCGGCCACCGGAAGGCCGGCCTCCGCCATCGCCGCGCGGTAGCCGCGCAGCCGCTCCGTCGCCGTGTGGATGCGGGGGTGGTCCCCGATGAAGCCGATCCTGCGGTGGCCGCCCGCGATCAGATGCGCCACCCCGTCGCGGGCACCGCCGAAGCTGTCGGACAGGACCACGTCCGCGTCGATCCGGCCTGCGGGGCGGTCCACGAACACCGTGGCCACACCCGCCCTGATCTCCGGCTCCAGGTAGCGGTGGTCGTCGCCCGCCGGAATCACGATCAGCCCGTCCACCCGGCGCGCGCACAGCGCGAGCGCCAACTCACGCTCCCGGTCCGGGTCCTCGGCGCTGGAGCCGTTGACGAGCAGCGCCCCGTGTGCGCGGGCCACCTCCTCGACGGCGCGGTTCAGCGGCCCGTAGAAGGGGTCGGCGAGGTCCTCCAGAATCAGACCCACCGTCGCGGTGCGGCCCTTGCGCAGCACGCGCGCGCTGTCGTTGCGGCGGAATCCCAGCGCGTCGATGGCCTCCTGGACCCGCCGCTCGGTGTCGGGGGTGACACCCGCCTCCCCGTTGACCACGCGCGACACCGTTTTCAGGCCCACACCGGCCCGGGCCGCCACGTCCTTCATGGTCGGCCGGTTTCCGTATCGGGGGTCGGACGGGCGGCGGCTGTGGGGCACGGCGGGGAAACCTCCGTAGATCGCGGGCGGGGCGCTGACCTCGAGGATAAGCACTCGGCCGATAGTGAGGTTTCCGCGCCGGGGTGGGACGGGCAAGCCACTGGGGGCTCCGGACGAGCCATGGGGAGAGGGGTAGACGTGATTGTCTGGATCAACGGCGCATTCGGCGCCGGGAAGACCAGCACGGCTCGCGAACTGACCGGAATCCTGCCGCACAGCGCCCTGTTCGACCCGGAGCTCATCGGCGACGTGCTGCGGGTGCTGCTGCCGCGCAAGCGGCTGGCGGAGGTCTCCGACTATCAGGACCTGCCGAGCTGGCGCCGCCTGGTGGTGGACACGGCGGCGGCGATGCTCGCGGAACTGGGCGGGGTGCTCGTCGTCCCGATGACGCTGCTGCGGCAGGAGTACCGGGACGAGATCTTCGGCGCGCTGGCGGCTCGGCGGATACCGGTGCGGCATGTGCTCCTCGCCCCAGCGGAAACGATCCTGCGGACGCGGATCGCGACGCGCGAGGAGGCCGGGGACCCGCAGGACGTCGACCTGCGCGTCCGGCAATGGGCCTACGACCACATCCCCGCCTACCAGCACGCGCTCGGCTGGCTCACCGCCGACGCGCACGTCATCGACAACGGCGCGCTGAGCGTGCGGGAGACCGCGGAACGGATCGCCGAAGCCGTGCGCACGGAAGCGGCCGGCGTCTGCGACATCGTGCAGACCCCGGAGCCCACCCGGGAGACCGTGGCGTCCGGTGTGCTGCTCTTCGACGACCACGACCGCGTGCTGCTGGTGGATCCGACGTACAAGGCGGGTTGGGAGTTCCCCGGCGGCGTGGTGGAGGCCGGGGAGGCGCCGGCGTGCGCGGGCGTACGGGAGGTCGCCGAGGAACTGGGGCTGGTACTCGACCGGGCGCCCGGGCTGCTGGTCGTGGACTGGGAGCGCCCGCAACCGCCCGGGTACGGGGGCCTGCGCCTGCTCTTCGACGGCGGCCGCCTCCCCGACGGCGCGGCGGCCCGGCTCCGGCTGCCCGGCCCCGAACTGCGGGCCTGGCGCTTCGTGACCGAGACCGAGGCCGCCGGGCTGCTCCCGCAGCACCGCTACGAGCGCCTGCGCTGGGCGCTGCGCGCCCGGGAGCGGGGTCGTGCCCTCTATCTGGAGGCCGGCGTTCCGGTCGGCTGAGCTCCGGTCAGGTCCGGTCAGGGCGAGTCCGGTTCGGTCCGGTTCCGGTCGGTCCGGTTCGACCCGGACTGTTCCCGGACCGGCCCCGCCCCGCTCAGACCTCGGTGCCGGCCGCCGCCTTCGCGAGCGCGGCGGCCGTGTCCGTCGTCAGCGGGTCGCCGTGGCCGAAGCAGGCGACGGCGGGGGAGAGGGCGGCGAGCCGCCGGAAGGAGTCCACCGCCCCGGCCCGGTCCACGTTGAAGACGCCGAGCATCAGCGGGCCGACCGCGGCCACGCAGTCCCCGGTGAACAGCACGCCGTGGTGCGGGAGGTGGACGCCGATGCTGCCGTCGGTGTGGCCCGGGGCGTGCACGGCGTAGGCCCCGTCCCCGAAGCCCAGCGCCTCCCCGTCCTCGACCTCCCGGTCGACCGCCGTGGGCGGCGCCTCGGGCACGGTCAGGCCGTGCGCGTACAGCGGCACCTCCCAGTCGAGCAGCACCGGCTCCGGCCCGGGCCGCTCCCCGCGGATCACCGGGGCGTCCAGCCGGTGCGCCAGCACGCGGGCGCCCCAGCGGGCGGCGAGTTCGCCGGCCGCGCCGACGTGGTCGCGGTGGCAGTGCGTCAGCACGATCCGCTCCAGCCGGTCCGGCCGCAGTCCGAGGGACCGTATCGCCCCCTCGATCTCGGTCGCGGAGTCGACGTTGCCGGCGTCGATCAGGGTCAGGGCTCCGTCGTCCTGCCAGAGGTAGGCCTGGCCGATGGGGAAGCGGAGCATGTGGAGGCGGTTCGGCAGCACTTCGACGAGGTCCATGACCCGACCGTACGACCTCGGCCCGGGCCGGCGCCGACGGGTTCACCGGAAGCGGACGGGGCGGCCGTGCGGGCGGGGAAGAGCGAGCCCGGAGCGCGGTGCGGCCGGACGGGCCGGTCGGGGTCGGCCTTCGGCCCTGCGGTGCGGCCCGGGGACCGGGCGGGATCAGTCCGCGGACCCGGCGGTGCGGCCGCGGGCGGGAGGCAGCAGGGCCCGCCGGGCGGGCATGTGGCGGCCCGCGGGCCCGGCGGTGGCGACCGCCGGGCGTCCGGGGTCGGTCAGGCGTGCTGGGACTGGGCGTAGTTGACCAGGAAAAGGGCCTCGGCGACCGACAGCCGTTCCAGTTCCTGCGGAGAGACGCTCTCGTTCACCGCGTGGATCTGGGCCTCCGGCTCGCTGAGGCCGATCAGCAGCATCTCCGCATCCGGGTACAGCTGGGTCAGCGTGTTGCACAGCGGGATCGAGCCGCCCATGCCGGCGACCTGCATCTCCTGACCCGGGTACGCCACCCGCAGGGCCGCCGCCATCGACGCGTACGCCGGGCTGTCGGTGTCCGCCTGGAACGGCTGGCCCTGACCCACGACCTCGAGCTTCAGCTTCGCCCGCCACGGGGTGTGCGCCGTCAGGTGGGCCTCGAGCAGCTTGATGGCTTCCGTGGTGTCCACGCCCGGCGGCACCCGCAGGCTGATCAGCGCGCCGGCGCTCGCGTGCACCGACGGCGTCGCACCGGCCACCGACGGGCAGTCGATGCCCAGGACGGTCACGGCCGGGCGGGCCCACAGGCGGTCCGCGATCGTGCCCTCACCGATCAGTTCGACCCCGTCGAGCACCTTCGCGTCGGCGCGGAAGTCCGCCTCCGGGTACTGCAGGCCCTCCCACACCGCGTCCGACGCCAGCCCGTCGACGGTCGTCGAACCGTCCGCCGCGCGCAGCGAGTCCAGCAGCCGGATCAGCGCCGCCAGCGCGTCGGGCGCGACCCCGCCGAACATGCCGGAGTGCAGGTTGCCGCCCAGGGTGTCGATCCTGACCTTGAGCAGGGTCATCCCGCGCAAAGTGGCCGTCACCGTCGGCAGGCCGAGCCGGAAGTTGCCCGCGTCGCCGATGACGACGGCGTCCGCGGCGAGCAGTTCGGGGTGGGCCTCGGCGTACTGCTGGAGGCCGCCCGTGCCCTGCTCCTCGGACCCCTCGACGATCACCTTCACGCTCACCGGCACGCCGCCGTTGGCCTTCAGGGCGCGCAGCGCCAGCAGGTGCATGATGAACCCGCCCTTGCAGTCGGCGGAGCCGCGCCCGTACCAGCGGCCGTCGCGCTCGGTCAGCTCGAAGGCGGGGGATATCCAGGCGGCGTCGTCCAGCGGCGGCTGCACGTCGTAGTGCGCGTAGAGCAGCACCGTCGGCGCGCCCTCGGGGCCCGGCAGGAAGCCGTACACGGACTGCGTGCCGTCGGGGGTGTCGAGCAGCGCCACGTCCTGGAAGCCCTCGGCGCGCAGCGCGTCCGCCACCCAGTTCGCGGCGGCGTCGCTCTCGCTCTTGGGGAACTGCGCCCAGTCCGCCACCGACTGGAAGGCCACCAGCTCGGTCAGCTCGCGCTTGGCGCGGGGCATCAGCGAGGCGACGGTCTCGGCGATCGGATTCTGGGACATGGGCACGCTCCTTTTGGGTGCGACGTTGTGCCGTGTGTACGCCACCCGCAGCCGCTTGGGTGTGCGTATGCCGGGTACGGCGGAAGACAGCCCCGATCCTCGCACAGCGGGGCGAGGCGGTGTCGCGCCGTAGGATTTCCCCGGTACGGGAGCAACGGGCGATCAGGAGCAGCAGCACATCGTGAGCAGCGACAGCGACAGCGACGACGTACGCGACGCACACGCGCGGGACGCCGCACGGGGGACGGACGGCGAGATGGCCGACGAGGTGACCGGCGAGACGGCGGGCGAGACGGCCGGTGGGACGGTCGACGGAGTGGCCGAGGTGGCGGACGAGGTGGCCGGGGACAGCGGGGAGCCCGGCGAAGTGTGGGACGTCGTCGTGGTCGGGGCCGGCCCGGCCGGATCCTCGGCGGCGTACGCGGCGGCGACGGCGGGCCGGCGCGTCCTGCTGCTGGAGAAGGCCGAGCTGCCCCGGTACAAGACGTGCGGCGGCGGCATCATCGGGCCTTCGCGCGACGCCCTGCCGCCGGGCTTCGTGCTGCCGTTCAAGGACCGCATCCACGCGGTGACCTTCTCGCTGGAGGGAAGGCTCAGCCGGACCCGGCGCTCCAAGCGGATGCTGTTCGGGCTGATCAACCGGCCGGAGTTCGACGCCGCACTGGTCGCCGAGGCCGAGAAGGCCGGCGCGACCGTCCGTACCGGCACAGCGGTGACCCGCGTGGAACAGCACGGCGCGGCCGTGCCCGACCGGCGCACCGTCGCCGTGGTGCTCGCCGACGGGGAGACCGTGCTGGCCCGCGCCGTGGTCGGGGCGGACGGCAGCGCGAGCCGGATCGGCGCGCACGTCGGGGTCGAGATGGAGCAGGTCGACCTGGGCCTGGAGGCGGAGATCCCCGTCCCGGACACGGTCGCGGAGGACTGGAAGGGCCGGGTCCTGATCGACTGGGGCCCGCTGCCCGGCAGTTACGGCTGGGTCTTCCCCAAGGGCGACACCCTCACGGTGGGCGTCATCTCCGCCAAGGGCGAGGGCGCCGCGACCAAGCGGTACCTGGACGACTTCATCGCCCGGCTTGGACTCGCCGGATTCGAGCCGGCGGTGTCCTCCGGGCACCTGACCCGCTGCCGCAAGCCCGATTCGCCGCTGTCGCGCGGCCGGGTGCTGGTGGCGGGCGACGCCGCCGGACTGCTGGAGCCGTGGACCCGGGAGGGCATCTCCTTCGCGCTGCGCTCCGGCCGGTTGGCGGGAGAGTGGGCGGTGAAGATCTCCGAGGCGCAGGACGCCGTGGACGCGCGCCGCCAGGCGCTCAACTACGCCTTCGCCGTGAAGGCGGGCCTGGGCGTGGAGATGGGCGTCGGCCGGCGGATGCTGGCCCTCTTCGAGGCCCGGCCGGGGCTGCTCCACGCGGTGATCACCGGCTTCCGGCCGGCGTGGCGGGCCTTCGCCCGGATCACCCGGGGATCGACCACGCTGGCCGATCTGGTGCGTACGTATCCGCTGGCGCGCAGGGCCCTGCAGGCACTGGACGCGAGGCAGGCGGTCCGCAGCGGCGGGGCCGACAGGGCCTAGCGGAGTCCCTCGGCGGCAGGGCCTGGGCCAGGCGACAGGGCCGGACGACACGGTTCGGAACAGCTCGGCACGGCCCGGCACGGTGGGAGACGGTTGCGGCTCGTGGCCCGGCGTCGGGGCGGGTTCCGGTCGCCCGGCGGCCCTGTCGTCTCGGTCGGGGCCGAGGCCGGCCGGCCGGGCCGTGTGCCGTCGGCCCGGCCGTGCCCCCGGTTGCCGGTTCCGGGTCCATGCCGCCGGCGGCGCGGCACGGCCGGGCGGCGGCGTGCACGGCCGGCGGCCGGCCGCATAGGCGGGCGGCCCGGGGATGGTCAGTTCGCGACCGTGATGCGGAAGACGGGGTGGTCGGCCGCGGCCGATCGGAGTTCCGCCTCGGAGGAGCCGGCGGTGACCCCCTGGAAGAAGCGGTTGACCTCCCAGCCCCACTTCTCCAGGTAGGCGCGCAGGACGGCGGCCTGCCGGCCGGGGTCCGTGACCTCGGTGGCGGTGAAGGCGCGCACCTTGCGGCCCACGCGCAGCTCGCCGCCGCCGGCCGCCCGCATGTTGCGGACCCACTGGGAGTGGCCGCGGGCGGAGACCAGGTACTGCCCGCCCTCGAAGGTGTGCGGGTTGACCGGGATCCGCTGCATCACGCCGGACGTGCGGCCGCGAACCGACAGCTCTGCGGTACCGGCGAGGCTGATGCCGATACGCGCCAGCTTGCCGAGCACCGAGTTGAGGCGGGTGGCGAAGCGGCCTGCCTGGGCGTAGTACGGGCTGGGCGCGGTCATGGTGTCCTCCGGTGCGGTGATCCAAAGGGAGAGCAGTGCTCTCGTCTGAGACCAGTGTGCACGGATCGGTGCTCCAAAACAAGAGCAGCGCTCTCGGTTGAGTGCGTCGCTCCGATTGTGGGGCAGTGCTCCGTCCCGTGGCAGACTGCGCCCATGAACACCGTGCGAGGGGCCCGCGAACGGGCCCGCATCGAGGTCACCGCCGCCATCAAGGACGAGGCCCGCCGCATGCTGGGGGCCGAAGGCGCCGCCAAACTCTCCCTGCGCGCCGTCGCCCGCGAGCTCGGCATGGTCTCCTCCGCCCTCTACCGCTACTTCCCCAGCCGGGACGAGCTGCTCACCGCGCTCATCGTCGACGCGTACGACAGCGTCGGCGCCGCGGCCGAGGACGCCGACGCCCGGGCCCTCGCAGCCGGTGCGCAGCCCCGCGCCCGCTGGGTCGCCGTCTGCGAGGCGGTCCGCGCCTGGGCGCTGGAGCATCCGAACGAGTACGCGCTCATCTACGGTTCCCCCGTCCCCGGCTACAGCGCTCCCGCCGACACCGTCGGCCCCGCCTCCCGGGTCGGCCATACGCTCATCGCGGTCCTCCGTGCCGCCTACGAGGGCCGTGGCCTGGCTCTGCCCCCGCTGCCGGCGGCCCTGCGCCCCGAAGCCGCCCGGATGACCGCCGACTTCGCCGAGGGCCTGCCCCCGGAGGTCACCGCCGCGCTGGTCGCCGCCTGGGCTCAGTTGGTCGGCCTGATCTCCTTCGAGGTGTTCGGTCAGTTCCACAAGGTGGTCGAGGACCGGGCCGTCTTCTTCACGCACGCCGCGGGCCGGCTGGCGCACGGGGTGGGGCTGCCCGCCGTAGGAGAGGAGCGGTGACGGGTGAGGTGAACCTGGCCGGTTCCGGCGCGGATTCACGCGATGCGGCGACACGTCGCTCTTCTGTTTGTCCGACGAATGCAGGCGGTTCAGCCTTGAAGGAACCGCCGCCCGTCTAGTGTTCCTCGGGTCGAACTCCCAGCCGCCGCCGGAGGAACGTTCATGCGTCGCGCCGCGAAGGCCCTGTACGCGGTTCTTGTCACCGCGTTACTCGCCGCCCCGTCGCCCGCCCCGTCCCCCGCCGCCACGGCGCCGGCCGCGGCCGGCGGCGAGGACCCGGCGCGGGCCCGCGCGAAGACGCCCTCGCTCCCACCCGCGCCCACCCCCACCGAGCCTCCCGTACCGCGGATGCCCGGCGTGCGGGGCCTGGAGGTCGGGGTTCCCGCGTACGTCTGGGCGAACGACCGCATGCTGGCCGACCTCACCGCCACCGGTCCGGCCGCCTCCGTCGTGGTCCTCAACCCCGGCAACGGCGACGCCCCCTTCGACGCCGCCTGGCGGGCCCGGGCCGACGCCCTGCGCGGCGGCACCACCGCCACCGGCGAGAGGACCAAGGTGCTCGGCTACGTCCACACCGACCACGGCAACCGCGACGCCGCCGCCGTCAGGACCTCCGTCGACAACTACCTCAAGTCCCCCGACGGCCGCCTCCACGTCGACGGCATCTTCTTCGACGTCGTCAGCCGCGACTGCGGTCCGGACAACGCCACGCGGGACCACTACGCGGACCTCCGCCGCTACGTCGAGGACGCCCTGAGCGCCACCGACCCCGCCGTCGACGGCCTCGTGGTCAACAACCCCGGTACGGCCATAGCCGACTGCTTCCTCGAGCCCGGCCACCGGACCGCGGACGTCTTCGTCACCTACGAGGACACCCACGCCGCCTACACCGGCGGCGGCTGGCTCGGCGGCAACGTCTTCGATCCGCTGAAGGGCTACCGCGCCGGCACTGAGCTCGACCCCGACGGAACGGCGTTCTGGCACCTGGTGCACGGGGTTCCGGACGCCGGCGCGATGCGCTCCACCCTCCGTACCGCCTTCGACCGGGGCGCGGGCTACGCGTACGCGACCAGCGCCGCGATGCCCAATCCCTGGAACACCGGCCCCTCGTGGCACTTCCGCAGCCAGACCGAGCACGCCGCAACCGTCGGCTGACCGCCGGGCACCCCGGCTGATGGACGACCGGTCTTGATCCGCGGGAGGCGCCGCTTCCGGGCCCTCACCGTCACCGTCGCAGCGGGCCTTGCCGGCGAACCGACGCCCCGAGGCCGTCGCCGAGCGCGCCGGGCGCGCGCCCCGGGAGCGTGCGGCCCTCCCGGGCGGATCAGCGGTAGTCGTCCGGGTGCCCCTGCATCCACGTGTTGATCTTGTCCCGGGTGCCGATCAGCGACGCCTGGTGCTTCTTCAGGTTCTCGAAGGACCGGTCGCCGCCCAGTTCGCCGTCGAGCTTGGCGATCAGTGCGAGGGGCTCGGGGAAGTGGCCGGGCCCCTTCGGGTCCGCCTTCATCGCCCGGTCCAGGCGGTGGAGTTCGTCGTAGACCCGGTTCAGGAAGTAGGCGCACTGCGCCGGCGTGCAGGTGTCGTCCAGCGTCGCCTGGAGCCCGGCGAACGCGTCCCGCACCTTCTCGGCCGGTACGGAGCCGGGAGCCGAGGCCGAGGCCGAGGCGGAGGCGGAGGCGGAGGCGGGGGGCGAGGCGGGCGCGGAGGCCGGGGCGGAGGACGCGGCGGGTGCCGGAGAGGACGACGCGGGCGCGCCGGGGGGCGCGGCTGCCGGGTCCGCGCCGCAGGAGACGGTGAACGCCGCCAGGGCGACCGCCAGCACCGTGGCGCTCCGCGCGGTGGAAAGGAACATCTGCTACCCCCATGATCGTCGGAGCGGCCGACCCTACCCGCCGGTCGCGGCCCGCCGCGCAGCCCCGCCCACCGCCGCCCGCGGGCCCGGCCGGCATCCCCCTCGACCCCCTTCGGCCCCTCGGCTCCCTTCGGCCCCTCGGCCCCGCGCCACCCCGGCCCGGCGCTGGCCGGTCGTCTCAGATCCCGGCTGTCTCGCTCCACAGCCGCGCCAGCGCCAGGTCCCCGGTGACCCCCGGCCCCGCCAGGGGCAGCCGGTTCCACAGGGCCGCGTACAGCCAGGCCGCCTCGCCCGACACCTCGCAGTCGACCGGGTCGTCCGTGGCGCCCCGCACCGTACGGGCCGGCTCGGCCGAGAGGTGTACGGTCCACACCGCACCCGTGTCGAAGGCCCTGATCCGCAGCACCCGGGGCTCCGGGGTCCGCATCCGGCTGCGCGGCCGCGCGTGGAAGCCGGTCAGCAGCTCGTCCACCCCGTCCTCGGCGAACTCCGGCGCGACCGGCGACACCGACGGGAACGCGCCGCCCAGCGCCGCCTCCGCGTCCATCCGGTGCACGGCCGTCTCATGCGCCTGCCGCCGCGCCCAGAACGCCAGCGGCGAGGGCGGGGCCGTCGGCAGGAAGGTCCAGCACTGCACGTCCGCCGGAGCCTGCTCCAAGGTCCGCACCAGGTCGGCGTGCCCCTCGCGGAACCAGGCCGGCAGCTCCGCGTCCGCCAGCTCGGGCGCCTCCGGGAACGGGAACGGGTCGCGCCGCCCCTCCGCGACGAAAGCGGTCGCCCAGCGGTGGACCGAGCCGGTGTGCCGGAGCAGATCGGCGACCCGCCACTGCGGGCAGGTCGGTACGGGGGCGTCCGTACCCGCCCGTTCCGCGAGCTCCGAGAGCAGCTCACCCTCCCGCTCCAAGGTCTTCACGAATTCGATGATCTCCATGCGGGAAGTCTGTCAGCCGGTCCGCGACAATCAAGGTATGGACGGGGAACTCTTCCCGCGGGAGCGGACCGAGATCGCGCCGGGCGCCGTGCACGTGCCCGACTGGCTGGAAGCCGCGCGGCAGCGGGAGCTGCTGGCCGCCTGCCGGGCCTGGGCCCTGCCCCCGGCGGGCCTGCGCACGGTGCGCACGCCCGGGGGCGGCACGATGACCGCCCGGCAGGTGTGCCTCGGCCTGCACTGGTATCCGTACGCCTACGCCCGCACCGCCGTCGACGGCGACGGCACCCCGGTCAAGCCGATGCCCGGCTGGCTCGCCGACCTCGGGCGGGAGGCGGTGGCCGCCGCGTACGGGGAGCCGCCGGGGCAGGAGGTCGTCTACGACATCGCCCTGATCAACTTCTACGACGGCGACTCCCGCATGGGCATGCACCGCGACGCCGAGGAGCGTTCCGGGGCGCCCGTGGTCTCGCTCAGCCTGGGTGACACCTGTGTCTTCCGCTTCGGGAACACCGCCTCGCGCGGCCGTCCCTACGAGGACGTGCGGCTGCGCAGCGGTGACCTGTTCGTCTTCGGCGGACCGAGCCGACTGGCCTACCACGGGGTGCCGAAGGTCCTGCCGGGCACGGGCCCGCGGGAGCTGGGGCTCACCGGCCGGCTGAACATCACGCTCCGGGTCGGCGGGCTGGGCTAGGTCCTGTCGTCAAAGTGGCGCGGGTCGGGCCAGGCGGGACTTTGCCGACGGGGCCTGGCGGGAGGCGTCCGGCACCCTCCGATCATGCGAGGATCGGGTGCATGAACGGCAACGGGGCCCCGCCGGGGGTGGGGGATGTGACCACGGTGTCCACGGCTTCCGCGAGGACCAGACTCGAGCGCGGCCGCGGCGCCCTCGGCCCGGCGCTGGAGCTCGTCCACACCGGCCGGGCCCCGACCAGGGCCGTCCTGACCGCGGAGCTGGGCGTCACCCGTGCGACTGCCGGAGCGGTCGCGGCCGAGCTGGAGGCGCTCGGGCTGATCCGCGTCGACTCGCGGCCCGGCGGCGCGGGCGGCACCCAGGGCCGCCCCTCGCACCGGCTCTCCGTGGCCGAGAACGGCCCCGTGGCGCTGGCCGCGCAGGTGCACCCCGACGGGTTCCGGGCGGCGCTGGTCGGCCTCGGCGGCCGGATCGTGGCCACCGCCCCGGGCAAGGTGACCGTCTCCGCCGATCCGGCGCAGGTGCTGGGCGCGGTGGTGGAGGCGGGAGCCGAGCTGCTCGCGCAGACCGGGCGGCGCTGCGTCGGCGCCGGCCTCGCGGTCCCCTCGGCCGTCGCGGAGCCGGAGGGCACGGCGCTGAACCCGCTGCACCTGGCCTGGCCGGCCGGGTCTCCCGTACGGGCCGTTTTCGCACAGTGCGTGAAGGCCGCCGGGATCGACGGACCGGCCCTGACCGGCAACGACGTCAACCTCGCCGCCCTGGCCGAACACCGGCACGGCGCCGGGCGCAGCGCGCAGCACCTGCTGTGCGTGGCCACCGGGCACCGCGGGGTCGGCGGGGCGCTGGTGCTCGACGGCCGCCTGCACAGCGGGAGTTCCGGCCTGGCCCTGGAGGTCGGGCACCTCACCGTGAACCCCGAGGGGCGGGCCTGCCACTGCGGCAGCCGCGGCTGCCTGGACGTGGAGGCCGACCCGCTGGCCTTCCTCACCGCGGCGGGCCGCAGCCCCGGGCCCGAGGTCTCGCTGCTGCAGCAAGCGCGGGACCTGCTGCGCGGGGAGTATGCGCAGCCGTCGGTACGGGCTGCCGCCGAGGAGCTCATCGACCGGCTCGGGCTCGGTCTCGCCGGGCTGGTCAACATCCTGAACCCCGACCGGATCATCCTCGGCGGGCTGCACCGGGAGCTGCTGCACGCCGATCCCGAACGGCTGCGGGCGGTGGTCGCGGACCGCAGCCTGTGGGGACGCAGCGGGAGCGTGCCGATCCTGCCGTGCACCCTGGACCACAACAGCCTGGTCGGTGCGGCGGAGCTGGCGTGGCAGCCGGTGCTGGACGACCCGCTGGGCGCCCTGGGCCCGGCGGCGTAGCCGGCCGGGCGCCTGGCACGGGCGTGCCTTTCGGATCAGGCCGGGCGGCCTGATCCGAAAGACACGCCCTAGCCGGGCCCGGCGCCGACCGGCGCCGCCACCGAGATGCCGGCCGAGACGGCAGCCGGGTCCGCGGTGACGAGTGCGGTCCGGGCGGGTTCCCGTACGGGCTTGGTCGTGATCCGCACCGGGCGGGGCGCGGCCACCGGCGCGGGCGCCGCGGTCAGGGAGAACCAGACCACCTTGCCCGGTCCGTCCGTCTGGTGCCGGGCGCCCCAGGCTTCGCTGACCGCCTCCACGAGCGCCAGCCCGCGGCCGCAGGTGTCGAGCGTGTCCAGCGCGTCCAGGGCCGCCTCCCGGAGCACCGGGAGCCTCGGATCGCTGTCGATGACCGAGACCGTGAGCCGGCCGAGGCGGAACTCGATCTCCACGGTGCAGGTCTTGTCCGGCAGCGCGTGGCGGTGGACGTTGCTGAGCAGTTCCGTCACACCGAGCGCGGCCCGGTCGATGAGCGGATCGAGCTGCCAGTGGCGCAACTGGGCGGAAACGATCCGGCGGATCTGTCCGATACGCGCCGGCAAGGCCTGCAGTTCGACGACGCAGTGCCTTCTGGAATGACTGATCACGGCTGCGACTCCCCGACATGAGTGTTACGGGTGCTGCACCCTCGGTAATGCTCCACCAGGGTCACCCACAGTGCCCCGCAGTGCAACCGAAAGCGACCAAAAGCGATCCGCATGGAAACCCAAAGTGACGGTTTGTGCAGGTGAGGGAGGTACATTGCGAAAGCGGGGGGCGGGTACACGCACGAAGGAGCAGGGCGCATGAGCACCATCGGCACCAGCGGGACGACAGACACCACCGGAAGCACCGGAAGCACCGGTACGACCGCCACGACCCTCGACGTCGACCGCAGCGACGCGCACTACCGCGGCTGGCTGAAAGAAGCCGTCCGCAAGGTCCAGGCCGATGCCAACCGCTCCGCGGACACCCACCTGCTGCGCTTCCCGCTCCCCGAGGAGTGGGGCATCGACCTCTACCTCAAGGACGAGTCCACCCACCCCACGGGCTCCCTCAAGCACCGCCTGGCGCGTTCGCTGTTCCTCTACGCGCTGTGCAACGGCTGGATCCGCCCCGACCGCCCGGTGATCGAGGCGTCCTCCGGCTCCACGGCCGTGTCCGAGGCGTACTTCGCCAAGCTGATCGGCGTCCCGTTCATCGCCGTCATGCCGCGCACCACCAGCCCGGAGAAGTGCCGCCTGATCGAATTCCACGGCGGCGCCTGCCACTTCGTGGACGACCCGATGAAGATGTACGAGGAGTCGGCGGAGCTCGCCGCCCGCACCGGCGGCCACTACATGGACCAGTTCACCTACGCGGAACGGGCCACCGACTGGCGCGGCAACAACAACATCGCGGAGTCGATGTACCAGCAGCTGCGCCTGGAGCGGTACCCCGAGCCCGCCTGGATCGTGGCCACGGCCGGCACCGGGGGCACCTCCGCGACCATCGCCCGCTACGTGCACTACATGCAGCACGACACCCGCGTATGCGTCCCGGACCCGGAGAACTCCTGTTTCTTCGACGGCTGGACCAACAACGACCCGCACGCGAGCAGCGACTGCGGATCGCGCATCGAGGGCATCGGACGGCCGCGCATGGAGCCGAGCTTCGTCCCGGGCGCCGTCGACCGCATGATGAAGGTCCCGGACGCGGCGAGCGTCGCCGCCTGCCGGGCCCTGGAGGCGGCGATGGGGCGCAAGGCGGGCGGTTCCACCGGCACCGGGCTGTGGAGCGCCCTGAAGATCGTCTCGGAGATGGTGGCCGACGGCCGCAAGGGCAGTGTCGTCACGCTCCTCTGCGACCCGGGCGACCGCTACCTGGACAAGTACTACTCGGACGCCTGGCTGGCGCAGCAGCGCATCGACATCGCCCCGTACGCGAAGACCATCGACACCCTGCTGACGACCGGGGTCTGGCGCGAGCCGTCCGCCTCCTGACGACAGGGCCCAGTGCGTCACCGGCCGGACGGGCGGCGGGCGGCGAGGCGCTGGTCCAGGGCGCGGACCGCGGTGCGGAAGGAGCGGCCCAGTCCCGGGCGGGCGGCCCTCAGGGCCAGCCGGAAGGGGGCCGGGCCGTCCGCGGCGAAGGTCCACCGCACGTGCGTGCCCGGCCCGGCGGGCGTCAGCCGCCACTCCTCGAGCAGGGCCCGCACGCCGGGCGCGTTGGTCTCGTCCACCCGGTAGGCGTACCGCTGCTCCGGATCCGCCGCCATGACGGTCTCCTGGAACCTCACCCCGCCCCGCAGCCGGACCTCCCGGCCCGCGCGGCCGTGCGTGGGGCGGGCCAGCGTGACCGCCCCGAACCACTGGGGCCAGCCCTCGACGTCGTCGGCCAGCGCCCGGTACACCGCCTCCGGCGGCGCCGCCGTCCGGGCGGTGTGGACGAGCCGCACCGGCGCCGTCTCGATGAAGTCCAGCCCCACCGGGCGGAGTCGGCGAACCATGGGCGGTACCTCCCGTGGGTGCGAACGGCGGAGCGTACGGGGTGCCGGGCGGCTGGTGTCGAACGGGCGCGCGGGTCACCTTAGCTGGCTGATCGTCAGGTGTCCGGCGCGGAGCGGATTTTCCCGGGCGCGTCCCGCGCGCCCCTGGCCACGGTCCCCGGGGCGCGGGATGCTGGGATCCGCGCCGATCCCCGCCCCCGCCCCCGCGAGCGGAGCCAGCCGTACCGGAGCCGCCGGAGATGCAGGAGACCCCTCACACCCCTGACACCTCTCAGACCCCTGGGCTTCCGTCACCCTCACCCCCGCGTCCGGCCTGGCCCCCGCCCCTCGCCCTCGAGTTGCTGGTCCACGGAGTAGCCGGCGCCGCCCCCGCCGAGCTGCTCGGCGACCCGCGCACCGTGCGCGTCACCGGGGACTCCACCGCCGCCGTCTTCCGCCGTACCGAGGACGCCGACGCCGAGGCCCGGCCCGAGCGGTACGCCGGGCGGCCCGTGCCCGAGGTCTACTGCTGGTCCCGCCTGACCTCCGGCAACGGCGCCCGCGCCCTGTGGCTGCTGCTCCTGCCCTTCATGGTCGTCAACCTCGCCCACTGGGCCCGGCCGGCCACGCCCGCCGCCGATCCCGCCCCGCGCGCGGTCCGCACCTACGGGGTGCTGGTACGGGTCCTCGCGCTCAGCCTGACCGTGCTGCTGATCGCGGCCGCCTGCGAGGTCGCGCTGGACCTGCTCGCCTGGCAGTGCGCCGGCTCCCGGGCCTGCACCGGCGACCACCCCTGGCTGGGCTTCCTCGCGGACGGCGGCTGGTGGGCCCAGCCAGGGCGCCGGCTCGCCCTCGGCGCGCTGGTGCCCGCCGCCCTGACGGGGTTGCTCTGGTACCTCTCGAACCGGACGTGGAGCGCCTACGAGTCCCAGCCGCCGCCCCTAGGCGCCCCCGACCCGGACAACGCCTCGGACACCGCGCCCGACCTCGGCCGGCCGGGGTTCTGGTACGGCCGGCGGATCGTTGCCAGGCTGCGCGCCGCCCACACCGCCGCCGGGCTGCTCACGGTGGCCGCGGCCGTCGCCGTACCCGCCGCCCGCCACGACCGCGCCGCCGGAGCCCCGGCACTCGAAGCGGCCGGCTGGACCCTGACGGCGCTGCTCGCCTCGGCGGCGCTCGTCGTGGCCTGGGTGGTCTGCCGGCGTGGCCGCAGCGAGGCCCGGCCCGACCACCGGCTCGACGGGGCCGCCGTCACCCTGCTGCCCGGCGCCGCCCTGGTGCTCCTCGCCGCGGTCCTCCTGTACGCCAGCTGGTCGCGCCCCGGCTGGACCTCCGCCGGGCGGCTCCCCGGTGACGCCGCCTTCGGCGTGCTCATGCTCGGCCAGGGGCTGTGCGTGCTCGCCCTGGCCGCGGTCGCCGCCGGCCTGCACCGCCGTGCCCCCGATCCGGCCGCCGCCCTGCACGGCCTGGGCGGGCCCGCCATCGCCATGCTGGGCTGTGCGCTCGGCGGGGTCATGACCGGTGGGGTCGCCCAGCGCGTCGCCGACTGGCTGGACGGGGGCGCCACCCCGGGGATGGCCGGGGCGCCGCTGCCCGGCCCGCCCGTGCTGCTGTCCTGGCAGGCCGCCGTGCTGCCCCCGCTCCTCCTCGTCCTCGCGCTGCTCGCCGCGTGCTTCGCGGGGCGCGGAGCCCGGGCCACGCGCGCGCTGGCCGCGACCGTCGCCGCCGAGTATCCGGGGGAGGTGCCCGACCGGTCGCGGAGCCGCCGGATCGCCGGGGCTCGGGCCGCCGCCGCGCTCACCGACTCGGCGCCCTGGTTCGTGGCGGCCGTCTCGGGGACCACCCTGCTGCTCGGCGCGGGGGCACTCGCCGGAGCGTGGCTCGGCGGGCGGGTCCCGGGCGAGGCGGCCCGCGGGCACGGCCCGCTCCTGGAGGGCGCCGCCCGGGCGGCGCAGGACACCGGCTCTTGGCTCGTCGGGCTCGGCTTCGTCCTGTTCGTCACCTGGGGTCGGCGCGCCTACCGGGATCCCGCCGCACGCCGCACCATCGGCATCCTGTGGGACGTCGGCACCTTCTGGCCGCGCGCCGCCCACCCCTTCGCGCCGCCCTGCTACGCCGAGCGGGCCGTACCCGATCTGACCTGGCGGATGACGGCGTGGACCGGTCGTACCGGAGGACGCCTGGTGATCTCCGGTCACTCCCAGGGCAGTGTGCTCGCCGCCGCGGCCGTCTGGCAGCTGCCGCCGCCGGTGCGCCGCAAGGTCGCCCTGCTCACCTACGGGTCGCCGCTCGGCCGGCTCTACGGCCGCTGGTTCCCGGCCTGCTTCGGTCCGGGCCCGCTCACCGCGCTCCACCACGAGCTCGACTGCTGGCGCAACCTGTGGCGGGCCACCGACCCCATCGGGGGGCCGGTGCTCCCCGGCGCCGCGCAGGACGTGGACCGCGGCCCGCTCGCCGACCCGCTCGCCTACGGCCGCAGCACCCGCCACCCGCTGCCGGCGCCGATCCTCGGCCATTCCGACTACCAGGCCGATCCTGCCTTCGCCGCCGAACGCGACGCACTGCTCGCCCGCCTCGGCCCCGAGCCGCCGGGCGGGCGTACCGTCCCCTGCGGACCCCCGGGGCGGAGTCCGGGCCGGGCCGCCGGGGACGCGCCGGGTCAGGCGGCCGGGGACGTGCCCGGGCAGCGGCTCAGCAAGGGGCGGGCTGGGCCGGCCGGGGCGGCAGATCCGCCGGGAACAGCAGGGTGAGCTCGTCCGTACTGGGCTCGCGCAGCTGCGCCACCCGCCCGGCGTGCCGCTCGACCATCGACTCGAAGGTCTGGCGCGCGGTGCGCCCGTTGCCGAAGCCCGGACCCTTGGGAAGCTCCGTGAAATAGCCGAGCAGCGCCTCGGCCGTGCCCTCCCCGAGCCGGTACTCGTGCTCCTCCGCCTGCTGCTCCACGATCCGCAGCAGCTCCGCGGGGCCGTAGTCGCCGAAGGTGATGGTCCGGGAGAAGCGGGAGGCGACACCAGGGTTCACGGTCAGGAACCGCTCCATCTCCGCCGTGTACCCCGCGACGATCACCACCACCGCGTCCCGGTGGTCCTCCATCAGTTTCACCAGCGTGTCGATCGCCTCGCGCCCGAAGTCCCGGCCCGAGTCCTCGGGCGCCAGCGCGTACGCCTCGTCGATGAACAGGACCCCGCCGCGTGCCCGGTCGAAGGCCTCCTGCGTACGGATCGCCGTGGACCCGATGTGCTCACCGACCAGGTCCACCCGCGACACCTCCACCAGGTGCCCCCGCTCCAGGACTCCGAGCGAGGCGAGGATCTCCCCGTAGAGCCGGGCGACCGTGGTCTTGCCCGTGCCGGGGGAGCCGGTGAAGACGAGGTGCCGGCGCACCGAAGCGGCCTTCAGGCCCGCCTGCTGCCGCCGCCGGCCCACCTCGATCATGTCGGTCAGCGCGCGCACCTCGCGCTTGACGCTGTCCAGGCCCACCAACTGGTCGAGCTGGCCCAGCACTTCGCCGGAGCCGCGCGCGGGCGCCGGGGCCCCGCCCTGGCCCTCCGCCGCCTCCCCCGTCCGCGCCGGGGGGACCTCCGCCGCACGCGGCGGAGGGCTCTGCGCCGCCCCGGCCGTCCGGAGCTCCGCCCGCGCCCCGGCGAAGGCGCCGCCCGGGGCGGCCTGCGTCACCGGCCGCGGACCGGACTCGTCACCCGTGCAGCCCTCGGCGACCGGCCCGTCCTCCGGGAACTCGTACCCCCCGCGCGCGCAGCGCTCGGTGTGGCAGCGGGCGAGGGTGGTGCGGCAGCCGTCGAGGACGTGGAAACCGAAGCCGGCGCTGCCCGTCACCCGGCAGGCCGTGAAGCTGCCGCGGCCGCCCGCCGACACGTAGAAGCCGGATTCGGCGGGGGAGGTGACCGTGCACCGTTCCACGGTGGGGTCGGCGCCCTTGGTGACGATCACACCGGTCTGCACGGCGTCGATGGTGCAGTTGGCCAGAGTGCCACCGCTGCCGTGGTCGCGGAACCAGGCCCCGGTGGCCGCCTCGCGGATCCGGCAGTCGTCGAGCTGGGCGGTGGCCCCGTCGCTGACCGACACCGCCGTGTTGCGCACCTGGGACAGATCGCTGTCGACCACGTCGACCCGTGAACCCCGGTCCAGCACGAACAGGGCGTCCGGCACGTCGTGGACCCGGCAGGAGTCCAGCGAGGCGGTGGCGCCGTCGCTGATCCACACCGCCGGATAGTCGCCCGTACTGTCGTGGATCTCGCAGCCCTCGGCGTCGACCCTGGTCCCCGGGTCCCACACCGACAGGCCGTTGCGGCCGAAGCGGCGCACCGTCGTCCGGCTCAGGGTGAGCACCGCCCGGGACCGCAGGTCGACGGCGTTCTCGGGGATGTCGTGGATGTCGCAGCCGGCCAGGGTGAGTGCCGCGTCGGTGTCGAGCGTTACCCCGTCGGCGGAGGTGCGGTGGACCGAGCAGTCCGTGAGCCGGGCCGTGGCCCGGGCGGCGACCTGCACCCCGCTGCCCTTGATCTCATACACCTCGCAGCCCAGCGCCTCCAGGACGGAGCCCTCGCCGGTGACGCCGATGCCCGCGCCCGTCGCGTGGTGGACCCGGCAGCGCTCCAGGCGCGGGCGGGCGCCGCCGCGCACCGAGATCCCGGTCTGGCCGGCGGCCACCACCTCGCACTCCTCGAACACCCCTCCGCCGCCGTCCAGTACGGAGATGCCGACCCCCGTCGGGTTCTCCACCGTGCACCGCCGCACCAGGGGCCGGGCGCCGCTGCCGCGCACCTCGATGCCGGCCGCCGAGCGGGTGCTCACGCGCAGGTCCGTGAGCTCGGGGGCGCCGTCCTCGACGAGCAGCGCGGGAGCAGCCCGGTCCTGGCCCTCGAGGTGCAGGTCCTGGATCACGGCGGAGGCGCGCACGGTCAGCGCGACCCCGTCGGGCGGGGCGATGCGCACCGAGCCCAGCCCGCCCTCGGGACCGCGCAGGGTCACGGCACGGTCCAGCACCAGGTTCTCCCGGTAGGTGCCGGGGGACAGGGACAGCACGTCCCCGTCGCCCGCGACGGCCAGGGCCGCGGCCAGCGTCGGATATTCACCGGAGCGGCGCCGCCAGCGCGAGGCCCCGCCGTGCGTCACCTGGACCGTGCCCTGAGCCATGGTGCTGTCGTGCCCCCGCCCTCGTACTCGCCGGGCCGCCGATGCGCCCGCTCTGGTCTGGCCGGTCCACCGTAGCGCGCGCGGGGCCCCCGAGTTGCCAGGTCAACTGCCCGCGCCTGCCCGGCCCCAGTCCTGCCCCGCCGCCGCCCAGGCACGGTCCAGGTCCAGGTACCGCCGATGCACCAGCCTCCGTACGACCAGGCGCCGGACCGTCTCGGCCAGCGCAGCGGCCGCGAGTGCCGCGGCCAGGCCCGCCACCGCCGCGTGGAGCGCGGCCACGTCCGGGTCGAGCGGCTGCCCGACCAGCCTGCCGCGCGCGTCGGTCCATATCCGGAACTGCTCGCCGGGGCGCGGCGGTTCCTCCGCGGCGGGCACCGTCCCCTGGTGGGTGCTGCCGTCGGGCGCCGTCCACGCGGCCACCACCCGCGTCCGGGACGGGGCCGTCCGGTGCGCCGACGCCTCGCCCGAGCCGTCCCCCGGCTCCCCGGCCGGCCGGACGACGACCGCCGGTACGAGATGCCGTTCCTGCCGCTGCGCGAGCACGGCCCGCTGCAGTGTCCCGTCCACCTGTACGCCCGCCGCGCAGCCGATGGCCGGAGCCACCAGCAGGACGCAGAGCAGCGCCGCGAACGCCACCCACGCCTCGAAGAGATCGGTCGGCCGGCGCAGCGGATTGCGCCGCCAGCGCCACACGCCCATTGCTGTCCACACGGTCCGGCTCCCCCTGCCCACGCCAGCCATCCGTCCTGTCCTGACTGATCCAACGGTGTGGTCGCACCGGTGGTTCCAGTCCGGGGGCAGAGCCCCCCGAAGGTGTCATTCCAGAACGCGGACCTCATCGCCGACGCGTATCGTGCCCGGCCGCACCGGCACCAGCTGCCGGCCGAAGGCCAGGGACGTGCCGATCCGCCGGTGCGCGGCCAGGGTCCGCAGCGGCTCCTTGCCCCGCTCCGCCGTCAGCGGGTCGATCGTGGTGACGACGCACCGGCCGCACTCCCGGACGCCGCGGAACACCGCGTCGCCGATCGCGATGCGCCGCCAGCCGTCCTCCGCCCACGCCTCCGCCCCCGCGACGACCAGGTTGGGCCGGAACCGGGTCATGGGCAGCGGGCCCTCCGCCGGATGCTCCCCCTGGGCGATCCACGCGTTGAGCGCGTCCAGCGAGGCCGTCGTCGCGAGCAGCACGGGGTAGGCGTCGGCCAGGCTCACCGTCTCACCGGGCAGCGCGTACCGAGGGTCCACGGGCCGCCGTACGGCCGGGTCGTCCAGATGCACCAGTCGCACCGGCGCCCCGAGGTACGTGCTGAACCAGTCGGCCGCGGTGCTGGACGCGGCCACCGTCTCGACCTTCTTCCCGAACAGCCGGACCGGTTCCGACGGCGCGGGTCCGGGCACCTCCACGCCGAGGTCCGGCATGCCGGGTGCGGACAGCACGATGCCGCCCCCGTCCGCCGGGCGGGCCCAGGCCAGGGTCAGCCGAGCTTGTTCGCGCTGTGTGACGACCGCCCCCCACGCGTCGACGAGCGCCCACCGGCGGTCCCCGGACAGACCCCAGGGCTCCACGGCCACCTCGTCGGGAGCGGCCCCCGCTACCGATTTGACGGGATGGACGTGAAGCGCCTGGACGTGCAAGTTCGACATGGGAGCATCCTGCCAGCCGCGCCCGCGGCGGCCGCGGCGGATATCCGAGGACCGGTCAGTAGCTGCGTCCCTGGTACGGGCGGCCGTACGGGTCGTCGTACGCGGCGGCCGGGACCGGCGCCGGAGCCTGCATCGGCCGCGGCGCCGCCGGGCGCATGGCCTCGTACCCGGTGGTCGTGGCGACCGGACGGGGCTGCTGCGGCTGGGGTTGCGGCACGTACCCGCCGCGCACCGCCTGTTGCTGGGGGATGTACGGCGCGGGTGCCTGGCTCAGCGGCATGGGCTGCGGCGCGGCCTGCTGCTGGTAGGGGTAGCCGTACGCCGGGGCCTGCTGCTGCGGCATCGCCGGGGGCAGCGCGGGCAGGGAGGACGCGAGGGCCGGCAGGTACCCGCCGGTCGCATACCCGCCGCTCGCATACCCGGAGCTCGGGGCCTCGTAGGCGGCCGGAACGCGGATCGGGGCGATCTGCGGAGTGCCGCGTTCGGCGACGAGCGAGTCGTAGATGGGGGTGTCCGGGAAGGAGGGCGCGGAGTAGTAACCGCCGCCATAAGTGGAGCGGGGGGAGGTCATGGGACCTAAGTTAAGCCCACGGCTTCACCGGGTCCATAGCGAAGTGTCGTCAACCCCGTCCTGACCTGCATATTCGCAGGTCAGAATGGCACCTTTCACTTGGCGTCCACGTGCACGATTCGCCGCTTCCGCCCGAGCTTGTACGTACTCGTACCCACCGGTTGTGCCATGCACCGACTTGGTGTTGACGCAGCGTCACAATCCGGTGACCTCGGATGACGTTGCCCCGGGCAGGAGTTCGCGGTCTCAGGCGTCGCTGGGACGGGCGTAGGTGCGGCCCTTCCAGGCCGCCCCGCGGCCCCGGTAGTGCTGCACGGCCGAATCGACGGTCATCAGCAGGTACAGCAGCGCCGTGAACGGAAGCAGCGGAGCGAGCGCCGGGGACTGCCGGTAGTACCGCAGCACCGGCAGGTAGGTGCCCGCCATCAGGAGCCAGGCCAGGCCGCCGGCCCACGCGGTCGCCGGCCGCCCGGACGCGAGCCCGGACAGGAGGGCGGCCGGCGGTACGAGGTAGACGAGCACCAGACCCGCGACGGTCCCGGCGAGCAGGACCGGTTGGTGGCGCAGCTGCGCGTAGGCGCTGCGCGAGACCATCCGCCACAGGTCCCCGAGCGCGGGGTACGGGCGCACGCTGTCGATCCGCTCGGCGAGGCCCAGCCAGATCCGGCCGCCGGTGCGCTGCACCGCGCGGGCCAGGGACACGTCGTCGATGACGGCCTGGCGGATGACGTCGGGCACGCCCGCGCGGACGGCGGCCTCGGTGCGCAGCAGGACGCAGCCGCCGGCCGCGGCGGCGGTGCGGTTGCCGGGGCGGTTGACCCGGCGGAAGGGGTAGAGCTGGGCGAAGAAGTACACGAAGGCCGGTACGACGAGCCGCTCCCACCCGCCGGCGACGCGCAGCCGCGCCATCTGGGAGACGAGGTCGAGGTCGGCGGAGGTCGCGGCGGAGACCAGCTCGCGCAGGCTGTCCGGCTCGTGCGCGATGTCGGCGTCGGTGAGGAGCAGGTACTCGGGTTCGGCGGCGTGCGCGGTACGGGCGAGCACGATGCCGTGGCGCAGGGCCCAGAGCTTGCCGGTCCAGCCGGGGGGCGGGGCACCGGGGGAGGTGACGGTGAGTCGGAGACCGGGCTGCTCGTGGGCGAGGCGCTGGGCGAGGGCGCCGGTGCCGTCGGTGCTGCCGTCGTCGACCAGGATCACCTCGGCGTCGCCCGGATAGTCCTGGGCCAGCAGGGAGGGCAGGCTCCGCGGCAGCACCCCGGCCTCGTCCCGGGCCGGGACGACCACGGCGACGGAGGGCCAGCGCGCGGGGGCGGTGCGCGCGGGCAGCCGGACGTCGGTGCGCCAGAACATGCTCCGGCCGAACGCGAGGAAGAGCCAGGCGGCGAGTGAGGCGTAGGCCGCACAGGCGGCGAGGAGGGTGCCCATGGCGGCAGTGTGCCGCGCCCCGCGGGAGGTGTCCCGCACCCGGCGGGGGACGGCCGCGTGTCCGCCTGTCGGCTGCGCAGCGCGATGCCGGACCGCTGCGCGGCACACGGCCCGTCCGCTGCGCGGCATACGGCCTGTCGGCTGCGCGGCGCGATGCCGGACCGTTGCTCGGCATACGGCCCGTCCGCTGCGCCGCCCGATGCCGGACCGCCCGCCGGGGAGCCGCGGGGCGGTGCGGTACGGGAGTCCGGGGCGGGGGCAGGTGCGGGACCGGCTTCCCGGGGGCTTTCGGGGGTCCCGTGGGGGGTGTCGACTAAGGTGGGCGGGTGAAGATCGCGCTCATGGACTCCGGAATCGGCCTGCTCGCTGCGGCCGCGGCGGTGCGGCGGCTGCGGCCGGACGCCGAGCTGGTGCTGTCCTCCGACCCCGACGGCATGCCCTGGGGTCCGCGGACGCCCGACGACCTCACCGGACGGGCCCTCGACGTCGCCCGGGCCGCCGCAGCGCACCGCCCCGACGCGCTGATCGTCGCCTGCAACACCGCCTCGGTGCACAGCCTGCCGGCCCTCCGGGCCGAACTGGAGCCCGGTATCCCGGTCATCGGAACCGTGCCCGCGATCAAGCCGGCCGCGGCGGCCGGCGGCCGGGTGGCCATCTGGGCCACCCCCGCCACGACCGGCAGCCCCTACCAGCGCGGGCTGATCGGCGCGTTCGCCGCCGGGGTCCAGGTCACCGAGGTGCCGTGCCCGGGCCTGGCGGACGCGGTGGAGGCCGCCGACGGCGACGCCGTGACGGCCGCCGTGACCGCGGCCGCCGCGCTGACCCCGGCCGACGTCACCGACGTGGTGCTCGGCTGCACGCACTACGAGCTGGTCGAGACCGCCATCCGGGCCGCGCTGGCCGCGCGGACGCGGACGGCGGCCGGGCTGGCCTTCCACGGATCCGCCGAGCCGGTCGCCGTCCAGGCGCTGCGCCGGATCGGCGCCCGGCCGGAGCCGGGCCTGCCCGCCACCGGCGGCCTGACCGTCCTGCGCAGCGGCCGCCCCGGCGCACTGCCGGCCGCCGCCCTCGGGTACGCGGAGGGCCGCCTGCTCGCGGGCCGCGACGCCGTCCTCGGCTGACCAGCGGCAACCCCGGCCCCCCCTGCGCTCCCCGGCCTACGCGCCGCTGCCCGCTGCCAGGCGCCGGGCGAGGGAGCCGGCGCCCCCAGCGCGTCGCCCGCCGCCGAGCCCAGGACGGCCCCCACCGCCCGGTCGATCCGCGTGGGACGGGTCGCCACCCTGGTCATCGTGTCGTCTTCCGTACGTCGCCCGCGTGAACGCGCCACCCTATCCACGGTGGCGGTACCGCGGATGCGTAGACCCCGACCGCCCCGCCCGGAGGCCCGGCGGTCCAGGGCCGCCGCGTCCCCCATCCGGATCTCGGCGTGCAGCATCCCGCCCCAGGTCACCCCGGGCGGGTGCGCTGGGTCGACCGACCGGGCGAGAGGCGGTGGCGCACATGCGGAACGTGAGTACGCTGCTTCACATGACCGGTCACCCCCCGGGTCCGCTCTGGACGGGACGGGCCTCCAACCGTGCGCAGTGGCTGCTCGCCGCGGCCGGCGCGGCCTGTCTGGCGCTCGGCGTCCACCTCGCCGTCGACGACACCTGGGCCGACGCCGCCACGCCGCTGCTCATGTCCGTCGTCGGCTGCCTCGCCGCCGGGCTGCTCATCCTCTACGGCACCCTCGCCTTCGTGCACGTCGCCGTCACCGTGGACTCCGAGGCCGTCGTGGTCCGCTGCGGCCACGTCGGGTTGCCGCGCCGCACGATCCCGCTCGCAGAGGTGGCGTCCGCCGACTTCCTCCCGGGGATCACCCCCACGCACTGGGGCGGCTGGGGTTACCGCTGGCGCCCCGAGAAGGGCACCGCGATCATCGTCCGGCGGGGCGAGGGGCTGGAACTGAGGCTGGAGGACGGCCGGCTCTTCACGGTCACCGTCGACGACGCGGAGAACGCCGTCCGTGTCATCCGCGCCCACCTGCGGGCCCTTGCCCGCTGACATCCGGCTGCACGACGTACACTCCGCCAGATGAGCAGCAGTGTCACCCGCGCGGCCGGGAACGAGCCCGCGGACCCCTCCGCCGCAGTCCCGGCAGCACCCGCCGCGGAAACCGTGGCGCCCTCCTCCGCCGGTTCCGCCGGGGCCGGGAAGCGGAAGGCCGCCTGGCTGCTGCGCTCCCTGCTCGCCGCCCTCGCCGGCGTGCTGCTCTACCTCAGCTTCCCGCCCCGCCCCCTGTGGTGGCTGGCCCCCCTCGCCCTCGCGCTGCTCGCGGCCTGCCTGCGCGGGCGCCGCGCCCGGGCCGGCTTCGGCCTCGGGCTCCTCGCCGGCCTCGGCTACCTGCTGCCGCTCCTCGTCTGGACCGGGGAGGAGGTCGGCCCCGTGCCCTGGCTGGCGCTGGCCGCACTCGAAGCCGTCTTCATCGGCCTCACCGGCCTCGGGATCGCCCTCGTGAGCAGGCTTCCCGCCTGGCCGGTGTTCGCCGCGGCCGTCTGGGTCGCGGGCGAGGCCCTGCGCGCCCGCGTCCCCTTCGGCGGGTTCCCCTGGGGGAAGCTCGCCTTCGGCCAGGCCGACGGCGTCTTCACCCCGCTCGCCGCGCTCGGCGGCACCCCGCTGCTCTCCTTCGCCGTGGCCCTGTGCGGATTCGGGCTGTACGAAGCGCTGCGCACCGCGTTGGACCACCCCCGCCGGGCCGCCGCCGCCCTCGCCGCGCTCACCGTCGTGGCCCCCGTCGGAGCGGGCCTCGCCGCCCGCCCGCTGGTCTCCGACGCCGCCGAGGACGGCACCGCCGTCGCAGCCGTGATCCAGGGCAACGTGCCGCGCCTGGGCCTCGACTTCAACGCCCAGCGCCGCCAGGTGCTGGACAACCACGCCAAGCGGACCGAGCAGCTCGCCGAGGATGTGAAGGCGGGCCGCGTCCCCAAGCCCGACTTCGTGGTCTGGCCGGAGAACTCCTCGGACCTCGACCCGTACTCCCAGCCCGACGCCTTCGAGGTCATCGACCACGCGGTCAAGGCGATCGGCGTGCCCGTGGCCATCGGCGCCGTCGTGTCCCCGCAGACCGGCCCGCTGCGCAACACGATGATCCTCTGGGACCCGGTGGGCGGCCCCACCGCGACCTACGACAAGCGCAAGATCCAGCCCTTCGGGGAGCGCATCCCGATGCGCTCCGTCGTCCGGCTCTTCAACTCCGACGTGGACCGGGTCCAGCGCGACTTCGGCCCCGGCAAGGACCCCGGCGTCTTCGACATGGCCGGCAGCGGCGTCGGCATGGTCACCTGCTTCGAGGCCGCCTTCGACGACGCCGTCCGCTCCACCGTCCGGGCCGGCGCGCAGGTGATCGCCGTACCGAGCAACAACGCCACCTTCGGCCGCAGCCAGATGACCTACCAGCAGCTCGCCATGGACCGGATCCGCGCCGTCGAGCACAGCCGGACCGTCCTCGTGCCGGTCACCAGCGGGGTGAGCGCGGTGATCCGCCCCGACGGGACCGTCGAGCGGCAGACGGCCCTGTTCACGGCGGACGCGCTGGTCACCGAGATCCCGCTGCGCTCCACCGAGACCCCCGCGACCCGGCTCGGACCGCTGCCCGAGTACGCGCTGCTCCTCGTGGCCGCCGCCGGTGCGCTCTGGACTCCGGCCCGCCGCATCCGCGCCCGCCGGGGAGCCGACCAGCGCGCCGACCGGCCGGCCGGCGGGAGCCTTGGGGTCGGGGGATGACCACACCCGACTTCATCCGCGAGATCCGCGCCACGGCCGGGAACCGGCTGCTCCTGCTGCCGGGCGTGACGGCCGTCGTCGTCGACGACCGGGGCCGGGTGCTGCTGGGCCGGCGCTCCGACACGGGCCGGTGGTCGGTGATCGGCGGCATCGCCGAACCGGGGGAGCAGCCCGCGGAGACCGCCGTGCGCGAGGTGTACGAGGAGACCGCGGTGCGGTGCGTGCCCGAGCGCGTGGTGCTCGTCCAGATGCTGGCGCCGATCACCTACCCCAACGGCGATGTCTGCCAGTTCCAGGACATCACCTTCCGCTGCCGGGCGACCGGCGGCGAGGCGTGCGTGAACGACAGCGAGTCGCTGGAGGTGGCCTGGTTCGAGGTGGACGCCCTGCCGCCGCTGGAGCCCTTCGCCCTGGACCGCGTCCACCGCGCCCTGCGCGACGAGCCGACCTGGTTCGAGGCGCCGGCCACGGCCACGGCCACCGAATGACGCGTACGGGATGACGCGTACGGTCCCTGGCGGGGGCAGCCGGCGTCAGTCGGCGTGGGACGCCTCGCGGTAGAGCCGCACCGCCCCGTCGCCCATCAGCGCGCTGTAGGAGACCTCCGGCACCGTGCCGCCGCCCTCGTAGCCGCCGAGGACCCCGGCCAGGGCGCCGTCGACCAGCCACGGACTGCCGCTGGTTCCGCCGCTGAGGTCCGGGCACTCGATGCGGCGCTGCGTCGACGAGAACAGGGCGGTGGTGTTGGCGCAGCGCAGCGGGGCGTCCTCGCTGCTCGGGTACCCGATCACGGTCACCGCGGCGTCGGCCGGCTGCCGCGCGACGACCGGGAAGCCGCCCACGAGGTCCTCGATCCGCTCGGACCCCCCGCCGTCCGCAGGGGCCACCGTCGCGAAGGCGATGTCGTCGTCCGGGTCCTCACCGTCCGTCCAACCCGGGGCGAGGTGCACACCGGTGATCCGCCACGTGCCGTACGGGGCCTCGCCCTCCCGGTAGCCCGGCGCGAACACGGTGCCGTCCGGATCGTCCAGGCAGTGCGCGGCCGTGGCGATGACGTCGCGGCCGTCGCTGCGCACCACCGCGGCGGTGCAGAAGTGCCCGCCGTCGAGGCCGCCGGCGAAGAGCGCGCCCACCCGGGCCGCCACCGTGTCCGGCGCGGCCCGCGCGGTGACGCCGGGCGGCGGCCCGGCCGCCGCGTCGGGCAGGTCCACGCTGACGAGCGCGGCCATCGCGGCCAGCGCCGCCACGGCTTGTGACGCCCGCCGGGCACGGGCGCAGGTCTGGGCACGAGCGCGGCCGTGGGCGCGGGGCTGGGGGAGCGCGGGGCGGATCATGTTCCGACCCTGCCCGGCGAACCTGTGTCCGGAGCCCGATGTTCCGTATGAATCCGCTGTGAATCGTGGAAGCACGGTGAAGGCCGTGGCGGCCGCGTGAAATCCGGGCGCCGTACCGGCCCTGCCCCGCTACCCCACCCGCTCGTACACCGTCACCCGGCGGCCCCGGACCTGCCGGTCCTCCACCACCGCGAACCGCTCCCGCAGTACGGCGGCCTTGGTCCGGTCCCGTTCCGCCGACGGCTCCTTCGCCACCCGCGCCGCGTCCGTGACCAGCAGCACCCGCCGCCGGCCGAGCAGGGCGGCCCGGATCGTCTCCGGGCCGGCCTCCTCGCCCTTGAGCGTGCCCGAGGAGACCGGGGTGCTCGCCAGCGCGATGTCGGACAGGCCGGTGAACGCCTCCGGCGAGACGAGCGCGGTGTCCCGGCGGGCCGCCGGCACGAACAGCACGGCGTCCCCGTCCCGCTTCAGCCGCTCCACCTCACCGGCCACCGAGAGCACGTCGTCGATCCGGCTCGCCGGAGCCCGCTTGCCCACCTCCACCGGCAGCAGCGCCACCGCGGCGATCCCCAGCACCACCGGCACGAGCAGCCGGCCGGCCCTCGGGAAGCGCGGCGCGCAGACCCGGACGGCAGCGCCCAGCGCGGCGCCGAGCAGCAGCGCGAGACCCACCATGGAGAACAGCACGTACCGGTCCAGGAACAGCGGCCGGACCACGGAGACGCCGATCAGCCCGAGCTGGGGTACGGCCAGCAGCGGAAGCCCGACGGCCGCCGCCGACAACCGCGCCCGGCGGGGACGGTCCGCCGCCGCGCACAGCCCGCCGACCGTCAGCAGGATGCCCGGCCCGACCAGCATGTGCCAGGTCAGCGGGGGTATCCACGACACCTGGTCGGATTGCCCCCGGCTGAACAGGATCAGCGGCAGGGCCCCGGCCAGCGCCGCCGCACCGTGCGCACACCAGCGCAGCCACACCCCGCGTCCTGCCCGCACCCACCACAGGGTGACGGCGTGGGCGGGCAGGATGAGGAGGGACAGCCAGTTCAGCAGGGCGCAGACCAGCACGGCGGTGCCGTACGCCGTCCAGCGCGGCCAGACCCGCCGCCCGGGCCGGGCGGGCTCGGGGGAGAGCAGCGACACCAGCAGCAGGGTCGACAGTCCGGCCCCGGCCGCGACCAGCGCGTACGGCCGGCCCTCCTGGAGGTGGAACTGCACGGCGGGCAGCAGTCCGAGGGCCAGCCCGCCGCCGAGCCCCGCCCAGAATCCGGCGAGGCGCCGGCCCATGACCGCCACGCACACCGCGGCCACCGCGACCGCCAGTACGGACGGCAGCCGCAGGGTCGTGGTGCTCGCCCCGAAGACCTCGAAGAGACCGTGCATCAGCAGGTAGTACAGCCCGTGCACGGCGTCGACGTTGCCCAGCAGGTCCCAGATCTCGCCCGTCGACCGGCCGGCCGCCACCTGCCAGGTCGCCGCCTCGTCCCGCCACACGCTGTGCTCGCGGGAGAGCCCCCACAGGCCGAACGCCAGGGTCCACAGGAACGGCAGCGACCAGAGGAAAGTCCCGCGTCGGGCCGCGGGTATGTGGCAACGCATGAAGCTGCTGGGTTCCTCGGTCTGGTGTTCGGGCGGAAGGCACCAGTCTATGGACGGTACGGACGGTTTCCCGACCGCCTGTTGTGCACCGCGGCGCGTGGGCGGTGGACCCACCCGCGCCTAGCCTCGCCGCAGGAGCACGAACGAGGGGCGGTACCCGGTGAACTGGCTCATCCACGACTACCGCGAGAGCGATCTCGCAGCGGTGGTCCACTTGATCGACACCACGGCGGAACTGGGCCAGGAGTCCGTCTTCTCCCTCGCCGAGTGCATCAGCGCCCTCACCGACCGGCAGCCGTGCGTGGTCGCCGTCCACCAGGGCGTCCCGATCGGCGCCGCGCTCGCCTGCGTCACCGGAGAGCGGGCCTGGGTGATGCGCATCGCCATCGCCGCGGGTTGGCGCGGCCGGGGCCTGGCCAGCGCCCTGCTCGTCGAGCTGGAGCGGCGGCTCATCGCGGCACGGGTGGGCCGGATCGCGTACGTCCTGCCCGAGGAGGACCTGCTCGGTGAGGGACTGCTGAACGCGGGGTACACCCGCCAGCCGGCCGTCGCCTACTTCGAGAAGACCGAGCCGCTGCACGGACCGGCCGCGGGCCTCCTCGACGACCTCGGCGGCCGCTTCCTGCAGGGCGACCTGTGGGCGCGGGTCGCCGGCATGGAGCGGGAGAAGGACCTCATCGAACGACGCGTGGTGCTGCCGCTCGCCGAGCCGGAACGGGCCGCCTCGCACGGCGTGCGGCCACCGCGCGCCATCACCCTGTTCGGGCCGCCCGGAACCGGCAAGACCACCTTCGCCCGGGCCATCGCCTCCCGGCTCGGCTGGCCCTTCGTGGAACTGCTGCCCTCCCGGCTCGCCGACGAGGGCAACCTCGCCGCCGCGTTGCGCGACGCCTTCGCCCGGATCGCCGAACTGGAACGGGTGCTCGTCTTCATCGACGAGGTCGAGGAGATCGCGCCGGTGCGCACCGAGCCCGCGCAGCCCGGGGGGATCCACGGGGTGACGAACGAACTGCTCAAGCTGATACCGGGCTTCCGCGAGGGTGACGAGCGGCTGCTGGTCTGCGCCACCAACTCCATCCGCTCCCTCGACCCGGCGTTCCTGCGCCCCGGCCGCTTCGACTACCTGATTCCGATCGGCACCCCGGACGCCGGGGCCCGGGCCGCGATCTGGTCCCGCTACACGGCGGGGCGCGCGGACGTGGACGTGGCGGCGCTGGTCGCGGCAACGGAGCTGTTCACCCCGGCCGACATCGAGCACGCGGCACGGATCGCGGCGCAGGTGTCCTTCGAGCGGGACCTGGAGGCGGTGGGCGGACGGGGAGCGGCGGCCGCGCAGCTCGGCGCGACCACGGAGGACTACCTGGCGGCGGTCCGGCAGTGCCGGCCCACCGTGACGCCGGCGATGACGGGCGAGTTCGAGGCGGACATCACCGCCCACGCCCGCTTCTAGATTCCCGGCCCGCAACCGGCCGGTGCACATCCGGCACCCCTGGAACTTCCGCTCCCCGGTTGCGGCGGGGGGCGGAGACGGCCGAGCGGCCGGGCGCGAAACGGCCCGCGGCCACTCCCCGAAGTGGCCGCGGGCCTCCCGCGCGGACGGGGCGTCCGTGCGGGACGGCCACGCTCCGGTTGGGGTGTTCGCCGGCTGGAGCGTGACACGCAGGGCTGCCGGAGGGCGTCCTGGACGCCTTCATCGGCACCTACGAGTCAACCAGCGGGCGGCATGCCGGCGCTTCGGCCGAACGGCCGCGGCCGCCTCGGCCGAAAGGGCCGGATGTGCGGGGAGACCGGCCGGGGCCGGGCGCCCGCTACGGGGAACAGCGGTAGCCGAACTCCACCGCGGCGGTGCGCCGTCCGGGGGAGAGCAGCTCCAGCTCCGCCCTGGCCGGGTACGTCCCGGTGCCGCGGAAGGTCCACAGCAGGTGCAGCCGGGCCTCGCGCTGCCCGCGCGGCACCCGCTCGGTCAGCGGCTCCGACCGGGTGCCGTCGCTGCGCAGCCACCGGTAGGTGAGCGTGCCGGGGCGCCCGTTGGTCCGTACGACGGCCACCACATCGGCCGCCGCGTCGCAGGCCGGGCCCTGGGCGGCGGTGGTCACCGCCACGTCCCGGACGGCGAGCGCGGGGCCGAACCGCTGCCACCCGAGGTGGGCGAGGACCGCCAGCAGCACACCGGCGGCCAGCGCGTAGCGACGCAGGCCGGACCCGCGCCGGGCCCCCGACCGCGCGGACGCGGCCGCGGCGCCGGTCACCGGGAAGGGGGCGGGCATCGCCGCCGTGACCCCGGGCCCGAACCTGAGCACCGATCCCTCCACCCGGTCGGGGACCACCTCGGGCGCCGGCTGAGGCCCGGAGAACCAGTGGCTGCCGAGGACGGTGGCACTGTAGTCGTCGTCCTGCGGGGCGCGAGGATCGCTCATCGGGGCGCCTCCTGGCAGCGCGGCAGGTACTGCGAGGCGGAAGCGGACCGGTTGCCCGCGGCCGGCTTCGTGCTCACCCGGACACCGCCGTAGCAGCCGCCGCCGCGGGTGAAGGCATGGGACTTCACCACGGCGGCGAGCGAGCCGGACCGCACGGTGAAGGTCTCGGTGCCGTCCGGTACGGAGTAGTCGCCCTGCCGGTTGCCCAGGAACCACTCCACGACGACGGTGACGGGCCCGGGGCCGGTCGCCGCGACCGAGATCGTCGCGTCACCCCGCTGGACGCCGGTCGTCAGCGACACGTCGACGCTCGTGACCTTCAGGGTGGGCGTGGGACTGGGGGTCGGCGTGGGCGACCAGCCGCCGCTCGGGGTCGGGGGCGGCGTCGGGGTCGGTGCGGGGCCCGACGGCAGCGAGCCCGAGGGCGACGGCGGCGCGGACGCCGAGGGGCTCGCCGACGCCCAGGGGCTCGGGGTCGGTGAGGCGGAAGGTGAGGCGGAAGGCGACGCGCTCGGAGCCGGCGCGGGCGAGGCCGGGCCCGCGCTCGTCGTGGCGAAGGCACTGAGCGCCGACGACCCGCCCGGTGCCGCGCCGAGGGCGTCCGTCGTGAGCACCAGCGCCGCGCCCAGGATCAGCGCCGCCCCCGCCGCCAGCCAGCCACGCCGGCCCGGCGCCCAGCCGGAGCCCGGCCCGCCGACCAGGGTGGTGGAGGCGAACGCCGTGGTGCCCTCCGCGGCGCCGCCCGCCGACGGGAACAGCAGCGGCAGCAGCGCGGCCGCCGCCGCCAGCTTGCGCTGGCCGCGCTCCTCCCACCGCGGCCCGTACGCGGCGAGGGCGACGTCCTCCAGCTCCGCCACGAACGCCTCGGCGTTCTCCGGCCGCTGCTCGGGCCGCTTGGCCAGACCGCGCCGGATCAGCGGGCGCACCGGCTCCGGGGCCTCGGTCTCCGGGACGGGCGCCTCGATGTGCTGGACGGCCAGCTCGGCGAAGTTCTCCCCGTCGTAGGGCTTGCGCCCGGTCAGGCACTCGAAGAAGGTCGCCGTCGCCGCGTACACGTCGGCCGCCGGCGAGGCGGGCCGGCCCTGCCACTGCTCGGGGGCCATGTAGGCAGGGGTACCGGCCACCCCCGGCGTGGTGCCGCGACCCGCCGCGATGCCGAAGTCCACCAGCTTCGACGAACCGTCCGCGGAGACCAGCACGTTCTCCGGCTTGTAGTCGCGGTGGACGACACCCTCCCGGTGCGCGGCCGCCAGCCCCAGCAGCGAGCCCTTGAGCACCACCAGCGCCGCCTCGGCGTCCGTGCGCCCGGACTGGCGGAGCAGCGCGCGCAGCGGGACGCCGTCGACCAGTTCCATCACGATGGCGGCGCCGGCGGGCGACTCCACGTACTCGTACAGGCCGACCACGAACGGCGAACGCAACCCGCCGAGCAGCCGGGCCTCGGCGCGGAACCCGCCGACGAAGGCGGGGTCCTCGCGCAACCGGTCGCTCAGGTACTTCACCGCGACCGCCGTGCCCGTGGCGTCGTGCACGGCGAGCACCACGCGGCCGCTGCCGCCCGCCCCGAGCTCCCGGACCTCCGTGTATCCGGGGACCGCCCATCGCGTCCGGGTGTCCTTCATCGTTTCTCCGCCCCCCTGCCGGCCGTGGTTCCGCCGCCGTGCGCACCCCGGGTCGGGGCGTCACATGGGACGTGCGATCGGCCACGGCCGGTTCCCGCCGGGGGGCGTGCGTCAGGCCGCGACCGGCACCGCGCCGATCATGGCGTGCAGCCGGTCGGCGGCGGCCCGTCCGAAGGCCGGGTCGTTGATGCGGGTGTCGTAAGACGACCTGGATCAACCCTCGGTGATCTCCAACAGGCGTTCAAGGAAGGGAACCTGAGAAGGGATCAGTTTCTCGCGCGCTTCCGGCGGGCCGAACCACGCCACCCGGTCGAGCTCCGGGAACTCGGTGGTGTTTCCCGAGTGCGGCGGCCACTCCATCGTGAAGGTCCCGGGCACCATCAGCGCGGGGTCGAGATCCGCCTCCACCGCCCAGACGGTCACCAGCTTTCCGCTGGTCAGCCGTACCTCGCCCAGCGACAGGTACGCGCCCTCCGGCGGCGGCAGCCCGATCTCCTCGGTGAACTCGCGGCGGGCCGCGTCGCGCGGGGTCTCGTCCGGTCCGTACTCGCCCTTCGGAATGCCCCAGCCCCCGGCGTCCCGCCCCGCCCAGAGCGGGCCCCCGAGATGGCCGAGCAGGACCTCGATCCCCGGGTCGGAGGCTTCACCCGTTCGGCGGAACAGGAGCAGTCCGGCACTGCGCTTGTGCGTCATGCACCATGTATGCCCCGCGGGACGGCGGGCCACCGGGGCCCCAGTCCCCCCGCGTCGGCGGTCCACGCGGGGACGGGGCCGGGGGCGGTCAGTGGTCGTGCGGCCCCTCGCGGTGGACCGGTCCGTGCGCGTCCGCGCAGTGCGAGTCCCGGGCCGTCTGATCGGCGCGGCCGACCGTGAGGAGGGCGTCCTGTACGTGGTCCACCTGGAGGGTGGTGTGCGTGATGCCGTACTCCTCGGCCAGCAGCCGCTCCAGGTCCCGGCGCACCGCGTGGCAGTCACCCGCCGGCTCGACCAGCACGTGCGCCGACAGGGCCGCCTGCCCCGAGGTGATGGTCCAGATGTGCAGGTCGTGCACCTCGGTCACCGGCGGGTGGCCGACCAGCCGGTCGCCGACCGCGTCCGGGTCCACATGGGCGGGGGCGGCCTCCAGGAAGATCCGGCCGGATTCGCGGACCAGCCCGTAGCCCGCCTTGACCATCAGCACCACCACCACGAGCGTGGCGATCGCGTCGGCCTGCCGGAATCCGGTGGTCAGTACGATCAGACCGGCGACGGCGGTCCCGATGAAGGCGAACAGGTCGTTCAGTATGTGCTGGTAGGCACCCTCGACGGCGAGCGAGGTCCGGTTCGCCCGCGAGATGCACCAGGCCGCGGCGAGGTTGACGACGATGCCCGCGAGCGCCGTCACCACGACCAGCCCGCCCTCCACCGGCGGCGGGTTCACGAGCCTGCGCACCGCCTCGTAGGCCAGCCACACCGCCAGCAGCAGCAGGGTCAGCCCGTTGGCCTGCGCGGAGAGTATCTCCGCACGCTTGAGGCCGTACGTGAAGCCGCCACGGGCCGGCCGGGCCGCCAGCCGCATGGCGATCAGCGCGAGGACGATCGAGACGGCGTCGGTCAGCATGTGCGCCGCGTCGGAGATCAGGGCCAGCGAGTTGGCCATGACGCCGACGGCCACCTCGGCGGCCATGAAGGTACCGATCAGGGCGAGCGCGATGGCCAGCCACCGGCGGTCCGCGTCGGCCGAGACGCCGTGGCCGTGCCCAGCGTGGCCCCCGCCGTGCGCGTGGCCGTGGTCGTGCGCGCGGCCCCCGTCGCGGGCAGGGCCGTGGTCGTGCGCGGTGCCGGCTTCGGCCGCGTGGTCGTGCCCACTCATGGCGTTCCCCCATGTGTTCGGATCCGTCGCGTGAAGTGAACCGCACCCCGGCGCGATGGGCAAAGGCTGCAACGGGGACCGTTGTCATTCCCTTTAAGGCGCCTCTGACCTGCGGTGATGCCCGCCGCTGCCGCGGCCTGCGGATCGTGGGAAAATCTGTTCATGGTTCAGCGCCCCGGTGTGCCGACCGCGCCCGAGCTCGTCCTGGAGACCGATCGGGGCTCCACGCGGATGAGTCCGGGCCACAGCTACCACGTCGGCCGCGACCCCCTGTGCGAGATCTGCCTCGACGACGCCCGCGTGTCCTGGCACCACGCCGTCCTGCGCCCCGACGGCGACCACTGGACGGTGGAGGACGAGGGCAGCACCAACGGAACCTGGGCTGACGGCCACCGCATCCGCGCATGGACCGTCGGTCCCGGCAGCGAGCTGCGCTTCGGCAGCGTCGACGACGGCCCGCGCGCCGTCCTGGCCGACGTTCCCGCGCCGGCCGCGGCCCGCCCGTCCGGGGTCTCGAACCCCGGAATGACCGGCACCTTCCGGCAGCCGACCACGGTGCGCCCGCTGCTCGCCCGCGCCGCCGTCCGCATCGGCCGCGCCCCCGAGAACGACCTCGTCATCGAGGACCTGATCGTCTCCCGCCGCCACGCGGAACTGCGCGCCCTGGCCGACGGCGGGTACGAGATCGCCGACCTCGGCAGCCACAACGGCACCTATCTCAACGGTGCCCGCGTCGAAGGGGCCGCCCGCCTCGCCGAGGGGGACATCGTCGGCATCGGCCGCTCCGCCTTCTGCCTCGTGGGCGACCAGCTCCAGGAGTACGTGGACACCGGAGAGGTCTCCCTCGACGTCCAGGACCTCACCGTCGCCGTCGACCGCGGCCGCAAGATCCTCATGGACGGCGTCTCCTTCCCCGTGGGCGCCAAATGCCTGCTCGCGGTCGTCGGCCCCAGCGGCGCCGGCAAGTCCACGCTGCTCGGCGCCCTGACGGGCCTACGCCCCGCCGACCGGGGCACCGTCTACTACGACGGCCGCGACCTCTACCACGACTACGCGGAACTGCGCAGCCGCATCGGCCTCGTCCCCCAGGACGACATCCTCCACGCGCAGCTCACCGTCCGGCGCGCCCTGGTCTACGCCGCCGAACTGCGCTTCCCCCAGGACACCGCCAAGGCCGAACGCGAGGCCAGGGTCGACGAGGTGATCGAGGAGCTCGGCCTCGTCCAGCGCGCCGACCAGCCCATCCACAGCCTCTCCGGCGGCCAGCGCAAACGGGTCTCCGTCGCCCTGGAGCTGCTCACCAAGCCCTCCCTGCTCTTCCTGGACGAGCCCACCTCCGGCCTCGACCCCGGCATGGACCGCTCGGTCATGCACATGCTGCGCGGACTGGCCGACGACGGCCGCACGGTCATCGTCGTCACCCACAGCGTGCTCAGCCTCGACGTGTGCGACCGGCTGCTGTTCCTCGCCCCGGGCGGGCGAGTCGCCTACTACGGCCCGCCCCAGGAAGCCCTGGCCTTCTTCGGCTTCGAGCACTGGCCGGAGGCGTTCGAGGCGTTCGAAACCCAGCAGGACCGCGACTGGGCGGGCGCCTACCGCGACTCGCCGACCCACCGGCGCTACGTCCAGGCCACCGCCCGCCGCCCCGGATCCCCCGACGCCGCCGCCGAGCCCGCGCGCGCCGCGCCGCTGCCCCCGCCCAAGGCGCAGAGCTGGGGCTCCCAGCTGTCCACCCTGATCCGCCGGTACGCCGCCGTGCTCGGCGCCGACCGTACCTTCCTCGTCATCATGATCGCGCTGCCGTTCATGATGGGCGCCATGGCCCGCGCCCTCGCCGGGAGCACCCTCACCGCCGAGACGGCACTGAACGCCCTGCTCATCCTGACCATCGGCGGAGTCCTCACCGGCGCCGCCAACGCCGTCCGCGAACTCGTCAAGGAGAGGGTGATCTACCAGCGCGAGCGCGCCGTCGGACTGTCCCGGTCGGCCTACTTCATGTCCAAGGTGGTGGTACTGGGCGCCATCACCGTCGGCCAGGCCGTCGTGCTGACGCTCGTCGGCCTCGGCGGCGTACGCCTAAACGCCCCGAACGGCCGGGGCGTCCTCATGCCCCCGCTCATCGAGATCACCCTCGCCGTCGCCCTGCTGTCCTTCACCGCGATGATGCTGGGCCTGCTGATCTCCGCCCTGGTACGCAAGGAGGAGGTCACCATGCCCCTCCTGGTCCTCCTCGCCATCGTGCAGGTCGTCTTCTGCGGCACCCTGCTGAAGCTCTACGACGTCGCCGTACTCGAACAGGTGGCGTGGCTCGCGCCGGCCCGGTGGGCCATGGGCGCCATGGGCGGCACCATCGGACTCGGCGCGATCGTCCCCGGCAGGCTCACCCAGGACCCGATCTTCCGCCACGAGACCGGCGTGTGGCTGGTCAGCATCTCCATGCTGCCGGTCCTGTCCGTGCTCTTCGGCGTGCTGGTGTCCCGGCTGCTGCGCCGGCACGAACCTGCCGTCATGCGGAAGCAGCCGCGGAAATGAGCTTCTCCGAGGAGGTCCCGGAATTCCGGCCCACGCACGTCGTCCCGCGGGAGGGCCTGCCCGCGTGGGAGACCCCGGACACCTCCCGCCCGACCGTGCCGCTGGACGCGTTCCTCCCCGTCCAACTGCTGACCCGGCGCGGGGACTGGGGGGAGGTCCTGTGCGCCAACGGCTGGTCCGCCTGGGTGGACGGCCGCCTGCTGGTGTCCGTGCCGCAGCCGCCGCCCACCGCCGCGGGGCGGACCCCTGGCCGCGCCGAAGACCCCGGACCGCAGCTCGAACGCGGCGCCGCGGCCCTGGAGCGCTACCGGCGGGCCGTCGCCGAACTCGCCGCCGGCCGTACGGACGGCGAGGCCTTCCGGCGCTCGGTCCGCGGGCTGCGCGTGGGAATCGTCATCGACGGGGAGTCCGTGTGGCTGTACGACGAATCGGCGGGGCGGTGGATGTACGGCGACGGGACCCGCCTGGCGGCCTACGCGGCCGTCGCCGGGCCGGGAGCACCCGCCGTGCCCGAGGCGCCGCCCGCCCCGTCGGCCCCGCCCGCACCCGGGCCGTCGGGGCCCGGCCCCGTCGCGGTCCAGGCCGACGGGGAGCCCGGCCCCGAGCCGGGGCACGCCCCGACGCGCATCGTCGACAACCCCGGCCCCGGCGGCCGGTGATGGGGACGCCCGACCCGGTCGGCGGGCGCCCCTCCGACCTGCTGGGGAAGCGCATCGCGGGATACCTGGTGGAGAGCGAGATCGGGCGCGGCGGCATGGCCGTCGTCTACCGGGCGCGCGACCTGCGCCTGGACCGCACGGTGGCGCTGAAGCTGCTGGCTCCCGAACTGGTCCGCAACGACACCTTCAGGCAGCGCTTCGCATACGAGTCGAAGGTGGCCGCGGCCATCGACCACCCGCACATCGTGCCGGTCTTCGAGGCCGGCGAGACGGACGGACTGCTGTACATCGCGATGCGCTACGTCGCCGGGCAGGACCTGCGGGCGATGATGAACCGCATGGGACCGCTCCCGGCGGACACGGCCTGCCGGATCGCCGGCCAGGTCGCCTCCGCCCTGGACGCGGCGCACGCCCACGACCTGGTGCACCGCGACGTCAAGCCCGGCAACATCCTGGTCGCGCGGGGCACGGACAGCGACCACCCCGAGCACGTGTACCTCACGGACTTCGGACTGACGAAGAAGTCGCTGTCGCTGACCGGCCTGACCAGCGTCGGACAGTTCGTGGGGACGCTGGACTACGTGGCGCCGGAGCAGATCTCCGGCAAGCCGGTAGACGGCCGGTGCGATGTGTACGGCCTCGGCTGCGTGGTCTACGAAACCCTGGCCGGCGGGCCGCCGTTCGAGCGGGACGAGGACATGGCCCTCCTCTGGGCCCACCAGTACGACGTGCCGCCGCCGCTGACCTCGCGCCGCCCGGACCTGCCCGCCGCACTGGACGAGGTCCTCGCGAAGGCGCTGGCCAAGCTGCCGGAGGACCGCTGGAGCAGCTGCCTCGACTTCACCGCGGCCCTCCGCCGCGCCGGCTCGTCCGCCACCCGGCCCCCTCCGCGCACGGCCCCCCGGGCCGATGTCGCGCCCCCGCCTCCGCCGGCATGGGCGCGCCCGGTGTTCGGACGGTGCGACTGAGTCGTCCCGTCGCCGACCGGTGCCCCTTTTCATGGCAGGGCCTACGAGGCGGGCCGGGCCGCGACCGGTTCGCCGACGCGGCCCCGACGGCGCAGGGGGCGGGCCAGCAGGGCACCCAGGAACCCGGCGACCGCGCCCCACAGGACGGCGAGGGGGACGGTGCGCCACAGGACCGGGATGAGTTCGACCTCGGCGCCGAGGCCGTCCGCCTCGCCGATGCCCAGCAGCGAGAGACCGAACTGGGCCTCCACCCGTACCAGGAGGCAGACCGTCAGCGTCGCGAGGGCCAGGGCCACGGCCAGGTGGAGGGCGTGCTGCCAGAGCCGGACGTGCGCGGGGGACCGTACGGCCGCCAGGACGCCGGTGCCGAGCAGCAGGGCGGCGGCCACCGCCACCAGCCCCCAGGCCCGGGGGTCCCGCTCGGCGAGCGAGGCGACATCGAACGCGGAGGGGTCGGAGCCGCGCAGGACCTGGTCCAGCAGGTGCGGCATGGGCAGCCCGAACGGGCCCTCGACCCTGCCCTCCCAGGCCCCGCCCAAACCCAGGGTGAGGGCGAGCCAGACGAGGTTCGGCAGCCCCAGCAGGATCACGGCCAGGGTCCGGCCGGCATGGCCCTGGGTGGCGGCCACGACCAGGCCGGCCCCGATGCCGAGGATGACGTAGGCGAGCAGCAGCACGACCGTGGCGAAGGCGGCCGGGCGCACCGCCGCGTGGAAGCGGACCAGCCGCGCCGGGAGCGGTGCGCGGCGCGACACCAGCAGGGCCACCAGCAACAGGCCCAGGATCCAGAGCAGTCCGAAGAGAAGGGTGGCGGGGAGATCGGCGCGGAAGCCGACCGTGGGGGCGGAGTCGAGGAGTTCGCCGATCACTCCGATGGGGGAGTCGCCGGTGGAGATTCCGAAGGACTGCCGCGCGAAGAGGGCGGCGCCGGCCAGTGCGAGCAGCCATAGCACGATCAGGGGAACCGCCCGGCCGAGGAGTTCACGGGGCCGGGCGACCGCCCGGTTGTGCAGCGGGCGCAGGAAGCAGTACCCGGCCGTCAGGGCGCCCGCGAGGCTCACCGAGAGCGGGAGCACCGACAGGCTCGCGTCCGCTCCCGCGAGGAGACCGGCGTCGCCCGACACCTCGACCGAGCCGCCCGCCGCCATCACCACGACTGCGGCGGCCACACGGGGGAACGCACCGCCGGGAAGGTCACCGGCGCCCGCGAACGCCAGACCGGCGGCGGCGACCGCCGCCATCACCACGAAGCCCGCCACGACGGCGAGGAGGGCGTCGCGCCATGCTCCCGCGGACCCTGCGGATGACGGTGATCCCGGTGTCCTGCTCACCCTGCAACCGTGGCACTCCCCGCTTGCGGGCACCACCCGGACGGCGCACACAATGGTCCGCAGGGAATTCACTCCTCCTGCGAAGGAGAGCCCGTGACCACGCAACCTTCCGGCCGTCCGCCCTCCTCGGAGCGCCCCACCGGACCGCCCTCCGGCCCGCTCTCGGGCGGGCAGCAGGGGCCTCCGCCGCCGCCACCGCCCTCGGCGCCACCCGGTGGGCCGGGCGGTCCCGGAGGCCCGGCCAAAGGCCCGTGGTGGCGGTCGGTGCCCCGGCTCGCCACCGCGCTCGTCGCGGTGGCGGCGGCCGTGGCCCTCGCCCTGGTCCTGACCCGGCCCAGCGGCACGAGCGCGGGCGGCGAGGTGTTCCTCCAGCCGGTGGCCGCCTCCGGGCCCGACCCGTTCACCGAGTCCACCGCGGTGAACGAGGCGGCGCCGCCGCCCGAGACCGGAAAGCCGACGGGTACGGGCAAGCCGCCGGGGAAGCCCGCCGAGACCAGGACGCCGGGCACCACGGCTCCCACGGGCACCCGGACCGTCAGCGGTGCCTCGCCCGGCGTGTACGCGGGCACCAGGAACGTCGCCAGCTGCGACGTCGAGAAGCAGATCGGGGCCCTTTCCGCGCAGCCGGACAGGAACCGGGGCTTCGCCTCCGCCCTCGGCATCCAGCCGGCGGCCGTCCCCGGCTACCTCCGCTCGCTGACCCCCGTGCAGCTGCGGATGGACACCCGGGTCACCAACCACGGCTTCCGGAACGGCGAGGTCACCTCCTACCAGGCGGTGCTCCAGGCCGGGACGGCCGTGCTGGTGGACGACCGCGGGGTGCCGCGGGTGCGGTGCGCGTGCGGGAACCCGCTCGGGCCGCCCGTGGCGCTGAAGGCCAACCCGAAGCGCTTCGGGCAGGTGTGGAACTCGTACCAGCCCTCGCGGGTGGTGGTCATCGCACCGTCGGTGACCATCGTGAACAACTTCGTGATCTACGACCAGCGGCACGGCAACTGGTACGAGCGGGAGCGGGGGCACCGCCCCGGCAAGCCCGACCGCCCGGTGCCGCCGCCGGTGTTCCCGACCCCGCCGATCACCACGGTCACCCCGACGTTCCCCACGCCGACGAAGACGCCGACGAAGACGCCGACCAAGACGCCGACGAAGACGCCGTCGGAGTCCCCGCTGACGACGCCGTCCGAGACGCCGTCCGAGGCGCGGACCGAGACGCCGCCGGAGAGCCCGTCGGACTCCCCGTCGACACAGGAGTCACCTGCGGAGTCACCCGCGGAGTCACCTGCCGAGTCACCCCCGCCCTCCCCGGCCGAGGAGACGGAGGCGGTGACCTCGGCCCCGCCCGCCGAGCCGCGCTCGGTGGAACCCGTCTCCCCGACGCCGTCGCCCGAGGCGCAGCTGCCTTCGCCGCCGACCCCGCCCCCGACGCCGGTGCCCTCGCTGGAGCTTCCGCCGCCGCCCGTGGTCCCCACCCCCGTGGAGCCCGCGCCCGGCGTGCCCACCGTGGAGGAGACCCCGCCCGCCCCGGCCCGGCCCGAGGAGTAGCAGCGGGCTCAGGAGGAGAAAGGCCGCGCGGAGTGAGAGGCTGACTGCATGGCCCCGTGGGGACGCACTCCCAAGGTCGACTGGCCCGCGCGGCCGGACACCAGCCTGGCGCTCAACCGCATGGGCACCTTCGACTGGGACCTCGACAGCGGGCGGATGTTCCTCGATCCGACCGCCCTCGAGGTCCTCGATCTGCGCCCGGACGAGTTCGACGGGACCGGCACCGGACTGCGCCCCCGCATCCCGCCCGCCGACGAGGCCCGCCTCGAGGCCCGCGTGGCGCAGGCCCTCGAGGACGGCCACAGCCACTACGGCGCGTACGTCCGCGGCCGCCGCCGGGACGGCACCCTGGCCTGGCTGCACATCCAGGGGCACATCATGCGGGACCGCGGCGGGCGCCCCTACCGCGTCATCGGCATCCTGCGCGACGCCGCCCACGACCCCGGCGAGCCCGGCGCCCCCGGCGAACGGGCGGAAGGACGGCGCCGGATGACCGGCGTCGTCGAGCGGACCACGGCCATCCTGGCCCACGCCCGTACCGTCAACGACGTCACCGACGTCCTCAAGGACCCGGAGGCACTCGGCCACCTGGGAGCCGTCAGCGTGATGCTGGGCGTCGTGGACGGCGCCCGCATCCACCTGGTCGCGGAGGGCCAACTGGGTTCCTACGTGCCGGAGATCGAGTACACGCGGATCGACGCGCGGTTCCCCATGAGCGAGGCCGTGCGTACCATGCAGCCGGTCTACATCGCCTCCCGGGAGGACTTCCAGCGGCGCTACCCCCAGCTGTGGCCGTACATCGAGCCGCTGGCCGTGCGCAGCGGGGTCTACCTGCCGCTGATCGCCCAGGGGCGGCCCATCGGCGCACTGGGGCTGCTCTACCGGCGCGACGGGGACTTCACCGCCGAGGAGCGCAACGTCCTGATGGCGCTCGGCAGCGGCATCGCCCAGAGCCTGCAGCGCGCCATGCTCTTCGAGCAGGAGCACGACCTGGCGGAGGGCCTCCAGCGCGCCATGCTGCCCCGGCGGATCCCCGACGTGCCGGGCGCGCTCATCGCCGTCCGCTACCGGTCCGCCCGGATGGGGCGGGACATCGGCGGGGACTGGTACGACGTCATCCCGCTCGGTGAAGGCCGCGTCGGGGTGATGATCGGCGATGTGGAGGGCCACGACACGGACGCGGCCGCCGTCATGGGCCAGCTCCGCATCGTGCTGCGCGCCTACATCGTCGAGGGCCACACCCCCGGCACCGCCATGGCCCGGGCCTCGGCGTTCCTGCGCGACCTGCAGACGGAACGCTTCGCCACGTGCACCTACGCCGAGGTGGACCTCACCAGCGGGATGCTCCGGATGGTCCGCGCCGGACACCTCGACCCCGTGGTGCGGCGCGGGGACGGCAGCTGCCACCGGGTCCGGGTGGCGGGCGGGCTGCCGCTCGGACTGCCGCCCCGCGAGCAGTCGGGGACGGGCTCGGGCTACCCGGTCACCAGCCTGGAACTGCACCCGGGCGACACCCTGCTGCTGTGCACGGACGGGCTGATCGAACGGCCCGGGGCGGACCCCGACACCGGGATGCGGGAGTTCATGGCGGCGATCCGCAGCGGCCCGGTCGACGTGGAGGAACTCGCCGATGTCCTGTGCGACCTGATCGGGGACTCGGGAGGCGGGGACGACATGGCCCTGCTCGTCCTGCGCCGGCGCGGGACGCCCGCGGGACGCGGCGGCGGCCCGCTGCGCCAGCGGCTGGACCCGGGGGACCCCGAGGCGCCGGGCCTGGCCCGGCACCTGATCCGGGCGGCCGCCGCGGCCTGGGGGGCGCGGGACCGGGCCGACGAGATCGAACTCGCGGCAGACGAGCTGATGACCAACGCCCTGGTGCACACCGACGGCCCCGCCGAGGTCGGCATGCGGCTGACGGCGGACGGCCGGATCCGCGTCGAGGTCGAGGACTCCAGCAGCGCCCTGCCGAGGCGCCGCGAGGCGGCGGACTGGGCGGTCTCCGGGCGCGGGCTGCTCCTGGTGGAAGGGCTCGCGGACGCCTGGGGCGTGGAGGCCCGGGGCGGCGGCAAGAGCGTGTGGTGCGAGTTCGCCGTGCCTGCCGCGGCGCTACCGGAGGGAGGCTGACCGCCCGACGGCCGCGCACGTTCCGGCGGGCTGGGCGGGCTACAGCCGTACGAGCGTCACCTCGGTGGCCTTCACGCTCGTCCACACCTGCGCCCCGTCCACGACGCCCAGCTCGGCGGCCGCTTCGGGGGTGATCTCGGCGACCAGGTCCGGCGCCCCCTCCGGGGCGATCAGCACGCGCAGTCTGCTGCCGACCGCGGTGACCTCCCGTACGGTGCCCGGCCAGACGTTGCGCGGGCTGCCGCCCGGCCGGTCCCGGTGCACGGCCACCGCTTCCGGGGCGATGATCGCGAGGGCCCGCGTCCCCTCGGGCAGCGCCTCGGCGACGACGAGCCGGCCTCCGGCGGCCAGCGCCAGCCCGTGCGCGGAGGCCGTACCGGGCCAGGCGTTGCGCCCCAGCATCCGGGCCACCCACGGGGAGCGCGGGTGGCGGGTCACCTCGGCGGGCGGCGCGTCCTGGAGGGTCCGCCCGTCGGCGAGTACGAGCACCCGGTCGGCCAGGGAGACCGCCTCGACCGGGTCGTGCGTGACGATCAGGCAGACCCCGCCGAAACCGGCCAGATGGGTGCGCAGGGTGTGCCGGACCCGGGCCCGCGTGGTCTGGTCGAGGGCGGCCAGCGGTTCGTCGAGCAGCAGCAGGCGCGGACGCGCTGCCAGGGCGCGGGCGAGGGCGACGCGCTGGGCCTGGCCCCCGGAGAGCTGGGCGGGCCTGCGGGCGGCGAGGTGACCGACTCCGAGCCGGTCCAGCCAGGACTGGGCCTCACGGCGGGCCTCGGCCCGCGGCACGCCGTGGGCGCGCAGCCCGTACGCGGTGTTGGCCAGCGCGCTCAGGTGCGGGAAGAGCGCGCCGTCCTGCGGGACCCACGCGACCTGCCGGCGGTGCGGGGGCAGGGCGGTGACGTCGGCGTTCCCGAGCCGGAGCTCGGCGTGCGCGCGCGGGGTCAGGCCGAGCAGGGCGCGCAGCAGGGTGGTCTTCCCGGCGCCGTTCTCGCCCACCACGGCGATCGTGGTGCCCGGTTCGGCGTCGAGGGTGAGCCGGTTGAAGCCGGTGACGGTGGCGTGCAGCGCCCAGTGCCCGGCGTCGGCCGCCGGGGCTGCCGGTGGTTCGGCCCGCGGGGGGTCCGCCGGTCCGGCGGCGGGCGTGGCGGCGGGGCCGGACGGCTCGTCGGGCACCGCCGGCACCCGGGAGCCACCGCGGGTGACGGGAGTGCCCGTCCAGCGGCCGCGCAGGGCGACCAGGACGCCCATGGCGATCGCGAGCAGCAGCAGGGAGACGGAGGTGGCGGCCTCGGGCTCGTCCTGGAGCAGCAGGTACACCTGGAGCGGCAGCGTCTGGGTGGTGCCGGGCAGGTTCCCGGCGAAGGTGATGGTCGCGCCGAACTCGCCGAGCGCGCGGGCCCAGGTGAGCGCGGCGCCGGCGACCAGGCCGGGGGCCACCATCGGCAGGGTCACCGTGAAGAACACCCGGACCGGCGAGGCGCCGAGGGAGGCGGCGGTCTCCTCGAAGCTCTGCCGGAGCCCGCCGAGGGCGCCCTCCAGGCTGATCACGAGGAACGGCATCGCCACGAAGGTCGCCGCGACGACGGCGCCCGAGGTGTGGAAGGGGAGCATGACCCCGAAGGTCTCCTCCAGCCAGGGCCCCAGCAGACCCCGCCGGCCGAAGCCGAGCAGCAGGGCGACACCGCCGACGGTCGGCGGGAGCACCATCGGAAGCAGGACCAGCGAGCGGACGAGCGCCTTGCCCCGGAACTCCACGCGGGCCAGCAGCCAGGCGAGCGGCACCCCGAGCAGCAGGGAGAGGCCGAGGGCCCAGAAGGACACGACCAGCGAGAGGTTCAGGGCCTGGACCACCCCGGGGCTGCCCAGGTGGGAGCCGAGCTCGCTCCAGCGGGTCCGGCCGAGGATGCCGACGAGCGGCAGCAGCAGGAACGCGACGGCGAGCACCGCCGGGAGCACGAGGACCAGGGGAGGCCGGGTGGGGGTGCGGGTGAGGCGTCTGCTCATGGGGCGTTCCTGGCTCGGGGGGCGGCTGCGGGAAGCGTACGCGGGCCGGCCGCGCACCACGGCGATGGGCCGCCCGCCCGTCCCCCGGACCGGGCAGCCCCTCCCGGCGTGTGTTGCGGCCGCCGGCGCACGGGCCGGTGGCGGACGGGCCCGGTGGGGGACGGTGGGTGGCCGCGGGCCTGACCGGCGCTGCTTCGACGACAGGACCTAGGGCTGCTGGAAGCCGGCGTCCTGGAGGATCTTCTGCGCCTCGGGCGTGCTCAGCCAGGCGACGAACGCCGCGGCGGCCTCCGGGTTCTTGGACTGCTTGAGTCGGGCGGCCGGGTAGGAGGCCACCGCGTTCTGGGCGTCCGGGATGTCCACGGCGACGACCTTCTCGCCCGACTTCGCGGAATCCGTCGTGTAGACGAGCCCTGCGTCGGCCTCACCCAGCTCGATCTTGCTGAGGACGGCGCGCACGTTGGGTTCCTGGGAGACGGGCTTCACGATGACGCCCTGCCGTTCCAGGATCTCCTTGCTGTAGCGGCCCACCGGGACCTCGGGCGCGGCGAGCACGACCTTGATCTTGCTGTCGGCGAGGTCCTCCAGGCCGGCGATCTTGAACGGGTTGCCCTTGCCGGTCGCGATGACCAGGCGGTTCTTGGCGATGACCTCGGCGTCGCCGGTCTCGTCCCGGAGGCCGTCCATCGTCCTGGTGTCAGCCGTGACCAGCGCGTCCGCCGGGGCCCCCTGCCTGACCTGCGCCGCGAGCTCCTGCGAACCGGCGAAGGAGAAGGTCACCTTCGTGCCGGGGCGGGCCTTCTCGTAGGCGGCGCCCGCGGTCTTGAAGACGTCCGTCAGGGAGGAAGCGGCCAGGACGGTGAGGTGAGCGGCCCGGGGCTCGGCGGAGGCGGCGGCCGAGGCCGTCCCGGAACCGGCGGCGGGCTCGGCGTCCGCGCCGTTCCCGCAGGCGGCGAGCGGCACGAGCAGGGCGGCGGTCAGCGCGGCCGCGGCGCGGCGGCGGTACGGGGTCGCGGACATGGGGAGGGGCTCCTCGGTCTAGCGGGCCGGCCGGGTGCCGGGACCGTGGCGGTCCTGGATGCGGCGGGACTGCACATGCGCCACGGTAGGCCCATTCGGCGCGCACATGCAATCCACTTCTGCTTATCCACCTGGCAGCTGCCGTGTTACTTGTGGTATCCGCCGAAACTTCCTCGGTCCTCCCCGTCCGCCTCGCTAGAGTCGGGGCATGGCTGATGAGGTGACGGGATCGGGTACGGACACGGGATCCGTGCGGGTGGACGCGTGGATCTGGTCGGTGCGCCTGACGAAGACCCGCTCGACGGCGGCGACCGCTTGCCGGGCGGGCCACGTGAAGGTCAACGGGGAGCGTGCGAAGCCGGCGCAGCCGGTGCGCGCGGGTGACGAGGTACGGCTCTTCCACGCGGGGCGGGAACGCATCGTGGTGGTGCGCCGGCCCGTGTCGAAGCGGGTGGGCGCTCCGGTGGCCGCCGAGTGCCTGATCGACAAGAGCCCGCCGCCGCCGACTCCGATCGAGGCCGCGGCCGTGGGCATCCGCGACCGCGGGGCGGGCCGTCCGACGAAGCGCGAGCGCCGGGAGATCGAAACCCTCCGCGGCCGCCCGTAGCCTCCGGCGGGCGCACACCCGGGAAGGCCGCGAAAGCCGGCAGGCCGGCTCCCGCCGCCGTCGCCGTCAGGGGGCGGTGGCTGCGGCCGTCGCCGAGGCCGGCCCGGGGCGGGCGCTCGGCGGCCGGATCAGGTCTTGCGGTAGGTGTACGCCTCGTTCGCGGCCGCTTCGACCATCGGCAGGGCCCCACCGGCGGACGCGGTGACGAAAGCCGCCACCGCGCCTTCCAGGAACGGTGCGTCCACGAGCCGGGAACCCGGCGGCAGCGCGCCCTCCGCCAGCAGCGAGCGCACCGTCAGGACGGAGCTGCCCAGATCCGCCAGCAGGGCGACACCGGCGCCCCGGTCCACGTCCCGCGCGGCCGCGAGGACGCGCTCGGCGCTCGTGCCGAGACCGCCGTCTGCCGTGCCGCCCGCCGCGGCCACCGCGGCCATCGGACCACCCGGCGCCAAGCCCCGGGCGAGCTCGGCCACCGCCTCGGCGACCGGCGCGCTGTGCGAGACCAGCACGATGCCCACCAGGGCCCGCCCGGTGTCATCGGGGGCCGCCCCGGCGGAGCCCGCGGCCGAGGCCGCCGCCACGTCACGGCCTCGCTCCGGTGCCACCTCCTGCGCCGCCTCCGCGAGGGCGGCCAGCAGCAGCGCCGAGGAGGTCGCGCCCGGATCCTGGTGTCCGACGCTCCGCTCGCCCAGGTAGCTGGCCCGCCCCTTGCGCGCCCGCAGCGGTACCGTCGCCCGCGCCCCCTGCTCCGCCGCGTCCCCGGCCGCCCGGTACGAGGTGCTCAGCGCGGCCACCCCCGGAACGAGGGCGTCCAGCATCGTCTTGTCGCCCGGCGCCGCCCCGCCAAGCCGGGCCACCGCGCGCACTCCCGAGTCCAGGGCCGCGTGCACGTCCTCGTCGGAGACCTCGGCTGCGTCTGCCAGTTCCTTGCCGGTGGTCCTCAGCAGCGTCCCGTACAGCGGCCCCGACGCACCGCCGACCGTCGAGATCAGGGTCCGCCCGGCGAGCCGCAGGACGGCGCCCGGTGTCCCGGGGGCTTCCGCCGACAGGGCCGCCCCGACCGCGGCGAAGCCCCGCAGCAGGTTGGCCCCGTGGTCGGCGTCGCCGATGGGGGAGTCCAGCTCGGTCAGCCGGTCGGCCTCGCGCTCCACCGCGGCTGCGGCGGCCGTCATCCAACGCCGGAAGAAGTCTGCGTCGCGCACCGGATCTCCTCGTGTCGGGAAGCAGCCCGGGCGGGCCCTGCCGACCACCCTACGGTCAGCGGCCCCAGCGCAGCGCGGCCGTCTGGACCGGGGCGTCCCACAGCCGCAGCAGTTCGTCGTCGACCCGGCACAGCGTCACCGAGCAGCCCGCCATGTCGAGCGAGGTGACGTAGTTGCCGACGAGCGTCCTCGCCACCGGCACCCCGTGCGCGTCCAGCACCCGCGCCACCTCGGAGTGGAACCCGTACAACTCCAGGAGCGGCGTCGCCCCCATGCCGTTGACCAGCGCCAGGACCGGCCCGTCGGCCGGACCCACCTGCGCCAGTTCACCGAGTACGGCGCCCACGGCGATCTCGGCGATCTCCCGGGAGGGCATCATCGGGCGCCGCTCGCGGCCCGGCTCCCCGTGGATCCCGATGCCGAGTTCGACCTCCCCCTCGGGGAGGTCGAAGGTGGGGCTGCCCTTGGCGGGTGTGGTGCAGGCGCTCAGCGCCACGCCGAAGCTGCGCGCGGAGTCGTCGACCCGCCGGGCGATCGCCGCGACCCGCTCCAGCGGCGCGCCCTCCTCGGCCGCCGCCCCGGCGATCTTCTCGACGAAAAGGGTGGCCCCGGTGCCGCGCCGCCCGGCCGTGAACAGGCTGTCGGTCACGGCGACGTCGTCGTCGACGAGCACGCGCTCCACCCGCAGCCCGTCCTCTTCGGCCAGCTCCGCCGCCATCTCGAAGTTCAGCACGTCGCCGGTGTAGTTCTTGACGACGAAGAGCACCCCCTGCCCCGAGTCCACGGCCGCCGCCGCCCGCAGCATCTGGTCGGGAACGGGCGAGGTGAACACCTCCCCGGGGCACGCCGCCGACAGCATTCCGTACCCCACGAACCCGGCGTGCAGCGGTTCGTGCCCGGATCCGCCCCCGGACACGAGCCCGACCCGGCCGCTGCCCCGCACGTCCCGTCGTACGACGATCCGCCGCTCCACGTCGACATCGAGCTCGGGATGCGCGGCCGCCATGCCGCGCAGGGCGTCGGCGACCACGGTGTCCGGACTGTTGATCAGCATCTTCACGGTTGTCTCCCAGGAAGCTCGGCCTGAGTGCAGTGTGGCGCAGATCGCCGCCCGGCGGGGTCGGCGGCCCTCGCCGGGAATCGCGCACGTGTTCGGTTCTGGGGTTACGCTGGAGGCATGCACGCGGTACACGGCTCGGGCCTGCAGGGTTCCCTCTTCGACCAGGGCGATGACATCCGGATCGGGCCGCTCGGCGGCCTGCGTCGGACCGAGTTCGGTGCCGGCGCCTGGGTGGACCACCTGCCCGGTTGGCTGTCGGGTGCGGACGCCCTCTTCGAGCGGCTGGCGGCCGAGGTGCCGTGGCGTGCCGAGCGGCGGCACATGTACGAGCGCGAGGTCGAGGTCCCCCGCCTGCTCGCCTTCTACGGGGCGGACGAGCCGCTTCCGCACGCGGTCCTCACCGAGGCCCGCGAGGCCCTGAGCCGTCACTACGCCGCCGAGCTCCGCGAGCCCTTCGTCACCGCCGGGCTGTGCCTCTACCGTGACGGCCGGGACAGCGTCGCCTGGCACGGGGACCGGACGGGCCGATCCTCCACCGAGGACACCATGGTCGCGATCGTCTCCGTCGGAGACCCCCGCGATCTGGCCTTCCGGCGCCGCGACGGCGGGGCGACCCTGCTGAGGCTGCCCCTGGGGCACGGCGACCTCGCCGTGATGGGCGGCTCCTGTCAGCGCACCATGGAGCACGCGGTGCCCAAGTCCACCCGGGCGGTGGGCCCCCGCATCAGCATCCAGTTCCGCCCGCGCGGCGTGGGGTGACCGGGCGGGCCCGCCGCCCTCCCGGTGCGGGCCCGGGCCGGCCGCGCTCACACGCGGTCGGGTTCCTTCGCGGGGCGGATGGCCGGCGCGGCCGCCGCTGCGGCCGCGTGCAGCGAGCGCAGGGCCAGCAGCAGGACGCCGATGTCGTCGAGGTACACCGGGTCCGGAATGAGGTCCACCGGTGAGATCGTGTAGACCACGGCGACCCAGAACAGGGCCTTGTCGCGCAGGGGGATCCCCGCGTCCACGAGCAGCCGCCGGGCCCGCAGGACCCGTACGAGCAGTACCGCCGCGACGACCGCGAGCCCGACCGCGACGGCCAGGGCGAGGCCGATCCAGATCTTTCCGTCCATTGCGCGCGTATACCCGCCCGATGGGCCTCCGTACCGCTTGAGGGGCTCAGGAACCCGGCGTCCGCAGCCGCCGGCCGACCTCGCCCAGTCCGTCGGCGAGCGCGTCGAGCTGCTCGGGGGTCAGGACGTCGATGAGGACCTCCCGGACGGTGGCCACGTGCCCGGGCGCCGCCTCGTCCAGCCGGGCCCGGCCGGTCTCGGTGAGGACGGCGAAGACCCCGCGCACGTCGGAGGGGCAGCTGCGGCGGCGGACAAGACCCGCCTTCTCCATCTGCGTGACCTGGTAGGTCAGCCCGCTCTTGGAGTTGATCAGACCGTGGGCCAGATCGGTCATCCTCAGCTCCCCGTCCGGGGCGGCGGCGAGCCGCACGAGGATCTCGTACTGGGCGTGCGAGAGCCTGGAGTCGTCCTTCAGCTGCTGGTCGAGGCGCCGGTTCACCAGGGCCGACGCGGCCAGGAAGCCCTCCCAGGCGCGTTTCTCGCGTTCGTCCAGCCATCTCGTCTCAGCCATGGCTCCAGCCTACCCCGGGTTGTTCGAATTTGAATCACCGGCTAGGGTCGGGCCGATGGTTCGAATGTGAACAACTTTCGCCCTCTGTCCCCCTCGCACCGCCCGACCGGAAGGATCCCCATGACCAGCCCCTCCGCCGACACGGCGAAGCCGCAGGCCACCGCGCCGGCCGCCGCCCGGCCCGCCGAAGACCCCTCCGTCCGCCCCGCCTTCTCCACCCCCGGCCACGACACCGGACTGCTGCTCCTGCGCCTCGTCCTCGGCCTGACCATGGCCGCGCACGGCTCCCAGAAGCTCTTCGGCTGGTTCGGGGGCGGCGGCGTCAGCGGCACCGGGCAGTTCTTCACGGCCAGCGGCTACCCGGCCGGCGAGGCCATGGCCGTACTCGCCGGTCTGACCGAGACCCTGGGCGGCCTCGGCCTCGCGGCCGGTTTGCTCACCCCGCTCGCGGGCGCCGCCGTCGTCGGCACGCTCATCAACGCGATCGCCGTCCACGGCACCGGATCCTTCTTCGCCCCCGAGGGCATCGAATACGAACTGCTGCTGACCGCGGGCGCCGCGGCCCTCACCCTGACCGGCCCGGGCCGGTACGCCGCCGACCGCTTCCTGCCGGTCCTGCGCGGCCACCGGCTGTCCCACGGCGCCCTCGCCCTCGCCCTGGGCGCGGCCCTCGCCGCCGTCATGCTCCTCGTACGAGGCTGAAGACGTACGGGAACCGCGCAGATTGACCCCGGACCTTCGGGGGAAGAGCGCACAGATGACACAACCCATCGAAGACTACGCACTCATCGGCGACCTGATGTCCAGTGGGCTGGTCGGCCGGGACGGGTCCATCGACTGGCTGTGCCTGCCGCGCTTCGACTCGGCCGCCTGCTTCGCCAAGCTCCTCGGTGACGAGGAGAACGGCCACTGGCGCATAGCGCCGCTGGACGCGGCCGACGGCGAGCGGTGCACCCGCCGCTCCTACATCGAGGGCTCCCTGGTGCTCGAGTCGTACTGGGAGACCGGGACCGGCACCGTCAAGGTCATCGACTTCATGCCCCAGCGCCAGGCGTTCCCCGATGTCGTGCGCATCGTCGAGGGCGTCACCGGGCGGGTCACGGTGCACAGCACCCTGCGCCTGCGATTCGACTACGGCCACGTCGTCCCCTGGGTGCGGCGCGACAACGGGGACCGCGTGGCCGTGGCCGGACCCGAATCCGCCTGGTTCCGCAGCGAGCCGCCCGTGCGCACCTGGGGCGAGGAGAACAGCACCTGCTCGCAGTTCCAGGTCGCCGCCGGCGAGCGCGTGGCCTTCGTGCTCACCTGGCACCCCTCGCACGAGCCGCGGCCCGAGCCCATCGACCCCTTCATGGCGCTGGAGGAGACCCTCGCCGACTGGTGGGACTGGACCCGCCAGTGCGGTTACAAGGGCCCCTACCGGGAGGCGGTGACCCGCTCCCTGATCACGCTGAAGGCCCTCACCTACGCGCCGACCGGCGGCATCGCCGCGGCCGCCACCACCTCGCTCCCCGAGGAGATCGGCGGTGTCCGCAATTGGGACTACCGCTACTGCTGGCTTCGGGACGCCACCCTCACCCTCGGCGCCCTCCTCGCGACCGGCTACCTCGACGAGGCCCGAGCCTGGCGGGCCTGGCTGCTGCGCGCGGTCGCCGGAAACCCCGCGGACCTGCAGATCATGTACGGGATCGCCGGGGAGCGGCGGATCCCCGAGACCACCCTGCCCTGGCTGCGGGGCTACGCCTCCTCCGCCCCCGTGCGCATCGGCAACGCGGCCGTCGACCAGCTCCAGCTCGACGTGTACGGCGAGGTCATCGACTCCCTGTACCTGGCCCGGTCCGCCGGCCTTCCCGCCGAGCGCCACGCCTGGCGGATCCAGCTGGCACTCCTCGACTTCCTGGAGCGCAACTGGCAGCGCCCGGACGAAGGGCTGTGGGAAGTGCGCGGCCCGCGCCGGCACTTCGTGCACTCCAAGGTCATGGCCTGGGTCGCCGCCGACCGGGCGGTGCGGACCCTGGAGGAGAACCCCGCGATCCCGGGCGACGTGGAGCGCTGGCGGAACATGCGGGAGGCGGTGCACCGCGACGTGTGCGAGAAGGGCTACGACCCCGAACGCAACACCTTCACCCAGTACTACGGCTCCCGCGAACTCGACGCGGCGACCCTGCTGATCCCGCGCGTCGGTTTCCTGCCGCCCGACGACCCGCGCGTCGTCGGCACGGTCGACGCGGTGCGCGAGGAGCTCGGGCGCAGCGGCCTGCTCCGCCGCTACAGCACCGAAGGCCCGACCGTCGACGGTCTGCCCGGCGACGAAGGAGCCTTCCTCGCCTGCTCGTTCTGGCTGGTCGACGCCCTCTACATGACGGGCCGGCGCGACGAGGCCCGCGCACTGTTCGAGAGGCTGCTGTCGGTCCGCAACGACGTGGGACTGATGGCCGAGGAGTACGACCCGGTCTCCGGGCGCCAACTCGGCAACTTCCCGCAGGCGTTCAGCCACGTCGGGCTGGTCAACACCGCGCTCACCCTGTCCCGGGAGGAACCCGCCGGCCCTCTCTCCGGCTGACGGCGCACCCGTCGCAGGGCGGTGCTGGTGCTGTCCGACTGCTCGCGCGCCGTGAGCGGGCCTATCCGGACCCGCCCGTCCGGCACGCGAGGAGCAGGGCGATGTCATCCGGACGGTCGGCGGCCGTGCCCGCCTCGCCGATCAGCCGGTCGGCGGTCTCCGTCAGCGGGTCCGGCCGCGCCGCGGCCAGCGCCGCGCGCAGCCGCTCCACCCCGGTGTCGATGTCGGCGCCCGGTTTCTCCACCAGCCCGTCCGTGTACAGGGCGAGCACCGAGCCCGGCGCGAGGTGCAGCGCGGTGACCGGGTACCCGGCCTGCGGATCGATGCCGAGCACCACCCCGCCGGCCAGGTCCAGCACCTCGGTCCGGCCGTCGGGGTGGCGCAGCAGCGGCTGCGGGTGCCCGGCCCGCACGGCCTCGGCCGAGCCCGTCGCCGGGTCCAGCAGTACGTAGCAGCAGCTCGCGAACTGGCCGGGATCCAGATCGCTCAGGAGCTGGTTGGTCCCGCGCATCACCTGCTCGGGCGTGTTGCCGCTCAGTGCGAAGGCCCGTACGGCGCTGCGCAGCTGTCCCATGGTGGCCGCGGCGGCGACGCCGTGGCCCTGGACGTCCCCGATGACCAGCGCCAGCCGGCCGCCACCGGTCTCCACGACGTCGTACCAGTCCCCGCCGACGTCCATGCCCTGGGTGCCGGGCAGGTACCGGCCCACCGTGGCCACCTGCGGGTGCACCGGCAGCCGGTGCGGCAGCAGGCCGGACTGCAGCCCCCGGGCCAGCGCCGCCTCGCTGTCGTAGCGCCGGGCCCGTTCCAGGGCCTGGGCGATCAGCCCGGCCAGGGCGGTGAGCGCCGTACGCTCCTGCGGGCTGAAGCCCCGAGGCGCGTCGAAGCCCAGGATGCACGAGCCAACCGGGCGGCCGGACGCGATCAGCGGCAGGAACGCACGGGCCCCGACGTCGGCGTCCAGCGGGATTCCCGGATAGGCGGCCGCCAGGTGCTCCATCGACTCGAAGAACAGCGGCCGGCCCGAGGTCAGGGTCTCCACGCCCGGCAGCCGCACGTCGAGCCCCACCCCGTCGAACCGGTCGAGGAAGCCCTTGGGGAAGCCGGTCTCCCAGGCGAGGTGCAGGTGCCGCTCGTTCAGCAGGTAGATGGCCAGTTGGCGGCCGCCGAAGGCCGGCAGCAGTTCCTCGGTGACCATCGCCGACACCTGCCGGGCCGTGACCGCCTCGGTCAGCGCGATGGCCAGGGCCACCGGCCGGTACAGCGCGGACGCCCGGTCGGCGGGGGAGCCGGCGTCCCCTCCGGTGCGGGCCATCGAGGCGGGCGCGTACGAGGGCTTCTCAGTGGCGGTGATGGTCACCGTCACCCCGTCGGCGCCCGGGTACAGGTCCACCGACACCCACTCGGCGGGCTCGCGCCCCCGCCGGGCCGGGAAGTGCACCGGCACGGTGGACATGAAGACGGCCCGGAAGTGGTCCTCGTAGGCGGGATGGCCGAGCCAGGGCAGCGCCTGCCACAGCACCTGTCCGCGCAGGTCCGGCCCGTCCGCGCCGAGCAGCCGTTCGGCGGCTGCGTTGGCGTAGCCGATCCTGCCCTGCCGGTCCAGCGACAGCAGCGCCTGCTCCAGGCGGTCCGCGGCCGCCCCGGCCGCCCCGCCGCCTTCGGCCGCGCCCGGCCGCTCCGCGCACAGCGGGTCGTCGTCCCAGAGCACCGGGTTCCCGGCCGCCGCCAGTGCGGCCAGCTGTGCGGCGAGCCGGTCGGCGGCCCCGCGCAGCCGCTCGCGTTCCGGCGGCGGCACGGGGACCCCGGGGGTCGCGGCGCGCAGCGCCATCAGCACGCCGAACCGTTCGGCGCCCGCGGTCACGGGCTCGAACATCGAGGCGAAGGGGAAGGGCAGTCCCGCCGTCAGCTGCGGGAAGCGGCGCATGGCCGCCTCCGCGTCCGGCAGGTGCACGGACTGCCCGGCCCGGTAGGACTCCGCCACCGGGTAGGGGCGGCTCAGGTTCATCCGCCACCAGGGCCGGAACAGCGGACCCGGAAGCCCCGTGAGGGCCGCCAACCGCAGCAGCCCCGGCCGCCCGGAGCGCAGGTACACCCCGCCCGCGTGCCCGTCGACGGCCGCCGCCACGTCGAGTGCGGCCCGGACGAGCGCCCGGGCCAAGGCACCGGAGGCGGGGCCGCCACTGTCCGGTGTCGCCGTCACACCGCCAGCATGCGCCCTCGGCAGTGCTCACCGCACCCCAGGCGGAACGTTGGCGACGGGCCCCGAGGCGCGTCTTTCGGAGCATGCCGGGCCTGATCCGAAAGGAGGCCCTAGGCCGACCGCTTCCCTCGTCCGGGGGACGCACGGGTGTGCGGCCGCGCCTCGGGCGCGCCGCGGGGCACCATACGCACGCATCCACCCCCCGCCCGGCAGGTCACCGGAAGGCAGAGCATGCGGTTCCAGTACGACACCCTCGGAGAGCGGTACGCCGAGTCCAGGACCACGGCGGCCTTCTCGGCGGCCGACACCTACACCCTCCACGGCGCCATCGACGCCCTCGGCGGGGTGCGCGGGCTCGACGCCCTCGACCTGGCCTGCGGGTACGGCTACAACACCCGGCTGCTGGCCCGCGGCGGCGCCCGGCGGACCGTCGGGGTGGACGCCTCGGAGGAAATGATCAAGCTGGCCCGCGAGCACGACGCGGAGTACGAGGCGGAGCGGGTCGGCGGGGACATCGAGTACCACGTCGCCGACGCCGCCGCACTCCCCGCCCTCGGGCCCTTCGACCTGGCCACCGCCGTCTACCCCTTCAACCACACGCCCGACCGGGTGTCCCTGCACGCGATGTTCCGCTCGGTGCGCGCCAGCCTCCGCGCGGGCGGGCGGCTGCTCGCCATCGTGCCCAACGCCGGGGCGTTCCCCCGCGTGGACTGGTCGCCCTACGGGGTCCGCATCCTCGACCGCATCGTGGCCGGCGACGCGCCGCTGCTCAAGGCCCACTTCCTCACCGAACCGCCCGTGCCGTTCGAGTTCCACGAGTGGGCCCACGCCGAGCTCGCCGAAGCGGCCGTCGAGGCGGGCTTCAGCACCATCGGCTGGCAGCCGAACCGGACCCCGCCGGCCGACCCCGAACGCGACGACGCCTACTGGACGGCGTACCGCGCCTGGCCGATCAGCTCCCTGATGACCTGCGTGGCGTAGACCCCGGGGGCGGACCGGCCGCCCCGCCCCGTCGCGGACCGGGACCGGGCTCACCCCTCGGCGGCCACCGCCCGGACCAGCTCGACGATCCGATCGCGCGCGGCCCGGCCCTCCGGTACGGGCAGCAGCGGGTAGCCGTGCGGCAGCCCCGCCTCCTCGTGGAAGTCCACCTCCGTACCGGCCGCGCGGGCCCGGCGTGCCAGCTCCCGGCTGTCCGTGACCAGCACGTCGCGGGTTCCGGCGAACACCGTCAGCGGCGCCAGCCCCTGCAAGGACCCGTGCAGCGGGCTCACCCGCGGATCGTCGACGGCCAGCGTCCCGGCGTACAGCCGCCCGGCCTCGCGCAGCCCCCGGCGGGCCGTCACCGGGCCGTCCGCCTCGATGCCCGCCTGGTCCGGATGGCTCATCGTGACGTCCAGCCACGGCGAGACGAGCACGATCCGGGAGGGCTGCGTCCCGTCGCGGTCGCGCAGCCGCTGGGCGGAGGCCAGCGCCAGCCCGGCGCCGGCGCAGTCCCCGAGCAGCACGGTCCCGCCCGCGCCGCCGCTCGCGATCAGGCCGCTGAGCAGGTCGGCGGCGACCGGGACCGTCCGGTCGGCGGTCCCGCGCGGGGCGAGGAGGTACGCGGGGACGACGACCCGCGCCCGCGCCTGCGTGACCAGGGCCCGGACCATCGCCCAGTGCGGGCGGACGAGTTCGTTCACGTACCCGCCGCCGTGCACGTACAGCACCCGGGCCGCGGGCTCGCCGCCGAGCGGCGAGACCTCGTACACCGGCCAGGCCCCGACGAAGGTCCGGGTGATCTCCGCGACCCGCCCCAGCGAGCGCGGCGGCAGATGGGAAGCCGGCCTGCGGGCGGACTGGGCCACCCGCGCCCGCACCGCCTCGGCGCTTGCGAACCGTCTTCGCCGCCCCGCCGCGGTCAGCGCCACCGACAGCGCCCTGCTGCGCAGACTCGGCACGCCCCTCACCTCCCCTTTTCCCCCGGACCGCACCGGCCCGGGGTCTCCCTGCCCCGTCAGGCAGGAGCATAGGCGTGAAGCTGGGCTGTCGACCCGCTTAAGAAAGTCTCGATGGACTGATCACCGGGCATCTCGGCAGATTGGTGACCGTCACCGACGCCGCCCGCGCCCCCGCGCGCGCGGCGCTCCCTTCCGCATGCCTGGAGCCACCCCATGAAGGCACTCGTCAAGCACAAGGCCGAACCCGGACTGTGGCTCATGGACGTTCCCGAGCCCGAGTACGGCCCCGGCGACGTGCTGATCAAGGTGCTGCGCACCGGCATCTGCGGAACCGACCTGCACATCCGTGCCTGGGACGGCTGGGCGCAGGGCGCCGTCAAGACCCCGCTGGTCCTCGGCCACGAGTTCGTCGGCGAGGTCGCCGCCCTCGGCGCCGACGTCCGCGACATCGAGGTCGGCGCGCTGGTGAGCGGCGAGGGCCACCTGGTGTGCGGCAAGTGCCGCAACTGCCTGGCCGGGCGCCGCCACCTGTGCCGCAGCACCATCGGCCTCGGTGTCGGCCGCGACGGCGCCTTCGCCGAGTACGTGGTGCTGCCCGCGCAGAACGTGTGGGTGCACCGGACGGCGGTGGACCTCGATGTCGCGGCGATCTTCGACCCGTTCGGCAACGCCGTGCACACGGCGCTGTCCTTCCCCCTCGTCGGCGAGGACGTCCTGATCACCGGCGCCGGCCCGATCGGGATCATGGCGGCGGCCGTGGCCCGGCACGCCGGTGCGCGCAGCGTGGTGATCACCGATGTGAGCCCCGAGCGCCTGGACATCGCCCGCAAGGCCGGCGCCACGCTCGCGGTCAACGTCGCCGAGACCACGATCGCCGACGCGCAGGCGCAGCTGGGCCTGCGCGAGGGCTTCGACATCGGCCTGGAGATGTCCGGCCGCGGCGAGGCGATGCGCGACATGATCGACAACATGACGCACGGCGGCCGGATCGCCATGCTGGGCCTGCCCGCGCAGGAGTTCCCGGTCGACTGGGCCAAGGTGGTCACCTCGATGATCACCATCAAGGGCATCTACGGCCGAGAGATGTTCGAGACCTGGTACGCGATGACGGTGCTGCTGGAGGGCGGGCTCGACCTCAGTCCCGTCATCACCGGCCGCTACTCGCACCGCGACTTCGACGCGGCGTTCGACGAGGCGTCGACCGCCCGCAGCGGCAAGATCATCCTGGACTGGACCGCGTAACCGCGCACCGGAGCCCTTCGCACGCCGGCCCTCCCACGCCCGGCCCTCTCCCCGCCGACCCCTTCCCCCGCCGGGCCCCGCACCCCTCCGCGGGGCCCGGCCCCCCGCCGTCCGCCGCCCTCCGCCGCACAAGGAGAACCGCACCATGTTCGAGTCCGTCCGCGAGGACCTGCGCACCACCCTCGACGAGATCCGCGCCGCCGGCCTGCACAAGCCCGAGCGCGTCATCGGCACCCCGCAGAACGCGGCCGTCGCCGTCACCGCGGGCGGGGGCGACAGCGCCGCGGGTGAGGTGCTCAACTTCTGCGCCAACAACTACCTGGGCCTCGCCGACCACCCCGAGGTCGTCGCCGCCGCCAAGGACGCCCTCGACCGCTGGGGCTACGGCATGGCCTCGGTGCGCTTCATCTGCGGTACGCAGGAAGTGCACAAGGAGCTGGAGGCGCGCCTGTCGGCGTTCCTGGGCCAGGAGGACACGATCCTCTACTCCTCCTGCTTCGACGCCAACGGCGGTGTCTTCGAGACCCTGCTCGGAGCCGAGGACGCGGTCATCTCCGACGCCCTCAACCACGCCTCGATCATCGACGGCATCCGCCTGTCCAAGGCCCGCCGCTTCCGCTACGCCAACCGCGACATGGCCGAACTGGAGACGCGGCTGAAGGAGGCCGCCGAGGGTGGCGCCCGCCGCAAGCTCATCGTCACCGACGGCGTCTTCTCCATGGACGGCTACGTCGCCCCGCTCCAGGAGATCTGCGACCTCGCCGAGCGCTACGACGCCATGGTCATGGTCGACGACTCGCACGCCGTCGGCTTCGTCGGCCCCGGCGGCCGGGGCACCCCGGAGCTGCACGGGGTCATGGACCGCGTCGACATCATCACCGGCACCCTCGGAAAGGCCCTGGGCGGCGCCTCCGGCGGCTACGTCGCGGCGCGCGCCGAGATCGTCGAGCTGCTGCGTCAGCGCTCGCGCCCGTACCTCTTCTCCAACTCCCTCGCCCCGGTCATCACGGCGGCCTCGCTGAAGGTCCTCGACCTGCTGGAGTCGGCGGACGACCTGCGCGAGCGGCTCGCCGCGAACACCGCGCTCTTCCGCAGCCGGATGACCGAGGCCGGCTTCGAGATCCTGCCCGGCGACCACGCCATCGCCCCCGTCATGATCGGCGACGCGGCCGAGGCGGCCCGGATGGCCGAGCTGCTCCTGGAGCGCGGCGTCTACGTGATCGGCTTCTCCTACCCGGTGGTGCCGATGGGCGCGGCGCGGATCCGCGTGCAGCTCTCGGCGGCCCACTCGACCGCCGACGTCGAGCGCGCGGTCGCCGCGTTCACCGACGCCCGCGCGGCGCTGGGGACGGACGCGGCCTGAGACAATGGCGGGGTGATCGACCCCCGCCGGCTGCGCATCCTGCGGGCCGTGGCGGACCACCGTACGGTGACCGCCGCGGCCGCAGCCCTCTACCTCACCCCCTCCGCGGTCTCCCAGCAGCTCGCGGCGCTGGAACAGGAGACGGGCCACGCGCTGCTCACCCGCAGCGGCCGCGGTGTCCGCCTCACGGCGGCCGGTGAGATCCTGCTCGGGCACGCGCACGAGGTGCTGGCGCAGCTGGAGCGGGCGGAGGCCGAACTCGCCGCCTACGCGGGCGGTTCGGCGGGCGAGGTGACCGTGGCCGCCTTCGCGACCGGCATCGCGGAGGTGCTCGCCCCGGCCATCGCCCGGCTGGCGCTGGAGCACCCCGGGATCCGGCTGCGGGTGCGGGACGCGGAGGGCGACCAGAGCCTGCCGCTGCTGCTGGACGGCGAGGCGGACGTGGCCCTGGCGGTCGAGTACCGCGGCGGCCCCGGTGCGGACGACGCCCGGCTGTCGGTCCTGCGCCTGTACGCGGAGCCCTTCGACGCCGTCCTGCCCGCCGGGCACCCCCTGGCGGACCTGCCCGCGGTGGCGCTGGCCGACCTGTCCGACGCGGACTGGGTGGGGCAGTACCCCGGCAACCCGTGCCACGACGTGACGCTGCTCGCCTGCGAGCTGGCCGGCTTCGCGCCCCGGTTCGTCCACTCCTCCGACGACTTCCGCGCGGTGACGGCCCTGGTCGGAGCCGGGGCCGGGGTCGCCCTCGTACCGCGCTCGGCGCTGCGCGGCATGGACCTCAAGGAGGTCCAGGTCCGTCCCGTCTCCGGTCCGGCCGCCACCCGCCGGGTCTTCGCCGCCACCCGCCGGGGCGGCGAGACCCACCCGCTCGTCGCACCCGTCCTGGCTGCTCTGGTCCGGGAGTCGGAGCGGCTGCCGGCGCACTGACCGGTTCCCGGCGGCCGGAGCCCGCGCCCGCCCCCCGGCTGCGGTGATCAGCCGTCCAGGGTGAAGACGGTCCCCGGCGCGGCATGGGCGACGGGGCCGGCGTAGTGCGCCGCGGCGCGCGCCACCGCCTCCCCGGGGGTCAGGCCCCGGCCCACGTGCGTGACGACCAGCCGGGCCGCGCGGGCGGCGGCCGCCGTCCTGCCGGCCTCCTCGGGCGTGTGGTGCACGTGCTCGGCCTCCCGCTCCGGGCGCCGGGCGCTCTCCGCCTCGCACAGCAGCAGGTCGCACCCCTCGGCGAGATCGGTCAGCGCGGTACACGGAGCGGTGTCCCCCGAGTAGACCAGCGCCCGGCCGCCCGCCTCGATCCGGACGGCGAAGGCGGGCATCCCGTGCGCCACGGCGCGGCTGGTGAGCGTGAGCGCCCCGACCGGCGCCCGGTGCCCGTCGGACAGCTCGTGGATCTCGAAGGCGGACTCGACGGGGCTGCGGGCACCGCCGTTGGTGAGGTACCCGGCCAGCCGGTCGGCGATGCCCGGCGGGCCGAACAGCGGCAGCGGCGCCGCACGGCGTACGTCGGCGAACAGCAGGCCGTAGTACGCGGTCAGCAGATCGGCACTGTGGTCGGCGTGCAGGTGCGAGATCCAGACGGCGTCCAGTTCGCCGAGTCCGGCGTGGCGCTGGAGCGGGCCCAGCGTGCCGCTGCCGGCGTCCATCCAGACACGGGTGCCGCCCCCGGAGACCAGGTAGCCGGAGCAGGGGTTGCCGGCGGTCGGGTACGGCGTCGCGCTGCCGAGCACGGTGAGGCGGAGGGCGCCGTCGGCCGGTGCCGGGGAAGCGCGGGGGCGGTCGTCGGCCCGGCTCACGCCCGCACCACCTCCACTCCCGCCGCCTCGAACTCACGTGCCACGGCGGCCGACAGGCCCGTGTCGGTCACCAGGACGTCGACCGAGGAGGTCGCGCAGATCCGGGCGAAGGCGCGGACGCCCAGCTTGCTGGAGTCCGCCGCGATCACCACCCGGCGGGCCCGCTCGCACAGCAGGCGGTTGACCGACGCCTCGTCCTCGTGGCGGGTCGCCGCCCCGTCGGCCGGGTCGAAGCCGTCCACGCCCAGCACCGCGGTGTCCACCGCGAGCTGGCCGAGCACCTGCTCGGCGAGCGGTCCGGTCAGCTCGTAGGACTGCGGACGCGCCACCCCGCCCGTCAGCACGATCTTGAACTGCGGCCGGATCACCAGCTCGCCCGCGATGTTGAGGGCGTTGGTCACCACGGTGAGCGCCGGGGAGCCCTGGGCCAGGTCCGCACGGCCGGCCAGGGCGCGCGCGATCTCGGTCGTCGTGGTGCCGCCCGTCAGGCCGACCACCTCGCCCGGGGTGATCAGGGCGGCGACCGCCTCGCTGATGCGGCGCTTCTCGGCGGCGCGGCGCGAGGTGCGGTAGCGCAGGGGCAGTTCGTAGGAGACGCCGTGCACTACGGCGCCGCCCCGGGTGCGCACGAGCAGCTGCTGCTCGGCGAGCTGGTCCAGGTCGCGGCGGATGGTCGCGGCGGACACCCCGAGCGCCTCCGCGGCCGGTTCCACCTCCACCTCGCCCCGCTCCACCAGCAGGTCCAGCAGCGCCTGCCAGCGCTCCTTGCGGGTCATCGGCCGCCCCCTTCGTGTGCTCCTTCGGCCTACCCGCCGAGATTAACCCAGGCGATCACGTCGTTGATGCTTGAAGTTGTGCGAAACAGGCCGCTACCTTGCAGGAAAACGCATCAAGAGTCGTCTGCCGTTCGAGGGAGCCGCATGAGTCACGTCGCGCACGAGTTGGCCACACAGCCGGAATGCTGGGAGCGGGCCGCCGAACTGGCCCCGGCCCGGCGGTCGGTGCTGCCGCAGCCGGGGGAGCGTACCGCGATCGTCGGGTGCGGGACGTCGTACTACATGGCCCAGGCGGCCGCCGTGTTGCGCGAGGAGGCCGGCCAGGGCGAGACCGACGCCTTCCCGGCCTCTGAGTTCCCGAGCCACCGCCGCTACGACCGGGTCGTCGCGCTCACCCGGTCCGGCACCACCACCGAGGTGCTCGACCTGCTGGCCGCCCTGCGGGACGCCGGCGTGCCCACGACCGCCGTGGTCGGCGACCCCGCGACCCCGGTGATGACCCTCGCCGACGAACTCGTCGTCCTGGACTTCGCCGACGAACGGTCCGTGGTGCAGACCCGCTTCGCCACCACCGCCCTCACCCTCCTCCGCGCCCACGCCGGGCTGCACACCTCCGCCGTGGTGGCCGACGGCCGCACCGCGCTCGCCGAGCCGCTGCCCGCGGAGCTCGCGAGCCGGGGGCAGTTCACCTTCCTCGGCCGTGGCTGGAGCGTCGGCCTCGCGCACGAGGCCGCGCTGAAGATGCGGGAGGCGTCGCTGTCCTGGGCCGAGTCCTATCCCGCGATGGAGTACCGGCACGGTCCCATCAGCGTCTCCGGTCCCGGCACCGCCACCTGGTCGCTCGGCGCGGCCCCCGACGGGCTCGCCGCGCAGGTGCGCGCCACCGGCGCCCAGTGGGTGGCGGGCGGCCTCGACCCGCTCGCCGAACTGGTGCGGGTCCACCGCCTCGCCCTCGCCGTCGCCGCGCACCAGCAGCTGGACCCCGACGCACCGCGCCACCTCACCCGCTCGGTGATCCTCGAGTCCGGAGAGGAGGCGGTCCGATGAGCCTCGTCCCCGCGGGCACGCTCGTCCGCGAGGCGGCGGGCGCGGGCCGCGCCGTCGCCGCCTTCAACATCATCACCCTGGAGCACGCCGAAGCGGTCGTCGCCGGCGCCGAGGCGGCCGGGCGGCCGGTCATCCTCCAACTGAGCGAGAACGCGGTGAAGTTCCGCGGCGGCCGGCTGCTGCCGATCTCCCGCGCGGCCGCCGCCTGCGCCGAGGCCGCCGGGGTCCCGGTCGGTCTGCACCTGGACCACGTCAAGAGCCCGGACCTGCTGCGCCGGGCGGGCGACGCGGGATACGGCTCGGTGATGTACGACGCCGCGCACCTGCCCTACGCCGAGAACCTGGAGGCGACCCGCTCCGCCGCCGACTGGGCGCACGCGAACGGGCTGTGGATCGAGGCGGAGTTGGGCGAAGTGGGCGGCAAGAACGGCGCGGCACCGCTGGACCCGCACGCCCCGGGCGCCCGTACCGACCCCGACGAGGCGCGCCGGTTCGTCGCCGACTCCGGGGTCGACGCGCTGGCCGTCGCCATCGGCAGCAGCCACGCGATGACCAGCCGCACCGCCTCCCTCGACCACGCGCTGCTGGCCCGGCTCGCCAAGTCGGTGGACGTGCCGCTGGTCCTGCACGGCTCCTCGGGGCTGCCGGACGCGGAGCTCGCGGCGGCCGTCGCCGGCGGCATCCGCAAGGTCAACATCGGAACCGCCCTGAACGTGGCCATGACCGAGGCGATCCGCACCCACCTCACCCCGGCGGACCCCCGCCCCTACCTGACGGCCGCCCGCACCGCGATGGCGGCGACGGCCACGGCCATGATCAACGCCCTGACCTGAAAGCCCCGAAGCACCGCGTCCGCGTCCGCGACCGCCGCCGCACGGCCCCCTCCCGCGCGTCCCGCCCCTTCCGAATTTCTGGAACTGGTTCTAATCTGACCGCCGCCACACAGCGACCGGCTGGACCGCGAGACACCCGGAGGGGCCGTGCACCTCGAATACACGCCTGAGCAGCAGCGGTTGCGCACCGAGCTGCGCGCCTACTTCGCCGACCTGGTGCCCGAGGACGTCTACGCCCGCTACGAGGACCCGTCCGCCCAGAAGCGGTTCTACCGGGAGACCATCCGCCGGCTCGGCGCCGACGGCTGGCTCGGGGTCGGCTGGCCGAAGGAGTACGGCGGCCGCGGGATGTCCCCCATGGACCAGTTCATCTTCTTCGACGAGGCGGCGCAGGCCGTCGTACCGCTGCCCCTGATGGCGCTCAACACCGTCGGGCCGACCCTCATGCAGTTCGGCACCGACGAGCAGAAGGCGTACTTCCTGCCCAGGATCCTCGCGGGCGAGATCGACTTCGCCATCGGCTACAGCGAGCCGGACGCCGGCACCGACCTCGCCGCGCTCAGGTGCAAGGCGGTCCGCGAGGGTGACGAGGAGACCGGCACCTACGTGGTGAACGGGCAGAAGATCTGGACCACCAACGGCGACACCGCCGACTGGGTCTGGCTCGCGGTGCGCACCGACCCGGACGCCCCCGCCCACAAGGGCATCACCATGCTCCTGGTGCCGACCTCCGATCCCGGCTACTCCTGCACCCTCATCAACACCCTCGCCTCGCACGACACCACCGCCAGCCACTACGAGAACATCCGCGTCCCGGCCACCCGCCGCGTCGGCCCGGAGAACAAGGGCTGGCGCCTGATCACCAACCAGCTCAACCACGAGCGCGTCACCCTCGCCGCCCACGGCACCATGGCCATCCGCGCCCTGCACGACGTCTCGCGCTGGGCCGCCGAGACGAAGCTCGCAGACGGCCGGCGCGTCATCGACCTCTCCTGGGTCCGCGGCCGCCTCGCCCGCACCCACGCCCGGCTCGACGCGATGAAGCTCCTCAACTGGCAGATGGTGGGCGCCGTCCAGGCCGGCACCCTCACCCCGCAGGACGCCTCCGCGGTCAAGGTCTACGGCTCCGAGGCCCGACGCGACGCCTACGCCTGGCTGATGGAGGTCGTCGGCACGGCCGGCTCCCTGAAGGACGGCTCCGCCGGCGCGGTCCTGCACGGCGAACTCGAACGCGGCTACCGCAGCGCCGTGATCTTCACCTTCGGCGGCGGCAACAACGAGATCCAGCGCGAGATCATCTCCTGGATCGGCCTCGGAATGCCCCGCGTCCGCCGCTGACCGGCCCGGACGGCTCCCCGAGTCCGCTGCGAACAGGCGTGCGGAACGCAGGTGTTACCGTCGGGCGCATGTCCAAGAGCGAGATCGACGCGGTGACCGCCGAGTTCTTCGGTGCCTTCGACAACCGGGGCGGGAAGGCCGCCGACGTGGGCCGGATCCGCCGGCTGGTCGTGCCGGGCGGGGTGATCGTCATGGCCGGGCCGGACTTCACCGTCTACACGGTGGAGGAGTTCATCCGGCCCCGCGAACGGCTGCTGGCGGACGGCCGGCTGCTCGAGTTCGCCGAATGGGAGACCTCCGAACGGACCGAGATCGCCGGCGACATCGCCTCCCGGTTCGGCACCTACCGCAAGTCCGGCATCCTGGACGGCGAACCCCTCGAGGGAGGCGGCACCAAGACCATCCAGTTCGTCCGCACCCCGCAGGGCTGGCGCATCTCGGCGTTCGCCTGGCACGACACGCCCTGACCGCCGACGGGCGTCCCCACCCGGACCCGCCGGACAGCCGGCCGCGTCTCCTGGCCGCCGCACCCGCACCGCCCGTACGCTGGAACCACCGGCACGCGCGGCAATGGAGGTCCCGGATGGACGGCAGCGCCACCGCGGCCGACCCCGGCCTGTACGGACCGCGGTCCGTCACCTGGCAGTGCCACGGGGACCCGATGATGTGGATCGCCGGCGTCCGCGCGCTGTACCTCCAGGCCCTGCACCCGCGCGCCGTCCGCGGGGTCATGGAGAACAGCGACTTCCGGCGCGACGCCTGGGGGAGGCTGCTGCGCACCGCCGACTTCGTCGGCACGCTCACCTACGGCACGGCCGCGCAGGCCGAACGCGCCGGCGCTCGCGTCCGGGCCATCCACCGCACGCTCTCCGCCACCGACCCGGAGACCGGCGCGCGCTTCCCCGTCGACGAACCCGCGCTGCTGCTGTGGATCCACTGCGCCCAGATCGACAGCTTCCTGCACGTCCTGCGCCGCTCCGGCGTCCCCCTGACCCCCGCCCAGGCCGACCGCTACGTCGACGAGAACCGGGTGAACGCCCGCCTCGTCGGCCTCGACCCGGCCGCCGTCCCCTCCGACACCGCGCGGCTCGCCGCGTACTTCGAGGAGGTCCGCCCCGAGCTTGCCGCCGGGGCCGACGCCCACGCCGTCGACGACTTCCTGCGCGGTCCGCCCGTCCACCCGCTCCTCGTCCCTGGCCGAAACCTGCTGTGGCGGCCGCTCGCCGACCTGGCCTACGGATCCCTCCCCGGCTGGGCGCACCAGCTCTACGGCCGACCCGCACCCTCCCCACGGGTCATCACCCGACGCCTGCGTCTCACCGGACACGCGCTGCGCACCGTTCCCGCAGGTCTGCGCTGGCAGCTCCCCCCAGGTCACATCTTGAAAGCGATGCGCCGCATGGGCCCCGCGAGTCGCCCCTCCCCGTACACACTGCGTACATCAGCGGCCATACTGGACCGGCCGGGGAGGGCGAGGCACGACAACGGGGGCGACTTCAAGCGATGGCGGAGTCCGGACTGATCCAGGGGCGTTACCGGTCGCTCGACCTGATCGGCCGCGGCGGCATGGGCGAGGTGTGGCGGGCCCGGGACGAATCGCTGGGCCGGCAGGTCGCCGTGAAGTGTCTGAAACCGATCGGCACCGAACAGGACGCCCACTTCACCCAGGTGCTGCGCGAGCGCTTCCGCCGGGAGGCGCGCGTGGCCGCCTCACTCCAGCACCGGGGCGTCACCGTCGTCCACGACTTCGGCGACGACAGCGCCGCGGGCGGCCCCCTCTACCTCGTCATGGAGCTCCTCGAAGGCCGCAACCTCAGCCAGCTCCTGGAGGACAACGACACCCGCCCGCTCCCCGTCGACGTGGTCGTGGACATCGCGGAGCAGCTCGCGGCCGCCCTCGGCTACACCCACGAGCAGGGCGTCGTGCACCGCGACCTCAAGCCGGCCAACATCATGCGGCTCACCGACGGCACCGTGAAGATCTGCGACTTCGGCATCGCCCGCCTCGCCCACGACATCGGCTTCACCGCCAAGCTCACCGGCGGCGGCATGGCGATGGGAACCCCGCACTACATGTCGCCCGAGCAGATCGCCGGCGGCGAGGTCGACCACCGCAGCGACCTCTACTCCCTCGGCTGCGTCCTCTACGAGATCGCCACCGGTGCGCCGCCCTTCGACCTCGGCGACTCCTGGTCCGTGCTGGTCGGCCACCGCGACACCGACCCCGTGCCGCTGCGCGAGCACCGGCCGGAACTGCCCGCCTCCTTCGAGCGGGTGGTTCTGGACCTCCTCGCCAAACGCCCCGAGGACCGGCCCGGCGACGCCCGCCACCTGCACCGCAGGCTCGTCGAGGGCCGCCTCCGGCCGGGCGGTCCGGCAGGGGCCCACGCCCCCCTCCCCGCCTGGGCCCAGGGCATGACCGCCGGGCGCAAGGCGGGGACCGACGCCCGCCCCGCGAGCGGCCAGTGGGCCGTGCTCACCGGTGCCTGGACGGCCGCACGGCCCAGCGGCGCCCAGCGGATCGTCCGTCCCGCGCCCGCGGCGGACCCCCGCCTCACCGCCCCGTACGGGTCCGCGCGCCTGCCGGGCCCCCGCGAGAAGGGCACCGACGCCCTGGCCGCAGGCCACACCCGCGCCTTCGCCCTCAGCCGGGCCGGTCGCCCCGAGGAGGCCCTCGCCCAGTACGAGGCCGTGGCCGACGGCCGGGCCCGGGTGCTCGGCCCCGACCACCCCGACACCCTCGCCGCGCGCCAGGAGGCGGCCTACGAACTGGGCCGGCTCGGGCGGCACGCCGAGGCGTACGCGATCTACCGCGCGGTCCTCGTCGCCCGCGAACGCACCGAGGGGGCGCTCCACCCCGACACCCTGCGCTGCCGCCACAACCTGGCCTGCGCCCTCGGCGCCCTCGGCCGGTTCGCCGAGGCCCACACCACCGCCGCCGCGGTCGCGGCCGACCGGGCGGCCGTCCTCGGCGACGAGCACGTCGACACCCTCCTGACCCGCTACGAGGCGGCGTACGCGCTCGGCCGCCTGGAGCGCTGGCAGGAGGCCCTGGCCGCGTTCCGCGAGGTGGCCGCCGTACGGGAACGGGTGCTCGGCCGCGACCACCCCGACACCCTGGCCGCCCGCTACGAGGTCGGCATCGCGCTCGGCCGCACCGGGAGCAGTGCCGAGGCCCTGGACCTGTTCCGGGCGCTGGTCCGCGACCGCACCCGCGCGTACGGGGCCGCCGACCCCGAGACCCTGCGCGCCCGGCACGTCCTCGGCGTCAACCTGGGCCGCCTCGACCGCTGGGAGGAGGCGGTGGCCGAGGCCCGCGCGGTGGGCGAGGCACGGGCCGCGGTCCTCGGCGCCGAACACCCCGACACCCTGGCCAGCCGCCGCGAACTCGCCGCCGGGCTGGGCCGCCTGGGCCGCTGGGAGGAGGCGCTGCCCGTCTACCGGGAACTCTCCGGGATCCGTGAGCGGGCCCTCGGCGACGCGCATCCCGACACCGCGCTCGCCCACGCCGACGAGGCCCACTGTCTGGAGCGCCTGGGCCAGGTGTGTTACCAAGAGCCATGACAGCGATGCGGGGCTCCAGCGGGTTCGGGCACGACGTCTACGACGCGGTGATCGTCGGCGGGGGCCACAACGGCCTGGTCGCAGCCGCCTACCTGGCCCGGGCGGGCCGCTCGGTGCTCGTCCTGGAACGGCTCGGCCACACCGGCGGGGCGGCCGTCTCCACCCGGCCCTTCGCCGGGGTCGACGCCCGCCTCTCGCGCTACTCGTACCTCGTCTCCCTGCTCCCCGCCAAGATCGTGCGCGATCTGGGGCTGCGGTTCGAGGTCCGCAAGCGCGCCGTCTCCTCCTACACACCCACCCTGCGCGACGGCCGCCCGGGCGGGCTGCTCGTCGGTGGCGGCGAGGCGCGCACCCGGGAGTCCTTCGCCCGGCTGACCGGTTCGGACCGGGAGTACGAGAGCTGGCGGTCCTTCTACGGGACCACCGGCCGCGTCGCCGGGAAGGTCTTCCCGACCCTGACCGAGCCCCTCCCGACCCGGGAGGCCCTGCGCGCCCGGATCGACGACGACGCGGCCTGGCGGATGCTGTTCGAAGAGCCCCTGGGCGAGGCGGTGGAACGGCACTTCGCCGACGACCTGGTGCGCGGCGTGGTCCTGACCGACGGACTGATCGGTACCTTCGCGGACGCGCACGACTCCTCGCTGGCGCAGAACCGCTGCTTCCTCTACCACGTCATCGGCGGCGGCACCGGGGACTGGGACGTACCCGTCGGCGGCATGGGCGCGCTCACCGACGCGCTGGCCGGGGCGGCGCGGGCGGCCGGGGCGGAGATCGCCGTCGGGCACGAGGTACTGCGCATCGACACGGACGGCGCCGCCCCGGCCGAGGTGGTGTTCCGCACGGCGGTGGGGGAGGGGCGGGCCGTCGGCCGCACGGTGCTGGTCAACGCCTCCCCGAGGGCGCTCGCCGAACTGCTCGGCGGGGCACCGGCGCAGCCGGCGCCGGAGGGCGCCCAGCTCAAGGTGAACATGCTGCTGCGGCGGCTGCCCCGGCTGCGGGACACCGCCGTCGACCCGCGCGAGGCCTTCGGCGGCACCTTCCACATCGCCGAGGGCTACGCCGAACTGGCCCGGGCCCACGCGGAGGCGGCGGCCGGGGAACTGCCCTCCGTACCGCCGTCCGAGATCTACTGCCATTCGCTGACCGACCCGACGATCCTCGGACCGGAACTGGCCGAGCAGGGCTACCAGACGCTCACCCTGTTCGGCCTGCACACCCCGGCCCGGCTGTTCGCGCGGGACAACCGGCAGGCCCGGGAGGTGCTGCTGACCGCCACCCTCGCGCAACTCGACGCGCACCTGGCCGAACCGCTCACCGACTGCCTCGCCTTCGACGCGGACGGCCGTCCGTGCATCGAGGCGAAGACGCCGCTGGACCTGGAGCGCGAACTGCGGCTGCCCGGCGGCCACATCTTCCACCGGGACCTGTCCTGGCCGTACGGGGACTCCGGGCGCTGGGGCGTGGAGACCGCCCACCGCAACGTACTGCTGTGCGGTGCGGGGGCGGTCCGCGGCGGAGGGGTCAGCGGGGTCCCCGGGCACAACGCGGCGATGGCGGTGCTGGGGCACTGACCGCCCGGCCTACCGGCCGGCGTCGGCCGGTTCGATCACGACGATCGGGATCTCCCGGCTGGTCTTGGTCTGGTATTCGTCGTAGGCGGGCCAGTGCTTCACCATCACCGGCCAATACGCGGCGCGTTCTTCGGCCGTCGCGGTGCGGGCCGTGCCCTGCATGATCGTCGGGCCGACCTGGATGCGGACCTCGGGGTGCTCGATCAGGTTCCGGTACCACAGCGGGTGCGCCGGGTCGCCGCCCTTGGAGGCGACGAGCAGGTACCGGCCGTCGTCCTCGCCGTAGATCAGGGGTGTCCGCACCGGCTTCCCGGAGACCCGGCCCACGGTGGTGAGCAACAGGGTCTGCGTGCCGTTCCAGTCATGGCCCTCGGACCCGTTCGACTCCACGTACTGCCTGACGTGGTCGCGTTGCCAGCTGCCGGGCCGGGGGTCGGTCGGGTGGTCCCAGTCGATCTCGGTCGTCATGCGATTCGCCTGCCTTCGCGTCGAACGGTCCACGAACCTCAACAACGAAGCCCAACGCCTCCGGACACGCCGCCATTCCTCCGGAGGTTGCTCTACATCTGTAGAGTGGCTTCATGTCCTCGACGCCCACCCCAGACCGCGGTCCCGACCGCAGGACCCTCATCGCGGACACCGCGATCGACCTCGTCGCCTCGGGCGGCCTGCGGGCGCTGACCCACCGGGCCGTCGACGCGGCGGCGGGCCTGCCGGCGGGCAGCACCTCCTACTACGCCCGTACCCGCACGGCGCTGATCGCCGCCTGCTACCAGCGGCTCGCCGAGCTGGACCTCGCGGACCTCGACGCGGACGGGCCGCCCCTCCTCGCGCCCCCCGCGCCCCTCGACGGTGGCAGGTCCGCCCCCGCCCCCGCCCCGCCCGCGCCCCTGGACCGCGAGACGGCCGCGGCGGCGCTCGCCGGGCTGCTGCACCGCTGGCTGACGACGGGCCGCCCCCGCCAGCTGGCCCGCTTCGAACTCAGCCTGGAGGCGGCCCGCAACCCGGAGCTGGAGGCGGACCTCCACCAGGCCGGCCGCGGTGCGCGGGCCCGGGCGGCGGGGATCCTCGCCGCCCTCGGCGCGGACCGTCCCGAGGAGGCGGCCGACCTGCTGATCGCCTGGGCCGACGGGATCCTCTACGACCGGCTGGCGGGTGCCTTCGCCCGCTCCCGCCCGGCGCCGGAGTTGGCGGAACTGACCTCCGTCACCCGCCGGATGATCGACGCGGCACTCTCCTGGCCGGACCCGCGGCCCACCCCGCCCCGCCCGTCCCTCCTCGAGCGCGACGGCGCCGGGGACCCGGACGCGCTCTAGTCCGACGACCGCACCCAGCCGACCGCTTCGAGCCGGGCGGCGTCGGCGGGGCGGTCCTCGGCGAAGAGGAGCCGGGCCGGTTCCGCGACCCGGATGAGGTCCACGTACACCCCGCGCCCCACGTACCGCCCGTTCGCCGAATGGCGGAAGCGGAGGCGGACCTCCCGGCCCGCCCGGGCCGCCGTGAGCGGGGCCTCCAGCCGGTGCCAGATCCGCCCGGACCAGCCGTCGGCCGCACCGCGCGGCCAGCTCTCGGGAACGCCGCCGGTGGAGCGCAGCGTGCTGAACGGCAGCGGCTCCCAGCGCCCCCCGTCGGAGGAGACCTCGAGGTGCAGGGCGCCCTCGCCCGGCACGGTGTCCCACCAGAGCGCGCAGCGCAGCCGGGCGGAGGCCGTCGCCGGGGTGAGCGGCGGCAGGGTCAGGGTGCCCGAGGCCGCGGGGGTGATCCCCGAGAACCAGGCCGGGCCGCCGTGCCTGGTGCGGACCGGGACGGCGCGGGCGAAGCGGTTGCCGACGGCGACCCGGGGCGCGCTGCCGGCCCGCCAGGTGCGGACGGGGTGCACGGAGTTGCCGAGCAGGATCAGGAAGGAGTCGGTGGAGGGGTCGAGGACGAGGGAGGTGCCGGTGAAGCCGGTGTGGCCGGCGGAGTTCGGTGTGGCCATGGCCCCCATGTACCAGTGCTGGTAGAGCTCGAAGCCGAGGCCGTGGTCGTCGCCCGGGAAGGCGGTGTTGTAGTCGGTGAAGAGCAGTTCGACGGAGCCGGGGCGCAGGATGCGGCGGCCCGCGTACACCCCGCCGTCGAGGAGGGCGCGGGCCAGCACGGCCAGGTCGAACGCGGTGCCGAAGACCCCCGCGTGGCCCGCGACGCCGCCGAGCGCGTAGGCGTTCTCGTCGTGCACCTCGCCCCACACCAGCCCGCGGTCCAGGCCCGACCAGGGCGGGCGCTGCACCTCGGTGGCGGCGGTGACCCGGCGCCAGGAGCGGGGCGGGTTGAAGCGGGTGCGCTTCATCCCGAGCGGAGCGGTGATCTCCTCCCGGAGCAGGACGTCCAACGTGCGACCGGTGATCTCCTCCAGGAGCAGCTGGAGGGTGATCAGGTTGAGGTCCGAGTACCGGTAGACGCTCCCCGGGGTCTCCTGCGGCTGCACCGACCACAGCAGGCCCAGCCGGCCTTCGCGCGTGGACTCCCGGTAGAACGGCGCCCACGAACGCAGCCCCGAGGTGTGCGTGAGCAGCTGGCGGACCGTGACGAGCTCCTTGCCGCCGCCCGTGAAGAGCGGCAGGTACCTGCGCACCGGTGCCTCCAGCTCCAGCCGGCCCCGCTCCATCTGCTGCACCGCGAGGACGGAGGTGAACAGCTTCGTCAGCGAGGCCAGGTCGAAGACGGTGTCCTCGGCCATCGCGATGCGCTCGGCCGCCGGGAACTCGCGTGCCCGGCCGGTCCGCCCGTCGTAGTCCGCGTACCGCACGGCGTCGCCCATGGCGCGGTGCAGGGCGATGGTGCGGCCGCGGCCGGCCAGGACCACCGCGCCGGCGTAGTGCGGGTGTTCGGGGGAGGGGCCCAGGAACCGCCGTGCCTCGTCCGCCACCTCTTCGAGGTGGCGGTCCAGCAGCCCGGCCTGGCGCGCGGACCCGTACCGCAGCCGCAGACCCTGCAGGTCGCGCCGCTCGGCCGGGCCGCCGGAGGCCGCCGCGGGGCTGCCGGGGCCGCCCGGCAGGGCGGCGTGCAGGACGAGCACACCGCCGAGCGCGAGCAGGCGGGCGCCGAGGCGACGCCGACTCAGAACCCGTACCGCAGCCGGCTCTTGCCCGTCGGCTCGCCCGGTCCCATGCAGGGGCCCGGGTCCGGGCTGTTTTCCCGGCCCTCGCCCGTCGCCTCGCCCGTCGCCTCGCGCGTACCCGTGCCCGTCCCCGGGCTCCGGTCCTGGCCGCCCCGGCCCCGGCCCCGGCGGGACCGCTGCCGGGGCTGTCCTGTCCGTCGATCCGCCGGCCCCCGTACCTGCTGCCATGTCCGGCCCTCCTGTCACCGTCCGAGTCCGCCTGCCGCGCCGCTCCCCGGGGCGCCGCCCCGGACCGGCCCTCCGGGGACGCACCCGGCCTCCGCCCGGGACAGCCACGCCGTGCACGCGCGCGGAAGCCGGATGCGCCTCAGGGCTCCGGGGAGGCCGGCGTCCGGCCCGGCGCGCCGCACGTTAGTGGGTATCTGCCCGCCCGGTGGGCACCCTCCGCACCAACCGGGCCGCAAAGAATCTGACGCTCTATCAGAAAACCTCTTCCCTCGGCTGCCGGGCTGCGGCATCCTGCGGCCCATGGAGACGGAGCTGAGCAGGAAACTGGGAGTCGAGCACGCCATCTTCGGCTTCACGCCCTTCCCGGCGGTCGCCGCCGCCATCACCAGGGCGGGCGGATTCGGCGTGCTGGGCGCGGTCCGCTACACCGCACCCGACGACCTCAAACGCGACCTCGACTGGATGCAGGCGCACACCGACGGCAAGCCCTACGGCCTCGATGTCGTCATGCCCGCCAAGAAGGCCGTCGACGGCATCAGCGAAGCCGACATCGAGGCGATGATCCCGGCCGGCCACCGCCAGTTCGTCCGCGACACCCTCGCCAAGCACCACGTGCCCGAGCTCGCCGAGGGCGAGGCCTCCGGCTGGCGGATCACCGGCTGGATGGAGCAGGTCGCCCGCAACCAGCTCGACGTCGCCTTCGACTACCCCATCAAACTCCTGGCGAACGCGCTGGGTTCCCCGCCGGCCGACGTCATCGCCCGCGCCCACGACCACGGCGTCCTCGTCGCCGCCCTCGCCGGCAGCGCCAAGCACGCCCGCCGCCACGCCGAGGCGGGCATCGACATCGTCGTCGCCCAGGGCTATGAGGCCGGCGGGCACACCGGGGACATCGCCACCATGGTCCTGGTCCCCGAGATCGTCGAGGCCGTCGCCCCGCTCCCGGTCCTCGCCGCGGGCGGCATCGGCAGCGGCGAGCAGATCGCCGCCGGCCTCGCCCTCGGCGCGCAGGGGGCCTGGCTCGGCTCGCTCTGGCTCACCACCACCGAGGCCGACCTCCACTCCCGAGCCCTCACCGAGAAGCTCCTCGCCGCGGGCTCCGGCGACACCGTCCGCTCCCGCGCCCTCACCGGCAAGCCCGCCCGCCAGCTGCGCACCAAGTGGACCGACGCCTGGGACGACCCGCAGGGCCCCGGCGCACTCCCCATGCCGCTGCAGGGCCTGCTCGTCGCCGAGGCCGTCTCCCGGATCCAGAAGTACGAGGTCCAGCCGCTGCTGGGCACCCCCGTCGGCCAGATCGTCGGCCGGATGAACGAAGAGCGCAGCGTCCAAGCGGTGTTCGACGACCTGACGGCGGGGTTCGAGCGCGCCGTCGACCGTCTCAACCGCATCGCCGGCCGAGTCCGAGAGGCGTGATCCGCGTGACCGAGCAGCCCCCCAACGGATTCTGGGCGCAGGCCGCCGCAGACCCGGACCGCACGGTCCTCGTCACGCCCGAAGGCGAGGAGTGGAGCGCCGGCCGGCTGCACGCCGACGTCAACCGCCTCGTCCACGGCCTGCGAGCCGCCGGTCTGGAGCAGGGGGACGTCTTCGCCGTCGTCCTGCCCAACGGCGTCGAGTTCCTCACCGCCTACCTGGCCGCCTCCCAGGCCGGCTTCTACCTGGTCCCCGTCAACAACCACCTGGTCGGTCCGGAGATCGCCTGGATCGTGTCCGACTCCGGTGCCAAGGTCCTCGTCAGCCACGAACGGTTCGCCGAGGCCGCCACCGCGGCGGCCGACGAGGCAGACCTGCCCGCGAGCCACCGCTACGCCGTCGGAACCGTCCCCGGTTTCCGCCCCTACGGGGACCTCCTGGACGGGCAACCCGCGACGCCGCCCGCCGGGCGCACCCTCGGCTGGGTCATGAACTACACCTCCGGCACCACCGGCCGCCCGCGCGGGATCCGCCGCCCGCTGCCGGGCAAGCTCCCGGAGGAGACCTACCTCGGCGGCTTCCTCGGCATCTTCGGCATCCGGCCCTTCGACGGCAACGTCCACCTGGTCTGCTCACCGCTCTACCACACGGCCGTCCTGCAGTTCGCGGGCGCGGCCCTGCACATCGGGCACCCGCTGGTCCTGATGGACAAGTGGACCCCGCGGGAGATGCTGCGCCTGATCGACCGGCACGCCTGCACGCACACCCACATGGTCCCGACCCAGTTCCACCGGCTGCTCGCCCTCCCGCAGGAGACGAAGGACGCCTACGACGTCTCCTCGATGCGGCACGCCATCCACGGGGCCGCCCCCTGCCCCGACCACGTCAAGCGGGCGATGATCGACTGGTGGGGGAGGTGCGTGGAGGAGTACTACGCGGCGAGCGAGGGCGGCGGCGCCTTCGCGACCGCCGAGGAATGGCTGAAGAGGCCGGGAACGGTGGGGAAGGCATGGCCGATCAGTGAGCTGGCCGTCTTCGACGACGACGGCAACCGGCTGCCCGCCGGTGAACTCGGCACCGTCTACATCAAGATGAACACCGGCGGCTTCAGCTACCACAAGGACGAGGGCAAGACGCGGAAGAACCACATCGGCGACTTCTTCACCGTCGGCGATCTGGGCCTGCTGGACGAGGAGGGCTACCTCTTCCTCCGCGACCGGAAGATCGACATGATCATCTCGGGCGGGGTGAACATCTACCCGGCCGAGATCGAGTCGGCCCTGCTCACCCATCCGGCGGTCGCGGACGCCGCCGCGTTCGGGATCCCGCACGCGTACTGGGGCGAGGAGGTCAAGGCGGTCATCGAACCGGCGGAGGGCTTCGTGGCGGGCGACGCCCTGGCCGCGGAGATCCTGCACCACTGCGAGCGGCAGCTCGCCGGCTACAAACGGCCCAAGACGGTCGACTTCATCCAGACGATGCCGCGCGACCCGAACGGCAAGCTCTACAAGCGCCGGCTGCGCGACCCGTACTGGGAGGGCCGCGAGCGCGCGATGTGACGAGGCGTCCGGGGCCGGCCGTTGTTCCGGCCGATCCCCTCCGGGGGCGGCCCCCGGCCGCGTGAGGTCCGCGGTGGGTCGCGGGCCGCCGCGCCCGGGCCCCCGGCCGCGGCGCCCGGGCATCCCGAGGGAAGCGCCACGTCGGGGACGCACGCGCGCCGTGCGGCGCACGCACGGCACGCATCTGGCAGGTTGGCCCGTATGCGGACGGCAACGAGCAGATCACCCCTGACCGACTGGACCGTCGTGGTCCCCGTGGTGGCGCTCGTCGCGCTCGTCCTCACCTGGGGACGCGACCTGCCCGGATACGCGGTGGCCCTGGTCTCCCTCTGCCTCGCGGGAGCGGTGCTGGCGGCCGTGCACCACGCCGAGGTCGTCGCCCACCGCGTCGGCGAACCCTTCGGCTCCCTCGTCCTCGCCGTGGCCGTCACCGTCATCGAAGTGGCGCTCATCGTCACCCTGATGGCCGACGGCGGCGACAAGACCGCCTCCCTCGCCCGGGACACGGTCTTCGCCGCCGTGATGATCACCTGCAACGGCATCGTCGGCATGTCCCTGCTGGTCGGCGCCCTGCGCAACCGCGTCGCCGTCTTCAACGCCGAGGGTTCCGGCGCGGCCCTGGCCACCGTCGCGACGCTGGCCGTCCTCAGCCTCGTACTGCCGACCTTCACCACCAGCAAGCCCGGACCGGAGTTCTCCACCGCCCAGCTGACCTTCGCCGCCGTCGCCTCGCTCGCCCTCTACGGCCTGTTCGTCACCGTCCAGACGGTCCGGCACCGGGACTACTTCCTGCCGGTGGACACGGCAGGCGGAGGCGGCGTACGCGATGACCGCGACGGCCGCGCCCGGACGGCGGCGCCGGCGGGCGGCGGCGCACCCGCCGACGGCACCGAGCACGCCGCGCCGCCCACCGCCCGGGCCGCGCTGGTCAGTCTCGGCCTGCTGCTCGTCGCACTCGTCGCCGTCGTCGGAGACGCCAAGGCCGTCTCCCCGACCATCGAGAAGGGCGTGGCGGCGGCCGGACTGCCGGGCGCCGTCGTCGGTGTGATCATCGCTCTGCTCGTCCTGCTGCCCGAGACCCTGGCCGCCGTCCGCGCGGCCCGCCGCGACCGCGTCCAGACCAGCCTCAACCTGGCCTACGGCTCGGCCATCGCCAGTATCGGCCTGACCATCCCCGCCATCGCGCTGGCCTCGATCTGGCTCTCCGGCCCGCTCCTGCTGGGCCTCGATCCCCTCCACATGGTGCTGCTGACCCTGACCGTCGTGGTCAGTGCCCTCACCATCGCCCCGGGCCGCGCGACCCTGCTCCAGGGCGGTGTCCACCTGGTGCTGATGGCCGCCTACCTCTTCCTGGCCGTCAGCCCCTGAGGGCCGCGGCCAGGAAGGGTCCGGACCTCACCGGCGCTCGCGCGGCCACACCACCTTCAACTTCGGCGAGGTGAGGATGTCCCGCTCGCAGAACCGGGAGGTCACCCAGCGCTCCTGCGAGAACATCCGCGTCTGGTCGGCGTAGTACGGCGAGTTCGGGTTCGCCGACTGCCCGTACGTCAGCAGGGTGCGCGCCACCGGGCAGCGGCCGCCGTCCCAGCCGACCGCCTGGATGTGGCTGGAGCCGTGCACGACCTCCGGATAGGCCCCGGCCGCCGCGCTCCACGGCGCTTCGATCTTGTTCCAGATGCCGAGCGCCTCCGTGCCGCCGCCGACCGGCAGCCGCTCGCCGCCGCGGACCACGTACTGGTGCTCGCCCAGCGGCGCGTCCAGCGCGGTCCCCGCCGCCCGCAGCTCCGCCACCGTGTCGGCCAGCGCCCGCCCGACGCCGGGCGCCGCCTGGTTGAGCGTCCGGGGCGTGCGCACCGGATCGGCCGCCGAGAACGGCACCAGCCACAGGTCCTTGGCCGGGGTCGACGCCGTCAGCCTGCGCCAGAACCGGTCGAAGAGCAGCGCGCCGCGGCTGGCGCTGTCGACCGTGCGGTCCCAGCCCGCCAGCACCGGGCAGGCCGCCGACACGTCCACCGCCGTGCCGTCGCTCGCCGTGGCCCTACCGCCGGGCAGCGTCGCGCAGGCCTTCGCCGCGTCGGCCGCCGCCAGGTCGCCTGCCGGCGCCCGGTTGGCGAACTGCTGCCGCTGCAGGTCGGCCACGGTCAGGCCGCCCTTCGCCGCCATCCCGGCGACGTCCTCGATCGCACCCCGGGTGCGCAGCGAACGCGGGGTGCCCACACTGCCCCAGACCCGCTCGTAGCCGGTCAGCGGCTGCTCCGCGTTGGCCAGCCAGGCGCTGTCGTTGGAGTTCTCCGCGTACGGGGCGTCGCGCAGCGTCGGCGCCCTGCCCGGCCCGAACACCCCGGGCTGTACGGCGTCCGGGTCCGAGCCCGGTGCGCAGTCGCCGCGCGCCCCGTCCAGTACGGCCAGCCCCGACGCGGGGTACGTGGCCCGGCCGAGGGCGGTGGAGCAGCGGGCCGCGAGCTCGTCGGTGATCCGGGGCAGGACCTGGGACTGGGTGAAGAGGGTGCCGCCCGCCGAGTCGGCGGCCACGGTGTTGACCCAGGGCAGGCCCTGGGTGCGCCGCAGGGCGTCCTGGATCCCGGCCACCGAGCGGGCCCTGCCCATCGCGAGCGCGGTGTCGGAACCGCGCAGGTTCGCCGCGTTGGGATCGTTCAGCGCGTACGCCGCGGTGGCCGTCCAGGGCAGCGGCAGGCCCGCGCCGAGGTGGGAGACGACCGGCCCGTAGCGTGTCCACCACTGGGTGCGGGTCACCGGATCGCCGCCCGCCACCGGGACGGTGACGGTCCGCCGGGTCATCTTCTCCGGCACTCCGTCGACCAGGTACGCGGTCGGGTCGGCCGGATCGAGGGTGAGCTGGTGCAGGTTGACGGGTGTGCCGGTGGCCACGGTGTGGCTCCAGGCCACCTTCTCGCTGAAACCGATGTTGACCACGGTGGTACCGAGCAGGGAGCCGCCCGAGACGTTCAGCTCGCCCGGGATGGTCTGCTGCGACTGCCAGAAGCGGCGCCCGCCCTGCCACGGGTAGTGGGGGTTCCCCAGCAGCAGGCCGCTGCCGCTCGCCGTGGTGGAACCGGCGAAGGCGACCGCGTTGGACCCCATGTCGTAGCGGGTGGTGTCGAAGAACTCCCTGGCCGCCTCGGCCGCGGCCGCCGGGTCGGGTTCGGCGGGCCCCGGCGGCGTGGACGTACGGGCGTCCGGGCCTGCCGCGCCGGTCGGTCCGTCCGAGCCGGTCGGGCCCGTCGTCGTCCCCGGTGGCTGGGCCGCGGTGATGCCGTCGATCCCGCGGCCCTGGCCGGCGAGGACCGAGACCGCGAACCCGCGGGCGGCCACGTCGGTGGCGGAGACGGGGCGTACCCAGCCGGCGCCCTTGCAGGCGGGGTCGGTGATCTTGTTCTGGGCGAGCCATGCGTTGTATCCGGCGGCCCAGCCGCGCATGAGTTCCCTCAGGTCCTTGCTGGGACCGGCCGGGGCGGGGGTGGCCAGCAGCTTCTCGACCGTGCCGGACTCGCGGACGCCCCTGAAGTACAGGTCGCTGGTGAGGTTGCGGGTGGCCGAGGAGAGTGACCCGTCGGGCGCGGCCTCGGCGCCGAACCAGCGCGAACGCTCACCGGCGACGGTGACGAACCCGTCGGCGAGGACGCACACCTGATCGGCGGCCTGGGCCCAGCCGGTCCCGAAACCCAGGTGCGCGTAGTCGCGGGCGAGTATGTGCGGGATGCCGTTCTCCGTGTAGCGGATGACGGCGGACAGGCCCCCGCCGGACGGGCCGGCGGGCCCGGTGGCCGCGGCGGCCGCGCCGGCCTGCGGGAGCGCGGCGGTCGTGGCGAGCAGCGCGGCGCCGGTGAGGGCGACGCGCCGGAGTATCGGGCGGGTGCGGAGCAACGTACCTCCCAAGTAGCCTGCGGATGAGCGAGGTTGCCCGTGTCAAGGGCGGAGCGTCCGTGCCCCCACACTCATGCAGGCTGCTTGCGGGTCTGTCAACATCCCGTTTGGTATCCGTGGGGTCGTCAGCCCGTCCCGGCGTCTCCGGCGCCGGGCGGAGGGGGCGGTGGGGGCGGTGGGGCGCCTTCCGCGGGGAGGTGCCCGAGGCGTTGGAGGCGGCGGAGCGTGCGGTGTTCGTGGACGAGGCGGCCGACGAGGGCGCCGCCGTAGACCACGAACCCGACGCCGACCAGCCAGGACTGGACGACCAGCAGCGTTCCGAAGGGGCCGTAGGTCACGGCGTTGGAGGCGATCAGCGGGGAGAAGACCAGCTGCGAGAAGACGCGCAGCCCCAGCAGCCCGACGCTGGTGGCCACCGCTCCCGGCACCAGGGCCCGCCAGCGGACGCGGCCGCCGAGCAGCAGCCGCTGCGAGGCGATGAAGAAGAGGCAGGTGCCGAGCAGGTCGGCCCCGGTGCTGAGGACGGTGCCGACGGCGTCGTTCGACGGCGCCGGGATCGCGACGAGCAGCGCGAGGTAGCAGACCAGCAGGGCGAGCCAGACGACGTGCCGCCACATGGTGTGCCACCGGGCGGTCGGCACATCCCAGACCTTCTCGTAACCGGTCTGCACGGCGGAGCCGAAGGTCAGGCCGAACACGGCCAGCGCCCCGAGCCCGAACGCCGTGGTCCGTTCCAGTGCCAGGTCCGCCGCCCCGAAGACCATCTCGACCCGGTCCCTGGAGTACTCCGTCACCCCGAGGGCCTGTCCGAGCCACCGGCCGAAGCCCGAGCCGCTACCGGGTGCGGCCGCCGCCACGACCACCAGGAGCGGTACCAGGGTGAGGAACCCCAGGGCCGCGAAGCCCATCGCCCGGTGCATCAGCTCCATCTCCCGGCCGCGACTCCAGGCCAGCCCCGCGTGGGAGCCCTGGAGCCGGGCGTGGAGCTGCCGCAAGAACGAGGTCACGCGCTATGCACTACCCGGGTGGCTCCGGCGGCTCTCGGACGCCGCCCTGAAATGGGCCCGAAGGGGTGGTTTCAGGCAGTCCGCTCCTCCCGTCCCGCCTCCCGGAGGTCCACCATCCGCTGGATCTTGCCCACCGAACGCTCGAGGGTCTCCGGTTCGACCACCTCCACGTGGACCGACACCCCTATGCCCTCCTTGACGGCCCGGACCACCGAGGCGGCCGCGGACTCCCGCCGGGAGGCGTCCACTCCCCGGCGGGCCTCGACCCGCACCGTCAGGGCGTCCATCCGCCCTTCCTTCGTCAGCCGCAGCTGGAAGTGCGGCGCCAGGCCCTCCGTCCGCAGCAGGACCTCCTCGATCTGGGTCGGGTACAGGTTCACCCCGCGCAGGATGACCATGTCGTCGCTGCGGCCCGTCACCTTCTCCATCCGGCGGAAGGCCGGGAGGGCGGTGCCGGGCAGGAGCCGCGTCAGGTCCCGGGTGCGGTAGCGGATCACCGGCATGGCCTCCTTGGTGAGGGAGGTGAACACCAGCTCGCCCGGCTCGCCTTCCGCCAGCACCGCCCCGGTCAGCGGATCGACCACCTCCGGGTAGAAGTGGTCCTCCCAGATGTGCAGCCCGTCCTTGGTCGAGGCGAACTCCTGAGCCACGCCCGGTCCCATGACCTCGGACAGGCCGTAGATGTCCACCGCGTCGATACCGAGGCGGTCCTCGATCTCCCCGCGCATCTCCTCGGTCCACGGTTCGGCGCCGAAGATCCCCGTGCGGAGGGAGGTGGAGCGCGGGTCGATGCCCTGGCGCTCCATCTCGTCCAGCAGGGTCAGCATGTACGACGGGGTGACCATGATGACCTCCGGGCGGAAGTCCTGGATCAGCCGCACCTGGCGGTCGGTCATCCCGCCGGATGCGGGCACGACCGTGCAGCCCAGGCGCTCGGCCCCGTAGTGGGCGCCGAGGCCGCCGGTGAACAGGCCGTAGCCGTAGGCGATGTGGACGATCTGGCCGGGTCTGCCGCCGGCGGCGCGTATGGACCGGGCCACGACATCCGCCCAGGTGGACAGATCCCGCTCGCTGTAGCCGACGACCGTGGGGCGGCCGGTGGTCCCGCTGGAGGCGTGGATCCGGCGGACGTCGTCGCGCGGCACGGCGAACATGCCGAAGGGGTACTGGTCGCGGAGGTCGGCCTTGGTGGTGAAGGGGAACAGGGCGAGGTCGGCGAGGGTACGGCAGTCGTCGGGGTGGACGCCGGCCTTGTCGAAGGCCTGGCGGTAGAAAGGGACGTGGGCGTAGACGCGCTGCAAGGTCCTGCGGAGGCGTGTGAGCTGGAGGGTGGCCAGCTCGTCGCCGCTGAGGCGTTCGGCGCGGTCGTCGTCCGTGCCGTGGGGGTTGGTGTGTGCCGCCATGTCCGCCGCCTTGCTCCTCGGGTACCGACCGATCATTCGGTAGATTGCCAGGGGGTGGGGGTGGAGGGCAATGACTCGAACGAGTGATCGTGCGGGGGCGCCTCCGGCTGCGGTCGGGGGTGGGCTTGATCGGCTGGGCCCGGGCCTGGGGTGAGCCGGGGCTCCGCCTGATGCACCGGCGGGGCGGGGGTGTCTCGGTCGGGGCCGGGCGCCTTGTCGGCCGGGGTCACAGACCCGGGGCTCCGCCCCGGACCCCGCGCCTCAAACGCCGGCGGGGCTTGAATCGGTCCGCCTCTGTGCTGGGGCGTCGGTCAGGGACCTGGGGCTCGGCCCCGGACCCTGCGCCTCAAGCGCCGGCGGGGCTTGAATCGGTCCGCCTCTGTGCTGGGGCGTCGGTCAGGGACCTGGGGCTCCGCCCCGGACCCCGCGCCTCAAACGCCGGCGGGGCTTGGATGCTTGCGGTGGCGGTCGAAGACCTGGGGGTCCGCCCTGACCCCGCGCCTGGTGGGGCTGCATGTGTGCGGCGTCGGGTGGTGGCGCTGGGGCTGTGCCCAGGAGAGCGGGAGTCTTGGGGGGCGGTGGGGGGTTACGGAGTGGTGTTTGCCTCTGTGGCTATGGACTTGGCCCAGCGGTAGTCCGCCTTGCCGCTGGGGGAGCGTTGGATGGTCGGGGCGACGACCAGTTGGCGGGGGATCTTGTAGCCCGCCAGACGGGTTCGGCAGTGGGTCTGGATGTCGTCCAGCGTCGGCGCCGTGGCGCCCGCGCGGAGTTGGACCACCGCTGCCACGTGGTTGCCCCACGTCGGGTCCGGGACGCCCGCCACCAGGGCGTCGTACACGTCCGGGTGGGACTTCAGGGCCTGCTCCACCTCCTCCGGGTAGACCTTCTCGCCGCCCGTGTTGATGCACTGCGAACCGCGTCCGAGGACGGTGACGACGCCCTGCTCGTCCACCGTCGCCATGTCGCCGAGCAGCACCCAGCGCTCCGTGCCCTTCTGGAAGAAGGTCTCGGCGGTCTTGGCCGGGTCGTTGTAGTAACCGAGCGGGACGTGGCCGCGCTGCGCCAGGCGCCCTGGTTCACCCACCGCCACCGGCTCGTGCGTCACGGGGTCCACCACCTGCGTCCGGTCGTTGACGTGGAGGCGGAAGCCCTTCTCCGGCCCGGAGTCGTCGGTCGCCCGCCCGTTGGAACCGGACTCGGAGGAGCCGAAGTTGTTCAGCAGCAGCACGTGCGGCACGAGCCGCTGGAACTCCGCCCGCACCGTCTCCGACATGATCGCGCCGGATGAGGAGACGCTGAAGAGGGAGGACAGGTCCGTGCCCGCCAGGGGGCCGTTCAGGGCGTCGATCAGGGGGCGCAGCATGGCGTCCCCCACCAGCGACACACTGGAGACCTTCTCCTTCTCGATCGTGCGGAGCACCTCCTCCGGGGCGTACTTGCGGTGGATGACCACCCGCTGCCCGTAGTTGAAGGCGATGAACGACGTGAGCGTGGACGTGCCGTGCATCAGCGGAGGGGCGGGGAAGAACGTCAGTCCGGCGCCGCGCGCCGCGACCCGCTCGGCCAGTTCCTCGGGCCGCTTCACCGGTTCGCCGGACGGCTCGCCGCCGAAGAGCCCGGCGAAGAACAGGTCCTCCGCCCGCCACATGACGCCCTTGGGCATGCCGGTGGTGCCACCGGTGTAGATGATGAACAGGTCGTCTGGGCTGCGGGGCGGGAAACCGCGTTCGGGGGAGCCGGCCGCCTCGGCGTCCGGAAAGGCCACCGGCGCGATCGCGGGCTCCGGGGCTCCCGCGGGGGCGGCGCCGACCCGGACCAGGTGGCGCAGCTTCGTCGTCTGCGGCAGCGCGGCCGCGACCCGCTCGGTGAACTCGCCCTCGAAGACCAGCGCGGCGAGGTCGGCGTCGTGGTAGAGGTAGACCAGTTCCTCCTCCACGTAGCGGTAGTTCACGTTCACCGGGACCAGCCGGGCCTTCAGGCAGGCCAGTACGGTCTGGAGGTACTCGACCCCGTTGTAGAGGTGCAGGCCCAGGTGCTCGCCGGGCTTCAGCCCGCTGTCCAGCAGGTGGTGCGCGATCCGGTTCGCCGCCGAGTCCAGTTCCGCGTACGTCAGGCGGCGCTCGGCGCCGGTCCCGGGGTGGTCCACGTACACGAGGGCCTCACGGTCCGGGACCACGTCGACGACGGACTCGAACAGGTCGGCAAGGTTGTACTCCACCGTTCCTCCTGACCCTGGAATGTCCATGGCTGGGCTGCTCCGCCGGTCATTGAAGCCCCGCCGAAGGCAAGTGGGAAGGGAGTCGCCCAAGAAAGCTGACTGTCTGTCAGAAAACTATTGAACTGCACCCGCGCCTACTGCAACCTGTTCTAGGTCTTCAGACGGGAGAACGGCAATGGGTGGGACGGAACACCTGACCGTGGAACGGCACGGCGCCACGCTGGTGCTCACCATGAACAGGCCCGAGGCGAAGAACGCGCTGTCGCTGCCGCTGCTGGTGGGACTGTACGACGGGTGGCTGGAGGCGGACGCCGACGACACCATCCGCTCCGTGGTCCTGACCGGCGCGGGCGGTGACTTCTGCGCCGGCATGGACCTCAAGGCGCTGGCCGGCAAGGGGATGGCGGGCGACCAGTACCGGGACCGGCTCAAAGCCGACCCGGACCTCCACTGGAAGGCGATGCTGCGCCACCACCGGCCGCGCAAGCCGGTCATCGCCGCCGTGGAGGGCCACTGCGTGGCCGGCGGGACCGAGATCCTCCAGGGCACGGACATCAGGGTCGCGGGGGAGGGGGCGACCTTCGGGCTGTTCGAGGTCAAGCGCGGGCTTTTCCCGATCGGCGGCTCGACGGTGCGGTTGCCGCGGCAGATCCCGCGGACGCACGCCCTGGAGATGCTGCTGACGGGGCGACCGTACTCCGCTGCGGAGGCCGCTCGGATCGGGCTGGTGGGGAGGGTCGTGCCGGAGGGGACGGCGCTCACCGCCGCGCTGGAGATCGCCGAGCGGGTCAACCAGTGCGGGCCGTTGGCGGTGGAGGCCGTGAAGGCCTCGGTCTACGAGACCGCCGGGCTGACGGAGTCGGAGGGGCTGGCGTCCGAGTTGCTGCGGGGCTGGCCGATCTTCGACACCGCCGATGCGAAGGAGGGGGCGCGGGCCTTCGCCGAGAAGCGGCCGGCGGTGTATCGGCGGGAGTAGGTTCTCGGGCCGCCGTCCGCCGGTGGCTGCGCCGCCCTTGTGCGGTTGCGGCTGGGGGTCGGGTGCGGCGCCGTTGCCGGGGCGCTGCCCCGGGCCCCGCGCCTCGAACGCCGGCGGGGCTGGATGTGGCCCCGCTGCCCTTGTGCGGTTGCGGGGCTGGATGTGGTGCCGCCGCCCTTGTGCGGTCGCGGAGCTCGATGCGGGGGGCGGCTTGGTCTTCGGGGCCGGTGGTTCGTGGTTTGGATGTCGGCGGGCTCGAGGGCCCGCCCCGATCGCACAGGGAGAGTCAGTCGTGACAGCACCCGCGTCCCCGCCCGAGGTGCTCCGTGCGCCTCTTGTCGTCGAGTTCCCCTTCACCCGGTCCCTCGGGCCCGTGCAGTCCGCGTTCCTCACCGGACTGCGCGAAGGGCTCGTGCTCGGGGTGAGGACCTCCGACGGCACCGTCATGGTGCCGCCCGTGGAGTACGACCCCCGGACCGCCGAGGAGATACGCGAACTCGTCGAAGTCGCCGCCACCGGCACCGTCACCACCTGGGCCTGGAACGACCGGCCCCGGCCCAACCAGCCCCTGGACACCCCCTTTGCCTGGGCGCTGGTCAGGCTCGACGGCGCCGACACCGCGCTGCTGCACGCCCTCGACGCCCCCGGCCCCGAGGCCGTGCGCACCGGCATGCGGGTACGCGTGCGGTGGGCCGCCGAGCGGACCGGGGCGATCACCGACATCGCCTGCTTCGAACCCGACGACGGCCCCGCCACCCGCGGGGCCACCCCGCACGACGGGGTCTTCCCGGAGCCCGTCACCGGCATCGTCGCCGAGGCACGCCTGGACTACACGTACAGCCCCGGCCGCGCCCAGACCGCCTACATCGACGGCCTCTCCCGGCGGAAGACCATCGGCGAGCGCTGCCCCTCCTGCCACAAGGTGTACGTCCCGCCGCGCGGCGCCTGCCCCACCTGCGGGGTCGCCACCACCGACCAGGTCGAGGTGGGCCCGGCCGGCACCGTCACCACCTACTGCATCGTCAACATCAAGGCGCGCAACCTCGACATCGAGGTCCCCTACGTCTACGCCCACATCGCCCTCGACGGCGCTGGGCTCGCGCTGCACGGCCGGATCGGCGGAATCCCCTACGACCAGGTCCGCATGGGCCTGCGCGTCGAACCCGTGTGGACCGAAGGCGGCCGCTACCCCGACCACTACCGCCCCACCGGCGAACCGGACGCGGACTACGACGCGTACAAGGAGCTCATCTGATGCCCAGGACGAGCAGGCACGCGCGCGACGTGGCCGTCGTCGCCTTCGCGCAGAGCGACCACCTGCGCCGTACCGACGAACTCAGCGAAGTCGAGATGGTCATGCCGGTCCTGCACCAGGTCCTGGCGCAGACCGGACTGAAGGCCGGCGAGATCGGCTTCACCTGCTCCGGCTCCAGCGACTACCTGGCCGGCCGGGCCTTCTCCTTCACCATGACCCTGGACGGCGTCGGAGCCTGGCCGCCGATCTCCGAATCGCACGTCGAGATGGACGGCGCCTGGGCGCTTTACGAGGCATGGGTCAAGATCCAGACCGGTGAGGCCGACACCGCGCTCGTCTACTCGTACGGGAAGTCCTCGCCCGGCCCGGTGCGGGACGTGCTCACCCGGCAGCTCGACCCCTACTACCTCGCCCCCCTCTGGCCCGACTCGGTCGCCCTGGCCGCCCTCCAGGCCCAGGCCCTCATCGACGCCGGCGAGACGGACGAGGCGGCGCTGGCCGCCATCGCCGCCCGCAGCCGCGCGGCCGCGCGGGACAATCCGCACGCCCAGCTCAGCGGCGCGGTGCCCCAGGGCGACTACCTGGTCCGGCCCCTGCGCACCGGGGACTGCCCGCCCATCGGCGACGGCGCGGCGGCCGTGGTCCTCGCCGCCGGGGACACCGCGCGGCGGCTGTGCGGGCGCCCTGCCTGGATCACCGGCATCGACCACCGCATCGAGGCCCACTCCCTGGGCCTGCGGGACCTCACCGACTCCCCGTCCACCCGGCTCGCCGCCGAACGCGCCGGGGTGTTCGACGCCCCGGTGGACACGGCGGAACTGCACGCGCCCTTCTCCTCCCAGGAGGTCGTGCTCCGCAAGGCCCTGCGGATCGGCGACGGCGGTGACGGCTTCGGAGACGGTGAGGGCTCAGGCCGGGAACGCGTCGTCGCCGTCAATCCGTCCGGCGGCGCACTCGCCGCCAACCCGATCATGGCCGCCGGGCTGATCCGGATCGGCGAGGCCGCCGCCCGGATCCACCGCGGCGCGTCCGACCGCGCTGTCGCCCACGCCACCTCCGGCCCCTGCCTCCAGCAGAACCTGGTCGCCGTCCTGGAAGGGGACCCCGTATGAGCAGCTCGGGCAAGGAGCCGGTCGCCGTCGTCGGGATCGGCCAGACCAAGCACGTCGCGGCCCGCCACGACGTCTCCATCGCCGGGCTGGTCCGCGAAGCGGCGGCCCGCGCCCTCGCGGACGCCGAGCTGACCTGGTCGGACATCGACGCGGTCGTCATCGGCAAGGCCCCCGACTTCTTCGAGGGGGTGATGATGCCGGAGCTGTACCTGGCCGACGCCCTCGGCGCGGTCGGCAAGCCGATGCTGCGCGTGCACACGGCCGGTTCGGTCGGCGGGTCCACCGCGCTCGTCGCCGCGAACCTGGTCGCGGCGCGCGTCCACCGGACGGTCCTCACCCTCGCCTTCGAGAAGCAGTCGGAGTCCAACGCCATGTGGGGGCTCTCGCTGCCCGTGCCCTTCCAGCAGCCGCTGCTGGCGGGCGCGGGCGGGTTCTTTGCCCCGCACGTACGCGCCTACATGCGGCGCACGGGCGCGCCGGACACGGTGGGTTCGCTCGTCGCCTACAAGGACCGGCGCAACGCGCTGAAGAACCCCTACGCGCACCTGCACGAGCACGACATCACCCTGGAGAAGGTCCAGGCCTCGCCGATGCTGTGGGATCCCATCCGGTACTCCGAGACGTGCCCCTCCTCGGACGGCGCCTGCGCGATGGTCCTCACCGACCGGGCGGGCGCGGCCCGTTCCCCGCACCCCGCGGCATGGGTGCACGGCGGGGCGATGCGCAGCGAACCCACCCTCTTCGCGGGCAAGGACTTCGTCTCCCCGCAGGCCGGCAAGGACTGCGCGGCCGACGTCTACCGGCAGGCCGGGATCACCGACCCGCGCCGGGAGATCGACGCGGTGGAGATGTACGTGCCGTTCTCCTGGTACGAGCCGATGTGGCTGGAGAACCTCGGGTTCGCGGAGGAGGGCGAGGGCTGGAAGCTCACCGAGGCGGGGGTCACGGAACTCGACGGCGACCTCCCGGTCAATCCCTCGGGCGGGGTGCTGTCCACGAATCCGATCGGCGCCTCCGGCATGATCCGCTTCGCGGAGGCGGCCCTCCAGGTCCGCGGCCGGGCCGGGGAGCACCAGGTCCCCGGAGCCCGCCGGGCCGTCGGGCACGCGTACGGCGGCGGTGCGCAGTTCTTCGCGATGTGGCTCGTGGGGGCGCAGCCGCCGGCCTCCTGAGCGCAAGGGCACCGGCGGGCGGAGTGCCGGACCGGCCAGGTGTGACGCACCGTGGCCTGTGCGGCGCCCGCCGTGCTGGTTAACCTTGCCCCCGGACGACGTACCGGGAGGAGCACGCACGTGGCCGAGAGCATGACCTCACAGCCCCTGGCAGGCTGGGACAAGCCGGACCTCGATCTCACCGGGGCGCAGTGGCGCTCGAGCAGCCGGGGAGCGGGTGACGTTCAGATCGCCTTCGTCGAGGGGTTCGTGGCGATGCGCAACAGCCAGCGGCCCGAAAGCCCCTCCCTGATCTTCGCGCCGGACGAGTGGAACAAGTTCGTCCTGGACGCGCGGGGCGGGGAGTTCGACCTGACGTGACGCGCCGCACGGGCGGTACGCGGCACGCCGCGCGGGTGGCCCCTGGCGTGCCGCCCGTACCGCCCGCGCCGTTCGGTCCGTGACGCGCCGACCGCGGGAGCCTCGGGCTGCTGCCCCGGCGGCCCTGCGGCCGCCGGCCGGGTCCGAACCGGTCCGCTCCCGGACCGGGTTCGGCGCCGACCGGGGGACCGCGACCCGCCGGCCCGGACCGTGCCGCCCGCGGTGGTGCCCGGTCATCCGCGCCCGCCGCCCCGCCCCGTTCGCCGCCCCCGCTCCGTTCGCCCGTAGCTCAAGCGGAGCGGTCGCGTGACCCGACGGGCAGGGTGGACCGCATGGACCCCAACGACAGGATCTCCCTCTTCCGCCGCGAGGCCGACGCCTTCGAGCGGGCCGTCCGCAGCGCCCTGCGCCCCGGCGGCGCCCCGCCCCTGGTCCCCACCTGCCCCGACTGGTCGGTGTCCGATCTCATCGCGCACCTCGGAGGGGTGCAGCGCTACGTGACCCACCTCCTGCGCGAGCGCCTCCAGGAACGGCCGGACCCCAGCGACCTCTCCCTGTACGGGCTCCCCGCCGACCCGGCGGCGCTGGCCGCCTGGCCGCGGCCCGAGCGGGCACCGAACCGCGAGCCGGTGCCCGACGCGCTGACGGCCTGGTTCGCGGACGGCGCCGAGCAGCTGGCGAAGCTGTTCGCCGAGATCGGCCCGGACCTGCCGGTGTGGACCTGGGGACCGGAGCGGACCTCCGGATTCTGGCTGCGCATGCAGGGCATCGAACTGGCGGTCCACCGATGGGACGCGCAGTCCGCGACCGGCACCCAGGAGCCCCTCGACCCGGCCCTCGCCGCGGACGCGGTGAGCCAGACCTTCGAGGTGATGGCGCCGGCCCGCCGCGCCTGGTTCTCGGCTCCCGCCGGCAAGGGGGAGCGCTACCGCTTCCGCCGCACCGACGGCCCGGAATCCTGGACGGTCGCCTTCGCGGCGGACGAGGTCGTCGTGGAGCCGCGTTCCACGGCCCCCGTGGACGTCGAGGCCGCGGGCTCCGCCTCCGACCTCGCCCTCTTCCTCTGGGGCCGCCTGAGCCCTGCCGACCTGGAGGTCACCGGCGACGGCACCCTCCTCCCGCACTGGTTCACCCTCGTCCCGTCCGTCTGACGGGCCCGGCCGGGCGGCGGCCCGACGGGGGCGGGGACCGCGGGGACAGGGGCCCGATCAGGGGCCCCGGGCCGGAAAACTTCGCCCGGCCACGTACCATGGCGGCATGTCCTTCCTCCGCCGCCACCGCGCCGCCACACCCGCCGGCCCGGACTTCGACGTCCTGGCCATGGATCCGGGGGACTGGCCGGGCAACCTCGGGGCCGGGCTGCTGCCCGCGCCCGACGGCAGCTGCCAGGGTGTCTTCCTCCGCTACGACCTGTTCGGCGGACGCGGCCCCGCGATGATCATCGGGAACCTGCCGGAGGGCTCCCCCGCCCGCGAGCTCTCCGAGGGCCAGGTCCCGTTCGAGGTCGCCCAACTGCTCGACGCCCTGGAGAACGACGAGGACGTCGAGGTCACCGGCGTCGAGGACTGCCCCGTCATGCAGGGCGACAACCTCCTGATCGTGCGGAAGGTCAAGCTGTCGGAGTCCCGCATCTCCTGCGTCCAGTTCGACCGCAGCGACAACGTGCTGGTCACCATCGCCAGCTGGGACCGCCCGATCACCGACGACCTCTACGCCCTCCTGAAGCCGCTCCCCGCCGAGCTCTTCCAGCAGGGCTGACGCGCCTCCTCCTGCGGATCGGGCCCGGCGCCGCCCGCCCGTCACGCGTCCGCGATGTCATTCGCCGCCACGTAGCCGAACGTCATCGCGGGCCCGATCGTCGACCCGGCCCCGGCGTAGCTGCGCCCCATCACCGCGGCGCTGGCGTTGCCCGCCGCGTACAGCCCCCGGATCACCGAACCGTCCTCCCGCAGAGCCCGTGCCCGTGCGTCCGTGACGATGCCGCCCTTCGTGCCCAGATCGCCCGGCACGATCTTGAACGCGTAGAACGGCGGGGCCCAGACCGGGGCCAGGCACGAGTTCGGATGGACCCCCGGGTCCGTGTAGTAGTGGTCGTACGCCGAGTCGCCCCGGTGGAAGTCGGAGTCCGTGCCCTGCCACGCCTGAGCGTTGAACCGGTTCAAGGCGGCCCGCAGCGCCGCGGCCGGGACCCCGATCCGGCCGGCCAGCGCGTCCCACGTCCAGGCTTTCTCCGCCGCCCCCGTCTCGTACCAGGAGTCCGGGAACACGATGGTCGGCAGCACGTCCTTGAAGAGGTACTTGCTGCGGTAGTTCTGGTCCACGATCAGCCACGCCGGGATGTGCGAACCGGGTGCGCCCCGGTCCTTCTCGTACATCACGTGCACCACATCGCTGTAGGGGGCCGCCTCGTTGACGAACCGCGCGCCGTTGCCGTTGACGATCAGGCCGCCGGGCAGGGTCCGTTCGGCGAGGCAGAAGTACGGCTCCCCGGGCAGCGGGATCGTCGGACCCCACCAGGCGTCGTCCATCAGCGCCAGCGCCGCCCCCGCCCGCTGTCCCGCCCGGATCCCGTCGCCCGTGTTCTCCTTCGCGCCCACCGACCACTGGGTGCCGATCGGCTGCTGCTGGTACTGCGCCCGCATCTGCGCGTTGTGCTCGAAGCCGCCCGAACCGACGATCACCCCGCGCCGGGCCCGTACGGTGCCCCCTGCGCCCTCCTTCTCCACGACCACCCCGGTCACCGCACCCCCCTCCTGGACCAGGTCCACCAGCGGGCTGTTCAGCCAGACCGGGACGCCCGCCCGCTGCAGGCCGGCGCGCAGCCCGGCCGCGAGGGCCTGGCCCATCGTGAGCGGCTTCTGCCCGAGCAGCGCGGCCTTCGTGCCGCGCGCCAGGCACTCCGTGGACACGGCCAGGCCCTTGGCGTTGACCGCGGCCAGGCTGAGCCATTTGTAGTCCGCGCTGAAGACCACCATTCCGGCGGGCACCGACAGGTACGCCGGGTTCAGACGGGCGAGTTCGGCGCCCAGGACGTTCCCGTCGATCTGGTCCGGCTCGATGGACCGGCCGTTCGGCAGACCGCCGGGAAGCTCGGGATAGTAGTCGCTGTACCCCTCCATGAAGCGGAACCGGAGCGGGCTGTTGGCCATCACGAAGTCCAGCATCCGCGGGCCGTGGGCGAGGAAGGCGGCCTGCCGGTCGGCCGGTACCCCGGGCCCCACGACGGCCGCCAGGTACGCCGCCGCCTTCTGCGGGGTGTCCGGTACGCCGGCGCGCAGGATCACCGAGTTGTTGGGGAGCCAGATCCCGGCGCCGGACCGGGCGGCGGATCCCCCGAAGGTGGGGGCCTTCTCGACCACCAGCACGCTCAGCCCCCGCTTGGCGGCGGTGAGCGCGGCGGTCATCCCGGCCGCCCCGGAGCCGACCACGACGACGTCGTACTCACCGAGCGGAGGTGCGGCCTGGGCACCGTCGGCCCGTGCCGTGGCGGCCGGCAGCACGGTGGCGGCGAGCACCCCCGCGCCCGTCCCGGCCAGGACGCCGCGGCGGGAGGGGAGGGCTCCGGGGCAGGTGCGGGCAGCGCTTGCGGACATGGGCGGGCTCCGGCGGGGTGGGGAGGGGGACGGACTCAGCACGTCTGATGCTGAGTCTGAAAAGGTGTTCGGGGGATCATGTGATGTCAAGGCATACGGCCCCCCGCACACGAGCGAAGTCCCGCGGCGGTGGGAGCCACGGGACTTCGCGTAGGGGAAACGGGCGGGGAGGGGTCAGCGCGTGCCGACCGCCGCCCGGACCGCCCTGCGCGCCATACCGGCGTCGTCGTGCAGGCGGCGCAGCAGCAGCCGCTGCTCCTCGCCCGAGGACAGGGCGCCCGCCGTCGTCGGCTGGGCCGGGGCGGTCGCCAGCATCGAGCGCTGCACGGCCGTCTCGGACATCCGGATCTCCCGGGTCAGCACCAGCATCAGGTTCACCAGGAACGCGTCCCGCACCGCCGGGCCGGCCGACTGGGCGAGCCGGCTGATCTGGCTGCGCGCGGCCGGGGCGTCGCCCAGTACCGTCCACAAGGTGGCGAGGTCGTAACCCGGCAGGTACCAGCCCGCGTGCTCCCAGTCGAGCAGCACCGGGCCGGCCGGCGAGAGCAGCAGGTTCGACAGCAGGGCGTCACCGTGGTTGAACTGCAGCGCGGTGCCCGACAGCTTGACGCCATGCAGCAGCTTCTGCAGGTCGCCCAGGTCCCGGTCGGTCAGCAGACCCAGCTCGTAGTCCCGCGAGATCCGCCGCGCGTAGTTCAGCGGCGTCCCGAACAGATCGGACGGCGGACGCCACTGGTTGACCCGGCACACCGCGCCCAGCGCCGCCCGCAGGTCGACCCGCGGCGGGGCTTCCACAGGATGCCGCTGGAGCGCCGCGACCCGGCCCGCCACCCGCTCGACGACCAGTACGCAGTTCTCCGGGTCGGCGGCGATCAGCCGCGGCACCCGGACCGGCGGGCGGTGCCGGACGAACGCCCGGTACGACGCTATTTCGTGCCGGTACCGCTCGCGCCACTCGGGCGAGTGGTCCAGTAAAACCTTGGCGACGGCGGTCATCCGCCCGGTGGTGCCCACGAGCAGGACCGACCGGCCGCTGCGCCGCAACACCTGGACGGGCGCGAACTCCGGACAGATCCGCTGCACCGAGGCGAGCGCGGTGCGCAGTTGCGCCCCCTGGGGCCCCGAGAGGTCGATTCTTCCGCTGAGCGGCTGCGATCCGCCCCCGGGCATCCGCCGGGCCCGCAGCGCGGCCTGCGCCGGAGCCGCGGGACGGCCGGGTTCGAGGTAGGGGCCGCCGCTCGCGGGGAGCGTCCGGTGCGGCCGGACCGGGGCGGACACGGAGGACGTTGCTGCGTACATGGCGTTACGGATCCCTTCGTGCGCCGACGAGTTGCGTACGCCGCCCCGACGGATCCCGTGCATCACCCTGGGGAGTTCCGCCGGTGACCGGGTCGGGGAGGCGCATTCCTACCTGACACCCGGCGGCGGGTGGCGGACCATCAGGCGTGCCCTGGCGAAGCCTGGCGAATAGTCGCTGGGCACCTGACGGCGGGCTACTGTCAACTCAGCCGAGAACCTGGGGGCTTGACGTGAGCAAAGGTCCAAACACCCGCTTGAACGACCTGTTCGGCCTGGCCGGCTGGTCCAAGGGCGAACTGGCGAGGATGGTCAACCGGCAGGCGGCGGCGATGGGCCACCCCCAGCTGGCCACCGACACCTCGCGGGTGCGGCGCTGGATCGACATGGGGGAAACCCCGCGCGAACCGGTTCCCACGGTACTGGCAGCCCTGTTCACCGAGCGGCTCGGTCGTGTCGTGACCATCGAGGACCTCGGGTTCGTACGGCAGCGGCGCACCAGCAGACGGCAGCCCGACGGGATGCAGGAGAACCCCGACGGAATGCCCTGGGCGCCCGAACGCACAGCCGCGGTCCTCACCGAATTCACGGGAATGGACCTCATGCTCAACCGTCGCGGTCTTATGGGCGCGGGCGCCGTGCTCACCGCCGGCTCCGCCCTCACCAACGCCATGTACGACTGGCTCCACACCGACCCCGCGCTCGCCAAGGAGGCGCACCGCTTCGGAGACGCCTTCCAGGCCGACCCGGCGGGCTACGACCGCTACGAGGCGGCCCCGATCGGCTCCCAGGAGATCGAGGCACTGGAGCGTTCCGTCGAGGTCTTCCGGGCCTGGGACGCCTCCAGAGGCGGAGGGTTGCAGCGCAAGGCGGTCGTGGGCCAGCTCAACGAGGTGGGCGGCATGCTCGCCTACCACCACCCCGACCACCTCCAGCGGCGGCTGTGGGGAGTCGCGGCCAACCTCGCCGTGCTCGCGGGTTGGATGTCCCACGACGTGGGCCTGGAGCCCACGGCTCAGAAGTACTTCGTCATCGCCGCGCACGCCGCGCGGGAGGGCGGCGACCGGCCGCGCGCCGGTGAGGCGCTGTCGCGCGCCGCCCGCCAGATGGTGCACCTCGGCAAGCCGAACGAGGCCCTGGACCTGATGAAGCTGGCCCAGTCCGGGTCGGGCGAGCAGACCCTGCCGCGAACCCGCGCCATGCTGCGCACCATCGAGGCGTGGGCGCAGGCGGCCATGGGCAAGGGCCAGGCGATGCGCCGCACCCTGGGCGAGGCCGAGGAGCTGTTCGTCTCCGACAAGGGCGACGTACCGCCCCCGAGCTGGATGCAGCACTTCGACGAGGCGGACCTGCACGGCATGCAGGCCCTGGCGTATCGCACCCTCGCCGACCACGACGCCAGCGCCGCCCCCGTCGCCGCCCGCCATGCCAAGGAGGCCCTGCGGCTGCGCGGCGACGGCTACCAGCGCTCGCAGATCTTCGACTACATCTCATTGGCCTCGGCCTGCTTCATCGCCGACGAACCCGAACAGGCCGACCGCTATGCCCGGCTCGCCCTGGTGTCGATGAACGAGACCTCCTCGCACCGCACCTGGGACCGGCTCCGCGAGATGTACCGGCTCACCGGCCAGTACGCCGGGTACGCCCGCATCGAGGACCTGCGCGAGGAGATCGAACGGGCCCTCCCCGACATCCCGGCGGCGCGCAGCCCGCGCGGCTCGGTCGTGTAGTGGGGGGAGGCGTAGGCGGACGGAGAAGGCCGCGCCTTCCGGCGCGGCCCCCACGTCCCGGTCGAACCCCGGTGTCGAACTGCCGAAGTCCCCGCGAGGAGAACGGACCCCGCTACGAGCCGACCCGCGCCACCAGCACGCACGCGTCGTCCTCGCGCTCGCCGTCGCCGAACTCCTCCAGCACCATGCGCACGCAGTCCTGGGCCGACCGCGCCGCCGAGAACCGCGGGGCGAGCGCCAGGAGCCGTTCCGTTCCGTCGGCCCGGCCGAACTCGATGCTGCGCGGCGTCAGTCCGTCCGTGTGCAGGACGAGCACGTCGCCCTCCTCGAGCCGTTCCTCGGCCTGGCCGTACGAGGCGCCGGAGGTGGCGCCCAGCAGGACGCCCTCCGGCGGAACGAGCGAACGGCCGGTGCCGCGGCGGAACAGCAGCGGGGCCGGGTGGCCGGCCTGCGCCCAGGACAGGACGCGGCGCGCGGGGTCGTAGCGGCAGCACACGGCCGAGCCGAGGGCCGGCTGCACGGAGGTCTCCAGGAGCTGGTTCAGCCAGCCCATCAGGGGGCCGGGCTCGATGCCGGCCATCGCCATGCCGCGCAGGGCGCCGAGCATCATCGCCATCCCGGAGGTGGCGGTCACCCCGTGTCCGGTCAGGTCACCGACCGTCAGCAGGGAGCGGCCGTCGGGGAGTTCGAGGGCGTCGTACCAGTCGCCGCCGATCAGGGCGCTGGTGGACGACGGCAGGTAGTGCGCGGCCACGTCGAGCGTGCCGGAACTGCTGTGCGGGAACCGCAGGGAGCCGCGCCACGGGGGGAGCACGGCTTCCTGCAGCTCGACCGCCAGCCGGTGCTCGGTCTGCGCGATCTGCCGCTGGCGCTGCAGCGAGTCACGGGACTCGCGCACCGCCCGCTGGCTCCGGCGCAGTTCACTCACGTCCCGCAGCACGGCCCACATGGAGGCCGTGCAGCCGTCGGAGTCGAGTACCGGCTCGCCCCTCATGTGCAAGGTCCGCACCCGGCCGTCGGCCCGGACGATGCGGAACTCGCCGTCGATCGCCTTGCCGTCCACCAGGCAGGCCGTGACCCAGGCGGTGAGCAGCGGCTGGTCCTCGGAGAACAGGGTGGAGCCGAGTTCGTCGAGCGGGAGCGCGCCCGCTTCCGGGGACCGGCCGAAGATCTGGAACAGCTCGTCGGACCAGGTGACCTCGTCGGTCAGCAGGTTCCACTCGGCGCTGCCGACCCGGGTCTGGGTCTCCGGTCCGGCTTCGGGCGCCGTCTGGGGGAGCACGATGGTCTCCGGCGCGGGCGGCAGCCCTTCCTTGAGCTGGCCGAGGTGCTCGCGCAGGTCGTCGAGCTGGTGCACGGCGAGGTCGCAGAGGGCGCGTTGCCAGCGGCCCTGGGCGTCGTCGTCGTCCACGACGGTGTCGCGGCGGACGGCGTCCACGTCACCTCGGAGGCGCCGGGTCTGGGAGATCAGTGCGTCCACCGATCCCGGCTCGGGCGGCTGTGCGGGACGGTCCGCGAACAGGTGGGACGGCATGAGAACTCCGATACAGGCGCGGCACGGCCAAGTCTGAAGGAAGGACCGGTTACGACTGTTGCACAGGCCCCGACGGCGTGTAAGGCGTTTGGCAACATCCGCAACGTTCTTGCTCGTGGCATATACCTCGGGCCTTCCGGTGCGCCCGTCCCGTACGAACGAATCCGGTCAGCCGAGGTCGGGACCTCCTGGTCGGCCCCGTCCCGCCCGCCTCCCCGATCCTCCGCCGGGAGGTTCCGGCGGCCCCCGAGCGGTCCGGAAGCATCGGCCGGAAAGAGGCCCCCCGGCCGCGGCGGTTCGAGCGCACGGCCGAACCGTACGAGTCGCGCGCCTCCGTTCGGGTCGGGAACGCCACCTCTGACGCGGTACCCCCGAACGGATGACCTTCGTACGCCCGCAACCGCCGAGGACGATGCGGCGCGGCCGGGCCGCGGGTGAGCGGCGGCGGACCCCGGAGTCTCCCCCGCGCATGCCGGGATCCGGCCGCTCATGGCTCAACCTATGCGGCCCGGGGGCCGCTTACGGGGTTCGCTCCGCCCAGTGACGGCGGGAGACCGGTATCACAGCGCACAGTGTGCGGCGGATGGTTCAATGCCGCGGTGTCCCGGTCCGACGACGTGCTCAGGCTCCACCGGCTCGCCCGCACGGGAGGGTCCGCCGCGCTGCTCGAGTGGCTCGCCGCCCGCCTGGGTGGATGGGCCGGCGTGGTGGACGCCGGGCGCGGGCGCGGGCCGGAGTCCGCGCTGCGGGGGATCGCCGAGATGAACGCCCGCGGCGTCCGGTCGGCCGTCCTGCACGGCGAGGGCACCGCCACGCTGCTGTTCGCGCTCGACGGCGGGCGCGCGCTGGCCGCCGTACTGGACCGGTCGCACGCCCCGCAGGCGACCACGCTGCTCGCGGACGCCGCCGTGCCGCTGGAGATGGTCCTGCGCGCGGAGGAGGCCGAGCGGCGTGAGGCGCGGGCCGCGCTCGCCGAGGCTCGGGCCCGCGAGGCGGTGCTGCACCTGCTGATGAACGGCCGGCTCTCCGCCGCCCGCCAGGTGGCCGGGGCGCTGGGCCCTTCGCTGCCCGAGCCGATGCGGATGTACGTCGTGGAGTGCCGGACCGGTGCTCGCGGCGAAGTGATCCGGCGGCTGGAGGAACTGACGGCCGGCCGGGCCTGGATCGTGCGCTGCCCCGTCTACGTGCGCCACCTCATCGCGCTCGTCCCGGCGGACCTGGCGGCCGCCGGCCCCGACCACGACCCCCTGGCGGTCGCCCTGGTGGAGGCGGCCCCGGACTGCGCGGCCGGGGTCAGCGGGCGGACGTGCCTGCGCGAGGCTCCGGCGGCCTACACCCAGGCGTTCCACGCCCTGGCCGTCGCCCGCGGCCGGGGCGAGCGGCACGCCCGGTTCGGGCCGGGCCCGGAGCTGGCGCTCGCCGCCCACGGCGCCGGGGCCGACTGGGCCGGGGCGCTGCTCGCACCCCTCTCCGCCCACCGGCCGCGGCGCCCCCAGGACCCCGGCGGGCCGGAACTGCGGACCACCGCACACGCGTGGCTGAACTTCTCCTCGCACGCCACCCGGCTGCTGAAGATCCATCGCAACACCCTGGCCGCCCGGATCCGCCTGGTCGAGACCCTGCTCGGCCTGGACCTGGCGCGCATCGGCGACCAGGCGGCCCTCTCGCTGGCCCTGCGGCTGACCCCGGGGCCGTCCGGGCAGGGGGAAGCGACGGCCGTTCCGCAGGTCGCGCCCGACCTCGACGCGGTGCTCCGCGATCCGCGCCTGACGGCCTGGGCCCGCGCCCACCTGGCCCCGCTGACCGGACCCGACGCGCCCGCGGGCGCCCGCGCCACCCTGCGCACCTGGCTCGCCCACGACGCCCGGCTCGCCCCGGCCGCCGCGGCCCTCGGGGTCTCCGTCCCCGGCGCCCGCAAGCGGCTCGCCCGCATCGAGGCGCTGCTCGAGCGCTCCCTGCTGCAGTCCCCGAGCGCCCGGCACGACCTGTGGCTGGCGTACCGGGCGGAGGAGCTCGCCGGGTGACACCTCGGCCAAAACGGACGCATTGCGCAAAGGGTGCTCGATCATGCCCCCATGAGGCGTATCCATCTGAAACGCGCACTGGTCGGTGAACCCCTCGACACCGCCCGGATGGGCGAGACCCTGCTCCCCAAACGGCTCGCCCTGCCGATCTTCTGCAGCGACCCGCTCTCCTCCGTGGCCTACGCCACCGAGGAGATCCTGCTGATCCTCGCCCTCGGCGGCGTCGCGCTGCTGCACCTCACCTGGTACGCCGCCGCGGCCATCGTCTTCCTGCTCGTCGTCGTGGTCGCCTCCTACCGGCAGACCTGCCACGCCTACCCGGGCGGCAGCGGGGCGTACGTCGTCAGCTCCGAGAACCTCGGACCCACCGCCGCCCTGACCGCCGCCAGCGCCCTGCTGGTGGACTACGTGATGACCGTGGCCGTCTCCGTGGTCTCCGGTGTCGCCGCGATCACTTCCGCCGTCCCCGCCCTGGACGACCACGAGGTCGGCCTGTCGGTGGGTTTCGTGGTGCTGCTGACGCTGATGAACCTGCGGGGCGTACGCGAGTCGGGCCGGGTCTTCGCCGTCCCCACCTACGGCTTCGTCCTCGTCATCTACGTCATGTTCGCCTGCGCCGCCGTCCGGCTCGCCACCGGCGACACGATCCGCGCCGAGTCCGCGCACCTGCCCATCACCGAGGCGGGCACCTACACCGGCCTCGCCGTGGTGCTCCTCGCCCTGCGCGCCTTCGCCTCCGGCTGTACCGCCCTCACCGGGGTCGAGGCCATCAGCAACGGCGTCCCCGCCTTCCGGAAGCCCAAGGCGAAGAACGCGGCGACCACCCTCGCCGTGATGGGCGGGCTCTCGGTGACCATGTTCATGGGCATCACCGCGCTCGCCATGACCTACCAGGTGCACGTCGCGGCCGACCCCACCGAGCTGGGCCTGCCGCCGGGCACGCCCACCTCCACGGCCCTCGCCCAGATCGGCCGCGCCACCTTCGGGAGCTGGCACTTCCTCTTCTACCTGCTCCAGGCCGTCACCGCGGGCGTGCTGGTCCTCGCCGCGAACACCGCCTTCAACGGCTTCCCGATGCTCGCCTCGATCCTGGCCAGGGACCGATACGCACCCCGTCAGCTCTTCAACCGCGGCGACCGGCTCGTGTACTCCAACGGCGTCGTGCTCCTCGCGCTCGCCGCCATCGCCCTGATCGTCGCGTTCGACGCCGAACTGACCCGCCTCATCCAGCTCTACATCATCGGCGTCTTCGTCTCCTTCACCCTCTCCCAGGCGGGCATGGTCCGGCACTGGCGGCGGGAGCTGGCCTCACCCGCCATCCCGCGCGAGGAGCGGGTGCCTATCCACCGACGGCTCGCCATCAACGCGGTCGGCGCCTGCCTGACCGCCCTGGTCCTCGTCGTCGTCCTGGTCACCAAGTTCACCCACGGCGCCTGGCTCGTCGTCATCGCCATGCCGCTGCTGTTCCTCGGCATGAAGGGCGTGCGCCGCCACTACGACCAGGTCGCCCGGCAGGTCGCGGTCAGCCCCGGTGCGAAGCCGCGCAAACCCGCCCGCCACCACGTCCTGGTGCTGGTCGCCTCCGTGCACGCCCCCACCCTGAAGGCCCTCGGCTACGCGCAGGGCCTGCGCCCCGACACCCTCACCGCCGTCAGCGTCGCCGCGGACGGGGCGGAGGCGGCCCGGCTGCGCGAGGAGTGGGCCGGGCACGCCCCCGACCTGCCGCTGAAGATCCTGCACTCCCCGTACCGCGAGGTGGTGGGCCCGATCCTGGCCCACATCGAGGAACTGGCGGCCGACAGCGCGACGGACATGCTCTCGGTGGTGATCCCGGAGTACGTGGTCGGCCACTGGTGGGAGCAACCCCTGCACAACCAGAACGCGCTGCGCCTGAAGGCGAGGCTGCTGTTCACCCCGGGGGTCGCGGTGATCGACGTGCCGTACCTGCTGGAGTCCGCGAAGACCCCGCCGGCGCCGTAGCGGTGGCGGCCCGCTGGGCCACCGCCGCGTGCGCCAGCGCCAGTTCCACCACGTGCCGGGGGTCCGCCAGCGAGCGGCCGGTGAGCTGCTCCAGGCGCCGCAGCCGGTTCGAGACGGTGTTGCGGTGGCAGTACAACCGCTGCGCGGCGTGCGACGTCGAGCCCTGGCAGGCCAGCCAGGTGCCCAGGGTGGTCAGCAGCAACCGGCGGTCCTCCACAGGCAGCGCCAGCACCGGACCGAGCACCACCGTCCGCAGCCGTCCGGCGAGTTCGGCCTGGGCGGCGACCAGCGCCGCCGGCAGCCCCTCGTCCAGCAGGGCGGTGCGCGGACCGCCCGACTCGGGGGCGGTCCGCAGGGCGAGCGCGGCCAGCCGGTACGCCCGGACCAGGTCGGCGGGGGCCTCCACGACCGGGCTGACGCCCGCGCGGACCCCGAGCGGCGCGAGCAGGTCCCGTACGGCTTCCAGCGGGTGGTGGCCCAGCTCCACCAGGCCCGTCTCACCACCGGCGCGGATCCGCCACAGCACGCGGGGCGCGCCGGCGACGGGCTTGTCCGCGGCTGCCCGCGCCGCCCCGGGGGAGCCGCCGGCGGCCACCACGAACACGGCGAAGCGCCCGCGCGCGGGCAGTCCCAGTTGCGCCGCCGCCTCCGCTGCCGAAGGCCCGCCGGATGCCGGCGGCCCTTCGAGGAGCGCATCCAGGAGGGCCGCCCGGCGCTCCCGGTCGCGATCCGCTCGAGACGCCTCCGTGCGCCGGTAGGAGTCGGACACAGCGTCGGTCATCTGATCCAGTACGTCCCACAGCACGCTCGCACCCGGCAGCAGGCGGGGCAGCGCCGAGCGGTCGTGCGCGGCCACGGCCTCGGTCAGCGCCGTCCAGAGCAGCCGGCCGCCACCGCGGTAGGTGCGCAGCAACAAGCCGAGCGGCAGCCCCCGTTCGGCCAGCAGCGCGCCCGCGGACCGGGCCTCGTCGAGCTCCACCGGCAGGCCGCGGGACGTGCGGACCAGGCTCTCGACGGCCCGGCCCAGACCGTGGTGGATCCGCTCGCGCAGCTCGGCACGGCCGAGCAGGGCGGCGTACGCGGGGTCCTCGGCCAGCGTCCGGTCGGCGAGCCGGTCCGCCGCCACGGCCAGGCGCCGGTCCAGGTCCTCGCGTATCTCCTCGATGATCCGCTCCATGACGGGCCAGCCTGACACGGGGCGGGGCGCGGTGGGGAGGGCCCGGACCGAGCCATCCGCTACCTTGTGCGAAGCACTGCGCGCGCAGTGCTCACCCGACCCCCGCCCCCGACCAGGGACCTGCCCATGCGCCAGAACCCGCAGCGCCGCGCCGCGCTGCTCGACGCGGCCATCGAAGTCCTCGCCCGCGAGGGCTCGCGGGGCCTGACGCTGCGCGCGGTGGACGCGGAGGCGGCCGTGCCCACCGGAACCACCTCGAACTACTTCGCCAACCGCGCCCAGTTGCTCGTGCAGATCCTGCACCGCACGCGCGAACGGCTGGTGCCCGACCCGGCGGACCTGACCGGTCCGCTGGAGGCCAAGGTGCTGCTCGGCGGGTTGCTGGACCGCATGCGCCGCGAGCGCAGCGTCCACATCGCCATGCTCGAACTGCGCCTGGAGGCCACCCGCCGGCCCGAACTCCAGGCCGAGCTGGCCGGGTTCCTGGGCGCGGAACTGGAGGAGAACGTCGCCTGGCACCTGGAGTCGGGGCTGCCCGGCGACCGCAGGGGAGTGGTGTTGCTCTACCTCGCGATGCTGGGCCTCATGGTGGACGACCTGACCGCGCCCACCCTCCTGGACGACCATCCGGTGGAGGGCCTCATCGAGACGATGGCCGAGCGCCTCCTGAAGGAGGAGGCGACCATCCCGGTCAGCGAGGGGTGAGGAGGCAGAACTCGTTGCCTTCCGGGTCGGTCAGAACCGTCCAGGAGATGGCGGACTGGTCGATACCGGGGTCGCCGGCGCCGAGGGCGCGGAGTCGGGCCGCCTCCGCGGCCATGTCGTCACCGGGGTAGGGGCGGACATCGAGGTGGACGCGGTTCCACCCGGTCTTGGGGTCGGGGGTGCGGAGGAACTCCAGGTAGGGGCCCACGCCTTGGGCGGAGCGCAGGGTCGCGTGGTCGTCGGTGACCTCGTGCAGCGTCCAGTCCATCGCCTGGTCCCAGAAGCGGGCCATCCCCCGTGGGTCGGCGCAGTCGACCACCACCGCGGCGATCGGCCCGGTGTCCCGGTAGACCGGGCGGGGCTCCAGGACGCAGAACTCGTTGCCCTCCGGGTCGGCCATGACCGTCCACGGGACGTCCCCCTGACCCACGTCGGCGAGCGTCGCGCCGAGATCCCCGAGGCGCGCGACCAACTCCGCCTGATGCGCGGCCGAGGTGGTGGCCAGATCGAGGTGCACCCGGTTCTTGACCGTTTTGGGTTCCGGGCGGCTGATGATGTCGATGCACACGGCCGCCGGGTCGGGGTAGGCGAAACCCACGGGTTCGAGGTTGGTCACGCCGGGTCCCTCGCTGTCGATACCCCAGCCGAGTGCCTCCGCCCAGAACCGGCCGAGCGCGGAGTCGTCTTGGGCCTTCATGTTGATCTGCACGAGTCGAGTTGCCATGCCGCAGATCCTAGAAGCCGCCGCCGACCCGGGCGGATGGGTTTTTGCCCGGGCCCGGGGGGTTTGTGAAACTGGCGGGGTGAATGCCACCGACCTGTTCCACCAGACGCTGCGCCGGAAGATCGCGCCCGCCCTGCGCGACGCCGGGTTCACCGGGGCCGGGCTCGAGTACCGGCTGCGGGAGGCCGCGCCCGACCACGCGCTGATCGGGTTCCAGCGCAGCGCCGGCGACGGGGACGGGCAGGAGCGGTGCAGGTTCACGGTCAACCTGCGGGCCGTCCCCCACCGGGACCACGAGGCGATGCGGCTGCGGCGCCCGGCCCTCGGCAGCAGGATTTCGGCCAATCGCGTCGGGCCCGTCGGATGGCACACGCGGATCGGCCGGCTCCTCGGCCACCCGCACGACCACTGGTGGACCATCACCGACGCGCGCAGCGCCGACCGGGCCGCCGACGACGTCCTCGCCCTGGTCCTGCGCCATGCCGTGCCCGCCCTGTGGGCCGGGCTCGACGCCCTCACCCCGGAGCACGGGCCCCTACGGGAACCGGTGCCCGACTGCCTGGACCCGTACTGCTTCGGGAGCGGCGCCGCGCCGCGCCCGGCCGGGCCCGCCGCCACGCCCGACGAGCTCGGGGACGCCCAGGTGATCGAGGTCGGCGAACGCCGGTCCAGCTACGTGCTCACCTTCCTCGCCGCCTCGGCGCGCCGGGAGACCAGGCTCCACATCGATGCCCCCTGGCGCCTCGAACAGCCGCTCTTCGGCTGGGTACGGGTCGGCTACGGCCCGGAGGGCGACGTACGGGCGGATCCCTCCCCGGGCAGTACGCTGCCCACCCACCCCCTGGCCCTGCTCGGCGAACTCACCCTGTGCACCGTCGACTCGGCGCGGACCGCGCCCGACGGATCCCTGGTCCTCGCGTTCGAACGGGGCACCCCGCGCGAGAGCGGCCTCACGGTCTCCGCGACCGCGCACGCCCTCGCGGTGGACAGGCCCTGGCGCTTCGAGGACTGGGCCGAGGTCCGGTGATCTTATGCTCAGGTTTACGCGAGTCCGCTGGTTTTGCGGCTGGTGAAGGACTTTGATGGCTCTGCCAGGTTTCGCACCGGAGCAGGGGGACCACTCATGGGCGCCGACCACAGCCAGCAGCACAGCCAGACCCAGACCCAGACCCAGATCGAGACCCAGACACAGACCCAGACCCAGATCGGGACCCGGACCCAAGCCCAGGCCCACGGCCCGAAGGACACCACGCCCACCCTGATCGGTTCCGTCCAGCGCGCGCTGCGCCTCCTCGAGGCGATGTACGCGGAAGGCGGGGTGACGGCCAAGCGCCTCGCCAGACTCACCGGGATCCCCCTGCCCACCGTCTACCACCTGCTGCGCACCCTCAGCCACGAGGGGTACGTCCTGCGCGAGGGCGGGTCGTTCCGGCTGGCGGACGACCTCCCGCTCGCTTCGTGATCAGAAGTCGAGCGGTTCCGGCCAAGCTCTCGCGGGGTTCGGCGCATGTTCCAGCGGAAAATGCCAGAACGCCCTTTCAGCCTCCGGAACTTGAGTAAGTTCCCTCCTGTCGCGCCGTACGACCGTGCACTCCGCACGTCCGGCCGGGAGGGGAGCCCGCGTGCCCGGGATCGACGAATGCCTGCTCGAAGCCATGGCCCTGCCTGGTGCGCGGGGGGCCGCGCTGGTCGACTGGAGCAGCGGACTGGCCCTCGGCACAGCGGGGGACTCGCCCGTGGGCGACCACGAGACCACCGCCGCCGAGACCGCCGAGCTGGCCCGGGCGGCCGCCGAGTACGAATCCTTCGCCGCCGCGGACCCCGCGCCCGGCGGGGTCATACCCGGCGACGCCACCGGACAGCCCGTCGAGGACCTGATCGTCACCACTCGCACCGGCTACCACGTGCTGCGCTTCGTCGAGACGAGCTTCGACAGCAGCGTCTTCCTGCACCTGTGGCTGGACCGGACCGACGGCAACCTCGCCCTCGCGCGCCACAGACTCCGCTCCCTGGCGGAGGGGCTGGTGCTGAGATGACCGCCCCGGCCCCCGCGGTCTCCGTCGCCGTCTCCCCCCTGCTCACCCGGCTCGCCGCCGAGCGCGCCACCGGCGCCCTCTTACGCGACCGGGGCACCCTCTTCCTGGAGAACGGACGCGTCGTCCACGCCGAGAGCCCGGCCACCCCGGGCCTGGACGTCCTGCTCACCACCGGAGGCGGCCTCGCCCCCGAGCGCTGGCGGGAGGCCGTGGACCGGGCCGGAGCCCGCCGCCAGGTCGCCCGGTTCCTCGTCGACAGCGGGGGCCTCGCCGGCGGGGAACTGGAGATCTGCCACCTGGCCGCCATCTTCGACGCCGCCTTCTTCGCCCTCTCCCCGGGCAGCGGGCCCTCCCGCTTCCGCCGCGGCGCCACCCACTGGATCGGCTCCGTCCGGTCCGTTCCGGCCGCCGCCGTGGAGCGCGAGACCCGGCGCCGCAGGGAACTCCTCGACGCGGTCTGGCCCTATCCGCTGCTGGACACCTCCCCGGTGGTGCCGCGGGCCGCGGCACCCGGCCAGACCATCACGCCCCGGCAGCGGACACTGCTGCACCAGGCGGACGGCATCCGCACCCCGGCCGACCTCGCCTGGGTCCTGGGCCGACCGGCCTTCCACACCCTGCTCGACGTACGGCGCCTCGCGGCGGCCGGACTCGTCGAGACGCCGCACACCCCGCCGCCACCGGTCGCGGCACCCCTGCCCGACTGGATGACCCAGGCCCAATCCCCGGACGTGGCGCTGCTCCGCCGGTTACGCGACGCACTGGAGGCAAGCCTGTGAGGCTCCCGCTGCGACCGGCCCTGCGAGCCGACCGCTCCGAGCGGAGGCAGTCCGAAGGGAGAAAGGCAGACATGAGCACGGTGCCGCCCGAGGCGGAGGCAGAGATACTCGCCGAGCTCCGCAGGCTGCGGGCCCGCGTGCCCCAGCTGACCGGCGCCCTCGCCGCCAGCGCCGACGGCCTCGTGCTCGCCCAGGACAGTGCCGCCGCCGAGGGGGAGACCGTCGCCGCGCTGACGGCGGCCGCCCTCGGTGTCGCCCAGCGGCTGAGCGACAGCACCGGCCAGGGCGGATTCCGCGAACTGCTGGTGCGCGGGGAGCACGGCTACGTCGCCACCTATGCGGCAGGCGAGGCGGCCGTCCTCACCCTCACCGCGGAGACGCGCGTCAACGTCGGGCGCCTGCACCTCGAGGCCCGGCGCTCCAGCGTGCGCATCGCCGAACTCATCGACCACACGCTCGGCCGGCGCGGCGGCGGCCCGCTCCCCGCCCCGCCCCTGCCCCCGGTCCCGCCCTCACCGCCCGCCCTTCCCGCCTGAACCCCGTGCCGGCCGGCAGCGGACCGATCCCGCAACTCCCCGCAAGGAACGAGAAAGAGGAAACAGTCATGGCAAACGTCGAGACCACGCTCAAGGACGCCACCACCACCATCGACGGTGCGCTCGGTGCCGCCCTGGTCGACTACGGCAGCGGAATGGCCCTCGGTACCGTCGGCGGCGGCAAGGACCTGGACCTCGGGGTCGCCGCCGCGGGCAACACCGACGTGGTCCGGGCCAAGGTCCGCACGATGGAGATGCTGGGCCTCAAGGACGAGATCGAGGACATCCTCATCACTTTGGGGAACCAGTACCACCTGATCCGCCTCTTGAAGGGCAGGGGCTCCTCGGGCTTCTTCCTCTACCTCGCCCTCGACCGGGGGCGGGCCAACCTCGCGATGGCCCGCCACCAGCTGAGCAGGATCGAGGCGGAGCTGGAGATCTGACCGGAGGGGTCCTCCCGGCCGCGCGGCCGCGCGTCGTCGAGGTGGCGGGCGGTTGAATTCTTTGCCGTCCGCCCCGGCGATGAGCCGTGGTATGCCCGCTATCGGAGGAGTTCGTGATTCCGTCACCTAGTAAGATGCTGTGAGTAGCTGATCATCGATAAAGCACCAAAACGCTGGAGAACCCGCCACCCATGCCCCCGCGCCTGAGCATCGTCGTCCCCGTCTACAACGTCGAGCTCTACCTCGACGAGTGCCTGGAATCCATCGCCGCTCAGACCTTCGAGGACTTCGAGGTCATCCTCGTGGATGACGGGTCCACGGACACGAGCGCCGTCATCGCCAAGGCGTTCGCCGCGCGGGACAAGCGTTTCCGAGTGGTCATGCAGGAGAACGCCGGACTCGGCGCGGCCCGCAACACCGGCGCCCGCCACATCCACCCGGAGAGCGAGTACCTGGCCTTCGTCGACAGCGACGACACCATGCCGGACTACGCCTACCAGCGCATGATCGAAGCGCTCGACGAGACGGGCTCGGACTTCGCCGGCGGCAACGTGAAGCGCTTCCGCTCCGTCGGCATGAACCAGTCCTGGGGCCACCGGGCTGCCTTCGCCAAGACGCAGCTGAAGACCCACATCTCGAAGTTCCCGGCGCTGGTCACCGACCGCACCGCGTGGAACAAGGTCTACCGGCGCACCTTCTGGGACGAGCACGGTTTCCAGTACCCGGAGGGCATCCTCTACGAGGACGCCCCGGTCAGCATCCCGGCGCACTACTTCGCCACCAGCGTCGACATCCTCAGCGACTGCGTCTACCACTGGCGGGTCCGCGAAACCGGCGAGCGGTCCATCACCCAGCGCTCCACCGACCCGGTCTCCCTCATCGACCGCGTGACGTCCGTCCGCCTGGTCCGCGAGGCCCTCAAGGCCAAGCAGGGCGCCAAGTACGTCCGCTACCTGCGCGACTACGACTACAACGTGCTGAGCGAGGAGCTCCCGCTCATCTACAAGTACGTCGGGGAGGGCGGCGCCGACTTCCGCGCCGCGTTCGTCAAGGAGGTCGGCGGCCTCGTCCGCGAGATCGGCACCGCCCCCTGGTCCGGGCTGACCGTCGCCGACCGCCTGAAGGCCTTCCTGGCCAGCGAGGGCCGCGTCGAGGACTTCATCGCGCTCCAGAACCACCAGCGCGACTACCACTACAGCGTGCCCGTCAAGGGGCTCGCCCGGCCGCAGGCGGACTACCCGTTCCTGCAGGGCCGCCCGCCGGTCCCCGCCAAGATCCTCACCCTCGGCCCGCGCGAGCGCCGCGTCGTCAGCCGGCTGGAGCAGGCGGCCTGGGCCGACGGCAAGCTCCTCCTGCGCGGCTACGCCCTGCCCGGCCACCTCGGCGCGGAGAGCCGCCTCGGCTCCCGCAAGATGCTGATCTTCCGCGAGGGGGGCAAGCGCCGCCGCTCCGTGGTCGGCACCCGCACGGTCGCCTCCCCCATGGCCACCGTCATGGCCCCGCACCTCGCGCTGCGCCACGCCGACTGGGCCGGCTTCACCGCGGTCGTCGACCCCTCGATCTTCCAGTCGGGCGGCAAGTGGCACGAGGGCATATGGACCACCTCCGTCGCCGTCACCGGCGCAGGCGGCCTGCACCGCGCCCGCCTGCGGGGCGGCGAGCACGACACCGGCCACAACCCGCCCGCCCACTGGGTCGCCCCCGACGTCCGCGTCATACCGACGGTCACGAGCTCCCTGACCATCCAGGTCGAGGTCGTCCGCGCCCGCGCCCTGGACGTGCGCCCCGCCGGTGACGACGCCGTCGAGATCATCGGCGAGCTCGCGGCCCCGATCGGCGCCGGCGCCGTCCTGCGCGCCGTCCACATCTCCACCGAGACCACCCGCACCTTCCCGCTGGAGAGCGGCGCGGCCGTGTCCGGCCGCACCCCCTTCACCGCCCGTGTGCCGCTCGCCGAGCTGGCCGCCGTACCGGACGCCCCGTGCGAGCCCGGCGAGTGGACCCCCGAGCCCTGGAGCCTGGCCGTGATCGCCGCCGACGGCACCGAGCACCGGCTGGCCCACGACGAGCGCGGCGGCTTCAACGGCCTGGTCCTGCCCCTGCCCGGCGAGGACGCGAACCGCGTCCTGTTCGCCAAGCGCGGCACCACGGGGCACCTCACCCTCTCCGTGCAGCCCTCGCCGCCGCTGATCGACGCCGTCGAGGCCAAGGACGGCACCGTGAGCCTGCGCGGCCGGTTCGCCGCCCCCACCGACGAGGCGTACGAGATCGTCCTGCACAACGCGCACGGCGCGGAGTTCAGCTACCCCGTCACGCGGGAGGGCGAGACCTTCCACACCACCTTCGCGCCCGTGCTCCCCGAGGCGTACGGGGGTCGCACCACGCTGCCCGAGGGCCGCTGGTGGCCCACCCTGCGTCCGGCCGCCCAGGGCGGCACGACCGCGGGCCTGCTCGGCGTGGACCGCGGCGCCCCCGTGCAAATGAGCCCCCAGCTGCTCTTCGCCGGACCGCACCCGCTCACCGTGCAGGGCCGCCGGATGCGGGTCGAGACCCGCTTCCACGACCGCATGGTGCTGGTCGCGGACCCGCTGCTCAGCCCGCACGACCGCTCCCGCTACGCCCAGCGCGTCGCCCGCTTCGAGACCTACCCGGCGCAGCGCGCCCTGCCCGTCAAGGACGTCGTCGTCTACGACACCTTCCGGGGCAACGGCGCCGGCGACTCCCCGCGCGCCATCCACGAGGAGCTGGTGCGCCGCGGGGAGAAGCTCGAGCACATCTGGCTGGTCCGCGACGGCCGCGCCGAGGTCCCGGCGACCGCCCGCGCCGTGCAGTACGACAGCGTGGAGTTCTGGGAGCTGATGGCCCGCGCCCGCTACTTCGTGACGAACGACAGCGTGCCGCAGCACTTCGAGCGCCGCGCCGGGCAGGTCGTCGTCCAGACCTGGCACGGCACGCCGATCAAGCAGATCGGGCACGACTTCGTGCACGACTACTACACGAGCCCGGAGATCCTGGAGGGGCTGGCGCACGACAGTGCCCAGTGGACCCTGCTCGCATCCCCCGGCTCGTACGCGACGCCCCTCCTCAAGCGCGCCCTCGGCTACGACGGCGAGGTCATCGAGGCCGGCAGCCCGCGCACGGACGCGCTGATACGGACCGACGCGGACCGCGTCGCCGAGGTACGGCGCCGGCTCGGCCTGCCCGAGGGCAAGAAGGTCGTCCTGTACATGCCGACCTGGCGGGAGAACTGCGAGGGCTGGTCCGGCGGTTACAAGCTCGACCTGCGGATCGACCTGGAGCAGGCCCGCCGCGAGCTGGGCGAGGACCACGTGCTGCTTGTCCGCGGCCACCACCACGTGGGGGAGCAGGTCCGCGAGGGCGTCCGCGACGGTTTCGTCGTCGACGTGTCCCGCTGGCCCGACGCCACCGACCTGCTGCTCGTCGCCGACGTGCTGATCTCGGACTACTCCTCCGCGATCTTCGACTTCGCGCACACCGACCGGCCGATCCTGCTCTTCACCTACGACCTCGCGCACTACAAGAGCACCCTGCGCGGCTTCAACTTCGACCTGGAGGCGAAGGCCCCGGGCCCGCTGCTGGCGGACTCGGCGAGCCTGATCGAGGCCGTACGGAACGCGGACGCCCTCGGCGCGCAGTACGCGCAGGCGCGGGCGGCGTTCCGCGAGGAGTTCTGCGACCTGGACGACGGCCACGCCACCGAGCGCGTCGTCGACCGGATGCTCGAGCGGGGCGCCGGCCCCGCCCGGTAGGCCGTACGGGCGAACGAGACGCCCGACCACGGACAGGCCCCGGACCCACCGATGAATTTCGGGCCCGGGGCCTGTCTCCATGTGAGGACGCACGCACACCGCACGCACTCACACGGAGACAGCCATGAGCAGCAAGGGATTCACCACGTGCCTGTGGTTCGACGGCAACGCGGAAGCCGCCGCCGACTACTACCTGTCCGTCTTCAAGGACGGCCGGATCGGCCGGATCGGCAGGTACACGGAGGCGGGCCCCGGGGAGCCCGGCGCGGTGACGGTCGTCGAGTTCGAGATCAACGGGCAGAAGTTCGTCGGCCTCAACGGAGGCCCGGCGTTCACCTTCTCCGAGGCGATCTCCTTCCAGATCCACTGCGCCGACGAGGCGGAGGCCGACTACTACTACGGCGAGCTGACCAAGGACGGCGGCCAGGAGTCGAACTGCGGCTGGGTCAAGGACCGGTTCGGGCTGTCCTGGCAGGTCATCCCGCCGGGCGCGATCGATCTGATCAGCGACCCCGACCCGGAACGGGCCGCCCGCGCCACCGCCGCCATGATGACGATGAAGAAGCTGGACGTGGCGGAGATGAGGCGGGCGGCCGACGGCTTCTCCGGCTAGCCGGAGATCCGGGCCAGCAGAGCGGGCAGGGCGGTGCCGATCGGTTCGCGCACGATCTCGTCGGCGAGGGAGTCGTACGGGGTCTCCTCGGCGTTCACGATGATCAGCCGCGCCCCGGCCTCCGCCGCCATGCCGGCCAGTGATGCCGCCGGCTGCACCTGGAGGGTGGAGCCGACGGCGATGAACACCTGGCAGCCCTTGGCCACGGCCACCGCCTGGGCCAGGACCTGCGGATCGAGCCGCTCGCCGAACATCACGGTCGCCGCCTTGAGGATCCCGCCGCACGCCAGGCAGGCGGGATCGGGCTCCCCGGCGGCGACGCGGGTCAGCGCCTCGTCCATCCCGGACCGGGCGCGGCAGGCCGTGCACACCACGGCCCGCGCCGTGCCGTGCAGCTCGAACACCTTGCGGGCGGGCATTCCGGCGAGCTGGTGCAGCCCGTCGACGTTCTGCGTGATGACCCGCACCGGGGTGCCTCCGCGCTCCAGCTCCGCCACGGCCAGGTGCGCGGCGTTGGGCCGCGCCCCGAGGGTGCCGAGCTCGGCGCGCATCAGCCACGACCGGCGCCGGATCTCCGGATCGGCCATGTAGTACGCGTAGGTGAACAGCTTCTCGGCGTCGGGCTCGCGCCTCCACAGCCCCTGCGGCCCCCGGTAGTCCGGAATCCCGGAATCGGTGGACATCCCGGCCCCACTGAACACTGCGACGAGCGGCTTCACCATGATCCGACCCTACGGAGGCGCCCGGGGCCGCCGCGACCCATTTCCGCGCCGCCCGTAGACGCCCGGTGCTTCACTGCCACCCGCTCGGCCGTCTGCGGTCATTCGGGCCCTCCACAGGGGTGAGATCCGGGCCGCGCCCCTGCCCTCGGCCGCGACGGGCGGGTACAAACCCGGCATGAAGCTCAAGCCGTACACCCTTGGCGCCCTGCTGCTGACCCTGCTGGCGCCGGCGACCCTGTCGTCCGCCCCCGCCCTCGCCTCGCCCGTAGTGGTCTCCGCGGGTCCGGAGCGGCACTCCGCCGATGTGATCGGCCGCTTCCTCGCCGAGTTCTACGGCCACCACGGCCCGTCCCCCTACCACCGCGAGACACGGGTCTCGCAGGTGCTCAAGGACCGCCAGAAGGAGAGCCCCGGCATCGACGTCCTGCTCTGCGCCCAGAACGAGCCGTCGGACATCGTGATCGGACCGGTCACCGTGGCCCATTCGGCCGAGGTCGGGTGGTCGACCATCACCACCCACTGGGACGCCGGACGCACCGACACCTTCACCGTCTACGTGCGCCTCGACTCCCGGCCGATCCTGGTCGACGACGTGATCTGCGCGGGCTGACGCCCGGTTCGGCGAACCGGGCCACCCGCTCCGCCCGGACTGCTACAACATCGGCATGACAGGTTTCGAGATCACCGGCGCGAGCGCCGCGGACATGGAGATGATCCGGGTCTGGGCCGCCGAAGAGGGATGGAACCCGGGGGACTCCGACCGGTTCGCCTTCGCGGTCGCCGACCCGGAGGGCTTCCTCGTCGGCCGGCTCGACGGCGAGCCGGTGGCCTGTGTCTCCGCGGTCCGCTACGGCGCCCGTTTCGGCTTCATCGGTCTCTACATCACCCGCCCCGCCTTCCGCGGACAGGGCTACGGCCTGCGGCTGTGGGAGGCGGCGATGAAGCGGCTCGAAGGCCGCCTCATCGGCCTGGACGGGGTGGTGCAGCAGCAGGGGAACTACCGCCGGTCCGGCTTCCACCACGCCTGGAACAACCACCGTTACGAAGGAAGCCCGTTGGGCGGGGTGGCGGGTGAGCGGAAGGTGCGGCTGGTGGACGCGGGCTCGCTGCCGTTCGGTGAACTCGCCGCCTACGACCGCCGTTTCTTCCCCGAGGCGCGCGACGCCTTCCTCTCGGCCTGGACCGCGCTGCCCGGCCGGACGGCCCTGGCCGCCGTCCGCGACGGCCGGATCGCGGGCCTCGGCGTGGTCCGCCCGGCCGGTGGCGCCTTCCGTGTCGGGCCGCTCTACGCGGCGGGCCCCGACGTGGCGGCCGCCCTGCTGCGCGGTCTCGCGGACCACGCTCCCGGCGGGCTGGTCTCGCTGGACGTACCGGACGCGAACCCGGGGGCCGCCCCGGTGCTCGCCGGCCTCGGGTTGGCCCCGGTGTTCGAGACCGCCCGGATGTACACGGGGGCGCCCCCGGCCATCGAACGGGACGGCGTCTACGGCGTCACCAGCCTGGAACTGGGGTGACCTCAGAAGTCGAACAGCGTGCCGCTGCTGTTCCGCATGCCGCACGGGTTCGCGTACGTGTAGGCGTAGGTGAGCCGGCGGCCCTGCCACACCCCCTCGGCCGTCACCGTCGTCGGGTTCCACTCCCTGGTGCACGCGGTGCCCGGCTCGGGCGCCGCGAGGGCGTCCAGCTCGGGCGCGTTCGACCGTAACTCGGCACAGGCGGCCGCCGGGTCCGGGTGCGTCCCGCCCGGCGTCGGTGCGCACACCAGCGTCACCGCGCGCAGCACGGTGCCGGTCGCTGCGTCGTCCCCGGTGGTCTTCGCGAGGACGAGCGCGGACGGGGCGTACAGGCTCTGCGTGCCGGACGGGGCGGCTCCTGCCGACCCGGGCCAGGCCAGCGCGGTGAGCGCGGTGAGCGCCATGGCGGCGGAACCGAGCCCGAGACCCCTGGTGATGGACCGCATTGCGAACACTCCTTCAGGTTGCTGTGTCGGATAACGGACAGGAGTCTCGCCCAACCGGACGGTGAACGCCCGTTCGGACCGCCGTTTTCCGTCACTGATCGTGTGCGCATGCGTGCAGCCCGCAGCGGTGCGCCCCGGCTGACCTGTGGCGCAGCGAGCGGGCGAATCGGCCGAACTCCGACGGGACACGCCCCCGAAACCGCTGCGGAACGGTGCGGGAGGTCAGCCCGCGGAGGCGTGCGGGGCGTACAGATCGAGGAGCCGGGTGCGGGTCTGGTGCAGTCGCAGTGCCAGGACCCGCCCGACCCAATGGCCGATGGCGGACCCGAACGCGGGATCGGCGTCCATGAGCATCCGCACGTTCGCACCGTCGAACTCGTAGGCGCGCACCGGCGTCATCGCCTCGGCGCTCAGCTGCCACGCGTACGGCGGGAACAGCCAGGACCAGCCCACCAGCTCTCCGGGGCCGAGGTTCTCCACCGGCGCGGGCGTGCGGCGGCCGGCCACGGGGATCTGCAAGGTCACCGTGCCGGAGCGCACGATCCAGAAGGACTCCGCCCGGGTGCCTTCGTCGAAGATCCGCGTACCCTCGGGAAAATTGACCTCGCGGGCCTGGGACATCAGCAGGCCACGATGCTCGGTGGCCAGCACGGCAGCCATCCGGACGGGGGAAGGTGTGCTCACGACGGCCTCCGATCACGACCCCCCACGGCGCACTGCTACATCCAGTGTCGCCGACGCGTGCCCGATCCATACCGTTCCGGGCGGCGGTTCTTCCGCGCAGACCCGGGCGGCCGGGGGCCGGTGATCGGAAGGCCGGGGCCGGGCATGATCCGAAAGACCCGCCCCCAGGCCCTGTCGTCACAGTCCGCCTGGCCCGCGACGCCCGGTGCCGCACCTCGCCGCGTTGTCGGGGCGCCCGGGTACGTCCAGTACGTCGGGCGCCCCTGCGCCGTGCGATGCACGGCACCGGACGCCGCGGACCTGACCGGCGCCACTTCGACGACAGGGCCTAGTCCTCCGCGTTCGCCTCCAGGCAGGCCACTTCCATGGTGTCCAGCACCGCCTCGTGACTGCGCCCGCTCAACTCGGCGGCGTTCTCGATCTGCGCCGTCGCCCACGCCGCCAGCGTCATCGCCAGGACCCGGAGCCCGTCGGTGCCGTACTCGGCCAGGATCTCGTCCGTGACCGCCATGGCCTCCTCCGGTACCTGTTCGGGCGGCTCCAGACCCGCGAGGCGTCGCAGCATCGCGAGGGTACGGCGCGAGATCTCCGGGGTCAGCCTCGCCAGCCGCATGTCCTCTTCCTCGTCCATCCGCCCCACCCCTCCGCCGCGCACCGTGACCATCACCTCAGGGCACCGTAGAGGGACGCGGCCCCGCGCGGGGCCGTTTCGCCGGGGCGGGTTCCCGCGGGCGCTGACCGGCCGGCCATCCGGACGGCGTCATCCGGCCGGACCCGGGCGCCGGCCCCCGGCGGGGGCGACACGGGGAGGTCCCGGCGCGATTCGGTATCTGATGCGTCAAGTGGGGTGAAGGGAGGGCCGATCCGCCCTAGGGTGCGCCCGTACGCATGACCGCGGACCACCGTACGGCGGTTTCCGGCCATGACGGGCGACCGGGCACGGCGCGGCCGCCCACCACACCGAACCGGGGGGTTTCATGCGTGGATCCGGACGACGACTGGCAACCGCTCTCACCCTGTCCCTGGCCGCCACCGCGGCCCTACCGGGCCTCGGCCTGATCCCGCGGGCGGCGGCCGTCACCCCGCCCGTGGCGTTCACCGCCGACGCCCTGCCGACCTGGCAGCCCAACGGCGTGGTCTGGGCCCTCGCCGAGGCCGGCGGCAAGGTCTTCGTGGGCGGCACCTTCTCCACCGTCCGCCCGCCCGCCGGCGGAGCCGGCGGCGAACAGCCGGCGGTGAACTTCGCGGCGCTCGACGCCGCCACCGGCGCGCCCACCTCCTGCACGCTCTCCTTCACCATCGGCTCGGGCACCGCCACCGTCCGCGCGCTCACCCTCTCGCCCGACAAGCAGACCCTCTACGCGGGCGGCTACTTCGGCGCCGTCAACGGCACCCCGGTCTCCAGCCTGGCCGCCATCGACGTGGCCACCTGCACCGTGAAGCAGGGCTTCCGGCCCGCCTTCGCGGCCACCGTCCGCGCCCTCGCCGTCGCCGGTGACACCGTCTACGCGGGCGGCGACTTCCTCACCGTGGCCGGCCAGCGGCGCGAGCGCTTCGCCGCCGTCGACGCCGACGACGGATCCCTGCGGCCCTTCACCGCCCACGCCGACGAACCCGGCCGCGCCGTCGAGGTCACCCCCGACGGCACCCGCGTGCTGCTCGGCGGCGACTTCTTCACCGTCAACGGGGCGAACAGCCACGCGCTGGCCGTCGTGGACGCGACGACCGGTGCGCTGACCACGGCCTATCCCGGTTTCATCGAGGCCAACTCGGTCGTCAAGGACATCGCCACCGACGCGACCGGCTTCTACACCGCCAACGAGGGCACGGGCGGCGGCGTCTTCGACGGCCGCATCGCCCTCGACCTCCCCGGCTTCGGCCAGCGCTGGCGCGACACCTGCCTCGGCGCGACCCAGGCCGTACTGCCGCACCAGGGCGTCCTCTACAGCGCCTCACACGCCCACGACTGCTCCAGCGTCGGCGAGTTCCCCGACGGCCAGCGCCACCACCTGCTCGCCCAGCCCACCACCGCCACCGGCAAACTCGGCTGGTCCCCCGACACCAACGACGGCATCGGCGAGGGCATCGGCCCCCGTGTGATGACCGTCGGCGCCAAGGGCGGCGTCCAGTACCTGTGGGTGGGTGGCGAGTTCACCACCGTCAACGGCGCCGCGCAGCAGAGCCTGACGCGCTTCGCGTCCACCGGGGACACCGGAGCGCCCAGCGCACCCCTCGCGGGCGCCGTCAGCTTCACGCCCGGTGAGGTCCAGGTGCGTTGGCGCACCGGCCTCGACCTGGACGACAGCACGCTGACCTACCGGATCCACCGCAACGGCGCGGCCGCACCCATCGCCACGGTCAACGCCGACTCGCTGTTCTTCCGCCGCCCCCAGGCATCCTGGACCGACACCGCCGTGACCCCGGGCCAGACCTACACCTACCGGGTGAGCGCGACCGACGCGGCCGGCAACACCAGCGCCCTGTCGGCCGCCGCGACCGTGACCGTCCCCACGTCGGTGGACGGCTACCCCCACCAGGTACGCGCCGACGGCGCCCAGCAGTACTGGCGCTACGACGAGTCCGCCCTGCCCTTCGCCGCCGACTCCTCCGACGGAGGCAACCAGAGCGGTGTGCACCTGAACGCCCCCGCCCTGCGCCAGACGCCCGGCGCGGTCTCCGGCGCGAGCACGGCGATCGGCTTCAACGGCACGGACACCCAGGTGTACGGGGACAAGCGCCAGACGGTCGGCAGCAGCTACACGATCGAGACCTGGTTCAAGACCGGCACCACGCGCGGCGGCAAGCTCTTCGGCTTCGGCAACAACCAGTCGCGCGGCAGCAACCAGTACGACAAGCACCTCTACATGACCAACGACGGCCGCCTCGTCTTCGGCGTCTACACGGGGGCCACCCGCACGGTCACCACCGGTGCCTCCTACAACGACGACCAGTGGCACCACGCCGTCGCCACCCAGGGACCCGGCGGCATGACCCTGTACGTGGACGGCGCGGTCAAGGGCACGCTGGGCGTCACCACGCACGAGAACTTCTCGGGCTACTGGCACGCCGGCGGCGACAGCCTCGGCGGCTGGCCGGACCGCCCGACCAGCGACCACTGGGCGGGCCGACTGGACGAGACGGCCGTCTACCCGACCGTCCTGAGCGCGGCGCAGGTGCAGCACCACTACGCGCTCGCCACCGCCCCGGCCGACTCGGTGGTGCGGGTGACCGCCTCTGAGGACACCTACGCCAACGCCGGGGCCCCCGGCGCGAACTACGGGGCGTCGAGCTCGCTCGCCGTGCGGGGCACCTCGTTCTACGCGAGCTACCTGCGCTTCGACCTGCCCGCCGCGCCCGCGGGCACGGTGCTGAAGTCGGCCGTGCTCAGCGTGAAGACCAGCACGATGAGCGGCGCGGGCACGGCGGACACCGTCTCGGTCGTCCCGGTCACCGGCTCGTGGACGGAGGCCGGCACGACGTACGACAGCCGGCCCGCCCTCGGCGCACCGGCGCTCGGCGGCTTCGCCGGGATCCCGGACGGCTCGGCGGTGCACACCGCGGGGCTGGACACGCAGACCATCGCCGGGGCTCTCGGCGGCGGCTACAGTCTGGCCCTGAGCAGCACCGGTACCGACGCCCTGTGGCTGTGGTCCTCGGAGGCGCAGGCCCATGAGGGCACCCCGCAGCTGACCCTGACGTTCGGCGCGCCGTGAGGTAGCACGGAACCGGCCGCGGACGCCGGTGGCAGGGGGCGCGGGGCCGGTCCGGCTCCGCGCCCCCGCGTGCGCGGCCGGCCGGACACGACGCGGTCCCGCTGACCTCACCCGGAGCCGGGACCGGCGGACTCCCAGCGGACTTCGCCGTCTTGGCGGTACGCGGTCGGGCGCAGCCCGCAGGCCGCCGCCACGGCTGCGGAGGCGGCGTGGTCCGGATGCACGTGCGCGACGAGCAGGCCGACGGGCAGCCGCCGCAGCCAGCCGGCGAGGGCCCGGGCGGCCTCCGTGGCGAACCCCTGCCCCTGCCAGGCCGTGCCGACGGTCCAGGCCAGTTCGGCCCGGTCGTCAGCCGGGCGGATCGTGGCCTGCACGGTACCGATCAGGCGGCCCGGCCCGCGCAGCCGCAGCGCCCAGTTGGCCCAGACGACCGCGGGATCGGCGGAGCCCGCCACCAGCCGCTCGTACCGCGCGCGCAGCGCGGTCGGCGACAGCGGCGCCCCGCCGATGAAGGAGTACAGCGCCGGATCGCGCAGCACCGCAGCCATCTCCTCGGCGTGCGAGGGACGCAGCGGCACCAGATCGAGACGCCGGGCCCCGACGGCACCCGGCCACACCACCGAGCGGCGCGGCCGCAGCGCCGTGGAACCGCCGTCCGTCGGTCGGGGCTCCGCGGCGCCGGCGCGGGTGAGGGGGCCTGTCAGTGTGCCGAGCATTCCCATGCGGCGAGTGTCGGGGTTGCGGGCGGCGAGGGCCACCGGATTTCGGGCGCCGGAAGGCCGGTCAGCGCGGGGGTTCCACCTCCAGGAAGCGGCGTCGGCGCGGGCCCCGGTAGAGGAGGCAGACCCAGCCGAACCGTTCCAGTACCGCCGCGCAGGCCGTCAGCCGCTCCTGCTCCTCCTCCACCGCGCCACTGCCCTTGGGCCCGGTCCAGGTCACCTCCACGCGCCCCGGGTCCGGGCCGGCGGTCACGCGGTAGCCCGTCCTGGTCGGCCGGCCCTCCGCGTCCGCCGCGGACGGCGTGATCCCCGACGCCTCCAGGGCGAGGGCCACCGCACGCACGGGCCGGCGAACCTCCCAGGGTGCGGGAACCGCCTCGCCCGCGGGACCGTTGACCACTCGGCGGATCTGCAACAGCCCCTCGCGGGCCGTGCGCAGCTCCGCCGCCCGCCCCGCCTCGGGGGCCGCCGGGCCGTCACCGGTCGCCGGCTCGAAGCCCTGCCCGGGCACCGCCGCCACCCCACCACCCCCTGTGCCGGGACGCGCCCCGTACGCCGCGTCCTGTCCGTCTGAGTACGTCGTGCCCAACGGCCTGAGTATCCGACCCGATTCCCCGCCGCGCCGCCGCTGGTCGAATGGGAGCATGATCTCCGAGGCCTCCAGCACCGCGCCGGTCCGCCCGCGCATGCAGCACGTCACCACCGCCGGTTCGGCCCTGGCCGTCGCCCTGGTCCCGCTCGTCGTCGGCGTGCTGTTCGCCAAGGCGATGGCAGCCGACCCGATGACGCCGGTCAACGCGCTCATCGCGGGCGGCGGCCAGCGTGCCGTGCTGCCGCGGGGGGAGTGGGGCCGCCGGGGCCGCAGCACGGTGCACCGGCTGCGCGCCGCCCGCCGGGGCACGGCCCGCCGGTGCGCCTCCGTGTGCGGCCGCCGCCCCTGACCGTTCGCGTCGAGCCGCCGCGTCCGGGCCAGGGTCGGCGGGCAACCGAGCCCGGTCGGCGGCCCGGCCCGTGGCCTCCCGGCCCGCCGACCGGGAAGGCGGCGCGTCGGGCGCCCCGGTGCGCGGCAGGGAGCCACCCGGCGGATCCGGAGCCGCGCGCTGCGGCCCGGCGCAGACGCGCAGCCGGCGCTCGCGGGCAGCGCCAGGAGGGAGAGGGGCACGGCCCGGCGCGACTGCATCGGACCACCTTGCCGCACGGCCATGCCCGGCCTCACGCGTCCGGGTGACGCCGACCGCCGGGAGCGACCGAAGCCGGGGGAGGGGCGCGGGGGAGGCCGTGGATCCCCGGCCGGGCGCCGAGGCGGGGGTCAGGAGCGGAAGGAGCGGCAGCAGCCTAGGGAAATGTGCCGGGCGCACGCAGAATGGCGACGGCAGCGCGGGCGACGGGGAGGCGCGACCCCCGGTGGGCCCGCGTGCTGCCGAGTCCTGCCGCCGACAGCCCTACGGAGCTCGACCCATGACCTCAGCCGCCGCGCCCGGCACCCCCGCGCCCGATTCCGGCCCGGCCCACCGAAGCGAACCCGCACCCACGGCCCCGCACCCTGCCGGGCTCCCCGGCCCCGCGCCCGTCCCGGCCACGGCCCCGGAGCACGCGTCGCCCGCCGCCCTGAAGCCCGGGTCGCCCTCGGAACCGGGACCCGCCTCACCCACCGTCCCGGGCTCTCCACCCGCCTCGGCTACCGCGTCCAAGACCGCTCCACCCGCACCGTCCGAAGCGGCCGCCCCCACCGCCCCCCGACCCGGTGCCCGCACCGCGTCCCCGGCCGCTGCGTCCGACTGGAAGGCGTGGGCGGGGGTCTGGGCTGTTGCGCTCGGGATCTTCTGTCTGATCACCTCCGAGCTGCTGCCCGTCGGGCTGCTCACCCCCGTCGGCGTCGAGCTCGGTGTGTCCGACGGGACCGCCGGGCTGATGATCACCGTGCCCGGCCTGGTCGCCGGGTTCTGCGCGCCCCTGGTCACCGTGGGCGCCGGCCGGCTCGACCGGCGGGTCGTGCTCTGCGCGCTCATCGCCCTCACGGCCGCCGCCAACATCGCCGCCGCCCTCGCCCCGGGCTTCGCCGTGCTCCTCGCGGCCCGCGTGCTCGTCGGGGTCGGCGTCGGCGGATTCTGGGCCGTCGCCGGCGGGCTCGCCGTACGGCTCGTGCCCCCGCGCCACGTCGGCCGGGCCACCGCGCTCGTCTTCGGCGGCGTCCCGGCCGCCTCCGTGCTCGGCGTGCCCGCCGGTACGCTGCTCGGCGAACTCGGCGGCTGGCGCACCGCCTTCGCCGCCGTCGGCGCCCTCGGCCTGATCACCCTGGCCGCCCTGCTCCTCCTGCTGCCTCCGCTGCCGCCGACCGGGCACGTCTCCTTCGCCCAACTCCCCGCCCTGCTCCGCTCCAACCGGGGGGTCCGTGCCGGGGTCGCCGTCACCTTCCTGGTGGTGACCGGGCAGTTCGCCGCCTACACCTTCGTCCGGCCCGTCCTCCAGGACGTCTCCGGCATCGACGCCGGATACATCAGCACCCTCCTGCTCGGATACGGCCTCGCCGGTGTCGCCGGCAACTTCCTCGCCGGGGCCCGCGGCGTGCCCCGTACGCTGCTCACGGTCAGCCTCTGCCTCACGGCGGTCCTCGCGTCGATCGCCGTCCTGCCCGGAGCGGCCGCCGGGACCGCGCTGCTGCTCGCCTGGGGGCTCGCGTACGGCGGTGTGTCGGTGAGCCTGCAGCGGTGGATGCTCCTCTCGGCTCCCGCCTCGGCCGAGGCCGCGACCTCGCTCATGGTCGCCATGTTCAACCTGGCCATCGCGGCGGGCGCGTTGCTCGGCGGGCTCGCGGTCGACCGCATCGCGGTCGCCGCCGCACCGCTCGGCGGGGCAGCCCTGATGCTGGTGGCCGCGGGCACCGTCTGGGCCACGTCGTTCCGCCGGCAGTCCGGCGATACGGATGCCGCGGGGCAGACCGGACACCCGGCTTGACCTGGGCCGTCGTCGAGGGCGAGAGTGCGCCGGTCGAGAACCACCGCTCGAACAGCACTTCCGAGAGGCCGCCGATGTCCCACCCGGGCAGACCCCGCGCCCACGCCGGCGACGAGAGCGCGGGCACACCCGAGGACCGCCATCCGCTCGTGCGGCCGTACGTCGCTTCCCCGGACGGGACCGCCGGGCCGACGGGCTCGCCCGCCTGGTTGCAGACCGGGCCGCTCTCCTTCCCGGGCCCGGCGCCGTCCCGCGCCTCCGCGCCCGCCCGGGCACCCGCCCCGGGGCCCCGCACGGAGGCCGCCTCCTCCCGTGTGACCGGCCGTCGCGGCGGCGGCCGGTCCATGGCCGTGGCCGGCCTGCTGGCGCTGGTCGTGGCCGGCGGGGCCGTCCTGCTGAGCGTCGGCTCGGACCCGCAACCGCCGCCGCGCTCCGAGCGGGCGCCCGAGCTCTCCGTGCCCGCGCTCCCCGCGCGCAGTCCCGGCGCGGTGGGCGAGCCCGGAGCCGGGGCCGCCAACCCGTCCGGCGCGCCCACGGCGACGGCCCCGACCGCCCCGGCGTCCGCCTCGCCGAGCGCGTCCGCTCCGTCCGCCGGACCGTCGGGCCGGCCGCCGACGCCCTCGCGCGGCGCCCCGGCCGCGGCGTCCTCGGCACAGCCGCCGACGTTGCGCATGGGGGACCGCGGGCCCGAGGTGCGCGCCCTGCAGGAGCTGCTCTTCGGGCAGGGGTTCACGTACGTCTCGATCACGGGCGTCTACGACGGCCAGACCAAGCGCGGTGTCAGCCAGCTCCAGCGCGACCGGGACATCAAGGGCGACCCGCAGGGCGTCTACGGCCCGGCCACCCGGGCGGCGCTCGCCTGACGGCGCCCGCCCGATCGGCGTTCGTCCGACGGCGCGGCCTCAGTGGCCGCCGGAGACCCGCAGGACGGCGCCGGTGGTGTACGAGGACTCCGGGGACAGCAGCCAGGACACCGCGGCGGCGATCTCCTCGGGCTGCCCGGGCCGCCCCAGCGGGATCCGGGCCGCGGCGCGGGCCGGCCGGTCGGGGTCGCCCATCGCCGCGTGCATGTCGGTCTCGATGATGCCCGGCGCCACGGCGTTGACCCGGATGCCGTCCGGTCCGAGCTCCTTCGAGAGCCCGATGGTCAGCGCGTCGGTGGCGGCCTTGGTCGCGGCATAGTGCACGTACTCGCCCGGGCTGCCGAGGGTGGCGGCGGCGGAGGAGACGTTCACGATGGCCCCGCCGCCTGACTCCGCCATGTCGCGGGCCGCCCGCCGGCAGCAGAGGAGGTAGCCGAGGAGGTTGACCTCGACGACCCGCCGCAGGTCCTCGGTGCGGGCGTCGGCGAGCCGCCCCAGGGGCCCGGTCACCGCGGCGTTGTTGACGAGCCCCGTCACGGTGCCGAGTTCGGCTCCGGCGATGTCGAAGAGGCGCTCGACCGCGCATTCCTCGGAGGTGTCCCCGCGCACGGTCACGCAGCGCGAACCGGCGGCCCGCACCTGCTCGGCGACGGACTCGGCGGCCGCCGCGTCGCGGGCGTAGCCGAGCGCAAGATCGTGCCCCTCGGCCGCGAGCCGCAGGCAGGTCGCGGCCCCGATGCCCCTGCTGCCGCCGGTGACGACGGTGACGGGACGTGATGACATGGCGGACTCCCGGCGGCAGACGGCACTTCCGGGCCGAGGATACGCCAGGCACGGCACGACGCCCGGTGTGTCCCCGCGCTCCGAAAAGCGCTGGACCAGGACGAACGGCGGCACCGAGAGTAGGACCGCACGACTTCGCGCATCCGCGCATCCGCGCATTCTCGACTCCGCACATCCGCGACTCCGTACGTCCGCACGTCCGAGGGGGACCTTCCATGTCGACTCTGAGAGTCACCGCCGAAGAGCTGACCGTCCACGAGCATCCGAACGCCGACGCGCTGGAGCTGGCCCAAGTCGGCCTCTACCGGGCCGTCGTGGCCAAGGGCGCTTACCGCACCGGCGAGTTCGCCCTCTACATACCCGAGCAGGCCGTGCTGCCCGCCGAGTTGATCGAGGAACTGGGTCTGACGGGCCGCCTCGCCGGCGGCTCCGCCGACCGGGTGAAGGCGGTCCGGCTGCGCGGGGAGCTCTCGCAGGGGCTGGTGTGCCGGCCGCGCGCGCTCGCCGAGGTCGATCTGGCGCAGGCGGCCGAGGAGGGCACGGACTTCGCGGAGCTGCTCGGCATCACCAAGTGGTCGCCGCCCGTCCCGACCACGATGAACGGCGAGGTGGAGTCGGCTCCGGACCTGCTGCCGTGGGTGGACATCGAGAACCTCCAGCGCTATCCGCACCTGTTCGAGCCGGGCGAGCCCGTGGTCCTCACGGAGAAGCTGCACGGCACGGCCAGCCTGTTCACGTACGTCACCGAGGGCGAGCGGGTGCTCGTCTCCTCCAAGGGCTTCGGCGCGAAGGGGCTCGCGCTCAGGGAGGACGAGCGCAACGTGTACTGGCGGGCCGTGCGCGGCCACGGCGTACCGGCGGTCGCGGCCGCCCTGGCCGCTCGACTGGGCGCGTCACGGGTCGGGATCTTCGCGGAGGTGTACGGGGTGGGCGTCCAGGACCTGGGTTACGGCACGGACGTGCGCACCGCGGACACGCCCCCCGGGTACGCGGTCTTCGACGTGTCCGCGGAGATCGACGGGCAGGTGCGGTGGCTGGACCCGGCGGAGGTCCTGGCGGAGGGCGAACTGCCGCTTGTGCCGAGGCTGTACGAGGGACCGTACGAGCTCGACACGGTGCTGGAGGTGGCCACCGGCCGGGAGACCGTGTCCGGGCGGGGCGTGCACCTGCGCGAGGGGGTCGTCATCCGCCCGGCGACGGAACGCCACAGCCCGGTCGTGGGCGGCCGCGCGATAGCCAAGGCGGTCAGCCCGGCGTACCTGACCCGCAAGGGCGGCACGGAGTACGAGTGATCCGCGGCGGGGCCCGGGCCCACCTACCGGGCCGGACCCGCGCCGTCGGTACGCCTACTCCCGACTGCCCGCTGCCCGCACACCGCTCGCCGCACACCCGCCCCGCCGGGACCGCGTCACCCGGCCGCTACAGTGCGGCCATGGACACGGGGGGACGTACGGGAAAGCGCCCGGCGGGAGCGGGAGCCGGGGCGGGTGGATCGCCGACCCTGGAGGACGTGGCCCGTGCGGCGGGGGTGTCGCGGGCCACGGTGTCCCGGGTGGTCAACGGCGTCCGGAACGTGGACCCGGCCATCCGGCAGGCGGTCCAGCGGGCCGTCGCCGCGACCGGGTACGTGCCGAACCGCGCCGCCCGGTCCCTGGTGACGCGCCGGTCCGGGACCGTCGCCCTGGTGGTCTCCGGCGCGGGCTCGGGCACGGCCGGCGCGCGGGACGGGTTCGCCGCCGGGGTGTTCGAGGACCCGTTCTTCGGGCGCGTGGTCAGCGGGGTCGTCCGCGCGCTGCGACCGGCCGGTGTGCACCCGGTCCTGATGTTCGCCGACACCGCGGAGGACCGTGCGCAGGTGCTCGCCTACCTGGGGCAGGGCAGCGCGGACGGAGCCCTGCTCGTCACCACCCATGCCCGGGATCCGCTGCCGGGGATGCTCGCGGCCGCCGCCCTGCCCGCGGTGCTGTTCGCGACGCCCCCCGCGGGGGTGGCGCTCGACCACGTGGACCTGCGCCAACGGGAGGGCGGAGCGCTGGCGGCCCGGCACCTGCTCGCGCTGGGCCGCGGCAGACTCGCGGTGATCGGGGGCCCGGCGGACGTGCCGGCCAGCCGGGAGCGGGTGGCGGGCTTCCGCGAGGCGGTGGCGGGAGGCAGCGGCGGCGGGGACGCACCGCGTGACGACCGGAACCCCGGCTGCGCCCCCCGCTCCCACCGCGACCGCGACCGTGACCCCGACCCTGGCCCCGCTCGCCACCCCGCCCCCGGCTTCGACCGCCCCACCGTGCTCCGCGTCGCCGAAGGGGACTTCACGCTCGACGGCGGGGAGCGCGCGATGCGCCGCCTGCTGGCCGAACAGCCCGACCTGGAAGGGGTGTTCGCCGCGAACGACCTGATGGCCCAGGGAGCCTGCCTGGTGCTGAAGGAGCACGGCCGCCGGATCCCGCGGGACGTGGCGGTCGTCGGCTTCGACGACTCCGGCGCGGCATCCGCCTGCCGGCCCCGGCTGACGAGCGTACGCCAGCCGGTGGAGGACATGGCGGCGGAGATGGTCCGCCTGCTCCTGGAGCGGGTCGCGGGCACCGCCGCCCCGGAACCGGCCTCGGTCCTGTTCCCGCCCGCCCTGGTGGTCCGCGACTCCGCCTGATCCGCTCCGGCGCAGCCGCACAACGGAGGACGCGCGGCTACCGTTCCGCGCCGCGGACCTCCATGGCCGTGCGCCAGCCCGGTGGCTCGGGCCGGGGCTCGGGGGCCGCTCGGCGGCCGCCCGCGGCGAAGAACGCCGAGAGGGGCAGGGTGGCCGCGCCGACCGTGACCGCGTCGGGGCCGAGGGAACCGAGGCCGATGGTGACCCGGTCGGCCGGATGGCGCAGCGCGTACCGGGTCGCGTGCCCGCGGACCGACGGCAGGATGTGCGGGCCGAGCATGAGCCCCGCCCAGCCGCCGATCAGGATGCGCTCCGGCTGGAACAGGTTGATCAGGTCGGACAGCCCCGCCCCCAGGTACTCCGCGGTCTCCTCCAGCACTTCCCGTGCCACCGCGTCCCCCGTGCCGGCTGCGGCGAGCAGGGCGGACAGGGCCTCCTCCTCGTCCACCGAGTCCACCGGGCGGCCGTCCGCCGCCCCGCCGCGTTCCGCCCAGCGCGCCAGCAGGGCCTCGGCGCCGGTGTACGCCTCCAGGCAGCCCAGTGCCCCGCATCGGCAGCGCCGTCCGCGTACGGAGACGGTGAGGTGACCCCACTCCAGGGGGGTGCCCTGCGTGGTCCCGCCGTCCGGGGAGCCGTCGGTGACCAGGCTCGCGCCCACGCCGGAGCCGAAGAGCACGACAACCGCCTCCCGTGCCCCGCGGCCCGCGCCGAACCACATCTCGGCCTGGCCCAGGGTCCGCGCGCCATTGTCGATGAGGTAGGGGACCTCCTCCGGCAGCGCTCCGGTCGCGCGCAGCAGCCGCTCCAGCGGTACGGCGTCCCAGCCGATGGTCTGGCCGTGCACCACGCTCCCGCCGGGTGCGTCGCGGTCCACGATGCCCGGCACCCCGACGCCCACGCCCAGCAGCCGCTCCGTGCCGACGCCGGCCTCGGCGAGCACCGTCCCGATGCCGTGCCGGACGTGGTCGACGACGGACCCCACGTCGTAGCAGCCGCGCGGTGACAACGGCACCTCCGCCCGCGCCAGTTCGGTGAGGGTCAGGTCGAACAGCTCGACGCGGACCCGGGTTTCGCCGACGTCGACGCCGATCATGTGGGCGCTGGCGGGGGCCACCCGCAGCAGGGTGCGGGGCCGTCCGCCGTCGGAGTCGACGATCCCGGCCTCCTCCAGCAGTCCGTCCGCGACCAGCGCGCCGACGACGTTGCTGACGGACCCGGAGCTCAGCCCGGTGGCGGGACCCAGTTCCTGGCGGCTCATCGGCCCGCCGAAGTAGAGCCGTTGCAGGACGGCGCTCCGGTTCCCCCGCCGCAGGTCCCGCACCGTTCGCCCGCTACGCCCCGTGGTCATCCGGCCCCTTCCGCAGTGACATGGCTTCGCAACATACCCGCGACCGTTGTCGGGCCGGGAGCGGGGCACGTGGTGGGATGGGCCCGGGGCGGGCCCAGCAGCTCACGGAGAGGTCGGAACATGGCGCAGGACGACACCATGCGGGCGATGGCGTACGAGACGTACGGCGGAACGGAGGTACTGAAGGAGACCCGGCTCCCGGTCCCCAAGGTCGGCCCGGGCGAAGTGCTCGTCCGCGTGAAGTACGCCTCGGTCAACCCGGTCGACTGGAAGATCATGGGCGGCGGCCTCGACGCCCTCATGGACGTCGTGTACCCCGTGGTGCCCTGCTGGGACGTCTCCGGCACCGTCGAACGGGTCGGCATCGACACGCCCGAGTTCGCCGAGGGCGACGAGGTGATGGCCTACGTCCGCAAGGACTACGTGCACGGCGGGACGTGCGCCGAGTTCGTCACCGTGCCCGTCCGGGCCCTCGCGCACAAGCCCGCCTCGCTCGGCTGGGCCGAGGCGGCCGCCCTCCCGCTCGCCGGGCTCACCGCCTACCAGGTGCTGACCCGGCTGCGCACCGGCAAGGACGACACGGTCTTGATCCACGGGGCCGCGGGCGGCGTCGGCTCCTTCGGCGTGCAGATCGCCCGCGCCCTGGGGGCCCGGGTCATCGGCACCGCCTCCCCGCGCAACCACGACCGCGTGCGCGAGCTCGGCGCCGAACCCGTCGCCTATGGGGACGGGCTCGCCGAGCGGGTCCTCGACCTCGCCCCCGACGGCGCGACCGTCGTCGCGGACTTCGTCGGCGGCGTCCTCGACGTCACCCGCAGGGTGCTGCACGACGACGGCCGGCACGCCTCCATCGCCGATCCCACGGTGACCGGCTCGGGCGGCGAGTGGATGTGGGTGCGGCCGGTCGGCGGTGACCTCGAGGAGCTGGGCCGGCTCGTCGAGGACGGCCGGCTCAGGGTGACCGTCGCGCGGACCTTCCCGCTGGCCGAGCTGGCGGCGGCCTTCGAGCTCAGCCAGGGCGGACACACGGCGGGCAAGATCGTCATCGAGGTCTGAGCGCGGCCGTCGGCGCGCACGTGACCGCGCGCCGCCCGGAGAGGGGCGGCGCGCGGATTCCGCGGAGGAGCTGCCGGCCGGTCCGGTCGCGGCCGGGCCGGGGCCGGAGCCGGGATTTACGGGAGCCGGTAGTCCGGGCCCAGGGCGGCGCCCGCCTCCGGGTGCGTCTCGTCGTAGCCGCGGGCGTTGCACTGGAGGCCGCCCTTGATGCAGTGCTCGACCAGGGCGTTCAGCGTCCGGTCGTCCCAGGCGTTGAAGAAGTCGTAGTGGAAGGAGTGCCCGCTGCCGCTGGACAGCCTGACCTGCGACATGTCACCGCTCACGGGGAAGGCCATCTTGAACTCGACCATGGGCACGGCGACGGGGTGGCCGGCGGGACACACGTTGTCGTTGGTGCCGGGTTTCACGACCGGATAGGCCATGTGGGCCTTGTGGTCGGGGGTGTCCAGGAACCGGCCGTCCCAGCAACTCGGGGACTGCATGCGGATGTTGAGCTGGGTGCCGGCCGGGCAGTGTGCGGGGAACTCCGTGTTCTTGAAGCTGTCCCCGCACTCCCAGCCCTCCACCCAGCCGCGGTGGGCGCGGAACTCGGCGGCCGTCTGCGACGGGCTGCCGACCAGGAAGCGCAGGCCCTTGGGGAACGGGCGCACGCTCTTGTAGTCGGTGACACCCGTCTTGTAGTAGATCACCTGCGGCCCGGTCGGCAGGACCGGCTGGTTGCCGTTGTAGAGGGTCGGCATCCAGTAGCCGGAGAGGTCGCCCGGGGCGTTGCAGGCCGTCCTGCCCGCGGAAAGCGAGGCGGTCGTGCTGAACGCGTCGGTCGTGGTGTTGCCCATGAAGGTGTGGTTGTGGGAGGCGCCGGGGCGGCCCGCGTAGACGATCGGGTCGTCGGACGCCGTCCGGGTGACGGCGCAGTTGGCCTGGAACTCGTGGAAGTACCGGTCCGGAGGGTTGTTCCAGGACGGGGTGACTCCGGTGACCTGCGGCACGGCCGGGATGTAGCCGTCACCGTCCGGGTCGTCGCCGCCGGCCAGTGGGGCCACGGCGGTGTGGTCCATGGTCGCGTGCACGGCCGCACCGGAGTCGGGGGAGGCCTGGGCGGTCAGGGCGATGCCGCTGAGGCCGGCGGCGGCAGTCACGGCGAAGGCCACCGAGACCATGGCGGCGGACGGGGTCCGCGGGCGGAGTTTCATCGCTGCAGCTCCTTCGTGAGGGGCGGAAGGGAGAGGCGGCGCCGGTTCTGGCGCCGTGCGTGGTACTGGTCGTGCTGCGGGTCGTGCTGCGGGTCGTCGTGCCGGCTCTGCGGACACGGTGGGAGAGCGCTCTCCCAAGCGGTCCGGAAAACGCGGGGCGGCCGTCGGGCCGCCCCGCGTCGTGGCGGGGTCAGGGGTGGGTCAGGTCAGGGGAACGAGACGAGAGTGGAGGGAATGGTCGAGGTGCCCGAGGTCGGGGCGCCGATCCCGTTGATGACGTGCTCGTACTGGCCGTTGCCGCCAAGCGAGACCACGAGCAGGTCGTGGAATTTCACACCGGGCTTCACCGGTGCCTGGAAGCCGTGTTCCTGACGGATCGTCGGGTCGACGTTGTAGTAGCAGTAGCTGCCCAGGCCCCAGCCCTCGTGGGTGTTGACCGAGTCCGCGACCTTGTAGGCCGCGTATCCCTTGATCGAGCCGTTCTGGATCGCGGCCTGGTTGGGGGCGTCGTACGCCTTCTCGTTCTGGAAGAAGATCGTCCGACCGCGCTCCCCGTTCCACTCCACGTCGTACTTGTTGAAGTGTTCGACGAAGAGGCCGGTGGCCAGGACGTCGTCGCCGTTCACCCGGAACCCGTAGTCGGAGCGGTTGGTCTCCCAGCCCACCCCGTCGCCGTGGTCGGCCCGCCAGATCCAGGTGTGGTCGACGATGGTGTCGTCGTTGTTGATCACCATGCCGAGCGTGGCCTTGCCGGCGCCCGCGCCGCCGACCCGGATGAAGACGTCCTGCACGGTGGTCGGGTTCGCCGCGTGGTCGGCGGAGGCGCCGGCCGGGCCGACCTCCAGCAGGCTCGGCGAGTTGACGGTGCCCGCGTCGATCAGGAACCCGGCGAGCTTGACGCCGTCCACGTCGGCGACCTTCATCGCGGTCACCCCGTTGTCCGGGATGATCGTGGCGAGGCCGAGGCCGAGGACGATGGTGTCGGGCCGGTTGACCTGGATGGTCTGGTTCACGTGGTAGACGCCCGGCGTGAACAGCAGGTGCAGGCCCTGCGCCAGCGCCGCGTTGATCGTCGCCGCGCTCGCGCCCGGCTTGACCACGTAGAACTGGTTCAGCGGCACCGAGGTGCCCTGCGGTGCGCCGTTGCCCCAGGAGGTGCCGCGGGCGTTGGTGCGCTTGGCCGGGACGAAGACCTTGTAGTCGTTGCCGTCCAGGTAGAGGAAGGGCTTCTCCCGGGACGCGGGGGTGGTGTCCAGCGTGGTGTAGGGCGGGTTCGGGTACGACTGCGCCGGCGCGCCCTGGGTTCCGGAGAACACCTGGTTCCACACCGCGTTGGACCAGCCGCCGATGGAACTGTCACGGGTGTACCACTGCTGCTGCGAGTAGTTCCCGACCTGGCCGTCGATCCTGGAGTCGGCGATGTACCCGCCGGAGGCCCAGCCGTAGCCGTTGGGCGCCAGGTTCAGGCCGCCCTTGACGTGCATCCTGCGGAAGGGTGCCGCCTGCGAGACCGCCCAGCGGTTGGTGCCGTTGACCGGGTTCAGCGCCAGGTTCTCGGCCGAACGCCAGAAGTTCTGGGTGGCGTTGCCGCCGAACCAGCCCGCGTCCACGGTCACGTCGCCGTTGATGGTGGTGTCGTCGGGGTTGAGGCCGAGGCCCGAGATCGAGGTGTAGAAACCGATCTGGGCGTTCAGGCCGTTGTAGGTGCCGGGCTTGAACAGGAACTGGTAGCGGCCCGAGCCGAACTGGGCCGACTCCTGCTGCCGGAACACCTCGTCCAGTTTGGCCTGGATGTTCGGCGTGGAGGGGTCGAAGACGATCACGTTCGGGCCGAGGTCGCCGCCACCGGGGATGACCGGCCCGCCGCCGGTGGTGCCGTAGACCTGGAACTCCCAGAGGGAATAGCCGTATCCGGTGGTGCGCTGCGTCCCGTACACGCGGACGTAGCGTGCCGTGCCGGTGATGTCGTGGGTGACGGTGCCGCCGGTACCGGTGGTGGTCGAGGCCGCGGTGGACCAGTTGGTGCCGTCCGCGGACAGCTCGACGCGGTAGGCCTTGGCGGCGGCGGCCTCCCAGCGCAGGACCACCTGGCTCAGCTGGGCCGGGGCGCCGAGATCGACCTGTATCCACTGCGGGTCGGCGAACTGGCTTGACCAGCGGGTGCCGTTGTCGCCGTCGACGGCCGCGCCGGCCGGTGTCCCGGCGTTCTCGATGCTGGAGGCCGTGACGGGCTTGCCCTGGGAGAGCAGCACCGGAGCCGCCTGGGCGGCGGTGCCCGGCAGCAGGACGAGGAGGGCCGCGACCAGGGCGGCGGCGAGCGCCGTCGCGGTGAGGCGCGGCGGGCGATCGGAGAGGAGGGGCATGCGGGGGGACTCCTGACGCTTGGATCCGGGGGATCGAAGCGTGAGTGAACTGCCCGCCGCGAGGGCCGTCAAGGGTTTCGGCGTTCACGAACTGAAGATCAAATCGTGTGTCAACGGTGCATCAGGCCCGTGAACTCGGAGTTTCTTCAATCCTTGTGAAAAGTGTTGACGAAAAAACTTCGCTTGGCTGTACTGATGCTCTGACCGCCCCGTCCCGCCGGCCCCGCCGGACGCGGGGCGGAGCCGGGTCAGCCTTCGGGAAGTGTCCGCTCGGAGGAGCCGAACGATGCCGTGTGTTCGTTACTCGTCGCCTGCACGGTGCAGGTCCGGTACCTCCCCGCAATCGGCCCATGCCGTTTCCACACCCGTGAGGCCCCGCGACCAGGGCGCGGTGACCGCGGCGAGACCCGCCGCGTCGGGAGGCGCCGAACCGAGCCCGATCGCGTACCGGGCCGATCCCGGGCCCGCCTCGAAGGGATGCGGCCAGGCGTGCGCGTCCGCGACGCCCGCCTCTTCCAGGGCGCCCAGCAGGGCCCGCATCCGGCCGCGCACCCGCCCCAGGGCGGCGTCGAACTCGCGCCCCGCGGGCGCGGATACGCTCACCACCGCCCACGCGGCGTGCCGGCGGTGCAGCGGTGGCGCGGCCAGGACGGCGTCGAGGGCGCCCGGGTCGGCTTCCAGCAGTTCCCACGCCCGGTACAGCTCCCGCCCCAGCAGATCCCGCACCGCCGGTCCCACCTGGGCCGTGCAGCTGCGGACCGGCGCGGAGGGGGTGAGGACGGTCACCGGGTCCGGCGCCGCGGCCGACGTCGTGCCGGACGGTACGGGCGGCAGTGCCGCCCGGTCCATGCCGACCGGCTCGCGCCAGTCCCAGGCAGCCCAGCTCCCGAAGAAGTCGAGCAGCAGGGCCGCGGGGGACCGGTCGGCGGCCGCGCGCACCGTACGGGCCGCAAGTACCGCCCAGGCCAGCCCCGGAAGCCCACCGAACGGAGCCGAGTCCAGCCCCCGGGCCCGCGCCCATGCCTTGACCGTCCGGGCCAGGCGGGCGAAGGCGGCGTGCTCCGGCCCCACGAAGCCCACCACCGCCTCGGCATCGCTCACCGCGCTCAGCGCCACCCCGGCGGCCCCGCCCAGTTCGGCACGGCGCGCCACCGCCGCCGCGGGCTCCAGCGCGCCGGTGGGGACGACCACCAGGTCCACGTCCAGGCCCGCCGCGCTCAACCGGAGCCCCGGCACCCGGGCGCCCGTCACCTCGCGCAGCCGTACCGCCTCCGGCAGCGCCGCGGCGAGCCGTTGCCGTACCTCCCCGATGTCCGCGGTGCCCGGCACGGCCGCCACCAGGTCGAGGTCGGCGCCGGGGAGCGCGCACCCCATCCGCCGGGAACCGGCCTCCCACACCGCGCCGTCGCCGAGCGCCTCCGCGATCCGGACGGCGAGCGCGGCGGCTCGCCGGTCGGGTGCGACGCCCCGGGTCACGGGGTGACCGGCTGCACCGCCGAGTGCCTGCTCCGCCACCGGATCCCCGACCGCGTACTCCGGCACTCGATCCCCGAGCGCCTGCTCCGCCACCGGATCCCCGAGCGCGTACTCCGGCAGACGACCCCCGAGTGCGCGCTCCGGCAGCCACCGGACCCGCCCCGTGCCCAGCTCCACCACCGCCCGGGTCCGCATCGGCCCGTCCCCGCGCCGAGACAGCACGGCCAGCTCCCCGACCCGCACGTTCATCCCGCCGCCGAGCCGGGCGGCGAACTCCGCGACCGCCCGCTGCGGGTCGCGGCTGCGCCCCAGGGTCAGGTGCGGGGTGTAGTCCTCGGCGCGCCCACGGCACCCGGGGAAGCGCCGTACGAGTTCCTGCCGCAGCTCCTGCCACGGCGCGTCGCCCCCCGCCGCGGGGTCCAGCCAGACGGCCGCGTCCTCCCGGTGGCCGAAGCTGTGCACCCCCTCCAGGCGCGCCGTGAACGGCGGTGTGCACGCCGCCGCGTCGGCCAGCAGGGGCACGGCCTCCTCGAACGAGGACTCCGGGACGAAGCCGAAGAGCAGGTTGACGTGGGCGGGCCAGCGGTCCGCCCCAGGGTCGTGCTCGCGGCGCAGCGCGTGCGCCGCCTCCGGGAGGCGGGGCGGCAACCAGGCCACGGCCGTGCGCGCCGTCGCCCGCGCGTCGAGCCGGGCGGGGCCGGGGCCGCCGAAATCGACCGTGGCCTCCACCCCGTAGTGGTCCGAGACGAACAGGCCGTCCGGGCCCGGCACGTCACCGCGCAGGGCCGCCCGGGTCACCCGCGCCGCCCCCGCGGTCCTCAGCAGGATCCGGTCCAGCCGCGCCGCCCGGCCGGACAACGAGCCCACTGCGGCGAGCGGGTTCGCCACCGGGTCGAAGGTGGGCGTGTCGTCCCCCGGCCCGTGCACGTCGCTCCAGGCGTCCCGCATGCCCAGCGCGGCCGCCGGTCCGTCGGCCCCCGAGCCGCCGTCGTTGAAGTCCCCCAGCAGCGCCACGTCGGCTTCGACCCCGCTCAGCCCCTCGGCGAGACGGGCCAGTTCGGCCCGTCGCCGGCTCGCCCCGTCCTGCGTGTGGTCGCTGGTCAGGTGGGTGGCGGCGACGACGAGCGGCCCGGCCGCGGTGTCCACCGTCACGGCGGCGACCGCCTTGTGGGGGCCGAGCACGTGTAGTCCGGCCTCCCGCAGAGGAAGCCGGCTGAGCACCAGCAGCCCGCACTCGGCGACGTCCCGGCCACCCGGATCCGTACCGAGCGTGTAGCCGGCCCGCACCCAGTCCGTCCGCAACAGCAGGCGCAGCAGCTCGGGTTCGGCTTCCTGGAGCGCGATGACATCGGCGTCGGCCGCCGCCAGGTCGGCCAGCAGCAGGGGCCTGCGGCGGGCGGTGGCGATCAGCGGGCCGTCGTAGCGGTCCCAGAGGGTGTTCCAGGTCAGCAGCCGCACCGCGGCCGGAGCATCGGCCGCGGTGCCGCGCGGGGCGGGTGCGGGCGCCGGGCGCCATGCGCCGCCGTCCGCCGGATCCCAGGCGTGCGGGGTGCGGGCGGTGAAGAACGGCGCCCGCAGCAGGCGCGGATCGCGCACGCGTCCGGCCCGGGTGGCGCCGATCCGGTCCACCCCCGTCGCCCGGTCCCACACCAGCTCCCCGTCCGCCTCGACGAACAGCACGCGGTGCCACGGAATGTCGCCGCCCGGCACGAACGACGGCAGCGGCACCCGCTTGGGGGCGGTTCCGCGCTGGAGCAGCCCGAGGACGAACCGGGCGGGATCGAACCGGGGGTCCCAGCGGACCTGGTGGTAGACCTCCTCACTGGTGCGCATCACAGCTCGCCGCCCTTCACGGCCAGCGCGCCGGCCGTGTCCTCGACGGTTCCGCCCGCGCCGATGTACCAGGTCCGGTGCGCCTGACCGGGATACGGCGGGCTGAACCGGTGCAGCTGGGACTCCAGCACCTGCGGAGGCACGGGATGCGGGCGCACGGTGTTGCGCCGCCGCAGCTCCTCCTCGTCCACCAGGACGACGGCATGGGTGACCAGCGCGTCGCGGCGGCGGGCGACCGAGCCCGCCAGTCCGCGCTGCTGATCGGTCAGGGAGGTGGCGTCCCACACGACGGTGCCCCCGCGGGCCAGCGCGGCGTCGAGCCGGTCGAGGCCCTCGCTCAGCACCTGCGCGTTCGCCCGCTGATCCGCGCGGGAGCCCCGGGCGGACCGCAGCTCGTCGAGACCGATGTACGCGTCCACGCCGGGCAGGGCGCGACCGAAGGTGCTCTTGCCGCTGCCGGAGGGGCCGGACAGCTGCACCAGCCGGAGAAACGTTCCCTCACGCCAGCGCCAGGTCGCCGCCACCGCCTCCTCCGCCGTGGCGATCCGGCCCTGCGCGAAGGCCCGCCGGGCCTCGGCCCAGCAGCGGTCGGCCGCGTCCGGACCGAGCCCGGACAGCCGCTCCCCGAGCTCCGAGCGCAGCGGGCCGAGGGGATCGGGACCGAGCAGGCCCGCCTCCTCGGCGTACAGCGCGGACCACTCCACGCTCGCGCGGGCCTGCGCGTCCTCGCCGGCCGTCGCGGCGGCGAGGGCGTGCAGCACCCCCGGATCGGCGGCGGCGGCCATGCGGACCAGTCCGGCCCGCCGCTCGGAGTCGGCGAACGGCCGCTGGAGGTACGGGTACAGCCCGACGAGGTCCGCCACCCGCCGCGCGAGCTCCATCCCGAGCGGTCCGCCGGCGAGCCGCGCCGCGATCCGGGCGCGCGGGGCGCGGTGCAGCGCGGCGGCCAGCACCCCGGCCAGCCGGTCATCGCCCGTCCGGCCCGAGGCGTCCAACCGGGCGGTGACATCGGCACACACCTCGGCGGCGGATGCCTGGCCGTCGATGTGGCCGTCGACGTGGTCGGCGCCGTCGGTGCCCCATGCGTCACCGGTCATCCCGACCGCCGCCAGCAGCTCCGCCGCACCGGCGGCGGCCCCAGACCGGACCGCCCACAACGGGGCGGCCGGACCGAGCCCGTTCGGCACGACCGGCGCGAACATCCAGTGCGTCGCCGTCTGTACGTGCCCGCCGCGCACCCATTTGGCCACGCACCGGCCGAAGTCCTCGTAGCCGAAACCGTCCACCGTCCGGACCACGTAGCCCTCTTGCCGTGTGGTGTCCGGCTTCAGCCTGCGCAGCGCGCGTGCGTCGAACGTCCCCCGCCACAGCACGCGCGGCGTGGGCACCCCGAGCCCGCGCAGGAACCGTACGGTCGCGTCCCAGTCCAGGCAGCGCTCCCCGTCCCACACGGAGAACCCGTAGAACCAGCTGTCGAGGTCCTCGTACGCGAGCGAGTGCCGGGCGTACAGGTTCTCCCCGCACACCCGCCATCCGGCCGGGATCCGCGCGGCGATCCGGCCCTGGAGACCCTTGACCCACGCCCGGGACGGGTGGTGCGCCGAGTCGAGGGAGCGGGCGTGCAGGCCGTCCGCGTAGAGGGTGGTGTTCTCCCCATCGAGCTTCTCGGTCACCACGACCTCGCGCCCGGCCAGCCCCGCGAGCGCATCCGGGCCGCCGACCCGGACGTCGTCCGGCGCGGCCCCCGGCGACCACGGCAGGTGCGGTGTGCGGGGGTAGTGCGTGCGCATGGTCCGCTCCTGCTCGACGACGTGGGCACCGTCACTCTAGGTATCCGGGGGCAGCCTCCTCCATCGAATAACGGGTGCCCGGCACTGTGCCACCCCGACCCGGGCCGGGTCTTCGGGATCATGCCCGGCGGCACAGGGCCACGAGGGCGGGCGGCACCGTGCCGCGGGCCGCCTCGCACACTGCCGCCATGCCGTAGGCGTGCCGCGGCGCGGCGGGCCCGTCCGCCGGCTTTGCCGCCTGCCGCTTGCGGGGCTTGGGCGGGGGAGCGGGGCGGGCGGAACGCACGGGCTTGGCCGCCCGGGGCCGGCGCGCGGGCCGCTCCTGGCGAGTGGCGCCGGGCGCGGCCGCGGGCGACGCGGGGGAGGGCGGGGATGCGGACTCCGGGACCGGCAGACGGCCCAACGGCATGGCCAGGGGCGCCGGTTGAGCAGGAACGGGCCGTGCTTCCGCAGGCCCCGGGCGCGGTGCGTCCGACGGCGCGGTGGGGCGCACCGTCACGCATCCGGTGGTCATGGTGAGGGCGGCGAGGGTCAGGGTCAGGGCCCGGCACAGCTGCATCCGCCCACCCTGCCGCACCGCCCGCGCGCAGAGTGCCCCCGTCACCCGTACGGGTGCCGGTTCGGCCTTGTGACGTTGGTCGGACCGGCGGTTTTCAGGCCGCCAGTCCGCCTCCGGAAGGTAGCAGGGCCTGCGTAACCCGGTCATAAGGAGGATGGGGCGGCGAAGCGGGTGCCCGCACGGGGGTGCTCGCGCCGCGCAGGCACGCTGGAAAAGGGCCGCCGCGCCGGGTGTTGCACCGTCGGAGGGGTCCTCCGACGGTGCACGGAGTTCCGTCGGACGGGTCCGTGTCCGACGGGTCCCCGCCCGGCCGGGACCGGGCAGCGGGGACCGGGCGGCGTTGACCCGGGTGAACCCGGCGGCCGTACGGGCCTCGCGCGACCCTGTGGACCGCGGCCGTGGGTGTGGTCGTGGCTGTGGCCCTGCGTCACCGACACGGACGGGCGGGTCCCCGCACCGGCCGTCGACCGCCGCTCCGACCGGTTCCCGCCCGGCGGGACGGTGGACGCGGCGCCTGCGCGAGGAGCCGGGAGCACCAGCATCCGCGCGGCCTCGCCGTGGACCGGATCCCTGCGGGAGCGCCCGGCTTCCCGCCTGGGACGCGGTTCCCGGCAGCCACTTCGCCGAGCCCGCCGACCTGCCCCGCCCTGAGGGACGCCCGCCGGGCCCGGCGAGCCGGGCCGCAGCCGTCGCCATGATCGGGAAATCCGGCCTCCCGCGTCCGCGGTCCCGCAGCATGGGGCCATGAGCGACAGCGCGATCACCTACACCCTGTACATCCAGGCCGACCCGGACCGGGTCTGGCAGGCCCTCACCGAGCCCGCCTTCACCCGCCGGTACTGGGGTCTGAGCTTCGACACCGACTGGGCCGTGGGCTCGCCGATGGACTGGGTGGAGCGGGGGGCCCGAACCAGCGACCCCGAGCAGGTGGTCCTGGACTGCATCCCGGACCGGCTGCTGTCCTACACCTGGCACACCTTCTCGCCGCAGTGGGCGGCCTCGGCGGGGATCGACGAGGAGCTGCGGGCCCGCCTGGCCGGGGAACGGCGCACGAAGGTGACGTACGAGATCGAGCCGGTCGGCGACACGCTCGCGCGGCTGACGATCCTGCACGAGGGCTTCGAACCCGGCGGCACCCTGATCGGCATGTGCGGGCGGGCCTGGCCGCTGCTCGCCTCCAGCCTGAAGACCCTCCTGGAGACCGGCGCACCGCTGCCGGATCCCGATGAGGAACCCCGCGAGACCGACGGCGTCTGAGCAGACACCCGCCGCCGGGACCTGGGGTTGCGGCATGTACGCCGCTGTCGACTGTTCCAGCCCGGACGGTCAGGTGCTGCTCTTCGAACCGAACGCGTACGGCGGTGCGTCGTGGGAGGGCTGCTGGTTCCTCGACTCCAGCAGCCTGGCGGGCTGGCTGGAGACCTGGCTCGCCGGCTGGGGTTGGTTCGAGGAGGACGGCGACGACCGGGACGACGTGGCTGAGCCCGGGCCCTGGGACGAGGCCGCCGCCCGGCTGTCCGCCGGCGTCTGAGGAGCATCCCGCCCCGGGTGGTCTTTACGGGCCGGCCGGCAGGTGGATCGTCACGGTGAGGCCGCCGGTGGGGCGCGGCGTGAGGGCGAGGGTTCCCGTGTGGGCGCGGACGATGCTGTGCACGAGGGCCAGGCCGAGGCCGACGCCGGCGTGTTCGTCCGTGCGGGCGCGTTGCGTTCCGCGCTGGAAGGGCTCGGTGAGGGTCGGCAGCAGTTCCGGCGGTACCGGCGGGCCCGTGTTCTCGACCCGCAGCACGCTCGCCCCGCCCTCCGCCCCGGTGTGGACCGTCACCGTGCCGCCCGCGGGAAGGTTGTGGACGACGGCGTTCTGGACGAGGTTCGTCACCATCCTCAGCAGGAGCTCCGCCGAGCCCCCGGTCCGGGTCGCCGCGCCGGTGACGTCCAGCGTGATGCCGCGCTGTTCGGCGAGGGGGAGCAGGGTTTCGGCGGCCTCTTCGGCGAGCAGGGAGAGGTCGACGCTCTCGCGGACGAGGCCGCCGCCCTCGCTGCGGCTGAGCAGCAGCAGCGCCTCGATGAGGTCGATCGCGCGCGTGTTGACGGCCTGCAGGCGGGCCAGGAGCTCGTCCCGGTCCCGCGTCGGATCCTTGCGGGCGACGTCGAGCAGCGTCTGCGAGATGGCCAGCGGGGTCCGCAGCTCGTGGGAGGCGTTCGCGGCGAACCTCCGCTGCTCGGCGACGTGCGACTCGAGTTGTTCCAGCATGGTGTCGAACGCGTCGGCGAGTTCGCGGAACTCGTCCCGGCGGCCTGCCATGCCGATCCGGTGGGACAGCGAGCCGGCCCCGCCCAGCCGCGCCGCCGCCGTGATCCGGGTCATCGGGGCCAGCATCCGGCCGGCGAGCAGCCACCCCCCGACCAGGCCGAACACGAGGAGGAAGGCCATCGCCACGGCTGCGGCGGGGGCGAAGGTGCGCACGAGGAGGTAGCGGTTCGGCGAGACCCCGAGCAGCCCCTGCGAGTTGTCGGGCACGTAGCGCAGCAGGAACCCCCACACCACGGCGAGCAGCAGTGCGCCGGCGACGGCGAGGAACCCGGCGTAGCTCAGGGTGAGCTTCAGCCGGACGCTGAGCCCGGACCGCCTACGCATGCGTACCGCCGGGACGTGCGGGTCCGGGGTGGGGGTCGGCGTCGGCGGCGATCCGGTAGCCGACCCCCGGCACGGTGGCGATGACCCAGGGTTCGCCGAGCCGCTTGCGCAGGGCGGAGACGGTGATGCGGACCGCGTTGGTGAAGGGGTCGGCGTTCTCGTCCCAGGCCCGCTCCAGCAGCTCTTCGGCGCCGACGACGCCCCCTTCCGCGCTGACGAGGACGTCGAGCACCGCGAACTGCTTGCGGGTGAGCGCCACGTGGCGCCCGTCGCGGAAGACCTCCCGGCGGAAGGGGTCGACGCGCAGGCCCCCGATCTCCCGCACCGGCGGCCGGGCGTGGGCGCGCCTGCGGTCCAATGCCCGCAGGCGCATGACGAGCTCCCGCAGTTCGAACGGCTTGGTGAGGTAGTCATCGGCGCCGAGACCGAACCCGGACGCCTTGTCGTCCATCCGGTCGGCGGCGGTGAGCATCAGGATCGGCATGCCGCTGCCGGAGGCGACGATGCGCCGGGCGACCTCGTCGCCGGAGGGGCCGGGGATGTCGCGGTCGAGGACCGCCAGGTCGTAGGAGTGAACGGCGAGCAGCTCCAGGGCGCGGTCGCCGTCGCCGGCGATGTCGGCGGCGATCGCCTCCAGCCGCAGGCCGTCACGGACGGCCTCGGCCAGGTAGGGCTCGTCCTCCACGATCAGTACGCGCATGTCCGAAGCCTAGGTCCTGTCGTCGAAGTCCCGCCTGGCCCGCGGCGCCCGGCACCGCACCTCGCCGCGTTGTCGGGGGCGCCCGCGTACGTCCCGTACGCGGGCGCCCCTGCGCCGTGCGATGCACGGCACCGGACGCCGCGGGCCTGACCGGCGCCACTTCGACGACAGGACCTGAGCAGCACGGGATACCGCCGGTGTGTGGACGGCGGCGGGCCCACGGCTCAGCCCGCCGCTGCCGGCGCGAGGCGCGGCCGGTCCGCCGGCGCCTGCGCCGCGGTCCGCCACCAGCGGCGCGACGCCAGCCCGGCCAGCAGCGCGCCGGCGGCGTTGACCAGGACGTCGTCCACGGAGGACACCCGGTCCAGCCGCAGCACGTACTGCGCCGTCTCGACCAGGACCGAGCAGCCCGCCCCCAGCGCCAGGATCCGCGGCACGGACGCCGGCGCCGCGAAGCGCATCGGCGCGAAGAACCCCAGCGACGCGAAGACCAGCAGGTTGCCGGCGATCCCCAGCAGGCCCATGGTGACCAGGTCCACCAGCGGTACCAGGCTCACCCGGCCGGGCACGGCGCCCACCTCGCCGCCCGGCATCAGGATCATCCAGACGAACGGCACGGTTCCGTGCACCATGCCCACCTCCGCCAGCGACGTCCGCCAGGCGGCCGCCCCGCCGGCGGCCCGCCGCCGGCGCGCCAGGACCCACACCACCAGCCCGGACAGCGGCAGCGCGACCAGCGTCATGAGCACCACGCCGTTGAACGTGTCGAAGCAGCCGTGCCACCGCCCGGCCAAGCACGCCGGAGCGGACATCAGGAGCGGCCGGCGGATGACGAACAGGGCGCTCGCCAGAGCGAGGACCGCGAGGCCGAGGAAGACGGCCCCGCGCGTGCGGCGCGGCCGTTCCGACAGGGGTGCGCTGTGGTTCATGGCTCCATGGGAGCCGCAGAGCCGTTGCCGTGGCGTATGCGTTTTTCCATACGCCCGCGGTACGCGGCGCACGACTCGGCGCCCCCCAACCCGACAGGGCGCACCGGTCCGCGGACGGTACACCGCACACGCACACCCCGGGTCGGTACACCGCGCGCCCCGCGTCGCTACGCGCCCCGCTCGCCCCAGGTCAGATGCCCTTGCGGACCCGGGCCGCGCGGCGGGCCTCGGCGGCCTGGCGCGCCTCCGCCGTCTTGCGGGACTCCTTGCCCCGGCCCGGCCGGCCCGGGCGGGTCCCGATGCCGCGGAAGCCGAGGTCCGAACCCGAGGGCCGGCCCTTGGCGTCCGTCGGCGCGGATCCGGACAGCGGAACCCCGGAGGGGGCCTTCGCACCGGTGATCCGGCTCAGGGCGGCCTCGCCGGACCGCACCTGGGTGATCGTCGGCCTGATCCGGGCGTCCGACATCAGCCGGACCATGTCCCGGCGCTGGTTCGGTGCGACCAGGGTGACGACCCGGCCGGACTCGCCGGCCCGGGCGGTACGGCCGCCCCGGTGCAGGTAGTCCTTGTGGTCGGCGGGCGGATCGACGTTGACCACGAGGTCGAGGTCGTCGATGTGGATGCCGCGCGCCGCGACGTTGGTCGCGACCAGGACGTTCACCGCCCCGGTCTTGAACTGGGCCAGCGTCCTGGTGCGCTGCGGCTGGGACTTGCCGCTGTGCAGGCCCTCCGCCCGGACCCCCATCGCGCGCAGGTGCTTCACGAACTGGTCGACGCCGTGCTTGGTGTCGAGGAACATCAGCACGCGCTTGTCGCGCGCCGCGATCTCGGTGGCCGCCGAGATCTTGTCGGCCGCGTGGACGTGGAGGACGTGGTGGTCCATGGTCGTCACCGCGCCGGCCTGCGGGTCGACGGAGTGCGAGACCGGGTCCTTCAGGTACGTGCGCACCAGCTGGTCCACATTGCGGTCCAGGGTCGCCGAGAACAGCATCCGCTGCCCCGCGTGGTGCACCTGGTCGAGGATCTCGGTGACCTGGGGCATGAAGCCCATGTCGCACATCTGGTCGGCCTCGTCGAGCACGGTGGTCCGCACGCGTTCCAGGTGGGCGTCGCGCCGCCCGATCAGGTCGCTCAGGCGCCCGGGGGTGGCCACCACGACCTCGGCGCCGGCGCGCAGCGCGCTCACCTGCCGCCCGATGGACAGCCCGCCCACGACCGTGGCCATCCGCAGATCGAGGGCCTCGGCGTACGGGGTGAGGGCCTCGGTCACCTGCTGCGCCAGTTCGCGGGTCGGTACCAGGACCAGCGCCAGCGGGCGCTTGGGATCCGCCTTCTGGCCCGCCGTCCGTGCGAGCAGGGCCAGGCCGAAGGCCAGGGTCTTGCCGGAACCGGTCCGTGCGCGGCCCAGGACGTCCCGGCCGGCCAGCGCGTTGGGGAGGGTCGCCGCCTGGATCGGGAAGGGCTCCTTGACGTCCAGGCGGGCCATGGTCGTCGTCAGCTCGGCGGGCAGGTCGAGTTCGGAGAAGGAGGTCACCGGCGGCAGTCCCGGCACCTTCGGCTCGTGCATCGTGAACTCACCCTGCGGCCCGGTGCTCCGGGGGGCCTTGGCGGCGGGCTTGCCGCCGGTCTTGGCGCCGCCCTTCACGCCGAATCGGCCATGAGCTGACGGGTTCCTCATGCAGGACCTTTCGAAGGATGTGCGTGCTGCGGGAAACGAGATGGTCAACCGCCCATGGTACCAGCGGGGGAGCCGGGCGTTCCGTCCTGCGGCCCGGCCCCCGGCTCCCCGGCCCGTACCAGCGCCAGGTGGGCGCGGGCCTCCGCCGCGGCCCGGCCGAAGAAGTCGGCGATCACGGCGACCTCGTCGGGCGTGTAGTCGGCGAACAAGGCGCCGAGCCGGTCGTAGAAGGGCTGGTACACGGCGAAGATCCGTGCGGTCGCCACCGGGTCGGGCACCACCCGGACGCGGCGCCGGTCGGCCGGATCGGGCCGGCGGTGGGCGTACCCGGCCCGTTCGAGCCGGTTGAGGACCCCGGTCACCGCGCCCGTGGTGAGGTTCGTCAGCTGGGCGAGCTCACCGGCGGCGAGGGGGGTGTCCCCGGCGCCCAGGACGTGGCCCAGGCAGGTCAGATCGGTGACGTTCAGCCCGAGGAGCTGCGCCACCTCCTGCTGGGCGATGACACCGAGGGCGACGTACTGGTCCATGCGCGAAAGCGCCTCCCCGGCCGTGGCCGCGGGGCGGGGCTTGCCCTGCACGCGAATACTCCTTAGCATCTAAGTTACTTAGCTCGTGAGATAAAAGGTCTTGCTCCGAGCCTACTGCCGCTTGTCCGACCCCGGGAGAATCCCATGAGTGCGCACGGCCACGTCGACCTCGGCCACACGGTTGCCGGCTGGACCGGTACGGGTCTTGCCCTCCTGGGCTTCACCGGCGCGGGGCTCGCGGTGTGCGCGGCCTGGCCCCCCGGAATCCTGATCGGCCTCGCAGTCGTCGCCGCGGCCGGGATCGTCACCTGGCTCCTGCACCTCGCCGGGTGGGGCAAGCCGAGCGGCCCCCGCCCTGAGACCGACTGGGACTGGCGCACCCGGGACTCCGCCGCCCGGGCCGGCCACGCGGACTGCCTGGGCTGCCGGCTCGGCGGACCCCGCAGGGCCGGGGCGGCTGCTGCTGCCCGGCCCCGCTCCGTCCCGCCGGTGCCGGCCGCGGAGGGCCGGGCCTGAGGCGCGGTGCCGAGGCGCTGCGGCGGGCCTGGCGCACCGGCCTTCCCCCGATCCACGGACGACACGACCAGAAGTTCGAATGCGCGGCACGCCCCCGGTTGGCCGCGTCCGGCGTGTGCTGTGCGGAACCCTTGGGCAGGATCGAGACGGCCGCGTGTGCGGCCCGCAGTGGAACGTCGAGAAGGATCAGCCAGATGGCAACAGGCACCGTGAAGTGGTTCAACTCGGAGAAGGGGTTCGGCTTCATCCAGCAGGACGACGGCGGGCCCGACGTGTTCGTGCACTTCTCCGCCATCGACGCCTCCGGCTTCAGGTCGCTGGAGGAGAACCAGAAGGTGGAGTACAACGTCACCCAGGGGCCCAAGGGCCCGCAGGCCGAGCGGGTGGTCCCCCTCTCGTAGTGCCGCTTCGCGGGGCGTGCCCGTGAGCGAAGGCCCCGCCGGTCTCCTCCGGCGGGGCCTTCGCGCGCCGGCTCCGCGGCGGCTCGCCGGACGGCGCGGTGCCCAGCCGGCGCCCGGGCCCGCTCGCGCAGCTCCCGGTGGAGGGGGGTCGGCGGCGAGCGGCGCCGTCAGGCAGGCGGTGTCCGCGGCGAACGTCCTTCGGGCCTCAGCCCTCCCGCACCGAGATGGCCGAGACCGGGCAGGCCCGGGCCGCCTCCCGGACCAGCGGGCTCCCGGCGCCGTCCGCGCGTCCCGGGAGCACCTCGCCGAACCCGTCGTCGTCCTGGGTGAACACTCCGGGGGCGGTCAGCGCGCACTGGCCCGCGCCGATGCAGACGCCCGTGTCGATCTCGACGTGCAGCCGCCCGCCCGGCACCGCCCTCACCACGCCACGGGCAGTTCGACCATGCCCTGGATGGTGTCTCCGGGCTTGAACGGGATCAGGTCGGGTTCGGCCGCCAACCGCAGCCCCGGCAGCCGCTCGAAGAGCGTGCCCAGCGCGATCTCCATCTCCGCGCGGGCGAGGTTCTGCCCGAGGCACTGGTGGATGCCGAAGCCGAAGGCCACGTGGTGGCGGGCGGGGCGGTGCCAGTCCAGCGCGTCCGGGTCCGCGAAGACGGTGCCGTCGCGGTTGATCACGGAGGTGGAGAACACCACCCCGTCACCCGCGGCGACGGTGACCCCGCCGACCTCGATGTCCTCGGTCGCCACCCGCAGCATCCCGTCCGCGATCGACAGGAAGCGCATCAGTTCCTCCACGGCCGAGGAGAGCAGCGCCGGGTCCGCCCGCAGCTCGGCCAGCTGCTCGGGGTGGCGCAGCAGGGTGAAGGTGCCGAGCGAGATCATGTTGGCGGTGGTCTCGTGGCCGGCGATCAGCAGGATCGCGGCGAAGTCGGCCAGTTCCCCGACCTCGATCTCGCCGGTCTCGAGGCGCTGGGCGATCAGCTCGTCGAGCAGTCCGTCCCCGGGCTCCCGGCGCTTGCGGCCGATCAGCCCGACGAGGTACTCGTCGAGCCGGCGGCGGGCGTCCTCCACATCGGCGGGCTCCGGGCCGCGCAGCAGCCGCCGGGACTCGCCCTCGAAGAACTCGTGGTCGGCGTACGGGACGCCGAGCAGGGCGCAGATCACCATCGAGGGCACCGGGAGGGCGAAGGCGGAGACCAGCTCCGCCCGCGGGCCCGCGGCGACCATCTCGTCGATCAGCCGGTCCACCGTCTGCTGGATGTGCGGCCGCAGGGCCGCCGTCCGCTTCAGGGTGAAGAAGGGGATCAGCATGCGGCGCTGGACGTTGTGCTCGGGGTCGTCGTACCCGAGCAGCGCGGCGCGCCGGTCCTGCACGCCCTGGAACCGCCGGCTGGGCGCGGGGAAGCCGGCGTTGCGGCGGTCGGTGGACAGCCGTCCGTCGGCGAGCAGGGCGCGCGCCTCGGCGAGGGCGGTGACCACCCATACGGAGCGGCCGTCGAAGAGGGTGACGCGGGAGAGCGGCCGGCTCTCCCGCAGGGGTTCGTAGGCGGTGGGCGGGTGGTAGGGGCAGGTTCGGTCCTGGGGGAAGGCAACGGTCTCCGACGTGAAGGACATGAGCACCTCGCGGGCGATGGTTCCGATGTGCCGGATTCCATTACATGCCTCAGGCACCTATCCCCCTATGCCACTTTCGGCCAGATCGCCCGAGTTGGCGCACAGGGCCCCGGCCGGCTGCCCGCGACCTCAGAGACGGGCGTCCAGGAAGGCCCGGAACTCCGCGCGGTCCATGGGCCCTGCCTGGCTCGCGACCACCTCGCCGTCCTTGACCAGGACCGCGGTCGGAGCGCCGGCCACGCCGTAACGCCTGGTCGTTTCCGGGCAGCGGGTGATGTCGGTACGGACGGCGGTGAGCCGCGTGCCGTACTCCTCCGCCAGGTCGCCGACGACCGCGTCCATCGCGCGGCACGCCTCCAGGGCCTTCGGCCAGGTACCGCAGAAGTAGGCGAGGACCGGCCCCGGTGCCATCGAGAGGATGAAGTCGAACTCCTGGTCCTCCTGTGGCTGGTGTACCCGACGTGCCATGCGTGCCGCTCCTCGCTCCCGGGCCTGCCCGTACCGGGGAGGCACCCCCATCATCCCCGCTGCCCGCGCGAGCCGGTTGTCAGTGGTGCCTGGGAACCTGGACGGCATGGACGACAGGATGCTCCGGCGCCGGGTCTACGGCGCCGACCACGAAGACCCCGACCCCGGCCCGCGGCCCGGGCGCGTCTACGGCGAGCTCGTGGGCGGCCCGCTGGACGGGCTCCTCCTCGACATCACCGGCTGGAGCCGCCGGCAGCTCGCCGAGGAGGCCCGCCTGCCCACGGAGATAGGGCGCTACGGGGCGGGCGGCCGGGCCCACTACCGCCGCCGGGCGGCGGACCCCGGCTGCTGGGACTGGGCCGGGGACAGCCGCTGAGAAGGCGGGCCGGACCGAGGGCACCGTCTTCTCCTGCGCACTGGCCGGCAGGGCTACAGAGCCATGGCTTCGGGGCTGCGGGGGCTGCGGGATGGCTCGCGGGCTCGGGGGCGGCAGGGCACCGGTGGCGGCTCCCGGAAATCCTCTGAAGAATCTTCCGGAGAGCTGTCGATCCGGGCGTCTCCCGTTCGACGCAGGGGTGAGAGGCAGGGAAAGCCCCCGCCCTCCCGATCGAGGAGTCACCATGCCGCGCTTTCTGACGATGATCCGCATCAACGAGCAGGAGCTCCCCACCGACGTCTCCTTCCCGCCCGAGTTCGAGCAGCGCATGGGCGCCCTGCTGGAGGAGATCACCAAGGCCGGGGTCATGCTCGACACCGCCGGACTGCTCCCCACCTCCGAGGCGACCCGGCTCAGCTGGTCCGGCGGGAAGATCAGCTACACCGACGGCCCGTTCACCGAGACCAAGGAGGTCGTCGGCGGCTACTCCCTCAGCCAGTGCAAGGACAAGGCCGAGGCCATCGAGTGGACCAGGCGGTTCCTGGAGATCCACCCGGCGGAGTGGAACGTCAGCGCCGAGGTGCGGGAGATCCAGGAGATGTGAGCCGCACCGCGTTTGCCCTGCCGCGTCACGGCTGCTCTGATGGGTGGCCGTGACGGCAGTGAGTGCGGCCCAGGCGGTCGAAGCGGTGTTCAGGATCGAGTCGGCGCGCATCATCGCCGGCGTCGCCCGCATCGTCCGGGACGTCGGCATCGCCGAGGAACTCGCCCAGGACGCCCTGGTCGCCGCGCTGGAGCAGTGGCCCGAGTCGGGTGTCCCGGACCGACCGGGAGCCTGGCTCACGGCCACGGCAAAGCACCGGGCCATCGACCTCGTCCGCCGCAAGGAGACGTACGCCCGCAAACTCGCGGAGGTCGGCCGGACGCTTCAGGACGTGGCGCCCCCCGCCGAACCGGCCGACCCGGAGGACATCGACGACGACCTGCTGCGGCTGATCTTCACCGCCTGCCACCCGGTCCTCGCGACCGAGAGCCGGATCGCGCTCACCCTGCGCCTGATGGGCGGCCTGACCACGCCGGAGATCGCCCGCGCGTTCCTCGCCTCCGAGTCCGCCGTCGCCCAGCGCATCGTCCGGGCCAAGCGGACCCTGGCCACGGCGGGCGTGCCCTTCGAAGTCCCGTACGGAGCCGACCGCGAGGCCCGGCTCGCGTCCGTGCTCGAGGTCATCTACCTGGTGTTCAACGAGGGCTACTCGGCCACCGCGGGCGAGGACCTGGTGCGCCCCGCCCTGTGCGAGGACGCGCTGCGGCTGGCCCGCGTGCTCGCGGCACTGATGCCCGCGGAACCCGAAGTGCACGGCCTGGCCGCGCTGCTGGAGTTCCAGGCGTCGCGGACGGCCGCGCGCACCGGGCCCGACGGGGAACCGGTGCTGCTCGCCGACCAGAACCGGGCCCGGTGGAACCGCCTGCTCATCCGCCGGGGCGTCGAGGCCATGCGGCACGCCGGCAGCGGCCCCTACTCCGTCCAGGCCGCGATCGCCGGCTGCCACGCGGCGGCCGTCCGCTACGAGGACACCGACTGGACGGCCATCGCCACCCTCTACGGGCGGCTCGTCACCCTGGTCCCCTCCCCGGTGGTGGAGCTCAACCGGGCGGTCGCCGTCTCGATGGCGCAGGGACCGCAGGCCGCGCTCCCGCTGGTCGACGCGCTCGCGCGGGAACCGGCCCTGAGCGCCTACCACCTGCTGCCGAGCGTACGGGGCGACCTGCTGGAGCGGCTCGGGCGCCCGGCGGAGGCCCGCGCCGAGTTCGAACGGGCGGCCTCGCTCACCCGCAACGAGCGCGAACGCGCCCTGCTCCGACGGCGGGCCGAACGGCTGTGACCCCGCCGGGCCCGTCCCGGACCGCATCCCGGTGACGGCAGGCCCCGCCGGAGGACCCGCCGGTCACGCCGAACAGGCTCCTCGCCGGCCCCTGCTACCGGGCGTATCCGGCGGCCGCGTCGAGCGGGGTCCGACCGGGCCGGCGCGGGGCGGTCAGCGCGACGGGCCGGCGGAAGCCGCCCGTGCGGGCCACGTGCCGGACGGTCAGGCGCAGCGCCTCCTGGAAATCGCCCATCGTGCGGCGGGCCGCCGGGGTGTCGACGTACAGGGAGTTCATGTGCAGCCCGTCCGTGTCCCGCTGGAACCAGGAGCAGGCGCCGTTGGCGCGCGCCGACCAGACGTGGGTCGTGGGCCGCCAGTCGTCGTGGCGCTCGGCACCCCGGCACTTGCGCATGTCGATGTACGAGAAGAAGTTCACCGGGTACGGCCAGGAACGGGCGGCGAACTCCCGCGGGGCGAGCAGCTCCCAGGCCCGCACGAACGGTACGTCGATGTGACCGATCATCTCCCCGAAGCCGGCCCGGACCCCCGCCATCACCTGGGCGAAGTCCCGGCCGGGCGAGGCGTCGAACTCGATGGGCATCGTGTTGACGAACCAGCCCACCGAGTTCCCCCAGCCTTCCCGGCCGCGCTCGCTCACCGGCATGAGGCCCCGGTACAGGCCCGGTCCGCCGGCCTCGCGCAGGCAGACCGCGACGGAGGCGAGCACCCCCATGAAGGGCTTGCCGCCGACCGTCAGGCAGGTCTTCTCGAAGACCTCGGCCTCGGCGGCGTCCAGCAGCGTGGAGGCTTCGTTGACGATCGGGTACATGCGGTCCGGTTGCACGCCGAGGTCCAGCGGGAAGCGGGGGAAGAAGTCCCCGCCGCGCGCGATGAACTCCTTCCAGTAGCCCAGGCGCTCGTCGTCCGCGTCGATGGAGAGGTAGCGCCGGCGCTGCTCGTCGGCGAAGTCGAGGTAGCTGGGGGCCGCCGGCGGCAGTCCGGTGTCCTCACCCCGGCACAGCGCCTCGTAGGCCGTCAGCACCTCATGGGCGACGATCGGCATCGACATGCCGTCGCACACGATGTGGTCGAAGGCGAGGTAGACCGTCGCGGAGTCCTCGCGCAGCACCGCGCCCATCACGAACAGCGGCCAGGACAGCGTGTCGATGCTCCGGGTGAACCGCTCCACGAGGAAGTCCCGCAGGGCCCCGGCGGTGTCGAAGGTGTCCACGGTCTCCGCCTCGAGGGCGAGTTCGGCGGGATCGAAGGGCTCACAGGCCAGCTCCCCGGCCAGTCGGCGGAACGCGCACCTGAGTACTTCGTGGCGCCGGACGAAGGCCAGCAGGGCCTCGGCGAGCGCCGGTTCGTCCAGCTGTCCGGCAACCTCGAACGTGACGGCGATCCATGACGCGACGGGGTCGTCTGCGGCCCGGCTCTCCTCGGCGACCGTGAAGTGCTTCTCCTGGTTGAACGAGGCCCTCCTGCCCGGCGCGTCGTCGGGGCCGCCGACCTGTGCCGCCTGCGACCTCAGCCGCCATTCGACCACCCGGCCGGGTGCCACGTGGTGCATCTCCAGAGGAAACTGCCGCATTCCGCTCATCCCTTCGCCCCCGAGTCAACCCCCAGGCCCTAACGACCCCCGGGGCGCGAAGGTGACGAATTCGGCGGCGGGGCGCGGTTCGGCGCTCCCGTCGGAACCGGCGTCGTCGTGGCGCACGCGCCCCCGAAGGCCGGCAGCAGCGGGGTGGCCCCGGCCCGCGCTCCCACCGAGGAACCCGACCTGATCAACGCGGACGATCCGACCGGCCGGCCGGACTCCGAGACGGGGCGCGCGATCCTGCGGCCGCTGCGCGCGGTGGTGCGGAGCGAGGGGGTCACGGTGCCCTTCACGCCCCATGGCCCGGCCCGGCCCTGAACGAACTGACCGACCGGGTTGTGGAGCTGCGGGACGGCCGCGTCGGCGACGAGTCGACAGGCGGCGAGCGGCTGAGCCGGCGAGTCGCCGCCGGCCCCTGGCCCCCCGGCCCGCCGGGCGGCGCGCGGGGGCGGGCGGCCCGCCGTTCAGGCGCGCGCATGGCGGACAGTGGGCCGCGTGGATGTGGAAGAGGTCGTCGACACCTTGTACGCCCTGCCGCCGACGCGGTTCACGGCGGCGCGGGACGAAGCCGCGGCCCGCGCGAAACGTGACGGGGACGCGGCCGCGCGCAAGCGGATCGCGGGCCTGCGCCGGCCCACGCTCGCGGCCTGGACCTCGAACCTTCTGGTCCGGACGAAACCGGAGGAGGTCGAGCGGTTCCGCGGGCTCGGGGACGCTCTGCGGGCGGCGCACCGGTCCCTGGACGGGGAGCGGTTGCGCGCGCTGTCCCATGAGCAGCACGTGGTGATCGGGGCCCTGGCCCGTGAGGCGCTGCGGCTGGCGGAAGAGGCCGGGACGGCCGTCTCCGAGACGGTGCTGCGGGAGGTCGAGCAGATCCTGTACGCCGCCCTCGCCGACCCGGACGCCGCCGAGGCATGGGCCTCGGGCCGGCTGGCCAAGTCCCCGGCGCCGTCGACGGAGTTCCCGGGCGTGGATCCGGGCGCGGTACCGCCCGTCGCGCCCGCCCGTACGCCCTCCGCGCCGGCACGGCCCGCTGCCCCGGAGCCGGAGCCGGAGCCGGAGCCGAGGTCGAAGCCGAAGCCGAGGCCGAAGCCGGAGCGGCGCCCCGACCGCGAAGTGGCCGCGGCCCGCGCGGCCGCTCAGGACGCGCAGCGGGTGGCCGCGGCCCGGGAGGGCGAACTGCGGCCGGCCGAGGAGGCCCGGCAGCGGGCGGTCGAGCAGGCGGCGACCGCCGACGCGGAGATGGAGCGCGCGCGGGCGGCCCGCGACCACGCGCACGCCGTCCTGGCCGAGGCCGAGAGGCGTCACCGCGAGGCCGACCGGGCGGCCCGCACGGCCCGCCGGGCGGCCGACACCGCCACCCGGCGCCTGAAGGCCCTGACGGGCGACGCCCCCGAGGGGGACGGCGACCCGCACGAGGCAGGGCAGGGCGCGGAGGACCCCGGCTGACCGGTCGTGACCGCGCCCGCCGGGTCCACGCCTGGGGCCCGCGCCCCGGGCGGTCATCGCAGGCGACCGGAACTCGTCCGCACCGGCTTCCGGATGATCCTCACCGCTCGCGGCATCGACGTGGTCGGCGGGGCCGCCGACGGAGCCGAAGCGGTGGCCGCGGCGCGCCGGCTGCGCCCCGGCGTTGTCCTGCTCGACATCCGCAGTGCCGGAGCAGGACGGTCTGGAGGCCGCCCGGCGGATCCTCGCCGAGGTCCCCGGCTCTGCCGGGTGATGACGCTGACCGCCCTCGCCGCCGGAGCCGGCGGCTTCCTGCCGAAGGACGTGACCCCGAACACCACTCGGCGTGGAGCGGAGGTCGGTGCAGTCGCCCGGACTCGCGGCCACGTCCTCGACGAAGCCGCCCCTCCCCGTTGCGGCACGGGCGGCCGAACCGGAACCGGAACCGGATCTCGAGGACCTTCGTCTGAGACCGCGTGTGGATGAGACGAAGAATCGCGGCCCTGCTGATCACCCTGCTCGCGACCCAGGCGGGCGCCCTGGTCAACCCCGCCCATGCGTGCGGATGCGGGGCGATGGTGCCCGACCGGCAGTCCCGGATCGGCGTCGACCGGGAGACCTCCGTCGTGCGCTGGGACGGCCGTACGGAGCAGATCGTGATGCGGTTCACCGTCACCGGGGACGCGCACCGGGCGGCCTGGATCATGCCCGTGCCGGGCCGCGCCACGGTGGAACTGGGCGACGGGAAGGTCTTCGGCGAACTCTCCCGGCTGACCCGGCCCGAACGCAGGACCCGGAGCTACTTCTGGCCGCGCGAGGGCGACTGGCCCTTCTCCTCCCGGGGGGACACCGCCGGCGCACCACCGCCCGGCGGCGCCGACGCAGGGGTCGGCGTCGTCGGCCGCGAGCAGCTCGGCGACTTCGACGTCGCCCGCCTGACCGCCACCGATCCGGACGCCCTGGAGAACTGGCTGGAGGCCAACGGCTTCGAGCTCCCGGACCGGCTCGCCACCGAGGTCAGGCCGTACGTCGAGCAGAGGTGGGAGTACGTGGCGGTACGCCTGGCCCCACGGCAGCCGGGCAGGCCGCTGCGCGGGGACCTGGACCCGCTGAAGATCCGCTTCGAGAGCCCCCAACCGGTCTACCCGATGCGGCTCTCCCGGATGGCGAAGACCCCCCAGTCCCTCGGCCTGTACGTCCTGGCCGACCACCGCATGGAACCGAGCTCGACGATCGGCGGATCCGCCCCCGAGGTGACCTTCGCGGGGAAGGTCACCCCCGAGGGCGGCGGACCGCTGACCGAACTCACCGGCGGCGCACCGGTGTTCCTCACGGCGATCGAGCAGCGCTTCCCGGAACCGGGCCGCATCGACGGCGACCACGAACTGCGGGCCACCGCCCAGGACACCCCGTACCGCAGGGTCGTCCACCGGGCCGAGCTGCTCACGGTGGGGCACGGCATCCCCGTCTGGTTCCTGGCGGTGACCGCCGCGCTCCTCGCCTTCGCCGGGTCGGCCGTGGTCCTCCTGCGCCGCCGACGCCTGCGCCGCCGCACGGCGGCCTGAGGCAGCACGGCGGCTCGCCGGAGCGGCACATGCCGCCCTCCGTCGGCTACGGGCGGAGCCCGGCGATCAGGGCGGAGGCCACGGCCTGGCGCGGCGGGGCGGGTGTTCCGGACATGCGAAGGGGCCGTGCCGCATAGAAGACCAGCTCCGCGTCGCCCGCGGAGACACACCTCGGGAGGGCCTTGGGCTCGGTACCGCGATGTCCCGGGGCTCTCGGGGGCGGCGAATGCTGCCGTCCGCGTGCTTGAACGGGACCGATTGTCGGCCGGGTGCGTCCTAGTCGACGGAGAGGCGGTCGTCGGCGCGGTCGGGTTCGGGGGTGCGGGAGTGGGCGTGGGCCTGGTCGGGGTGCGGGGCTCGGGGTACGGGCTGGTGGTGGGCGCCGCGGGTCGGGGTCGGGCGGAGGGGCCACCACGTGGCACGGCCCAGGATCGCGGCGAGTGCGGGCACCAGGACGATGGACAGGACGAACGCCGAGAGCATGATGCCGAGCGCCGTTGCGAAGCCGATCTGGCGGGTGGAGGGGTTCGTGTTGACGGCGAGGCTGCCGAAGGAGGCCGCCAGGACGATGCCCGCCGTGGCGATCGCGGGCGCGGTGTGCCGTACGGCCCGGGCGACGGCCGCGCGGGCCGGTCCGGGGCGTTCCATCTCCTCGCGTATCCGGTCGCTGATCAGGATGTTGTAGTCGGTGCCGAGGGCGACGACGAAGAGGAACAGCACCAGCGGGAGGACGAAGTTGACGCCCGGTTCGTCGAGCACGTGCTGGAAGAGGAGCGCCGAGGCGCCGAGGGTGGCGGCGAAGCCCAGGACGACGGCGATCATGAGGATCGCTGGGGCCAGCAGGCTGCGCAGCAGGACGAACAGGATCAGCGCGATCAGCACCGCGGCGACCGGGAAGACGATCCTCAGGTCGTGGTCGACGGCGGTGGAGATGTCGGCGAAGATCGCGGCTGTCCCCCCGACATGAGCCTCGGCCCCTGCCGGGACGGCGCCGGCGATCGTCTCGCGGACGGGCCCCGAGACCAGGGCTCGGGCCTGCTCGGTCTGGGGGCCGGGAGTGAGGTAGAGGTCGAAACGGGCCGCCGTGCGGTCCTCGTTGAGGGTGGTCGCGCCGACCCTGCCGACGCCGTCGACCGCGCCGAGGGCCCGCGGCAGGGCCTCGATCCCCTCGGCGGTGAGGGTGCCGCCGTCCTGCGCCGTGACGTAGACCGTGGCGGGGTCGGACACCCCGGCGGGCAGGGCCCGGGAGATCTCGGCGGCGGTGACCGCGGCCGGGGTGTCGGCGTGTCCGCCGCCCTGGCCGAAGTCCATCCGGATGCCGGCCAGTCCCGCCGCGAGGGCCCCCAGCAGGGCGACCGAGGCGAGGACGAGGGACAGCGGACGGCGGGCGACCAGAGCCCCGAGCCGAGCGGCCGCCCCCTCGGCGGGCTGCCGACCGAGGGCGCGCGAGGGCCAGAACATCCGGCGCCCGGTGGCCGCGAGCAGCGCCGGCATCAGGGTGAGGGCGGCCAGCAGCATGACCAGTACGGAGACGGCGATGGCCGGCCCGAGGACGCGGAACTGCCCGAAGGTCGCGATCGCGAGGGTGGCGAACGCGGCCACGATGGTCAGGGCGGCCGAGGTGACGGCCGTGCCGACCCGGGCGCTGACCTCGGCCGCCGCCTCGCGGACCGGCTGCTCCGGCCGGGAGCGCAGCTGTTCGCGGAAGCGGAAGAGGAGGAAGAGGAAGTAGTCGACGCCGATGCCGATCAGTACGACGCTGATCATGCTCGGGGTCGAGGGGTCCAGCCTGATCCCGCTGAGCATCGCGCCGCCGATCACCGTGCCCGCCGCCGCGCCACCGACGACCACCACCGCCAGCAGCGGTACGAAAGCAGCCAAGACGCTGCGGAACACCAGGATGTGGATGAGCACGATCAGTCCGACCATGGCGATGCCGACGACGGTCTGGGTGGTCTTCTCGGCGTCGGCGGTATCGGTGAGGTCGGCCAGGCCGCCGGTGAACCCGGTGCGCATCCCGGCCTCCTCGAACGCCTCCTCGGCCCGGTCGTGGAACGCGCGGTAGACGCGCTGGAGGCCGGGGTCCATGGAGTTCCCGGTCAGCCGGACGGAGAGCAGTCCGAAGCTGCGGTCCGGCGCGGTCATCGCAGGGCTGACGGTGGGGGTCTGCGCGTGGTCCTCGCTCAGGAAGGCGGGCGGGTCCTCCTCCTTCGGGGCGGGCATCTCCACGCGCCTGCTGCCCAGTTCCCCGGCGACGGCGGCGACGCGCCGCTCGTCGGCCTCGGTGAGGGGCCCGCCGTCGGCGCGGGCGACCAGCACGGTCACCGCGTTGCCGTCCGCCTTCACCCCGAACTTGTCCTCGGCGATCTTCAGCGCTGCGGCCGAGTCGTACTGCGCGGGCAGGAACGCGCCGCTCTGGGTCTCGGTCACCCGGTAGACGAGCGGCTGGCTGAGCACGGTCAGGAAGATGCCCAGCACCGCCCAGACGGCGATCACCTTCCAGGGGCTTCGGGTGGAGAACCCGGTCAAGGCGCGGATCACGTGGTCGTCCTTCGGCATCGTTCGGTACGCCGGGGTCTCCCGGCCGATCTCCAGCTCATCAGCGGGAAGCGGGCGAATCGTCCGAGCGCGGGACGAGACGGGACCCGGGAGCGGGGGCCGGGCCGGAGCGCCACCCGGGACCCTGGTCCCAGGCCGGAATCGGCCCCCGGGCCCGGAGCGGGGTCGCGGAGCGGTGCCAGAATGGATCACGAGACGACAGCCGGTCGTGCGCACCGGCGGTCGGCGGGGGCGGCCGCGGGGGAGGACCACACCATGCCGAAGGAAGCCACCGCACGGGGAAGCCGACGCGCCGGCTCCCCTGGACCGCGGCGTGCCGAGCGTGCGCCGCGCGCGCCCCGACCGCCGCGGATGCCGTGGACGCACTGGACGCCCGGAATGCCCCGGGCGCCGCGGATGCCCTGGATGCCCCGGACACCCCGAGCGCCGCGGACGTCCGCGACCCCCCGGACACCGGAGACGCCCCGCACACCGGGCACACCGGGCACACCGGGCACACCGGGCACACCGGGCACACCCCGGACACCGGAGACACCTCGGACACCGGGCGCACCCCGGCCCCCCGTGACACCGCGGGCGCCCTGGACCTCCTGGACGCGCAACGACGCGCTGGTCACCGTCGGAGCGGCCGTCGCCGACCTGCTCAGCTTCTCGCTCGGTAGCCAGGTCGACCACGGGTACGTCCCGCCGGCCGGCTGCGTGCTGCTCCTCGTGGCCGCACTGCCGCTGCTGGCCCGGCGGCGCGCCCCGCTGTCCACGCTCGCGGTGGTGCTGCTGTTCGACCTCGCCCTGAACCTGAGTGTGCCGGTGGGGCAGCACTTCACGGCGACGGCCGTCGTCGCGCTCTACACGGTCGCCCGCTCCCGGAGCGCGGCGGTCGTGGCGGGGGCGGCGGTCGCCTGCGCGGTCTTGCCGCTGCTGGGGCGGTGGGCCCAGGCGGGTCCCGTGGACGTGGTCGGCAGCGTGGCCAACCCGCTGTTCGTCCTCGTGACCGCCGCCGCGGTGAACCGCCGGCACCGCGAGAACGAAGCCCACCGCATCCTGCTCGCCGACCGCGCGGTGGCCGAGGAACGGCGCCGCATCGCAAGGGAGTTGCACGACATCGTCGCCCACCACATCACCACCATGCAGCTGATGGCCGGCGGTGCCCGGGCCAACCTGGCGAGCGACCCCGAGGTGGCCCGCGAGGCCCTGGTCACCCTGGAGGGGTCGGGACGGATGGCGTTGAGCGAGATGCGCCAGCTGCTGGACGTGCTGCGGGCAGGAGACGAGGCCGAGGAGCCGCCCACCGCCCCGCAGCCCGGGGTGGGGGACCTGGCCCGTATCGTCGGCGAGACGTGCCGGGCCGGGCTGCCCGTCGAACTGCACGTGCGGGGCGCGGAGCGCCCCCTGCCGCCGAGCGTGGGCCTGACCGTGTTCCGCATCGTCCAGGAGGCCCTGACGAACGCGCGCAAGTACGCGGGCCGCGCGCGGGCTTGCGTACGGCTGACGTACGGGACGCACGGGCTCGTCGTGGAGGTGTCGGACGACGGGCCCGGGACGACCGCCGCACCGGCGGGGTCCGGCTACGGTCTACTGGGCATGAGGGAACGGGTCGCCCTGCACGGCGGCACACTGGAGGCCGGACCGCTCGACGGGGGTGGGTTCCGGGTGGCGGCCCGGCTGCCGCTCGAGGCCGCGGAAGGGGCTCGGCGATGAGCGATCCGGCGCTGAGCGGACCGGCGATGAAGGGCACGGCGATGAGCGGACCGGCGATGAGCGGACCATCCGTAGGGGAACCGGAGACGCAGGCGATCCGGGTGCTCATCGCGGACGACCAGCCGCTGGTGCGGCGCGGCCTGGCCCTGATCCTCGCCCCCGACCCGGCGTTCGAGGTGGTGGGCGAGGCCGGTGACGGCGAGGAGGCGGTGGACCTCGCGCACCGGCTGCGGCCCGACGTCGTGGTCATGGACATCCGCATGCCGGTGCTGGACGGCGTCGGCGCGACCGAACGGCTCGCGCGGACGCTCCCCGGGTGCCGGGTGCTGGCCCTGAGCACGTTCGACATGGACGAGTACGTGGTGGCGGCGCTGCGCGCCGGGGCCTACGGCTTCCTGCCCAAGGACATCTCCCCGGAGGAACTGGTCGCGGCGGTGCGGGTGGTGCACGCCGGCGAGGCCGCGGTCGCGCCCCGCTTGCTGACCCGGCTGATCTCCGCCTACGTCCTGGCCCCACGCCGACCGGAGCCGCCCGCGGCGGCTCTGGGCGCCCTTACCCCGCGCGAGCGGGAGGTGTGGCGGCTGATGGCCACGGGCCTGGACAACGCGGAGATGGCCCGGGCCATGGACCTCAGCGTGTCCACCGTGAAGAACCACATCACCGCCCTCTTCGCCAAACTCTCGGTCCGCGACCGCGCCCAGGCGGTGATCGCCGCGTACGAGACGGGACTGGTCGCGGCGGGCGACCCCGGCTAGAAGCGGTCGGACGAGAAGCGGTCAGACCGTCTCCCGCCCCGCCTGCTCCGGAAGGGGCGCCCGGGCCAAGGCGAGCACGCTCGCGCAGATCAGGGCCAGGCCGAACAGCTGCGGCAGCGGCCACCAGCGGGCCCGCAGGTGCTCTTCGTACAGCAACACGCCCAGCGCCACGCCGACGCCCGCGTCCCCCGGGGCGCCCAGGCACCCGGCCCGCATCCGCCCCATCCCGCACCCCTCAGCGGGCCGCGACACTCCCGGACGCCATGCCCCCGGACCTCCCGCCCCCGGACGCCGCTGCCCGGCGCACGGCCAGGGCCGCCAGGGCCTCCGGAGCGCCCGACTGCCCGCGGATCCCCGGGAAGGCGTTGACATCCACGATCAGCGGATTCCCGCCGCCGGCGTCGATGATGTCCACGCCGTACACGTCCAGCGCGAAGGCGGCGCCCGCGGCCCGCACCAGGTCGGCCCATCCGGCGGGCAGTTCGGCCGGTGCCAGCGGCACGTCGGGCCCGCGTCCGCCCGGTGACAGCTCGGAGCGGCGCGCGGCCGCGAAGACCCGCTCCCCGATCGCCCACAGCTTGTGGTCCCAGCCGCTGTTGGGCGCGAAGTCCTGCACCACCACCGGTTCCCCCGGCCACCGCGCCGCCAGCGCGCGCAGCCCGGCGGTGTCGTCCACGCGGGCCACCAGATCACCCCGGCGGCTGTGCCGGCTCTTGACCACCACGGGGCCGGGCAGCGGCTCACCGCTCGCCGCCCAGGCGGCGAGCGGGCCGACGGTCCGGGTCGCGGCGAACGGCAGCCCGGCCCGCAGGGCGAGCTCCGCCATCGCCGTACGGTCCTGGCACAGGGCGGTCGCGGCCGGGGTGTTGACGACCGCGGCGCCCCGGGCTTCCAGCTGCCGGGCGAGTTCCAGGGCCGGTGCGGTGCGCGACTTCAGCAGGTAGACGTCGGCCGCCGGTCCGCGGACCTCCCCGCCCGAGCCCGGGTCGACCGCCTCGACGACGTGTGCGGACGCCAGCAGGGCCGCGGTGGCCGCCAGCAGCGGATGACCCGGCTCGGGAGTGATCAGTCCGATCCTCACGCGCCCTCCCGCGTGCCCACCGAGAGCTGAGCCGGGATCGACAGCGGCCGGGGGTACGAGCCGGCCGGCGCCGACGGGAAGCCGCCCGAGCCGCCCCTGCGCGCCAGGTCCAGCACGGCCCGGGCCACCCGCTCGACCGCGTCCGGGACCTGACGGAAGCTCGGAAAGTCGTTCACGTCCACGACCACCGGCCCGTCCGGCCCCAGCAGCACGTCCACGCCGTACAGGTCGAGCCCGTACACCACCCCCACCTGCGCGGCGATCGCCGCGACCTCGGGCGGCAGCGGCACGCGGCGTTCGCGCACCGCGGGGTCGGGGTGCAGCGGGGAGCACCGCTCGGTCGCGAACAGCTCGCCCCCGACCGCGTACACCTTGATGTCGATGCCCGAGTTGGGCACGTACGGCTGGGCGATGAGCAGCCCCTCGCCCGCCAGGGCGGGGAGGAGCGCCTCCAGACGCTCCGGCGAGGGCACCAGGTGCACGGCCCGTCCGGAGCTGCCGTCGGCCGGCTTGACCACGAGGGGGTACTCGGCCGCCGGGACCTCCCTCAGCAGGTCGGGGCGGGCAGCGGCGTAGGTCGGTGGCAGGGGCAGCCCGCGGGCCCGGCCGATGGCCGCGGCCAGCGCCTTGTCCCGCACCCCGCGGATCGAGCGGGCGTCGTTGACCGTGGTCAGGCCGGCCGCGGCCGCGGCTTCCAGCAGGGTCAGGCCGGGCCCGCCGGAGACCGTCTTGAGCACCCAGGCGTCGTACGAACCCGCGCCCACCGCCTCGGTCATGCACAGCAGCGAGCCGCCGGGTCGCACCACGTCGACCCGGTGGCCCCACGCGGTCAGCCGGCGGATCACCTCGTTCGGCATGCCGTCGTGGCGGTAGTGCTCCTCCACCAGGAAGCAGAGCCTCATGGACTTTCCCCATATTCCCCGGACGTCCGCCGATCCCGTCCGGCGAGTTGTGACGCCACAGGATGTCATGAACCGCAATATGGCGATCAGTCCGGGTTGGCGGGTGGTTCGGGCCCCGGCGGCCGGGGCCGCCGGGTCACACCGGTACGGACACGAACGTCCTGCCCGCCTCGTTCTCCACCAGGACCGCCGTCACCTCCGCCGGGTCCACGGCGGCCGAGCCGTCCAGCGACGCGCCCTTGCCCTCGCCGCTCTGCCGCCCGACCACCCAGCCGCCCGCGATGGTGCGCGTGCCGTCCGCGGCGACCACGACGAGCCGGCACCGCTCGCCGGGTGGCACCCCGGTGACCGCCGCGTGCACCCGTACCCACTGGCCGGCGGGGGTCATCCGCACGGTCATCCGCGCGCCGGTGCCCGGATCCGTCGCCGAGGCGAGCGTGGTCCCGGGCGGGGGCGGCGAGGGGACCGTCGACACCGTCGGGGAGGGCCGGGGCAGCGCGACCGCCCCCCGATCACCGCCGCCCAGCTGCGCACCGGCCCAGAACACGGTGGCCAGGGCCGCCGCCGCGGCCAGTCCCGCGATTGCCGCCCGCCGGCGCCGCTGACCGGCCCGTTCGCCCCGCATCTGGCGCAGGGTGCGCTGGAGCAGCAGGTCGCCGCCCTGCGGCGGTCCGTCGAGGAACGCCTCCTCGGGCACCTCGCCCAGCGCCGCCTCGATGTCGCGCAAGGCGGTCACCTCCTCCCGGCACCGCACACACCCCATGACGTGTTCCTCGACCCGGTGGACCTCCGCGCCGTCCAGGACGCCGAGCACGTAGGGGCCGAGCAGCTCCTCCTCCATGTGCCGCTGCCGGTTCATGCCACCACCTCACGCAGTCCGCCGGGCTGCCGGGGCGGCCTGCCCGGCCGTTCGCCTCGTCCGGAAGATGCGCCGCCCCCGCCGGCGTCGTCGCGGAAGACGTCGCGCAGCGCCTTGAGCGCGTAGTGCGACCGCGATTTGACGGTACCCGCCGGGATGCCGAGCCGGTCGGCGGCCTCGGCGACGCTGAGCTGGCGGTAGTACAGCTCCCGCAGGACGTCCCGGTGTTCCGGCGAGAGCCGGTCGAGCGCCCCGAGCACGGTCATCGTGTCCACGACGGAATCGGCGTGGTCCTCCTCCACCGGGGGAGCGGCCGCGACCCCGGACACCTCCGGGGGCCGTGCGGCCCTGGCCCGGTAGCGGTCGGTGATGATGTTGCGGGCGACCGTGAGCAGCCAGCCGCGCACCGAGCCCTTCCCGTTGACCAGCACCTCGCAGTGCCGCCAGGCGCGGATCAGGGTCTCCTGGACGACGTCCTCGGCGGCGGCCCGGTCCCCGGTCAGCCGGGTGGCGTACGCGAGCAGGGCATGGCCGTGCTCCTCGTAGACCGACCGGATCAGTGCCTCATCGGTCGAGCCCCGCCGAGTGCGGGGCCACAGTGGTCCGGCCATCTCACCCTCTCCGTCTTCCTGGCTTACCGGTGCGGTCGGAACACGCCGGCAGCGCCGGGCCGGTTCACGTGACGTGCGTCACTGCGCGGTCCGCGCAGAGGTGGAGGTCCGCACCGCGTCGGCCACCGGCGGCGCGTCGGCCGCCGCGTGGCCGGGGACCCGCTTGCCGGTCCGGGTGGCGACCGCGCAGAGTACGGCCCATGACAGCGGAGACGATGACGCCCGCCGAGCGCTTGCGCGCCCTCGCCCGCACGCGGGCCTCACTCGACGGCGCCGAGGTGGCCTTCTGGTGGACGGGCGACGTCCACGCCTGGGGTCCGGGCGAGCCGTACCGGCGGCTCTTCGGTTTCGAGGGCGTCAACGTCGCGCGGCTCGTGGAGGACGAGGAGACGGGCGGCTTCCGGCTGCTGTCCAGGGAAGCCGCCTTCTACCTGGACCCGCAGACCGGGGAGATCCTGCGGACCTGGCAGGGCCGGCCCGTGGTGCACGTGTGGAACGACCCGGCCAACCAGAGGCTGCGGCCCTACCCGGTCCCCGTGACCGAGTTGGGCGACCAGGTCTGCTTCAGCCTGGAGATCCCGCTGGCCTACCCCTCCCCGCTGCCCGTCGCCCAGTACCCGGCCCACTCGGCCGACGACACCTACCGGGCCCTGGAGCTCTTCCAGTTCTTCGCGCCCGCCACCGTGCTGACCACCGAGGCGCCGAGCGTCCCCGCCACGATGGCGTGGACCCGGATGTCACCCTGGCTGCCCTGGATGGAACAGGGGCAGCGCCCCGGCGGGCTCACCTTCCACTGCCGCGGCCGCAAACTCGGCTCCTACGCCGAGGTCCCCGAGCGCACCCGCGCCCACATCGCCGCCCAGCACCCTGAATTCGCCCGGGCCCCGGACACGTGGACCGAACCGAACGAGACCAGCTGGACGTACTACCGCAAGCTGTTCCCGCCGCGCGAGACGCCGGACGACACGGCGGACGACACGGCGGACGACACGGCGGACGACGCGGGCGGGCCCGCCTCCTGAGGACCGGCTCGCGGTCGCGGCGCGGGGGCCGGCAGGGGGTCGACAAGGGTTTTCCCCGTATCGAGTTCATTCCGGCGTTGCCTACTGTCTGCCCATCGGTGATCTGCCCCTGACCCGACGGCCCACACGCCAACCCCACATGGCATGATGCCGTCCCACCAGGGGGAATCTCCGGTACCGCCGTTGTCCCGCCCCACCGTCGAGGCGGGGGCAACGTGGCGCGCGGCGGCGGCCGGGGCGAGTTCGACCAGCTCGCTCCGGTCCCGCGGCCGCCGGCCACCTCCCACACTGCACCGACCGGCCGCTCCGGCCTGCCCGGAATCGGCCCGCGAAAGGGAACTTCGTGCACGCATCGAGACGCAGGCTCATATCCGTGGTGGCGATGTCCGTCACCCTGCTCGCCGGCTCCGCCACCGCCTCCGTGGCCGTCGCCGCCGACGTCCCGGCCGCGTCGGCCGCCGCGGCCGCCGCCACCACCCCGGTCGAGAACCTCATCGTCGGATACAAGACCTCCGCCTCCGAGGCCAGTTCCAACACCGCCGCCGCCGACGACGCCGCGGCCAAGGGCAAGAAGGCCGGCAAGAAGGCCAAGTTCGACCGCCGTCTCGGCACCGGAGCGGCCCTGGTCAACCTCGGCTCGGCCACCGCGCCCGCCGACGCCGCCAAGGTGATGGACCAGTTCCGCGCCGACCCGGACGTCGCCTACGTCGAGGTCGACGCCCGCGCCTACGCGATGGCCACCCCGAACGACACCGAGTACACCAAGCAGTGGGACCTCTTCGAGCCCACCGCCGGCATGAACGTCCCCGCCGCCTGGGACAAGACCACCGGCGCCGGCGTGACCGTGGCCGTGATCGACACCGGTTACGTCGCCCACTCGGACATCGCCCCGAACGTGGTCGCCGGCTACGACTTCATCAGCAACGCCACGTACGCCCGCGACGGCGGCGGCCGTGACGCCAACGCCGCCGACGAGGGCGACTGGAACGCCACCGACAACGAGTGCGGAGTGGGCTCCAAGGCCGGCGGCTCCTCCTGGCACGGCACCCACGTGGCGGGCACCATCGCCGCGGCCACCAACAACACCAAGGGCATCGCGGGCATCGCCTACGGCGCCAAAATCCAGCCCGTGCGGGTGCTCGGCAAGTGCGGCGGCACGACCGCCGACATCGCCGACGCCATCACCTGGGCCTCCGGCGGCACCGTCGCCGGCGTCCCGGCGAACGCCACCCCCGCCAAGGTCATCAACATGAGCCTCGGCGGCTCCGGCGCCTGCAGCGCCACCTACCAGAACGCCATCAACGGCGCCGTCGGCCGCGGCTCGACCGTCGTGGTCGCCGCCGGCAACAGCAACAGCGACGCGGCCGGCTTCACGCCCGCCAGCTGCAACAACGTGATCAACGTGGCCGCCAGCAACCGCACCGGCGACCGCTCCTTCTACTCCAACTACGGCGCGAGCATCGACGTCGCCGCCCCCGGCGGTGAGACCCGCCGCGGCACCGACACCCCCGGCACCGTCACCACCCCCGAGAACGGCATCCTCTCGACGCTGAACGCGGGCACCACCACCCCCGGCGCCGAGAACTACAAGCCCTACCAGGGCACCAGCATGGCCGCCCCGCACGTCGCCGGCCTGGCCGCGCTCGCCAAGGCCGCCAAGCCCTCGCTGACCCCGGCCCAGATCGAGGCCGCGATCAAGAACAACACCCGCCCGCTGGCGGGCGTCTGCTCCGGCGGCTGCGGCACCGGCCTCGCCGACGCGGCCGCGACGATCAACGCCGTGACCACCACGCCCGTCGGCCTGGAGAACGGCACGGACTACACCATCGGTGACAACGCCACCGTGGAGAGCCCGATCACCGTCACCGGCAAGACCGGCAACGCCCCGGCCACGCTCAAGGTGGCCGTGAACATCGTGCACAGCTACATCGGTGACCTGAAGGTCGACCTGATCGCCCCCGACGGCACCGCCTACACCCTGCACAACCGGACCGGCGCGGGCACGGACAACATCAACCAGACCTACACCGTCAACGCCTCCTCCGAGGTCGCGAACGGCACCTGGAAGCTGCGCGTCAACGACAACGCCGGCGGCGACACCGGCAAGATCGACTTCTGGAGCCTGACCTTCTGATCAGCTCCGGATCCGGCCGCCAACCCGGCCTGACGGGCCGATAGTACGGACCAAGCACCACGCCGCGGACCCGCCGATACCCACGTATCGGCGGGTCCGCGGGCTTTTCCGGTCGGCGGCCTGATTTCTGCGTCACAATCCGTGTCCACCCGGCATCCGACCTCGTATTGTCGCGTCTCACAGGAATGGCACAGGAACTGGGGACCGAGAGGCTGGTGGCTGTGCGTGGTGGCGGCGACGGGGAACGCTGACACGAGCGTCGGACAGGACGAACTGGTCGAAGCGGTCGGCCGGGCGCTGCACTCGCACGGCCGCGCCCTGCTCACCGGCCCCGCGGGCGCGGGCAAGACCGAGGTGGTGCGCGCTGTCGCGGCCGCCGCCGAAGCCCGCGGCGAGACGGTGCTGCGCCTCGCCCCCGAGGCCGCCGACCAGTGGATACCCGAAGCCTCCGCGGCGGCCCTCCTGGCCACCGTGCCCGCCGCCGCCCTCGAACGGCTCTCCGGGCCCCAGCGCACCGCCATCGCCCTCCTGCGCCGCGAGACCGACGCCCCCCGCGCCGGCCGCGACCACGTCGCGCTGCGCCTCGCCGTCCTGGAGGTCCTGCGTACGCTCGCCGCCCGCCACCCGGTGCTCCTCGTCCTCGACAACGCCCAGTGGCTCGACGCCGAGAGCACCGACCTGCTCCGCTTCGCCCTGCGCCTGACCCCGCCCCTGGTCCGCGTCCTGGTCGCCGAATGCGTCCAGGGCGGTTCACCGGTCGGTGAATCCCTCTGCGGCGCCGGCGTCCCCGCCCTCCGGGTGCCCCCGCTGGGCGCCGACGAGATCGCCGAACTCCTGGTCCGCCACGGCCTGCCCGCCCGCCTCGCCGGCCGCATCCACCAGGCCAGCGGCGGAAACCCCCGCCTCGCCCTCGCCCTCGGCCACTCCCTCGCCGAGGCCGCCGGGGCCCGCGACGGCAGCGCCCACCACGCCGACACCCTGCCCGTCTCCGGACAGGCCCGCGAAGTGGCCCGCCGACTCCTCGCCGAGGCCCCCGCCCGGGCCCGGCGCACCCTGCTGCTCGCCGCGCTCGCCGCGCGCCCCACCACCGCCCTGCTGCGCCGGGCCGGGCGCCCCGACGCCGAGGCCGAGCTGGCCGAAGCGGAACGGGCCGCTTTGGTCAGGGTGGGAGAGGACGGCAGCGTGGAGTTCACCGCCGGGGCCCTGCCCACCGCGCTCGCGGCCGACGCGGGCTGGCCCGAGCGCTCCGCCGGGCACGCCGCGCTGGCCGAGGCCGTCGACGACCCCGTCCAGGCCGTACGCCACCGCGCGCTGGCCGTGGACACCCCCGACCAGCGGCTCGCCGAGGAGATCACCGAGGCCGCCGCCGTCTGCCGCCGCCGCGGCCAGCGGGCCCTCGCCGCCGAGCTGGGCCTGCTCGCCGCCGAGCGCACGCCCTCCCACCTGCCCGGGGAGGAACTGGCCCGGCTCGTCAACGCCGCCGAGGACGCCGGCTGGGCCGGCCGCGCCGACCTCGCGCGCCGCGCCACCAGGGCGGTCCTGGCCCGTGACGCCTCGCCCGCCAGCCGGGTCCGGGCCCGGCTGGCCGTCATCGACGCCGCCGGGCAGGCCCTGGGCGCCCTCGACGAGACCTTCGCCTGCGCCATGGCCGACGCCGCCGGGGACCCCTCCCTGGAGGCCGCCGTCCAGCTGCGCATCGCCTGGAAGCACAACCTCAGCGACGGCGACCCGGTCCGCTCCCGCGACGCCGCCGCGCGGGCCGGCGCCCTCGCCGCACTCGGCGGCGACCAGGTCGCCGAGGCCATGGCGCTGACCGTGCGGGCCCGCATGGGCCGCATCCTCGGGGACCCGGGAGCCGAGACCATCCTGGCCGAGGCCCTCGCCCTGCCCGCCCCCGAGGTGCCGCTCGGCATGCGCAACGCACCCCAGTACCTCGCCGTACGGCACGCGCTGTTCGACGACCGGCTGGACGACGCCCGCAAGCAGTTGATGGTCCTGCTGCCCGCCGTCCAGGCCACCGGCTCCGCGGAGGACGTCTTCGAGGTCCTGCGCAGCCTCACCGAAGTGGAACTGCGCAGCGGCCGCTGCACGGCGGCCTCCGCGCGGGCCCGCCAGGCCCTGGAGCTGACGATAGAGGCGGGTCTCTCGCCCGGTCCCGCCTGGTACGTCGCCGCGATGGCCGAGGCGAGCGGCGGCAGCTTCGCCCGGGCCGCCGGATACGCCCGGCGGGGCATCCAGGCCTCGCACGAGGAGCACGACCAGGTCTTCCTCTCCCGCAGCCTGCACGCTCTCGGCCTGGTCGAACTGGCCACCGGGGACGCGTCGAAGGCCGTGGCCACCCTGCGCCGGGTCGCCGAGCTCGAAGCCGCCCAGAAGGTGGTGGACCCCTCGATCCTGCGCTGGCACGGGGAACTGGCCGAGGCGCTGGTCGCCGCCGACGCGACCGAGGAGGCCGCCCGGCTGCTCGACTCCGTACGCCCCGTGGCCCGCGGCCTCGGCCGCACCGGAGTCGTCGCCGGACTCGACCGGGCCCGCGGGCTGTGCCTGTCCGCACAGGGCGAGGCGGACGCCGCCGTCGCGCTCCTCGAGGCCACCGCGCAGCGGTTCGACACCCTGCGGCTGCCGTTGGAGCGCGGCCGCACCCTGCTCGCGCTGGCCCGCGTGGAGCGCCGCCGCCGGCGGCGCGCACCCGCCCGTGTCGCACTGCTCGCGGCGGCCGAGGTGTTCGAGCGGGCCGGAGCCACTCCGTGGTCCGAACTCGCGCGGGAGCCGGCCGCGGAGGGCGGCCGTACGGAGACGGCGGCCGCCGCGCTGACCGAGGCCGAGACCCGCCTCGCGCTGCTCGTCAGCCAGGGGGCCAGCAACCAGGAGGCCGCGGCCAAGCTGTTCCTCAGCGTCAAGACGGTGGAGGCGCGGTTGACCCGCATCTACCAGAAGCTCGACGTCCGCTCCAGGGCCCAGCTCGCCACCGCACTGGCCGGCGCCCCGCGCCCTCCGCACTAGAAAGAGTGGCGCGGGGGCGCGGGGCGTGCGGCGCGGCGGGAGCCGGTCAGCAGCTCAGGTTGCCGCCCGGGGTGACGCCGAGCAGCTGGGTGAAGCTCTGGTACTTGGAGATCCGGCTCTGGACCTGGGCGGGGTTGCCGCCGTTGCACTCCAGCGCGCCGTTGATGGAGCGGATGGTCTCGCCGAAGCCCGCTCCGTTCACCATGGCCGCGTGGGCGGTCATCGTGCCGGGGCCGTTCTGGGTGTTCCAGTACCACAGGGCGGTCTTCATGGCGATCGCCGGGTCGCGTTCGACGAGGTACGGGTCGCCGAGGAGGTTGATGCCGAGGGCGTCGCCGGCTGCCTTGTAGTTGAAGTTCCAGCTCAGTTGGATGGGGCCGCGCCCGTAGTAGGCGGCCTGGCCGGCCGGGCAGCCGTACGGCTGGCTCGCGTCGCAGTAGTGGGGGTAGTTGGCCTGGTTCTGCTCGACGATGTGGACCAGTCCGCCGGTCTCGTGCGAGACGTTCGCGAGGAAGGCGGCCGCCTCGCGCCGCTTGACCGTGTCGTCGCCGGTCTGCGCGAAGCCGGGGTAGGCCGAGAGGGCCGCGACCAGGCCGTTGTAGGTGTAGAAGGGGTTGCGGTTCGGGAACATCTGGTTGAACTGGGCCTCGGACACCACGAATCCGGACGGATTGCCCGGATCCGGCTCCTGGCCGCCGCCACCGCCGCAGGCGCCCTGGTCGGCCCAGACGCCCCACTGGCCGGTGGTCCCCGGCGTCTCGCCCTGAGTCCACCACTTCGCCTGCCAGTTGCGCCCGTTGTGGGAGGCGCTCGCGCCGCCGGTGTAGACGGCGGAAGAAGTCCAGGCGGTGGCGCACGGGGCCGCCGCGGCGGCGGGGGAGGTGGGGAGGAGGAGGGCGAGACCGAGACCTGCCGTGGCGGTCGCGGCGGCGGCCAGGGTGAGGGCACGGCGACGAAGCGCACGTATCACGTAACTGCTCCTTCAGTGGGGGGAGTTGCCGTGGAGGCGGCAGCAGTGTGCCCACTGAACCGAAATGGTCTGAACCTGTCAAGGTCTAGACCAAACGAAAACGCGCCGGCGTGGCATGCCACGCCGGCGCGGAACCGGAGGGAGAGAAGGTCAGCTGCCGGCGGAGAGGTTGCCGGAGAGGACCGGGATGTTGTCCACGAGGTGGGAGAGCGACTCGTCGCCCTTCGCCTGGGTGGAGTTCTCGGCGCACTGCTGGTTCATCGGGTTCGACAGGACGTTGATGTCCTGGACGCCGACGTTGACCAGGGCGAGGATCGACTGGGCGTTGACCTTGGCCGGCAGTCCGATGCAGAGCTTGTTGGCGGTGCCCTGGACCAGGCTCGCCTGCGGGCTCAGCGCACCCCGGGTCTCCTGGTTGCCGTAGATCTGCGCCTCGCCGTTGCCGTTGACGGTGTTGACGCCGTTGTCGTTGCCGATGGCCATCGCCGGGGTGGCGACGGCGGCGCCCGCTCCCAGGACGGAGGCGGTGACCGCGGCGGTGGTCATGAACTTCTTGAACGTGGGGGATCCTCCGGTCGCACGGTCGCATGAGATGGTCGCCCTCGGCGGGACGGGCTGATCAACTGCTTTCGGCGCCCCGGGTTATCCCCACTCACCCGGGTGGCCCAACGGCGACGGGGACGGCGCGGCCCGGTCCCGCCGCCCGTGACGGCGAGACTGAGCTCCTCGCGTGCGAGGGTCAGCCGGTCTTGCGGCGGACCTTCTTGTTCTTGCCGCCGGGGCCGCTGCTGACGCCCTGGACCTTCGCGCGGGACTGGTGCGCCTGCTGGGAGTGGGCGTTCGCGGCGTTGCGCTCCAGCGCCTCCCGGAACTTGCGCTTGGCCTCCTCGGCCGGCGATTCGTCCTGCGGGGTCTCTGCTTCGTCTGCCATGTGTCCTCCTGGGGTGATCAAGCGGATCCAGTCTGTCAGGTGCCGTCCGCGCTGACCAGCGGGTTCCGGGAGGAAGCGGAGCCGCCGCCCTGGGATGGACCCAAGGGTTCCTTGGGGAAGCCATAAGCTGTGCTGATGGGGGCATAAGGCGATACCGGGTGCTGGGTTAGGATTGCCTTAGTTTAGGGTTCCCTTGATCACGCGTGATCCACGCGCCGTCGTTCGAAGGGAACCCCTGTCATGCCTCGACCTCTGCGGGTAGCAATCGTCGGTGCCGGCCCCGCCGGGATCTATGCCGCCGACGCGCTCCTGAAGTCCGAGGCCGCGGCGCAGCCGGGTGTGTCCATAGACCTGTTCGAGCGGATGCCCGCCCCCTTCGGTCTGATCCGCTACGGGGTGGCCCCCGACCACCCGCGCATCAAGGGCATCATCACCGCCCTGCACCAGGTGCTCGACAAGCCGCAGGTCCGCCTCTTCGGGAACGTCGACTACCCGAACGACATCAGCCTGGACGAGCTGCACTCCTTCTACGACGCAGTGATCTTCTCCACTGGCGCGACCGCGGACCGCGCCCTGACCATCCCCGGGGTCGACCTCGACGGTTCCTACGGCGCCGCCGACTTCGTCTCCTGGTACGACGGCCACCCCGACGTCCCGCGCACTTGGCCGCTGGAGGCCGAGAAGGTGGCCGTACTCGGTGTCGGCAACGTCGCGCTCGACGTCGCGCGGATCCTCGCCAAGACGGCCGACGAACTGCTGCCGACCGAGATCCCGCCGAACGTCTACGACGGCCTCAAGGCGAACAAGGCCCTCGAGGTGCACGTCTTCGGCCGCCGCGGCCCGGCGCAGGCGAAGTTCAGCCCCATGGAACTGCGCGAGCTGGACCACTCGCCCACCATCGAGGTCATCGTTAACCCCGAGGACATCGACTACGACGAGGGCTCGATCGCGACCCGCCGGGCCAACAAGCAGGCCGACATGGTCGCCAAGACCCTGGAGAACTGGGCCATCCGCGACATCGGCGACCGCCCGCACAAGCTGTTCCTGCACTTCTTCGAGTCGCCCACCGAGGTGCTCGGTGAGGACGGCAAGGTGGTCGGCCTGCGCACCGAGCGCACCGAGCTCGACGGCACCGGCAACGTCAAGGGCACCGGACGGTTCACCGACTGGGACGTCCAGTCCGTCTACCGCGCCGTCGGCTACCTCTCCGACGAGCTGCCCAAGCTCCCGTGGGACGTGGAGTCGGGCACCGTCCCGGACGAGGGCGGCCGGGTCATGGAGGCCGGCGGCCACCTGCCGTCCACGTACGTGACGGGGTGGATCCGACGGGGTCCGGTCGGCCTGATCGGCCACACCAAGGGCGACGCCAACGAGACCGTCGCCAACCTGCTGGCCGACCACGCGGGCGGCCGCCTGCTCACCCCGGCCGCGCCCGCGCCGGAGGCCGTCGAGGCATTCCTCGCCGAGCGCGCCGTCCGCTACACCACGTGGGAGGGCTGGCACCGGCTGGACGCCGCCGAGAAGGCGCTCGGCGAGCCGCAGGGCCGCGAGCGCGTGAAGATCGTCGAGCGCGACGAGATGCTCGAGGCCAGCGGAGCCTGAGGCCGTGCCGGGGCCCCGGTGACTTCCGGCGGCCGCCTCCCCGGCGCACGGCGGAGGAGGGCCGGGGACCCGATGGCGGGCCCCCGGCCCTCCGGCTCGCCCTCACCCGTCCGCGGAACCGGTCGCCGCGGCGGAATGCCGCGGCGCCGTGAGGAGTTCGTCACCAGTGCGAGACCTGATCCCCACGCACTGGAGAGCTCATGAAGATCGGCATCATCGGCGCGGGAAACATCGGCGGCAACCTCACCCGCCGCCTGACGGCCCTCGGACACGACGTGTCCGTGGCGAACTCGCGCGGACCGCAGAGCCTGAAGGACCTCGCCGAGGAGACCGGCGCCACCCCCGTCACCGTCACCGAAGCGGCCCGCGGCGCCGAAGTCGTCGTGGTCAGCATCCCCTTCGGAAAGGTGCCCGACCTGCCCTCCGGCCTGTTCGACGGGGCCGCCGAGGGCTTCGCCGTGATCGACACCGGCAACTACTATCCCCGGCAGCGCGACGGCCGGATCGCCGGTGTCGAGGACGAGGGCCTGACCGAGAGCCGCTGGACCGAGCGGCAGCTCGGCCACCCCGTGGTCAAGGCGTTCAACGGCACCTTCGCGCAGGACATCCTCGACCGGCACCGCCCGGCGGGCCACCCCGAGCGGATCGCGCTGCCCGTCGCGGGCGACGACGAGGCGGCGAAGAGGACCGTGCGCGCCCTCATCGACCAGCTCGGTTTCGACACCGTCGACGCGGGCGGCCTCGACGACTCCTGGCGCCAGCAGCCGGACACCCCCGTCTACGGGCTCCGCGAAGGCGTCGGGGGAGTCACCAGGGCGCTCGCCGAAGCATCGCCGGAGCGCACGCCCGCCTTCCGGGGGTGACGGGCCGAGGCGATCGGGCGAGGGGCGTCAGGGTCTGACGTGGCGGGCCGACATCCGGCCCCGACCCAGCTCGATGGTGAAGGTGACCTGCTGCTCTTCGGTCAGGACCTGCGGATCGTGCTCTATGTCCTGCCGCTCGACGAAGACGGGCTCCGTCTCGCCGAGCGGGAGGATGAAGCCGTACCCGCGCTCGCGGTTGTACGACTGGACGAACCCTTTGACGCGCGGTTCCATCGTGCACCTCCCGTGCCACGAGGCTGCCGCACCCGCCGGGGTACCGCCTTGCGGGCGACTCCGATCGGGTGAGCCCCCTGGCTCACCGGGTCAGCGCCGCTCCAGCAGGCCCCGTACGAAGGCGGCCTGGCCGGCGTGCTGCAGGTCGTCCGCCAGCACGCTGACCAGGCGCACGCCCAGGGTGACCGGCGGGTCCCAGCGCTCGTCCACCACCCGGTCGAGGTCGGCCGCGCCGAGCCCCCGGACGAAGCGGACGCTCTGCTCGTGGACCGCGTCGAAGTACCCGAGCAGCAGCTCGGCGGAGTGGGCCTCGACCGATCCGGCCTGCCGGGCGGTGTGACCGTAGCCGGTCGACCCCACCGGCAGGGACAGGGCGAACCGGGCCGCCCAGCCGCCGGCCTGCCAGACCTGCTCCAGGCCGGCGGCCTGCGCCACGTGGTCGTCCTGGATCCGGGTGAGGTGCCAGACGAGCCAGGTGATCGAGTTGGCCGCCGGATCGACGCGGGCGTTGAGCCGGTCCGCCGGGAGGTCCTCGACGGTCTCGTGCACGATCTCCCGGATGCGTCCGAAGCCGTCGGCGATGACGTCCGTAGCCTTCATGCACCCACCATGCAAGGCACGACGGGCCGCCGGGGCCGGCGACACGCGCCTCAGACGGCGGCTTCCGCCTTCTCGTTCCGCTGCACGTCCTGCCGACCCGGGTCGGCAGCGGCCGCGACTGAGGCGACGGGCGCGGTCACGGCCCCGGTCGGGGTCACGGCCGGGGCCGGGGTCGCCGTCGCGGGCGGGGTCACCGTCGTCCGTCCGCCGCGCAGGCCGAACCGGCTGATCACGGCCACCAGCGCGAAGGCGGCGGCCCCGATGCCGAAGGTGAGGGTGAAGGCGGACTCGGCGGGCAGTGCCGGTGCACCCGGGGGCAGGTGGTCGAGGGTCAGCGAGGCCAGGATCGTGGTCACGACGGCGCTGCCGATCGCGCTGCCCGTGGAGCGGGAGATCGAGTTGATGCCGTTGGCGATACCGCTCTGGTGGTGCGGGACGCTGGCCATGATGACGGCCGGCATGGCCGCGTAGCCGAAGCTGACGGCCGCACCCACGACGAGCCCGGCGCCGATCACCGAGGCCGTGTGCTGGTGGTCCAGGGCGAGCCAGCCGAAGCCGACTGCGCCGAGCGCGGCGGCCAGGCCCAGGGCGGCGCGCGGTCCGCGGTGGTGGACGAGCCGGCCGCCGACGGGCGAGGCGAGCAGCGACACGATCGCGCCGGGCAGCAGGAACTGCACGGAGGCGCGCAGGATCGAGGCGTCGAAGCCGTAGCCGGCGAGGGCCTCGGGCATCTGGACGAGGTAGGAGACGCCCAGGAAGTTCGCGAACATGCCGAAGCCGACGAGGATGCCGGCGAGGTTGGCCATGAGCACCGGGCGGTGGACGAACATCCGCATGTCGACGAGCGGCTCGTCGACCTTTCGCTCGACCAGGACCCACACGGCCGTCATGACGGCCGCACCCGCGAAACCGCCGAGCGTACGCGCGGAGCCCCACCCCCATTCGTGGCCCTGGGAGATCGGCAGCAGGAGCAGCAGCAGGGCGGCGCCGAGGGTCAGGGCGCCCAGGAAGTCGGTGCGGCCGCCGGTCTTGTGGCGGGTCGCGGGGACCAGCAGGAGCACGGCGAGCAGGGCGAGGACCGCGAAGCCGGTCGCCATCCAGAAGGCGTTGCGGTAGTCGGCGTCGGCACCCGAGGTGAGCAGCCCGGTCGCGACGAGCGCCAGGCCGCTGCCGAACGCGAGCGTGCCGCTGACCAGGGCCATCGCGCCGGGCAGTTTCTGCGGCCGGACCTCCTCGCGCAGGACGGAGAGGGCCAGCGGGAAGATCGCGGTGGCTGCCCCCTGGAGCACCCGGCCCAGGATCAGCAGCGGCAGCGAGGTCGCGAGCGCGGCGATGACAGAACCGGCGACCATGACGCCGAGCACGGCCACCAGGGTCGGCTTCTTGCCGTGCTGGTCGCCGAAGCGGCCCAGCAGCGGGGTGAAGACGGCCGCCGACAGCAGGGTGGCGGTGGTCACCCAGCTCACGCCGGCGGTGGAGGTGCCGAGGTCGGTGCGGATCAGGCCGAGGATCGGGACCGGCAGGGTCTGCATCATCGACACGACCATGGCGGCGAGGCTCAGGGCGAAGACGATGACCGTCTCGTTCCGGCGCTCGGCGGCCGGTGCGGCGGCGGGGGAGGGGGTGCTCATGGCTGGCAAGGACCTTCTTCGGGCTTCAGAGCTTCAGGACGCGGATGTTTGACTTCATCAAGTAACTCGGTCGACCGTAGACGGGGATAGTTAAGGTGGTCAAGTAAACAATTGATAATGTCAACCATTCCGGGTAGGCTCGAGTCATGTCCGGTAAGAGCGCAACCGCTCCGCACGCAGCCCCCGCCAAGCTCCAGCTGCTGGAGCTGCTCGCCGCCATCGGCACGGCCCAGTGGCGCGACTTCGCGGCGGCCGCCGCCCACCACGGCCTGACGTCCACGCAGGCCAGGGTGCTCGCCCAACTCGACGGCCCGGTGCCGATGCGCGGCCTCGCCAAGCTGCTGGTCTGCGACGCCTCGAACGTGACGGGCATCGTCGACCGACTGGAGGCCCGCGGGCTGGTGCGCCGCGAACCGGCCCCCGCCGACCGCCGGGTCAAGAACGTCATCGCCACGGATGCCGGGCGCGAGGTGATCCGCCGCGTCCGCGAGGAGATGCAGGCGACCCACGGGGCCCTCGACACCCTCGACGAGGCCGAGAGCGCCACGCTCTACGCGCTGTTGGAGCGCCTGCGCCCCACCCTGGAGAAGGACGCCTGACGTAGCCTCGACCCCCATGAGCAGCCTGCAGACGATCAACGACGTGTCCGTGCTGGTGTGCGAGGCCGAAGGGGAGGTCATCGCCGGTGAACGCGAGGCCCTCGACTGCATCGGCGACGCCGGCTACCAGGGCGCCCGGTGGGTCGTCATACCCGCCGAGCGCCTCGACGAGGCGTTCTTCCGGCTGAGCACCCGCGTGGCCGGCGAGATCATCCAGAAGTTCGTCCAGTACCGCGTCGGGATCGTCGTCCTCGGCGACATCTCCCGCCACACGCAGAGCAGTGCGGCACTGCGCGACTTCGTCCGCGAGTGCAACCGCGGGACGCAGACCTGGTTCCTCGCGGATGAGGCGGAGCTGCGCGAGCGGCTCGCCGGGCCTGCGGCGTGAGCGGGGGCCCGGGCGGAACCGGGGCCATGCGCGTGCTGCGGGCGGCCGACCGCACAGCCACCCCCTGGAAGAACGGCGGCGGAGTCACCCGCGAGATCGCCGCACGCCCCGAGGGCGCCGGAGGCGGGGACTTCGTCTGGCGGGTGAGCCTCGCCGAGGTCGCCGCCGACGGACCGTTCTCCGCCTTCCCCGGCGTCGACCGCACCCTCACCCTGGCCGAAGGGGCGGGCATGGACCTCACCGTGGCGGGCACGCCCCGCCTGGTGGACGAACGGTTCGCGCCCCAGGACTTCGCCGGGGACGAACCGACGCACTGCCGGCTCCTCGACGGCCCGGTGGTGAACTTCAACGTGATGTACCGCCGGGGTGCCGCACCGGCGGACACCGCCGTCGTACGGGGCCGCCTCCGCCTCGGCGCCCCCGCGGGGGAGACCCTGCTGGTCGTCGCCCTGACGGGCCGGGCGACGCTCGACGCTCCCGGGAGCCCGTCCGTCGACCTGGCCCCCCACGACGCGGTCCTCGCCGAGGGCCCGTGCGCCGGCCTGCTCCGGACTTCCGGCCGCGCCGCGGTGGTGCGGTTCGGCTAGGCCCTGTCCTCAAAGCCCCGGCTGGCCCGCGGCGCCCGGCGCCGCACCTCGCCGCGTTGTCGGGGCGCCCGAGTACGTCCAGTACGCGGGCGCCCCTGCGCCGTGCGATGCACGGCACCGGACGCCGCGGGCCCGACCGGCGCACTTCGACGACAGGACCTACGGCCGTGACCGGGGCGGGCCGGACAGGGCGCCGACGGCCTCGGAGGGAGCACCCTCGGCGCGGCCGGCCTCGGTGGGAGCCGCCGCGGCGGGCGCCGGGCGGGCGGCGGAGGGCCACCGGCGGTCCGCCGCCTTCTGCACCCGCCGGCCCAGCCGCTGCATCGGCATCTCGACCAGCCGGTACATCAGGTGGCTGACGGCCAGCACCACCCCGAGGAAGACGGCCGTCCAGGCGATCCGGCCGAGCACCGAGGACGGCTGCGGCGGAATGCCCAGCAGCGGCTCGACGGTGCGCAGCAGCGGGATGTGCAGCAGGTACACCGAGAAGCTGATCGCGCCGAGCCAGGTCAGCGCCTTCGGGAAGCGGCGTCCGCGCAGGAGGAAGCCGACGCCGAAGAACGCCCACGCGGCGAGGTAGGCGATCGACCAGGCCCTCCAGCCCGCGGACCACGTCCGCTCCAGCGCCTCGCCGTGGTTGTACAGCCAACCGACGAGCACGCCGGCGGCGACGACGAAACCGCAGGTGAGCAGCGCCGGCACCCGGGCGAGCTGCCCGTGCTGAGCCCGGTAGACGACCGTGCCCGCGAACATGGTCGCGAAGATCATCCAGGTCTCGAAGGCAGGGGCCCGGCTGTTGAGCGTGATCAGGAACAGGCCCACTCCGGCCAGCAGCAGGGCGCCCGCTCCGGTCGGCACGCGGCGGCCGCTGAGCACACCGGCGAGGCCCGCGAGCACGAGCGGCGTCACGATCAGCAGGAGCCGGCGGGTCGAGCCGAGCTCCGCGCTGACGAGCTGGGTGCCGACGGCCGTGCCGACCGCCAGGGCCGTACCGGCCAGCGCCACCGCGATCGGCGCGCTGTGCCGGTGCAGGCCACGGGTGAACAGGGCGGTGACCAGGAAGTAGAAGACCATCTCGTAGCAGAGCGTCCAGGTGACGTTCATGCCGTTGATGACACCGAGCAGGTCCTGGAGCATCATGCCGTTCGCCACCAGCGAGGCCAGGTCGTCCCCGGTGCGCAGCAGCGCCACGGAGCCGTCCCCGGCCGGCAGCATCAGGATCGACAGGACGAAGGCGGCGATCAGGGCCGGGTAGATCCGGAAGATCCGGCCGATCCAGAAGCCGCGCACGTCGCCCCTGCGCTCCAGGGAAGCCGGGATGATGTAGCCGCTGACGATGAAGAACAGCATGACGCCGAACAGCCCCATGTCGAAGTTCCGCCAGACCGCGCCCCCGAAGGGCAGCATCCTCAGCACGTCGAAGTGGTGCATCGCCACGACCAGGGCGGCGATGCCGCGGAGCGCGTCGAGCCAGCCGAGCCGGGCACCGGATGCGGTGGCCGGCGCCGTGGACGTACGCCGGACGACGGGTGGGGGTATGAGCTTCACCGCAGGCACGATAGCGGACGCCCCGGCGGGCCGACGTCCCGCTCGGACCGGCCCCCGCGCCGCGCGGCCGGGCGGCGCTCGTCACCGGCAGCCCGGCGGGGAACCGGCCACCGCCCGCGGCGAACCGGCCACCGCCCGCGACGTGCCGTCCGTCGCGCGCACCGGCTCCCCGCCGGGACGGTCAACGCAACCCCAGCTTCACCCACTTCGCCGTGCTGGGGACGCCCTTCGCGTCGAGCAGGAACAGCATGTAGTAGCCGGGGGGCGCGTCGGCGGCCGTCGGCGGGGTCCGCAGCCCGATCGTCGTGCCCCGTACGCCGGTGAGCCGCAGCTCCAGATGGCGCTGGCTGGTGTTCACCGAGTGGGTGACGGTCGTCGGCGCCAGCAGCACGGCCCGCGCCACGTCCTTCGGCGTCGAACTGGAGACCTCGAAGACCGTGTCGTGGCCGAGCTCGCCCACCGGGGCCCGGTCCAGGGCGGGCCGGGGGCCCCGGTGCAGGTATGCGGGCTCGTAGAGCTCGATGCTGCCGTCCATTCCGTCCCGCATGTCCGGATCGTTGGCGATCTGCTGGAGCTCGTCCCCGGTGACCAGCATCCGCCCGTCGGGCAGGATCAGGGCGTTGGAGTGGTAACCGCGCGGCAGCCGCTGGGCCGGGCCGAGCCGCCAGTGGCCGCGGGCGTCGCGCAGCTCGATCTGCCGGTACTTCAGGTCGGCCCTCGGATTGAAGGGCCCGTTTCCGTAGTCCCGGGTGTCCAGCGCCCCGTTGACCGTCAGCAGGGAGCCGTCGGGCAGGATCAGGGTGTTGTCCTGCGTACGCCCGAAGGCGCGCGGCTCCTCGGTGGTCCACCGGCCGCCCGACAGCCGGTAGGTGTGCGGGTCGCGCGGGTCGCCGCCGAGCACCAGGACGGAGTCCGGCCCCCGGAACCCCGCCGGCAGCGGGACTGCGGAGCCGTAGCCGCGGAAGTCGGCGGGTCGCCGGGGCAGGTCGCTGCGCACGTCCTTCACCGGGTCGAACAGCCACTGCTGGTCGGCGTCCCGGCCCAGCCCGTAGACCATCCCGTCCCGCAGCGAGAACAGGTGCGGGTAGTCGTTGCGGAAGGGCGCGTCGGAGCGCAGTCGCTGCGAGGCGAGGCCCACCGGGATGTCGAAGGCCCGCCGGGGCACGGGGTGGCGCAGCGCGGGGAAGCGCTCCACCACCGGGGTGGGGGTGCCCGTCCCCCGCTCGGACTGGCCGGACATGATGATCTGCCGGCCGTCCGCGCCCGTGACGACCGAGGGGTACCAGCGGCCCACGGACATGTCCCGGTTGCGGAACCAGGTCTCGGTCCACGGGTCGAACACGAAGGACAGCTTCGCGCCGCTGCCGCCCTTGCCGCCCACGTTGCCGCCGAAGACGCCGACCATGCCGTTGGGGAGGAAGGCGTGCCCGGCGCAGAAGAAGGGGGCCGGGCGCGGGGCGTAGGTGCCGTCGGGCATCAGCACCACGGGGGGCGCGACCTTCTTGAAGGCGCGCGGGCCGGTCCCCCTGGCCGGATCCCACAGGTAGGCGCGGCCCGCGTTGGTCCGGCCGACGGTGTTGGTCGGCCCGGTCTCCTTGGTGGGGTCCTCCTCCGTGCGCTCGAAGGAGAAGAGCAGCACCTTGCCCGTGGGCAGCTGGGCCACGTGGACGCCGAAGTCGGGGGAGGGGAAGAACTCGGTGAACCGGCCGAACCGGGCTGCCGGGAAATCCGCGTTGAGCTGCGTCTGGGAGGCGCGGAGCCCGGACAGGCTCGCCGTGCGCTTGGTCTGCGGATAGCCCGCGGTGCCCTCGGCCGCCTCGCGCAGGCGGGCGTGCGCCCGGGCGTGGTCCGCACCGATCACCGACGCCTCGGCCGCCTCCGCCTCGGCCTGCGCGGCCGACTCACCCCGCCCGACGGGCCCGGCGGATGCGGCGGATGCGGCGGATCCGGCCGGCCCGGGCCGGGGAGCCGGGGACATCGCCGTGAGGGCCAAGGCGGAGGCGATCACCCAGGCGGACACGGCGGTGGAGCGGTGCGCGCGGGACATGGGGCTCCTCGGAATATCGGTCGATTCACCGGATATTAGGAGGAGCGGGCCTTATCGGGGCGGTGTGACGCGACCCGGAGCCGTTCGGCTCAGCGATGCCGCCCGAAGAACCGTTTCTGCGGTGAACCGCTGCGGCCGGCAAGGTGAGACCGTGCACCCGTCGGCCGTCCGCGACCGCCGCCGAGGGCTATCCATGTCGATGTGATCAAGTCGCTCCGTACCGGATTCACCGCAGCAGCCGTGACCGCAGCTCTCGTCACGCTCAGCCCCTCGGCCGCGGCCGGGGGCCCCGCCTCCGCGCCCATCGACCAGGTGTCCGTCGATGTCGCCACCGTCAACGGGACGGGCTGCCGCCCAGGCAGCGCAACCGTCGCCGTGGCGCCGGACAACTCGGCGTTCACCGTCACCTACAGCGAGTACGTGGCCCAGGCCGGCGGCGGCGTCCCCGCCGTCGAGGGCCGCAAGAACTGTCTGCTCTCCCTCGTCGTCCACGTTCCGCAGGGCTACACCTACGCCGTGGCCCAGGTCGACTACCGCGGCTTCGGCAGCCTCCAACCGGGCGCCGTCGGCACCCAGAAGGCGAGCTACTACTTCCAGGGCATGAGCCAGACCGTCCAGCGCACCCACCGGTTCAACGGCGCGTGGGACGACAACTGGCAGGCCACCGACACCACGGGCATCGAGGCGCTGGTCTTCGCCCCCTGCGGCGAGAAGCGCAACTTCAACATCAACACTGAACTGCGCGCCGAAGTCGGCACCTCCGACCCGGCGCGGACCAGCTTCATGGCCCTCGACTCCACGGACGGCAGCATCAACAGCGTGTACCACTTCACCTGGAAGCAGTGCCCGGGACGCTGACGGGCCGTCGAACGGGTGCCGGGCCGCCGCACGGCGGACCCGGCACCCGCCGAGCAGGGCCCGCGCGAGGCTCAGGCCGACGCGCGGCGGACCAGCTCGGTGGACGTGATCACCGGGCGGGGCGTGCTCCGCTCGCCGCGGCCCCCGGCACCCAGCGTCTCCAGGAGCAGCCCCGCCATCAGGCGCCCCATCCCCTCGATGTCCTGACGTACGGTCGTCAGCGGCGGCTCGGCGCTCGCCGCCACGAGCTCGGCGTCGTCGAAACCGACCACCGACACGTCGCCCGGCACCGTGCGGCCGCGCTCGCGCAGCGTCCGCAGCGCGCCCGTCGCCATCAGGTCGTTGGCCGCGAACACGGCGTCGACGCCGGCCCGGCGGTCCAGCAGCTCGGCCATCGCCCGAGCGCCGCCCGCCACCGTGAAGTCCCCCTCCGCGACGAGCTCCGCGCCGGCACCCGGTAGCACGTCTCGGTAGCCGCTCAGACGGTCCACCGCCGAGGTCTGGTCGAGCGGGCCGGCGATGTGCGCGATCCGTTCCCGGCCCAGGGACAGCAGGTACCGTACGGCCTGGCGTGCCCCTTCCCGGTTGTCGGCATCGACGTACGCCACCGCGCCGTCGGCTCCGGCGGGTTCCCCGGGCCCGGCGGTCCAGCCCGGCCGGCCGCCGTAGACCGTGGGCATGCCGATGCGCCGGACGATCGCGGGCAGCGGATCGTCGGTGTGCAGCGAGAACGCGAGCGCTCCGTCGACGTGGCCGCCCGCCAGATAGCGCTCGATGCGGTCGTAGTCGGCGCGGTCCTCCACCAGCAGCAGCACCAACTGGGTGTCGTGCGCGGTGAGTTCCCGGCTGATGCCGCGCACCTGGCGGGAGAAGAAGGGGTCGGAGAATATCCGGATCTCCGGCTCCGGGATGATCACCGCCACCGCTCCGGTCCGCCGGGTGACCAGGGCCCGGGCCGCGGGGTTGGGCACGTAGCCCAGGTCCCGGATGGCCACGCGCACCTTCTCCACCAGGTGGGCGCGGACGCCGTCGCCGCCGTTGACGACGCGGGACGCGGTGGCCCGGGACACCCCCGCGCGCGCCGCGACCGCCTCCAGGGTGGGGCGGCCCCCGGGTCGCTCCTCCGGCACGGGCACTCCTCCTGCTTGACGTCGGGCGATGGCGTCGCCCGTGCAGCAGGGTAACCCGTGCGGCCGGCGGGCCCTTCGGCACGCCGGCCGCACGGGTGGTCGTCAGCCGGTGCCGAGACCGGTGACGGTTTGCTTCAGGCGCCGGCGTCGTTCGGCCTCCTGACGTTCTGCTGCCCGACGCCCCCGATGATCCGCCGAGGGAACGCGCCGGCCGTGGGCGCTCTCCTCGGCCCGGGCCGGTCAGTGGGCGAATTCGAACCAGTTGAGGTTCACGAAGTCGGCGCTCTGGCCGCTGGTGAAGGTCAGGTACACGTCGTGGGTGCCCGTGACCGCGCTGATGTTCGCCGGCACCGTCCGCCAGCTCTGCCAGCCGCCGGTGTTCGCCACGGAGAAGCTGCCGACCGGCGCGGCGGTCCGGCTGTCGAGCCGTACTTCGACGAGGCCGCTGACACCTCCGGCCGCACCGGAGGCGACGCGCCCGCGGAACTGCCGCGCCGCCGCCGTGCCGAAGTCGACGCCCTTGTACACGGCCCAGTCACCGTTGCCGAGAGCCGTGAGGTCCTGGCCGCCGCCGATGTCCGCGGTGGTCTCCTTCACCGTGCCGGCCTGGGCGTCGTACGACTCGGCCTGGAGCGGCGCGTAGGCGTCGCGACCCCCGGCCGGCGGGGTGGTCGGGGGAGTCGTGGGAGGTGTGGTCGGCGGCGTGGTGGGCGGGGTCGTGCCGCCGGTCGAGCGCAGGACGGACACGTAGTCCACGACCATGGGGTGGCCCGGCTCGGTCGCCGCGTCGGGGCCGCCGCCGAAGGCCGCCGGGAACTCGCCGCCCATCGCGACGTTCAGGATGATGAAGTAGCCGTGGTTCGTGGCGTTGGCCCAGGTCGCGGCGTCCACCTGGTCGGCGCGCACGGTGTGGAAGCCGATGCCGTCGACGGAGAAGCGCATCTGCTCGACCGCGGTCGACCGGTCCCATTCCACGGCGTAGGTGTGGAAGCCACCCTGGCAGCTGGTGCCGGGGCAGACGCGCTGCCCGCCGATGCCGGACTTCTCGTTGCAGGGGCCGCCCGGGCTGGTGCCGCAGTGCATGGTCGCCCAGACCTGGTTGATGCCCTGCACGTTCTCCAGGATGTCGAGCTCGCCGACGCCGGGCCAGTTCCACCAGTTGCCCCGGTACGGAGCGCCGAGCATCCAGAACGCCGGCCAGTACCCCTTGGCGGCGGGGCCCGTCACGTTCGGCATTTGGATGCGGGCCTCCGCGCGCATGACCCCGCCCGCGGGCGGCTGGAAGTCCGAGCGCCGGGTTTCCACCCGCCCGGAGGTCCAGTTGCCGGCCGCGTCCCGCCGCGGGGTGATGCGCAGGTTGCCGGCGCCGTCGAGGGACACGTTGGCGGGGTCGGCGGTCATCGTCTCGATCTCGCCGGTGCCGAACCGGTCGGGCCCGCCGGGATAGCCGGTGCCGGTGGTGTACTGCCAGTCGGCGGTGTTCACACCGGAGCCGGCGGGTCCGTCGAACTCGTCCAGGAAGACGCGGGACCAGCCCGCCGGGGTGGGCGGTGCCGTGGCGCCGGCGGGTACGACGACCGCCACCGACGCGGCCGCGACCAGCGCGACCGTACCGAGCGCGGCCAGGAGGGCCCGCCGGACGGCGGCCGGTTTCCTGCCGGATGTGTGCTGACGCATGAGTGCCCTCTCTGGAGCGCCGTGAGGCGCGTCGCGGGGGACGCCCGGGGGGAGCCGGGCGGAGGTCGCGGTGCGGACGGCGTCCGTTTGAGAGCGCTCTCAAGACGGCGCCGACCGACACTGTGCTCCGCGCCGCCGAGGGCGTCAAGACATCGCACCGCGAAAGGGCCCCGGGGGCCGCTGAGTTCATTCCTCGAACGCGTCGGCGCGGCGGAGGTCCTGGTGTCGAAGTGGCGCCGGTCAGGCCCGCGGCGTCCGGTGCCGTGCGTCGCACGGCGGAGGGGCGCCCGTGTACTCGGGCGCCCCGACAATGCGGCGAGGTGCGGTGCCGGGCGTCGCGGGCCGGGCGGGACTTCGATGACAGGACCGAGGAGGCCGCGGAGGCGGCGCCGACGGGAACCGACCCGAACGGCCCAGCGCGCGCGGCTCAGCCGGGCGGGCCGAGGACCTCGCGCGCACCCGGCAGGTCATGGACGGCCGAGGCCGTCCCGGTGAGCGGCAGCAGCCCGGACAGCGGGCACAGCACCGGCATCTCGTGGTCGACCTCCCAGTCGCCGACGGCCGCGCCGCGGCTCTTGCGGCCCGGGCCGGCGTCGGTCGTGCAGACGGCGTACAACCGCCCGGCGCAGCCCCGGCAGAGCAGGGCGTCGTGGCCGGTCACAGGCGGACCGTCCGCGCCGCCGCGCCCGCGCCCCTGCGGCTCGCGCCGGTGCCCGACGTGCCGGGTCCGCCGTGCACTTGTAGCGTCGGTCGCGTCAGGAGTCCCGGTGATCCGACAGGAGTCCGCCGACCGGTGCGCACCCGCGCGGGACGCCCGGTGCGCGGACGACGCGCGCCCCGTGCGCGCGGCGCGCCGGACCCCGCGGACACCGCCCGCGCCGGAGCCGGGACGGCCCGTCCGACAGGCCGTCGCGGAGCGTGCGCACAGCACCCGTACGAGAGGCCGTGCCGATGCCGAACGACGTCTCCATAACGAGCCTGCTGCGTGTCGAGAGGGGCCGGGCCGGCCCCGAGGAACTGGCGGCCGTCGCCGTCGTGGTCGCCTGCTACGCGGGCCGGACCGGGGCCCTCGCCGAGGCGGCGCGGTGCGCGGGACGGGACGCCGGGCACGGATCCGGCCGGCGGCGCACCGTCCGCTCGGACGCCGGGTGCTGGGCGGGCTGCTGGGCCTGCGGCTGAACCCCGTCCGCCGGCCGGGCGCGGGACCGGCGGACAGGGGAGCGAGTCGGTCACCTCCGCCGCAGCACCTTCGTGAGGACCTCGAGCAGCGTCGCCGCGGGATCCGCGACGGCGCCCTCCGAACGCCAGGCCACGAACCCGTCCGGGCGGACGAGGACGGCGCCGTCGGCGCCCATCCCGTGCACCTCGGCCCAGTCGGCGCCGGTCTCCTGGAGCAGGTCGGCGTCCGGCCCCGAGCCGATCGCGTAGGCGTCGAGCCGGATCCCGGGAAGCTCCCGGGCCATGTGTTCGGCCGCCCGGCGCCACGGTGTCCCCGCCCCGCTGAGCAGGACGAACGAGCGCTCGTAGAGGTCGAGGGAGGAGATCCGCTCACCGGCCCGCAGCAGCCACATGTGCGGGGCCCGGGTGCCGGTGTCACCCATCAGGCGCAACGCCTCGGGGATGACCGGCCGCCCCGGATCGCCGCCGACGACCGCGCCGCGCGGGTAGCAGTAGCCCATCGCCGTGGGCAGGATCCCGCTGCCCGGTCCGCCGCCCATCGTGGGGGGCGGTGCGTAACCCGGGTGGCTGTGCTCGGCCGAACGGGCGGACGCGCGCTCGCTGGTGGCCCTGGCCACCGGCAGCCGCTCGGCCTCGTAGCTGTCCAGGAGGTCGATGTCCGCCGAGCCGTCCAGCACCGCGGCGATCTTCCAGGCCAGGTTGTGCGCGTCCTGGATACCGGTGTTGGAGCCGAAGGCCCCGGTCGGTGACATCTCGTGGGCCGCGTCGCCGGCCAGGAACACCCGGCCGACCGAGTACCGCTCCGCCACCCGTTCGGCGGCGTGCCAGGGCGCCTTGCCGCCGATCTCCACGTCCAGGTCGGGCACGCCGATGGCGTTGCGGATCTGCTCCACGCACCGCTCATCGGTGAAGTCCTCCAGGGTCTCCCCCCGGTCCGGGTGCCAGGGCGCGTGGAAGACCCACTGCGTGTCGTTGTCCACCGGGAGCAGCGCCCCGTCCGCGCCCGGGCGCATCAGGTAGCAGACGATGAAGCGCAGGTCGCCCAGCACCTCGATCAGCCGCTCCGAGCGGAAGGTGACGCTGACGTTGTGGAACAGCTCGCCGTTACCCGTCTGGGGGATCGCCAGCTGCTCCCGTACGGGGCTGCGCGGCCCGTCGGCCGCGATCAGGAAATCGGCCCGCACGGTGGTGTGCTCACCGGTTTCGCGGTTCTTGACCAGGGCGGTCACTCCCGTCCCGTCCTGGTCGAAGTTCATCAGCTCGGTGGAGAACCGGATGTCGGCCCCCTGCGCCCGGCTCTGCGCGGCCAGCACCGGCTCGATGTTGTTCTGGCTGCACAGGCACCACCCGGTCGGGCTGAACTTGCGCAGCGCCCCCGACGGGTCGACCGACTTGATCAGCCAGTTGTGGTCGCCGCCGGTCAGCGACCGGGCTTGCAGAATGCCCTGGACGCCCTCCAGCGCGGACGCCGCCCGGCGGATCGCGTGCTCAGCCCCCGCCGTGCGGAAGAGCTCCATGGTCCGGGCGTTGATCCCGCGGCCACGCGGGTGCGGGGAGGTACCGGAGTGCTTCTCGACCAGCAGGTGCCTCACTCCGTGACGGCTCAGGAAAAGCGAGGTGGACAGGCCCACGAGGGAGCCGCCCACGACGAGAACCGGTACGCGAACATCGGCGTTGTCTTCCATCAGCTGCGGGCTCCTGTTTTCTGTGTGGGGGAGTGGAGTCTTTATGCCCCCGATCGTCGATTGGGTCCGGTTGATTCGCCGGTTGTCACCCGCTTGATCCGGACATGTAGCGGTACGTCCCCACCCGGATGACGATGAGCGACAGCGGCTCCCCCTGAGATGCGCCGGCCCGCCGTCCCCCACCGGGACGGACGGCCACCGGCCCGGGCGGACGCCACCGGTGACGGACGAGGGGTCCGTACGCGATGGATCTCCACCCCCTCATGAAGGAGTGAGTAGATGACAACCACCCTGTCCGAACGGGTGTCGCAGTCAGCCTTCGACGGCTCCATGCTCCGGGTCGTCCTGCTGATGGACCTCCACGAGGGGACCCAGCAGCGGTTCTTCGAGGCGTACGAGCAGCTCCGCCACGACATCGCGTCGGTTCCGGGCCACATCAGCGACCAGCTGTGCCAGTCCTTCGAGAACCCCTCCCAGTGGCTCATCACCAGCGAGTGGGAGAGCGCGCCGCAGTACCTCGCCTGGGTCAACAGCGAGCACCACGCCGAACAGGTCAAGCCGCTGGGCGCGTGCGCCCGTGTCATGCGCCCGCTGAAGTTCACCGTCCTGCGCGAGACCGGCCGCAGCTACGACCAGGCGACCCGGCCGTCCAGGGTCAAGCTGCAGCCCGTGCCCCGGCTCGGCGCCGGCATCGTCCGCCACGCCCTGACCTTCACCGTCAAGCCGGGCAGCGAGAAGGAGGTCGCGGCCATCCTCTCCAGCTACGCCTCCCCGGCCGCCCGGGTGGACGACCACACGCGGCTCTGCCGCACCTCGCTCTTCATGCACGGCAACCGGGTGGTCCGGACGGTGGAGGTCCGGGGCGACCTGATGGCGGCCCTGCGGCACGTGTCGGAGCAGCCGGAGGTGCGGGCCGTGGAAGAGGCCATCAACCCGTACCTGGAGCAGGACCGGGACCTCAACGACCACGAATCGGCCCGCATGTTCTTCATGCGGGCCGCGCTCCCCGCCGTGCACCACGTCGCCGCGGGGGACCCGGAGCACGAGGACGTCACCCGCCACGCGCTCTTCTACCCGGCCAAGCCCGGCTGCGGCGAAGCACTGGCCCGCTTCCTCTCCCGCCAGGACGAGGAGGCCGCGCACCGTCCGGAGAGCCCCGTTCGGAGCAGCAGCATCTTCCAGCGCGACGACATGGTCGTCCGCCTCGTCGACGTGCGCGGCCCGCTCGACGCCGAGCCCGACAGCGTCCTCGGGGTGCGCGGCCCGCGCAAGGCCGCCGTACTGGACCGGCTGACGGCCGCTCCCGCCGGGCGGACCGGCGCCGCCCGCCACACGATGAACCTGATCACCGACCGCCGGGCGCCCGCGCAGTCCTGACCCCCGGACCCCGACCCCCAGCCCGTCCAGGCTTCCCACACGCCAGGGAGAACCCGCTATGACCAGACAGCGTCCACGCATCGTCGACCTCAGCGAGACGCCGCCGAACCGCCGGCGCGGCGGCGACCTGAGGGCCGTGCTCACCCCGACCTCGGTGGGCTCCACCAGCGGCTTCATGGGCCTGGCCGTCATGGCCCCGGGTGAGTCCATCGCCGAGCACTACCACCCGTACTCCGAGGAGTTCGTCTACGTCGTCGCCGGCCGGCTGGAGGTCGACCTCGACGGCGAGGCCCACCCGCTGCGCACCGACCAGGGCCTGCTCGTCCCGCTCAACGTGCGCCACCGGTTCCGCAACGTCGGGGACACCGAGGCCCGCATGGTCTTCCACCTGGGGCCCCTCGCCCCGCGCCCCGAGCTGGGCCACGTGGACACCGAGGCGGCCCCGAACCCGGAGGGCACCGCGTGGGAGCAGCCCCCGGACCGCACGGGAGCGGTCTCGTGACGCGCCGCCGGGTGGCGGTCACCGGGGTCGGCGTCGTCGCGCCAGGCGGGATCGGTGTCTCGGCCTTCTGGGACCTGCTCGCCAACGGCCGCACGGCGACCCGCGGCATCACCCTCTTCGACCCGGCCGGCTTCCGCTCCCGGATAGCCGCCGAGGTCGACTTCGACCCCGCCGAGCACGGCCTCGACGCGGAGGAGACGGCCCGGGCGGACCGGTACATCCAGTTCGCCCTGGTCGCCGCCCGCGAGGCGCTGCTCGACTCGGGGCTGGACCTCACCACCGACGAGGCCTGGCGCACCGGCGTCTCCCTGGGGACCGCCGTCGGCGGGACCACCCGTCTGGAGCACGACTACGTCGCCGTGAGCCAGTCGGGCGCCTGGTGGGACGTGGACCACAAGCTCGCCGGACCCCATCTGCACCGGGCGTTCACCCCCGCCACCCTCGCCTCCGCCGTCGCGGAGCAGACGGGTGCGCGCGGGCCGGTGCAGACCGTGTCCACCGGCTGCACGTCCGGACTCGACGCCGTCGGCTACGCCGTCCACTCCATCGCCGAGGGGCGGATGGACGTGTGCATCGCCGGGGCCTCGGACTCACCCATATCGCCGATCACCGTGGCCTGCTTCGACGCGATCAAGGCGACCTCGCCCAACAACGACGACCCGGCCCACGCCTCGCGGCCCTTCGACGCCGACCGGGACGGGTTCGTCCTCGGCGAGGGCGGCGCCGTCCTCGTGCTCGAGGAACTGGAACACGCCCGCGCCCGCGGGGCGCGCGTCTACTGCGAGATCGGCGGCTACGCCACCTTCGGCAACGCCCACCACATGACCGGACTGACCGCCGAGGGCCTGGAGATGGCGCGGGCCATCCGCACCGCCCTGGACCAGGCCGGGATCGCCGCCGAGGACGTCGACTACGTCAACGCGCACGGATCCGGCACCAAGCAGAACGACCGCCACGAGACGGCGGCCGTCAAGCAGGTCCTGGGCCGGCACGCCTACAAGACGCCGATGACCTCCATCAAGTCGATGGTCGGCCACTCCCTCGGCGCCATCGGGGCGATCGAACTGGCGGCCTGCGTGCTCGCCATGACCCATCAGGTCGTACCGCCCACGGCGAACTACGAGACGCCGGACCCCGAGTGCGACCTGGACTACGTACCCCGCACCGCCCGCAGCCGCACGCTGCGCAGCGTGCTCTCGGTCGGCAGCGGTTTCGGCGGGTTCCAGTCCGCCGTGGTCATGACCCGGCCCAAGGAGGAGGTCTCGTGACCCGCCGTACGGTCATCACGGGCATCGGGGTCGTCGCGCCGAACGGGATCGGCGCCGACGACTTCTGGAAGGCCACCCATGCCGGATTCAGTGTGCTGGACCGCGTCACCCGGGCGGGCTGCGAGCACCTCCCGCTGCGCGTCGCCGGAGAGGTGCGGGGCTTCGACCCCGCCGCGATGGTCGAGGAGCGCTTCCTCGTCCAGACCGACCGGTTCACCCACCACGCGCTCGCCGCGGCCGACCTCGCCCTGGCGGACGCCCGGCTCGGCCGGGCCGACTACGAGGCCGACCCCTTCTCGGTCGGGGTGGTCACGGCCGCCGGGTCCGGCGGCGGCGAGTTCGGCCAGCGTGAACTGCAGCGGCTGTGGGACCAGGGCCCCCGCTACGTCGGCCCCTACCAGTCGATCGCCTGGTTCTACGCCGCGAGCACCGGCCAGATCTCCATCCGCCGCGGCCTCAAGGGGCCGTGCGGGGTCGTCGCCAGCGACGAGGCGGGCGGTCTCGACGCCTTCGCGCACGCCGCACGGGCCGTCCGCCAGGGCAGCCGGGCGATGCTCGTCGGGGCGACGGAGGCGCCCCTCGCGCCGTACTCCATCGTCTGCCAGCTGCAGTACGAGGGGCTGAGCACCGCCGAGGACCCCGAACGCGCCTACCGGCCCTTCACCGCCAAGGCGTGCGGATACGTGCCCGCGGAGGGCGGCGCGATGTTCCTCGTGGAGGACGAGACCGCCGCCCTCGGCCGGGGAGCCACGGTGCGCGCCGAACTCGCGGGCCACGCCGCCACGTTCAGCGGCACCCGGCGGCCGGACGAGGCCGGCGAGGGCCTCGCCCACGCGATCCGGGGCGCCCTGCGGGAGGCCGGCTGCGCACCGGAGGAGATCGACGTGGTCTTCGCCGACGCACTCGGCACGCCGCAGGCCGACGCGGCCGAGGCGGCGGCGATCGCGGCCGCCCTCGGCGGCCACGGGCGCCGGGTGCCGGTCACGGCACCGAAGACCGGTACGGGCCGGGCGTACTGCGCGGCGCCCGCCCTCGACACCGCCGCCGCGGTGCTGGCCCTGGAGCACGGCATCGTCCCACCGACACCGAACGTCTTCGACGTGTGCCACGACCTGGACGTGGTGACCGGCAGCGCCCGGTCCGCGGACCTGCGCACCGCCCTGGTGCTGAGTCGCGGCCGGATGGGCTCGAACTCCGCGCTCGTCCTGCGCAAGGGCGCGAAGTCCCCCTGACGGCGGCGCGGTCCACACCGGGCCGGCTTCCGGCGCGAGCCGCGCGGGCCCCCGTAGGAAGAGAGAACCACCATGTCCGACCGACTGACCCTGGAGGAGCTGGCGGCCCTGATGAAGACCGCCGGCGTCACCGTCGACCCCGCCGAGCTGGCGAGCCGCCCGGACTCCGCGTTCGACGAGTACGGCCTGGACTCGCTGGGCCTGCTCGGCATCGTCGGTGAGCTGGAGAACCGGCGCGGGCGGGCGCTGCCCCCCGACGCCGACCGCTGCAAGACCCCCGGCGAGTTCGTCGACCTCGTGAACAACCACCTGATGACAGGAGCCTGACATGCCCGGACACACCGAGAACGAGATCACCGTCAACGCACCCGTGGACGTGGTGTGGGAGATGACCAACGACCTCCCCAACTGGCCCCAGCTCTTCAGCGAGTACGCCTCGCTGGAGATCCTGGAGCAGAAGGGCGCCACCACCCGCTTCCGCCTGACCATGCACCCCGACGAGAACGGCACGGTGTGGAGCTGGGTCTCGGAGCGGACCGTGGACCGCGACAACCTCACCGTCCGCGCCCGGCGCGTGGAGACCGGCCCGTTCCAGCACATGGACATCCACTGGCAGTACTTCCCGGTGCCGGGCGGCACGCGGATGAAGTGGACCCAGGACTTCGCGATGAAGCCGGACGCGCCGGTCGACGACGCGTGGATGACCGACAACATCAACCGCAACTCCCCGATCCAGATGGCGCTCATCCGGGACAAGATCGAGCAGCGCGAGCGCGACAACCGCACGCCCGCCGTCAGCCGGGTCTGAAGCGAAGGGTGGAGGACCCGCAATGAACCAGACGCACCGCGCTCTCATCGTCGCCCGCATGGCGCCGGGATCGGCCCCGGACATCGCCGAGTTGTTCGCCGGCTCGGACGCGGGCGAACTGCCTCACCTGGTCGGGGTCACGCGCCGCAGCCTGTTCCAGTTCGGCGATGTGTACATGCACCTGATCGAGGCGGACCGGCCACCTGGCCCCGCCATCGCCCAGGTCACCGACCACCCGGAGTTCCGGCAGCTCAGCGCGAGCCTGACCGCCTACATCAGCCCGCACAACCCGGACACCTGGCGCAGTCCGAAGGACGCGATGGCCCACGAGTTCTACCGCTGGGAGAACCCCGCCGCGCGGTGAACCGCGCGGCCCGGACGGGACCCGCACACCGGTGTGTGCGGGTCCCGCCGCGTGCGGTGCCCGCCCCGTGGACGGATCTTCGTCGGCCACGGGGCGTGAGCTATGTTTGAGCGTGAGTGACAGAGTCAAGGAGGCCCTTCCGGTGTCATCGGGGCAGCAGGCGCGCGCTCAGGCGGCGGCGATCAAGCCGAGCGGGCAGTCGTCGTCGGAGGAGTTCCGCCCCCCTGCCGACCGGCTCCTCGCGCTCTTCGACGGCCGCCGGCTCTCCCCGGGCCAGCGCCGGATCGCCCAGTACCTGATCGACCACCTCACCGAGGCCGCCTTCCTGTCGATCACCGAACTCGCGGAGCGGGTCGGCGTCAGCCAGCCCTCCGTGACCCGGTTCGCCTCCTCGCTCGGATTCAGCGGCTACCCCGCCCTGCGCGACGTGCTCCAGCCCATCGCCCTCAGCGCGGTCGCCGGCGCCCCGGACACCCGCGAGGAGATCCGCCGCAACGAGCTGCAGGCCGCCGTGGACGCCGAGATCGAGAACCTGGAGAACGTGCGCCGCCTGCTCGCGGACACCAACCAGGTGCTGGACATCGGCCGCGAGCTGGCCGGTTCGGTGCCGCTGACCGTGCTCGGGCTGCGCATCTCGGTCTCGCTGGCCGAGTATTTCGCCTACGCCGCCCGGCGCATCCACCCCGACGTGCGCCTGGTGACCCGCGGCGGCAGCGTGGCCTACGACGCGCTGCTGCAGTCCAAGGCGGCGGGCGGGACGTGGGTCCTGGCCTTCGCCATGCCCCGGCACGCGAAGGAGACCCTGGCCGCCGTCCGGGCCGCCCGCAGTACGGGGCTGCGTGTCGTCCTGATCACGGATCCGACGCTCGGGCCGCTGGTGGACGAGGCGGACGTGACGCTGAAGGCGGGAACCGGCTCGCGGCTGGTGTTCGACTCCTACGCGGCCCCCGGCATGCTCTCCGCCGCGCTGCTCCAGGCGATGGCGGACGCCGATCCGGAGCGCACCCAGGCACGCCTCGAGGATTACGAGCACGTGGCCGACCAGCACGGATTCTTCCTGTAAGCCCTGGTCAGAGCGGTTTCGCACGTTGTCCGGCCGGGGCGGTATTCAGTTTTCACCGTGCATGAAATTTTTCATACTCTTGCCTACTCGACGGTATATATGTTTACTGACGGCGGCGCTCCGGATCCACCAGATGCCAAGGAGGAGGACCCCCTCCTGAACGCACGCGCGCCGCGACGACCTCCTCACGTCGCGGTGCGCGTCGAGTCCAGGCCTTCGGATCCCGCAGAGCGCCCCGGCGGCCTCGGTCAACCCCTGGACCGAGGCCGCCCCCAGCCACGTCTCGATCAGAGTTCGACACCCCTCGGAAGTGACGAGAATGCCCCTGACGGCCACCATCACCCGCAGCCCGGACTGGCCCCTGCAGGTCAAGGCGCCCGGTTCCCACGACTGGGAACGCTCCGCCACACGCTGGCTGCGGGACCTCCTCCCGGCCCGCTACGGCAGCTACCTGACCCTGACCCGCCACCACGCCCTGCTGGCCCGGCACGTCCAGCTCCAGCTCCAGCACGAGATGCGCGCGGTACGGGTGGCCCTGCAGACCAGCCGGGCCGAGTTGCCGATGCTGGGCCTGGGCGAGGCCGCCATCGAGAACACGATCCGGATGTACGCCGTCGAGCTCGAGCAGCTGGGGCGCCTCGCACGCGGCGCCCGCCTCGTCTCCGACGCCCTCCTGATGGGAACGCCCGCCCAGCGCAGGCGCTGACGGCGTGCCCTACACGGGCTGCCAGGAACGCAGCCGTGCGGCCACGTCGAAGACGGTCGCGCGGAACGTGCGGATGTCGGCGATGAGGTCGCGCCACATCTCGTACGGGGCGTCCACCGCTTCGCCGGAGGCCTCGATGTAGGCCACGGCCACCCCGTAGCCGAAGAACTCGTGCGAGTCGGGGAGCGGGCGCAGCAGGACGATCGCCTCCAGCAGGGCGGCCGCGCGCCAGTACGCGTCGGGGTCGTCCACGTCCAGGCTCGGCGTGTTGACCCGGTGCCGGGCGACGGCGGCGACCAGCGCGGAGTGGTCGGCCACCGCCACGTCCTTGAACAGTGACTCCTGCCGCTCCAGCAGCCAGCGGTGATCGATGTGCAGTTCCACGCGTCCGAGTATCCCCTTCCGGGGCCCGGGCGGGGGGCTGTTCGCGGAGCACGCCGCCCGCCGCCGGGCCCGCGCACCGCGGCGACGGGTGGTCTCGGTCCGGTGACTTCCCCTTTTGCCCCCGGCACGGGTGTTCCGCCGCGCGGGCTGCGACTCCTACGGTCGGTGCAGCACAGTTCCGGATCAGGAGGCAGCGTGGAGCGCGAGATCGGCATGGAGCAGCTGGTGGCGGCGATGAAGGCGGTCGACGGGGCGGGACGCCTCTTCGAGGAGGCGCTCGCCGTGTACGAGGCGCGGGGACCCAGACGCACCGGTGACGACTTCACGGTGGCCGGCGGCTCCGTCCAGACCCTCCAGGGGGCGGAGGAGATGGCTCGCGGGGCCCGCAGGTTCCTCACCGAACTCGCCGTGCTCGCGGGATTGACGGCGGCGGGCCTCGCCGACCGGGCGGCCGGACGGGCGCAGGTCGTGCGGGCGGGGTTCACGGGTCTCGGTGGCGGGGGCTCCCGGATGGCCCGGCCGCTGCTCGCCCCGACGGTGGAGGGCCTGCGGCTGCTGCTGGAGGTCGAGCTCTTCGAGCCCGCGTTCAAGGAGGAGATCACGCGGGTGCTGGGCGCCGAGGCGGCCAGCTATCCCGAGCCGTCCACCCTGCGCGTCCCGCGCGCCGCGGCGGCCCGCACCTCCTGAGCGGTCCCCGGGGTGCCGCGTCCGGCCGCGGGGGAGAGGCTGGAGGCATGCACCACGCACCGGTCGTCGTCCACCGCATCTTCCCGTCGGGAGGCCGCCAGGTCACGCTGCGGGCCGCCGGCCGCGAGGAGTCCCTCGGGGTGGCCCGCTCCGACGAGGACGTCATCGAGTTCCTCCGGCGGGCCGGCGTGCCCGACCCGGACGACGTGGTCCTCGGCGGCACGGAACTGCTGGAGTGGGACTCCGACGACCCCCATGTCTACGCCGCCGATCCACCGACCGCCGACCTGCCCTGACCCGGTGCGGGCCGCGTCCGGTGTCCCTGGCGGAGGGGCTGCCGACCGGGCCGGAGCCGGACGGATGCGGAGCCGTCCGGCGGACCCGACCCCGGCATCGACGGCTTGCCGCGCTGCCGTACATTGTCCCACGGCCCTTGGGCCGGGCCGGACATAAGGGACGATCGCGGGCAGGAGTGGGCAGGACATGGCGCGACGCGGACGGGCGGAAACCGACCGGGGGGCCGCCGCAGGTGAACCCCCGGTCCCGGGCTCCCGGATCGCCGCGGCGGCCGAGGGCGGACACGCCACCGCGGGCTGGCTGCGCCTGGGGCGCGACGGCCGGCTGACCGCCTACGCGAGCTGCGCCGAGGGCCTGGTGCGCTGGACCGAGTCGGCGCCGGGCTCCGACGTCTGGCAGGGGCCCGACCTGTTCCCCGTGGAGGGCTGGACCGGCCGGTTCACGCTGACCCAGGACGCGGGCGGCTTCGTCTGGTTCGCCGCCCTCCGCCACCGCGACGGGGCGCCGGAAGGGCGTGAGTTCGCGATAGCCGCCCAGTACCAGACGGGCCGGCCGCTGAGCGGCTGGCGCGTCGTCGGCAACCCGTTCCCGCCGGGCGACGCGTCGGCGCCGCCGCCGGGCGACCCCGTCGTCCTCGCCGACGGAGCGGGCTCCCTCCACTACTTCGTCACCCGGTTCGGAGTCGGCGTCCGCGCCCGGACCCAGCGCCCGGACGGGTCGTGGAGCGCATGGGCCGACCACGAGCTCACGTGGGTGCGCGGTGCGGTCGTCCCCACCGTCCTGGACCAGGGCCGGGTCGGGTTCCTCGCGCCCTTCCGGGGCGGCGCCGTGCGGTTGGGTCAGGAGAAGCCGGGGGAGGGGTGCTTCGCCTGGCTCGGCCGGATGGAGGCGGAAGCCGTCGAGGGCACCTACAGCACGCTCGGGACGAGCCCCGGCGTGGTCACCCACTTTTGGCGCGCCCCGGCGGACGGCGCCGTCGTCGCCTGCCGCCCGCAGGGGATCGGCGTGGTGACGAACAGCGGGTTCATGTCCCTGGGCGGAGCGGGCGGAGTCGGCCCGGTCGGGGTCCTGCGCACGACCGTCAACGGCTACGACTGCACGGTGCTGCTCCAACGCGGGGCCGAGGGGTACCCGGAGATCGCGGCCTATCCCACGGAGGGTGAGCGGTACGGGGCCTGGTGGGCCCCGGTCGGGGACCGGTGCGCCGGGCTCCCGGCCATGGCCCTGGACGCCCGCGGCTCGGTCACGATCGCGATGATCGACACGGATGGCGGGCTGAGGATCGCCCGGCAGGATCTCACGGCCGAGGGGCTGGCGTTCGGCCCCTGGCGCCGCGTGGGGTGACCTTCATCACCGGGTCGTCTCGACCGCCGGTGTGAATTGCCCATTCCGGTCTTTCTCCCACCCAACCGCGCAGTTGGCGACCCCGCGGGACCTGCGATGCAGTTGCTCATTAACACATGCGAAACATTGCGCGGCCGAGGCGTTTCCGAATACTTGCTCGGCGTCAAACGATTGGCCTAGGCTGCACACGCCCTGTGAGGATCGCATAAGTGTGCGGTCCGGTATGCGGGCCGGACGGGCGAGGCGAGGGGTGGGGCGGCGGTGGTCAGGATCGGGGGCGGATCTGGCCGCGCGCAACGGCAGTTGGTCGCACGCCCCGGGAAAAGTGGCAATCGAGGAGTTTTCTGAGTGGCCGGTACGCCCCGCCTGAGTGTTGTCGTTCCGTTCCAGGACGTCGAGATATACCTCGAAGAGTGCCTGGAGTCGATAGCCAGGCAGACGTTTCCCGACCTCGAGGTCGTCATGGTCGACGACGGCTCGACCGACTCCTCGACCGCCATCGCGGCCGAATTCGCCCGTCGGGACCCCAGGTTCAGGTTGCTCCGCCAGGAGTCGATGGGGCCGGGCCACGCCCGCAACGTCGGCATTCGCGCCGCTCATCCCGAGGCGGAATTCCTGGCGTTCGTCGACGGCGACGACGTCATACCGGAGTACGCCTACGAGCTGCTCGTCCGCACCCTCGACGCCTCGGGCTCCGATTTCGTGTCGGGCAACGTCCAGATGATGAACTCCACCAAGAAGTGGCAGTCGCCGCTGCACAAGGCGCCCATGCAGCGCAGCAAGCGCGGCACGCACATCACCAAGGTGCCCGAGCTCATCTACGACCGCACCGTCTGGAACAAGCTGTTCCGGCGCTCCTTCTGGGACTACCACTACATCGCCTTCCCCGAAGGCGTCATGTACGAGGACTCCTGGGTCAACATGTTCGCCCATTTCCGCGCCACCAAAGTGGACATCCTCACGGATATCGTCTATTTCTGGCGGCGGCGTGAGGGCGGCGCCGCACCCTCCATCACCCAGCGGCACACCGAATTCAGCAATCTGCGGGACCGCGTCGCCGCCGTGCAGTCCGTCAGCCGGTTCCTCGCCGGACACCGTGCCCGGTCCTACAGCGAGCACAAGCGCAAGTACGACCTCGCCTGCCTGAAGTCGGACCTGATGCTGCACATGAAGGTGCTGCCGGACGCCGACGACGAATACCGCGACGCGTTCATGCACTGGGCGAACGAGTTCCTGGACGAGGCCGATGATGACATCATCGGCGAACTCCCCGCCGACGCCCGCGTCAAATGGCTCCTGGTGCGCGAAGGCCGGCTGAAGGAACTCCTCGACGTCGTCGAGTTCGAGCGCAAGGGCGGGCCGCTGCCCGTCCAGCGACGCCTGCACCGCTACCTGAACTACCCCTATCTGGGCGACCGTTCCCTGGGCATCGACAAGAGCGCCTACCGGCTCGACAAGGAGCTGTCGCTGCACGGCTCGCTGACCGCGGCGCGCTGGGACGACTCCGGGCACCTGTCCCTCGAAGGATCCGCCTACGTCCGCTTCATCAACGTCCACAAGCGGCACATGTCGATGAAGGCCATCGCGCTGCGCAACAAGAAGCAGGGCAGGGTCGTCGTCGCGAAGGCGAAGACGACGTACTACCCGTCGGCCACCGAGCACTCCAACCAGAGCCGCTACTGCTACGACTGGTCCGGCTTCCAGGTCAGCTTCGACGCCACCCGCCTCAAGCGCAAGGGCAAGTGGGTCGAGGGGACGTGGGACGTGGCCGCCGGCGTGCTGAGCCGCGGACTGTTCCGCTACAAGGGCATCGCGCGCGGCGGCGCGGGCACCGCCGCCAACCCGCCCTACCAGTACGTCGAGAAGAACACCCGCGTCGTACCGCTCTTCCTCCAGGGCAAGCTCAAGCTGCGCGTGGAGATCGTCCGGTGCCGGATCACCCGGCACCGGATCGTCGGCGACCACCTCGAACTCGGCGGTGTCTACCTCGGACCCAAGCTGCCCGACTGGGGCAAGTTCCGGGTGACCAGCATGGGCGGCGCCGGGCGTCACGACTCCTGGGTCAACTTCAAGCCGGGCGGCGAGGGCTGGTACACCTTCGTCACCCGCATCCCCGTCAAGGCACTCGTGCCCGGCCACCGCACGAACTCCGGCGACGGCGTCCCGCAGACCTGGAACACCGGCGCCAACGGCTGGAAGACCACCCTGCACGTAGAGGGCCGCAAGGCCGCCATCTACCCGGTGATGGCGGAGGAGACCACCGACGGCCACTACCGCCTGCCCGCCGCACTGCAGACGCCGAACGGGGACCGCGAGGTCGTCGTGCACCGCAACGGCTCCGGCTACGTCGTCATGTTCGAGCGGGACACCCTGCCGCTCGCCAAGTCCGTCACCTGGCGCCCGGACGGCTCCATGGAGGTCGTCGTCGGCTACGCGGCCGAGGACATGCTGGGTGCGTCCGAGTACGCCGCGGCCCACATCGTCGTACGCTCCCGCGCCCACGGCGCCGAGCGCGTCGTCCCGATCACCTGGCACGGCCAGGAGTTCCGCTTCGTCCTCAACCCCGCCGCCATGCGCACCCTGGCCGGCGACATCCCGCTGGCCTCGGGCCGCTGGGACTTCTTCCTGCGCCGCCAGGACCCCTCCGCGGTCACCCCGGAGAACCGCAGCGGCGACCTCATGGTCAAGATGACGCAGGAGCTGATCCCCACCTTCCCGAGCGAGATGACCGCGAACGAGCGGCGCTACGAGATGCAGGCGGAGGCGTACGACCGGCTCTCCCTCCTGGTCCACTCGGCGATGCCCGACGACGCGCGCGGCCCCTACCGCCAGAAGCTGCTGCGCACCAAGGCCTACCCCGACGCCCGGCGCAAGCCGCTGCGGCAGGCGGTGCTGTTCGACGCCTTCAAGGGCACCCAGTACTCCGACAGCCCGCGCGCCCTGCACGAGGAGATGGTCCGCCGGGGCGTCGCCCTCGAGCACCTGTGGGTCGTGCGCGACGACCAGGTCGCCGTACCCCCGACGGCCCGCCCCGTCCGCATGTGGTCCCCCGACTGGTACGAGGCCATGGCGCGGTCCCGGTACGTCGTGGCCAACAACCACCTGCCCGACTGGTTCGAGAAGCGCGACGGGCAGGTCGTCGTGCAGACCTGGCACGGCACGCCGCTCAAGAAGATCGGGCACGACATCGAGGCCGTGCACTTCGCGGACAAGCGCTACCTGGAGCGGGTGGAGAAGGAGGTGCAGAACTGGGACATGCTGGTGTCCCCGAACAGCTTCAGCACCCCCATCCTCAAGCGCGCCTTCCAGTTCCCGGGCGAGATGGTCGAGAGCGGCTACCCGCGCAACGACGTCCTGCGCCGCGCGGACTCGGGACGCCGGGCACAGGAAGTGCGCCGCCGCATCGGGCTCCCGCCCGGCAAGCGGGTCGTCATGTACGCACCGACCTGGCGCGACGACCAGTTCTACGCGCCGGGCAAGTACAAGCTCGACTTCCGCATCGATCTGGAGGACGCCCGCGCCCAGCTGGGCCACGACCACGTCCTGCTGGTGCGCCGCCACCCCAACGTGGTGGACCCGGTGCCCGGCGCGGGCGACGGGTTCGTCTTCGACGTGTCCGACTACCCGGACATGGCCGACCTCTCCCTGATCACAGACGTGATGATCACGGACTACTCCTCCCTGATGTTCGACTTCGTCAACACCGGGCGGCCGATCCTCTTCTTCACCTACGACCTGGACCACTACCGGGACACGCTGCGCGGGTTCTACTTCGACTTCGAGCAGTCCGCCCCCGGTCCGCTGCTCTACAGCTCCCCCGAGCTGATCGGGGCGATCCGCAACATCGACCGGATCCAGCAGGGCTACGCGGCCCGCTACCGCTGGTTCCAGCAGGAGTTCTGCGACCTCGACGACGGCTTCGCGGCGGCCCGGCTGACCGACCGCATCCTGATCGCCGGGGGAGACCTCGACCCCGCCCTGGCCCAGGCACCGGCCGTCGGCGCGGCCCGCGCGGTCATCCCCGGCCAGATGGGCCCCGCCCACGCGGGCGCCCTCGGCCAGGTGGGCGCGGCCCACGCGGGCACCCTCGGCCAGATGCCGCGGCAGCCGGTGAGAAGGATGGATTCCGAACATGTCTGACGCAGGTCGGCACAAGCGGCGCATCGTCACCGGCGTCGACGCCTCCGGGCCCGTTCCCGTCGAGTACCGGTTCTCCCACGCCCGGAACGGCAACCGGCACCTGGTCGTGGTCTTCGCCAACCCCGGCGCACCGGACGACTACGGGATGTCGGGCGGAGTCCTCGACAACGTGCGGGCGAACATCCTGTGGATCCGGGACCAGTTCGACGGTGCGAACGCCTACTACCTGTGCAAGGGGATGGACTTCGGCGTCGAGCAGTCGGTCGCCGGGCTCATCGCGCGCGTGGCGGGAGCCCTGTCGCTGACCCCGGACCAGTGCACGCTGATCGGCAGCTCCAAGGGCGGCAGCGCGGCGCTCTACTTCGGGCTCAAGTACGGCTACCGGAACATCGTGGCCTCCGTGCCCCAGTTCCTGATCGGTACGCACGCCAGGGAGTCCCTGCCGGAAGCGGCGAGGCTGATGACGGGGGAGCCCACCGAGGACAAGGTGCGCTTCCTCGACGCCGTCCTCCCCGACCTGCTGCGCGGCCGGCCGAACCCCGGCGCCCACATCTACCTGCTCTGCTCGGCGCAGGACGAGCAGTACCCGCGCCAGGTCGAGCCCTTCCTCGGACTGTTCCGGGGATACGAGCGCTTCAACCTCGTGTTCAACGACTCCGTCCTGGTCACCGACTCCTCGAAGGTGGTGGCGCACAACGTCCCCGTCATCATGGGCCTGCTGAACCTCCTCGTGGACGGCGTGAGCCCCGTGATCGGCGGCGTGCGCTACGGCTACGAGGAGCCGCAGCGCGACACCTCCGCAATCGAGGCGTACCTCTCGGCGACCTCCCAGAAGCGCGGGGACGACTTCCCGGCGCCGGTGGTGCTGATGCCCGCCGCGGAACAGCGGCTGCCGGCCCACGCCGTCCGGTTCGTGGGCTCCGCCCCGCGGGCGGTGCGCGTCAGCATCTGGGAGAACGGCACGTTCCAGGGCTCCCCGTCCGTCGCACCCGACGGCAGTTGGAGCTGGCTGCGGGACAAGCCGTGGGGCAAGGGGCGGCACGTGGTGCGGCTCTTCGGGGTCGACGCGAACAACTTCCATTCCCAGCGCAGCGAGGTGGTCTTCACCGTCGTGGACGTGGTGGAAGCGCCGGATCCGGTGTCCGCCCCGGCCCAGCCCCTGGCCCTGACGGTGGCCTCGCCCGGTGCCCAGCAGCAGGTGCCCGGCCCGGTCCCCAGGTTCGCCGGCTTCGCCCCCGGCGCCGTGCGGGTGGAGTTCCAGGAGGCCGGGATGAGCCTGGGCGCATGCCCCGTCGCGGCGGACGGCAACTGGACCTGGGAGTCGGACTGGGCCTGGAACGAGGGGCCGCACTTCGTGGAGGCCGTCGCGGTGGGCGCCGGGGGCAACGCCTCGGCCTGGATCTCCGTCCCCTTCACGGTGGGCGGCTCCTACCCGGTGCCCGGTCCGGGCGGCTACTCCGGCGTGCGGCACTGACCCGCGGGGGCGGGTGCGGGTCAGGTCGGTGACAAGAACGGATTGACGAGCATGTCTGATACAGCGAAGAACGCGCGCCGCGTCATCACGGGCGTGGACGCCTCGGGGCCGGTTCCCGTCGAGTACCGCTTCTCCCACGCCACGAACGGCAGCCGCCACCTCGTGGTGGTGTTCGCCAACCTCAACGCGCCCGACGACTACGGGATGGGGGGCGGCATCCTCGACCCCGTACGGTCGAACATCCTGTGGATCCGCGACTCCTTCGACGGTGCGAACAGCTACTACCTGTGCAAGGGGATGGACTTCGGCATCGAGCAGTCGGTCGCCGGGCTGATCGCGCGCGTCATGAACGCGCTGGCGCTGACCCCGGACCAGTGCACGTTGTTCGGCAGTTCCAAGGGCGGCAGCGCGGCGCTCCACTTCGGGCTGAAGTTCGGCTACAAGAACATCATCGCCAGCGCGCCCCAGCTGCGGATCGGAACGTTCGTCGTCAGCGCCATGGCGGGCGCCGCCCGCGCGATGATGGGCGAGGTCACGGACGACAAGGTGCGCTTCCTCGACTCGGTGCTGCCCGAGGTGGTGCGCGGCAGCGGCAACCGCTCCGCCAACATCTACCTGGTGTCCTCGCCCCAGGACCGGCAGTTCCCGATCCACATCGAGCCCTACCTCGGTCTGTTCCAGGGCTATGAGAACTTCAACTTCATCTTCAACGACTCGCCCCTGATCTCCGGCCACGACAAGGTGACCACGCGCAACATCCCTTCCCTGGTAGGGCTGTTGAACCTGGTGTCGCACGGGATTGTCCCCCGCTTCGGAGCCGTCCGCAACGGCCACGAGGAGCCGAAGCGCGACACGTCGGCGATCGACGCGTACCTCTCGGCGACCTCCCAGGTGCGGGGGGACGACTTCCCGGCGCCGGTGGTCCTGACGCCCGCACGCGAGGAGCGGCTGCCGGCGCGGGCCGTCCGGTTGACGGGGTCCGCGCCGGGCGCGGTGCGGGTCAGCATCTGGGAGAACGGCACGTTCCAGGGCTCCCCGCCGGTCGCGCCCGACGGCAGCTGGAGCTGGGAGCGCGACAAGCCCTGGCCCAAGGGGCGGCACGTGGTGCGGCTCTTCGGAGTCGACCCGAACAACTTCCACTCCGCCCGCACCGAAGTCGTCTTCACCGCCACCGACGAGCCCCTCGCCCCCTCGCCGCAGCCGGCGCCGGGTGCGCGGCCGCCGGGCCGCGCGCCCGTCCTGTCGGTGACCTCTCCGGTCCCCGGTCAGCGGGTCCAGGGCCCGGCGGTCCGCTTCACGGGCTTCGCCCCCGGCGCGGTACGGGTGGACTTCCGGGAACAGGGCGCGGCACTGGGGACCTGCGAGGTGGCGGCCGACGGTGCGTGGGCCTGGGATCCGGGCTGGGCCTGGGCCGAGGGCGAGCACCTGGTCGAGGCCGTCGCGGTGGACGCCGCGGGCAACGCCTCCGCCTGGACCGCCGTCCCCTTCCTCCTGATGAACGCCTACGTCGTGCCGACCCGTGGCGGCTACACCGCTACGGGGTACTGACCTTCGGGGCGGGCCGGCCCACCCGCATGACCAGGGCCCGGTGGTCGGAGGTCCGGGTCTCCACGACCTGGCACCCGGTGCGCGGCAGCGCCGTGAACAGGTAGTCGATCTTCGCCCCGTCCTCGTGGGTGCGGCGTCCCGCCCGGGAGCCCCCCTTCTGGTCGCACTCCTGGTAGGTGGTGTAGGCCTCGGCCGGCCAGAGCCAGGTGGTGGGGCTCCCGGCGACCGGCGGCGGCGCGTTGAAGTCACCGCCGACGATCGTGCGGTCGGGGTCCTCCGACGCGGCCTCGAAGAGCGAGCGGAGATGGTCGTCCCGGAAGTCCCAGTCGGGGTGCGCCGTGTCGACGCCCCGCAGCGCGATGTGCCCGTTGCACACCCGGACCTCCTGGGACGGGACCCGCGCGCACAGGAACCGCCGGTGCACGCCCGCGGTCGGCTGCCGGGTCGGTACGGCCCGCACCTCGGTGAGGGGGGACGCCGCGAGGAGACCGGAACCGGCCTGCCCCCTGCCCCCTCCGGTGCAGACGACCGGCTCGCTGCGGCCGGCCTCGTCCACGCTGACGTAGGGGTCGAACTCGCTGTGCCACTCCCCACCCAGGCGCCGGGCGGCGGACCGCAGGTCCTCCGAGCAGACCTCCTGGAGGAGCATGACCCGCACTCCCCGCGCCTCGGCCAGGGTGCGCAGCTGCTGGAACTTGTCGTCCGGGCCGCCCTTGTCCGCGCAGCCCCACTGCTCCACACCGCACATGTTCCACGTGGCCACCGACACCGTGTCGTGTGTGGCTTCTGGAGTGAGCGCCGACGGTACCGGGGTGCTCGGCCCGGACGTGCAGGCCGCGGTGGTCAGCAGACCGAGGACCGCCGCCACGCGGGCGAAGGCCCGCGGGCGGCGGGGCGTCCCGGTCCCGGTGTGTCTGTGCATCCCGCCATCATTGAGCACGGTCGGACCGGACCGCGCACCGGGGGAGCGGAACCGCACGGTCCGCGGGCCGGCGGGCTGGTCAGGGGCAGCGTGCCCGGGCCGCGGGCGCCCCCCTAGAGTGGGGGCGTGGTGACGGACGAGGGGGCGGGCATGAGCGGCGACAGGGTGCTGTACGGGTGCATGGGACTGGGTGGGAGCTGGGAGCCCGGTCCGTACGGGCCCGAGGACGTCGACGCCGCCGAGGCGGCGATCCGGGCGGCCCTCGACAGCGGGATCACCACCTTCGACCACGCCGACATCTACCGCGGCGGCAAGGCCGAATCCGTCTTCGGCGAGGTGCTCGCACGGACCCCGGGCCTGCGTGATCGCATCACCCTGCAGACCAAGTGCGGGATCCGATTGGCCGGCAAGGACCACCCCGGCCTGTACGACCTGCGCGGGCCGAGCATCGTCCGGCGGGTGGAGGAGAGTCTGACCCGGCTGCGGACCGACGTGCTCGACGTCCTCCTCCTGCACCGCCCCGACCCCCTGGCGGACCCCGACGAGATCGCTGCCGCGCTGATGTCGCTGCACGCCCAGGGGCTCGTACGGCACTTCGGGGTCTCCAACATGGGGGCCGCGCAGATCGCCTCGCTCCAGGCCCGGCTCGACGTGCCGCTGGTGGCCAACCAACTGGAGATGAGCCTGCACAGCCGGGACTGGGTCGAGGCGGGCGTGCTGCTCAACACCCCGGAGTCCACGCGCAACGGGTTCCCGTTCGGAACGCTGGAGCACTGCCGTGACCACGGCATCCGGCTCCAGGCCTGGGGAGCCCTGGCACAAGGGCGGTTCACCGGCCGGCAGCAGACGGCGGCCGAGCGGGCCACCGCCGACCTCCTGGCCGAACTCGCCCACCGCAAGGGGACGACCCCCGAGTCGGTGCTGCTGTGGTGGGTGCGCCGGCACCCCGCCGCGATCGCCCCGGTCATCGGCACTGCCCGGCCCGAGCGGATCCGCGCCTGCCGGGACGCGGCGGTGCGCGAGCCGGACCTCACCCACGAGGAGTGGTACGAGCTGTGGGTCACGGCCCGGGGCGTTCCGCTGCCCTGATCCGCCCCGCCTGACGGGTTGTTGATTGCCTGGTACACGGGCTCTGTCTCCTTGGAATTGAAGGGTCCAAGGCGGTTGGAACCGATTGAACATCTGCTACTGTGCCCGCGCTTGGTGTTCACTCATCCATCCGTCCCCCTCCCGCGCCGAGCCCTGGAGGGGTGTTGCGAGGTGTCCCGTACGTGCACAGCACTCCCTTCTCCCCGGTGGCGGCCCGGACCGCGCGGTCCCGCATGGGCCTGACGACGGCCCAGGTGGCCCACGCGATGGCGGCCTGCGGGATGCCCGTCCACCCCGACCTGGTCGCCGCCTGGGAGCAGGGCTCCCACGTTCCGTCCGACCGGCAGCTCTTCGCCCTGGCCGACGTGCTGTGGTGCGGTGCGGTGACGCTGATGGGCGTCGAGCCGCGCACCCTCGCCGAACACCGGCTGGCCGGCCGCCTCACGGTGGAGCGGCTGGCGTACCGCATAGGCATGGACCCCACCGAGTACCGGGCCGCCGAGACGGCCCGGCAGTGGCACGGGGACGCCTGGCAGACCCGGGCGCTGGTGGAGGCGTTGGGACTGTCGCTGCGCAAGCTCATCGGGATCATGGGACGGGTGGACGAACTGGCGGAGCACCTGCGGTCGGCCGTGGAAGGGCGGTGGAAGGCGCACGTGGAACCGGTCGCGGAGATCGTGGTGGTCGACGCGACCAGCGTGGGCGACGCCCTGCGGACCATGCACGCGGAGTTCGCCGCGTTCTCCGAGCGGTACATGGGGCATCTGGTGGCCCGCAACGCGGACGCCAGGCTGAAGGAGATCGCGGCGGAGCGTGCCGCCTACCTGCGCCGACTGGTCGACCACTTCTGGGAGTTGATCGGCGAGGAGGGCGACGCCCCGCCCTTCCCCGCCGGCGGGCCGCCCTTCCCGGCGGGCGGCCGCTGACCGGTCGCCGGCTCGGCCGTCCCGGGCGCGGGCCCGGGGCGGGGCCGGGAGGACCCCAGGTCCCTCCCGGCAGCGGCCGGTTCAGCGGGCGGCTGTTCCCCGGTGCGGACCGGCGCCGCCGCCGTCCCCGAAGCCCTGGCCGACGTCCTGCCCGTAGTGCGGCCGGTGCGTCTGCCCGTAGATCTGACCGTGTGTCGGCCCGTACGTCGGCCCGTGTGTCAGCCCGTCCGTCGGCCCGTCGTCCGGTCGGTGGTTCGGGGCGTCGTCGGTGTGGTCCTCCCAGTCGATCTCCATCGAGGAGCGGCTGGTGAACACGTTGAAGAGCAGGTTCAGCGCGATCGCCGTCAGGGCCCCCAGCGTGATCCCGCTGTCGAGCACGGCCCGCACGTCGTCTGGCATCCGGTCGAAGAACGGCGCGACGGTCGTCGGCAGCAGGGCGGCACCCAGACTGACCGCCAGAATCAGGGTGTTGCGCTCCTCGCGCAGATCCGCCTTCGCGAGGATCTGGATGCCGACCGCGGCGACGATGCCGAACATGGAGAGCGCGGCGCCGCCCAGCACCGGATGCGGAACCGAGGCGACCAGACTGCCCGCTTTCGGCACCAGCCCCAGCGCGATCATGAACACGCCCGCCGCGACGACCACGTACCGGCTCATCACCTTCGACATCCGCACGAGCCCGATGTTCTCGGCGAACGCCACGTAGGGGAAGGAGTTGAGGACGCCGCCCAGCACGGTCGCCACGCCGTCGGCACGCAGCGCCCGGGTCACGGTGTCGGCGTCGACCCTCTTGCCGGTGATCTCGCCGATCGCGTACACCTCCCCGGTCGTCTCCACCATGGTGATCAGCATGACGACGAGCAGCGCGGCGATCGGCAGCAGTTCGAACCGCGGCATGCCGAAGTGGAAGGGGGTGGTGACCCCGAACCAGGCCGTGTCCCCCACCCCGGCGAAGTCGGCGTCTCCCAGCAGCCACGCGGTGGCCGTGCCGGCGACGAGCCCGAGCAGGACGGCCAGGCTGCCGAGGAGCGGCTTGCCGACCCGGACCAGGGCCAGGATGAGGAGCAGGGTCCCCAGCGCGTAGCCGAGGTTCTTCGGATCGCCGTAGGCGGGGGTGCCGATGAGGTGCGCTCCCCCCGCCGCGTCCTGGAGCGCGACCGGGATCAGGGTGATGCCGATGATGGTGAGGATGGTGCCGATGACGACGGGCGGGAAGTACTTCACGAGTCGGCCGAAGAGCGGGGCGAAGGCGAAGGTGGCTATGCCGGCCGTGATCACCGCCCCGTACACGACGAGGAGGCCGGCGGTGCCGCCGCCCGCCCCCGTACCGATGGCGATCATGGGCGAGACCGCCGTGAACGTGACGCCTTGGACCAGCGGCAGCCGCGCGCCGATCTTCCAGACGCCGAGGGCCTGCACGATCGAGGCCACGCCGCAGGTGAGCAGGTCCGCGTTGACGAGGTGGACGAGCTCCTCGCGGGAGAGGCCGAGCGCGTTGCCCAGCAGGACCGGGACGATCACGGCCGCCGCGTAGAACGCGAGGACGTGCTGGAAGCCGTAGAGGGCGAGCCGGGGGAGCGGGAGCACCGCGTCCACGGGATGGACGGCCTGGCGCCGGGCCGTGGGCGCCGACGGGTTCCGCGACGACGGGCGGGGGGACCGGGGGGATCGGGGGGAGATTCTTGCCATCTCTGCCTTGCCTTCGCGAGGTAGGTGAATGAGAGGGCCGCCGCCGTCGGCTCCTGGATGGCAGGGCGAGGGCAGGCCGGCTCGTACCGGTCCGACGCCGGGCGGTGTTGCCGACGGCACGTCGCACGGGCACTGCGCGATGGAGTCCTGGATTGGCAGGACGACCTTCGATCGATGCAGCAGATCCGTCTGTGATCTTGGATCCGAAGGGGGATTCGACCGGAGGGCGCTCACCCTAGCCAAAGGCCGTGTTTCCTCGCGAGTAACCTCCGGCTACGGCGCCACCGGCGCGGCCCCGTCCTCGGAACCGGCCGCCTCCCGGTCACCGGCCGCCTCCCGGTCACCGGCTGCCTCCCGGGAGGCGCGGCGGCGCAGTGCGTCCTCGTCGGTGTCGGCGTCGTAGGAGATCAGCTTCGGCAGCAGCGCCGCGAGCACGGCCACCGACGCCACGCAGGCCAGACCGCCGCTCCAGAAGGCCGGCCGGGTGCCGGTCCATCCCGCGGTGGTGCCCGCACGGACCTGCCCGAGCTGCGGGCCGACGCTGTAGGAGAGCACCTCGATGCCGGCGAGCCGCCCCCGCAGCTCCTCGGGGATGGTCTGGTTCCAGATCGTCGCGCGCCCCAGCCCGCTGAGCATGTCGCCGGCGCCCGCCACGGCGAGGCAGAGCAGCACCGGCCAGATGCCCGCGCACCAACCCGCCGCCGCGATGGCCAGCCCCCACACCGCGGCCCCGCCGACCACCAGCAGCCCGTGCCGGCGTACCCGTGAGGTCCAGCCGCTGGTGAGTCCCAGCACCAGGGAGCCCACCGCGCCCGCCGCGTACATCAGGCCGAGGGCCCACTCCGCGTCGAGCTCGTCGGCGAGGAACGGGAAGATCGCGTTCGGGAACGCGAAGAACATCGCCGCGAGGTCGACGGCGTACGTGCCCAGCAGAACCGGACGGCTCCACGCGTAGCGCGCGCCCTCCGCGATCCCGCGCAGCGAGGGACGCTCGGCGTCCCCCACCGGCGGAGCCGGCGCGAGGCGCAGGCACAGCAGGACGGACACCGCGAACCCGGCGACGGTGACCGCGTAGGCGGCGGCGTACCCGGCGTACGCGACGACCAGGCCGGCCAGGGCCGGGCCGGCGATCGCGCCGAACTGGTAGCGCAGCCCGTTGAGCGCGGCGGCGGCCGTCAGCTGGTCGTGCGGCACGATCCGCGCCATCAGCGAGTCGAGGGCCGGCCGCTGGAGCCCGGTCAGCGCCGAGACACCGGCCGCCACCCCGTACAGCGGCCACAGCAGCGGCTGCGGCAGCAGGGCGTTCACCAGCAGCACCAGCGCGAGCACCCCGAGCCCGGCCTCGGTCAGCAGGATCAGCCGGCGCCGGTCGACGGCGTCGGCGAGCGCGCCCCCGTACAGCCCGCACACCACCAGCGGAACGAGTTCCACCGCGCCCATCGCACCGACGGCCAGCGGCGAGTCGGTCAGGTGTTTGATCTGGAGCGGCAGGGCGATCATCGCCATGAACGACCCGAAGAACGTCACCGTGCCCTGGTAGAACAGCAGGCGGAAGTCCCGGCCGGAACGCCAGGGCGTGAAGTCGGGCAGCACGGCGGCCCAGCGGGAAGTACTCACGGGAGGCCATCGTCGGCGTTCGCCCTCCGCCCGGCAACGGATTTATCCGCGCCAGACGGACGAATCCGCGCCCCCGCGCGTGCCACCGGAGTTCGGCGGTGGCACCCATGGCCCATGCCGCCGGTGTCAGCGTTCCTCCGTACGGCCGCAGCGTACGCCTGGCGTCTGCTGGTCGTGGGCGCCGCCGTCTACGCGGTCTTCGCCGTCCTCGGCCGCTTCCACGAGATCGGCGTGGCGCTGTTCCTCGGCCTGGTCGTCACGGCGCTGCTCTCCGTCCCCGCCCGCGCCCTCGCCCGCGTCATGCCCAGGTCCCTCGCGGTCGCCGTCTGCCTGCTCGGCAGCGTGGCACTGCTGCTGGGCGCGCTGGCGCTGGTGGGCGAGGCGGTGGCCGGGGAGAGCACCACCCTGGCCCGGGAGTTCCGCGCCGGCCTGGGCAGCATCGAACGGTGGCTGGAGCAGCCGCCGTTCCGGCTCGACCCCGGGGCGCTGTCGGACGTGCAGAACCGCGTCGGACAGTTCCTGTCGAGCCACCGCACGACCCTGCTCAGTACGGCGCTCAGCGGAGCCGGCCGACTGGTCGAGGCGCTCACCGTCCTCGCCCTGGCCGTGTTCTCCTCCGTCTTCTTCCTGCACGGCGGCGACCGGCAGTGGGCCTGGTTCTGCGCGCAGCTGCCGGTCGCGGCCCGCGAGCGGGTGGGGCTCGCCGGGCGCGCGGCCTGGGGCACCTTCACCGGCTACACCCACGGAATCGTGCTGGTCGCGGCGATTAACGCCGTCCTCGTCGGAGTGGCCCTGTACTTCCTCGGCGTCCCGCTGGCCGTCCCCCTGGCGCTGCTGGAGTTCCTCGCGGCCTTCATCCCGCTCATCGGCTCCCCCGTCGCCCTCGCCGTCGCCGCGGTGGTCGCCCTGGCCGCGCAGGGGCCGCTGGTCGCGGGGGTGGTGGTGGCGCTGATCGTGGTCATCGGCCAGATCGAGGGGCACCTGCTGCATCCGCTGGTGATGAGCTGGGCGGTCCGGCTCCATCCGCTGGTGGTGGCGATCTCGGTGATCGCGGGCGCCATCGCCGCCGGAGTGGTGGGCGCGGTCGTCGCGGTCCCCTTGGTCTCGGTGACCTGGTCGGTGTACACGGCCCTGCGCGATGCGCGCCGCACCACCGCGCCCTGACCGGCGCCGCGCGTCGGGCACAATCGGCGGATGAGCGATGAAGACCCGTACCTCTGGCTGGAGGACGTCACCGGAGAGGCCGCCCTGGACTGGGTGCGCGAGCGCAACGGCGAGACCGTGGCGGCCCTGGCCGGACGTCCCGCCTTCAAGGTGCTGGAGAGCGCGGTCCGCGAGGTCCTCGACGACGACGGCCGCATCCCCTACGTCGTCCGCCGCGGCCCCCACCTCTACAACTTCTGGCAGGACGCCGACCACGTCCGCGGACTCTGGCGGCGCACCACCCTGGAGGAGTACGCCAAGGACCGGCCCCGGTGGGAGCCGGTCCTCGACCTCGACGCGCTGGCCGGGGCGGAAGGCGAGAAGTGGGTCTGGGCGGGCAGCAGGGTCCTGGGCCCCGACCACCGCCACGCCCTGGTGCTGCTGTCACGCGACGGTGCGGACGCCTGCGTGGTGCGCGAGTTCGACCTGCGGACCCTGGAGTTCACCGAGGGCGGGTTCGAGGTCCCCGAGGGCAGGACGACGATCGGGTGGATCGACCGCGACGAGGTCTGGATCGGAACGGACTTCGGCCCCGGTTCACTGTCGGCGTCGGGCTACCCGCTCCAGGTCCGCCGCTGGCGGCGCGGCACGCCCCTGACCGACGCGGAACTGGTCTACCAGGGCCGGTCCACCGACATCTCGGCCTCGGGCTGGCACGACGACACCCCGGGCTTCGAACGGGACTTCCTCCACCGGCAGATCGACTTCTGGCACCAGGAGCTGTTCCTGCTCCCGCGGGACGAACCGGCCGCGGAGCCGGAGAAGATCGAGGTGCCGGACGACGCCGGCGCCTCCGTCCACCGGGAGTGGCTGATCGTTGCCCCGAAGTCGCCGTGGCTCGGCTACGAAGCCGGCACGCTCCTGGCCTTCGACGTCGACGCCTTCCGCGCGGGAGGGCGGGAGGCGGCCGTCCTGTTCGCCCCCGACGAGCACACCGCGCTCGCCGGCTGGAGCTGGACCCGCAACCACCTGATCCTCTCCACCCGCCGCGACGTGTCCTCCCGCATGGAGCTCCTGACCCCCGGTCCGGGCCCGGACGGCTGGCGCCGTGCGCCGCTGGCCGGGGTACCGCCGCTGTCCACGGCCTCCGTCACGTGCACCGACCCCGACGTCGGCGACGAGTACTTCCTGAACGTCTCCGGCTACCTCCAGCCCTCCACCCTCTACCGGGGCACGGCGGGCGAGGGCGCGGCCGAGAGCGTGAAGCGCGGGCCGGCCCTGTTCGACACCGACGGCCTGGCCGTCCGCCGGCACTTCGCCGTGTCGGCGGACGGTACGAGGGTGCCGTACTTCGTCGTCGGCCCCGAGGACCCGCCCGGCCCCGGGCCCACCCTGATGTACGGCTACGGCGGCTTCGAGGTCTCCATGGTCCCGCAGTACAGCGCGGTCACCGGCCGGGCGTGGCTCGCGCGCGGCGGCACGTACGTCGTCGCGGGGATCCGGGGCGGCCACGAGTACGGGCCGGACTGGCACCGGGCGGCCCTGGGGGCGAACCGGGTCAGGGCGTTCGAGGACTTCGCCGCCGTCGCCTCGGACCTCACCGCCCGCGGCATCACCACCCCCGCCCAGCTGGGCATCGAGGGCGGCAGCAACGGCGGCCTCCTGATGGGCGCGATGCTCACCCGCTACCCGGAACTGTTCGGAGCCGTCGTGGCGCACGTGCCGCTGCTGGACATGCTCCGCTTCCACCGGCTGCTCGCGGGCGCCAGCTGGACCGCCGAGTACGGGGACCCGGAGAACCCCGCCGACCGGCCCCACCTGGAGGACATCTCCCCCTACCACCGGATCCGCACCGGGGGCCCGGCCTACCCGCCCCTGCTGCTGCTCACCTCCACCCGCGACGACCGGGTCCACCCCGGGCACGCCCGCAAGATGGCGGCCCGGCTGCGCGAGTGCGGCCACCCCGTCCTGTTCCACGAGCACCTGGGCGGCGGGCACGCCGGGGCCGCGGACCACGAGCAGACGGCGTTCAACGAGGCGCTCGTCCACACCTTCCTGTGGGAGCGGCTGACCCCGGCCGGCTGACGCGGGCCGAACCGGGACCGGGTCGCGCCCTCACCACCGCAGCGACGCCGCCACCGGCAGGTGGTCGCTGGCGGTGGCCGGCAGGGTCCGGGCGGAGACCGCGGTCAGCCCCCGGACCAGGACGTGGTCGATACGGGCGACGGGGAACCGCGCCGGCCAGCTGAAGCCGAACCCCGCACCCGCGGTCTCCTGGGCGGAACGGAAGCGGCCCGTCGCCGGCGCCAGGGCCCGGTCGTCGGTGGTGCCGTTGAAGTCGCCGAGCAGAGCCACGGGTCCGGCCGGGGCGGAGGCCAGCTCCGTGGCCAGCCGGTCCGCGGCCTCGTTGCGCCGGGCGGTGGTGAAACCCGAGGGGCTGATCCGTACGGACGGGAGGTGGGCCACGTAGACGGTGAGCGGGCCGCCGGGGGCCGCGACGGTGGTCCGCAGGGCACTGCGCCACGGCACGAGCGGCACCCCGGCCGTGTCGTGCAGGGGGTGGGTGCTCCACAGCCCGACGGTGCCCACGACGGCGTGGTGCGGATGGGTCCCGGCGAGCGCCTGCTCGTACTCCCGCAGCGCGGGCCACGTCAGTTCCTGCAGCGCGATCAGCTGTGCGCCGGAGGCGGCCAGCGCGCGGACGGTGCCCGCCGGGTCGGGGTTCGCGTCGTCCACGTTGTGCGTGACGACGGTCAGGTCCGCCGGGCCCGCGGTGCCCCGGTCCAGGAACGTCCCGCCGTGGAGGGCCGCCCAGGTCACCGCGGGCAGCACGACGGCCGCCCGCGCCGCCCGGGAACGGCGCGGCAGTCCGGCGGCGAGCAGCGCCACCACCCCGGCGGCGGTCCAGGGCAGGAAGGTCTCGACGAGGCTGCGCAGGTGGGGCAGCGAAGCCGCAGGTCACCGGCTTCACACCGAACTGCAGCCCATGCGCCGAACGCTGAAGAACAGCCACCGAGCATCAGCAGCGGACGCAGAAGGGCCCGGGCGATGGAGAGCCCGCCCAGGATCTGGAACCAGAACCCGCGCCCGCCCCTGCGCTCAGGCACCACCGGACCATCGGGTCGGAGGTGGCCGGGGCACCGTTGGTCAGCCAGTAGCAGAGCTGGCCGCCCGATCAGGAGGACGTCGCGGCCCAGGTGGTCGACGGCGTGCGGCGCGCCGCCTGCAGGCTTGACTGCTCGGAGTTCCTGGCGGCCAGTGAAAGCGATTCTCGGGTCTCTTGCGGTGCAAGATACTTGCTGACTATCTTGTACCGCATGACAAAGGAACTGTTCGCGGCCGGTGACCAGCGGCGCAGTCAGCTCCTGCGTGGCGTGCTCGACCTGTGCCTGCTCTCGCTGATTGCCCAACGGCCCAGGTACGGCTTCGAGTTCGCCGAGGCGCTCACCGCCGGCGGGCTGGAGCTGGTCAGCGACGGCAGCATCTACCCGCTGCTCGCACGGATGGAGCGGGCAGGGCTCATCTCCTCCTACCGCGCTCCGTCCCCGAGCGGCGGTGCCCCGCGCAAGTACTACCGCCTGACCGAGGCGGGGCACGCCGAACTCAGTGGCGGCCGGGCCGGCTGGCTCGCCTTCGCCGGGCAGGTGGGCCGCATCCTGACCGCCACGCAACCCACGGGGGAACCACACCATGACGAACGCGCAGATCCTCGCCGCCTGCCGCAGCAACTGGGAGTACCGGGGGATCGACGAAGCGTCCATGAGGGAGATGCTTGAGGAGCTTTCCGCGCACCTGGAGGACGCACAGGCAGTCGGCCGCACGGGGCGGGACGTCATCGGGGGCGACGTCCGTACGTTCGCCGCCGCATGGGCGCGGGCACGCACCCCGCTCCCGCGCCGCATGCTGCGCACCGCGTCCCTGGGGTGCTTCGTCACCGGCTGCCTCCTGCTGTTCTCGTATGTGCCCCGGTGGACCACCAGCCTGGCCATAACCCCCGGCTACCTCGCCCTCTGGGCAGTACTCGGCACGGCCACTGTCGCCTGGCAACTGCGGCGCGGCAGCCTCGGCATACGCCGGAGCTGGGCCGTCGCCCTCGCCGCCGCCCTGCCCGCGGTACTCCTCACCCGGCTGGCCGGCGACGCAGTGCTGTTCGAACTGCCGCTGTGGGCGGCAGCGCTCCTACTGCTGCCCGGACTGCCCTACGCCATCACCGACGCCCGGGCCAGGAAGAACAGCCGTGTCGGCGACCAGTGAACCTGCGCAGTAACAACCAAGCGGAGCAACCAGCCCCTACCCCAGTAACCCCGCAGATCAGAAGCCTGACGACTGCGCAGTTTCACTGACCACGTTTCTGGGTGGCGCGGCGGACCGCGTCGTTGATGGTCATCACCAGCCGGTAGGCCATCGCCGCGGTCTGCGCGGCCTCCCCGAGGGCTTCGGCGAACGGCTCGGGCTGGGGCGGGTACGTCATCGGCAGCAAGCTCCCTCGAGTGGGGTCAGCGCGTACGGGACGGGCCCGGCCGTCCGGGATCCGGGCGCGGGCGGACCGGTACACCGGTAACGGGCGCAACGGTCGGCAGGCCACGGCCCGCAGTGCGCACCACTCGAGCGGTGCGCGGCCTCGTGGTCGGGGTCGGGGCGCCGGTCAGGCCGGCTGCCTCCCGCAGCAGGACCGCCGCCTCGGAAGCGGCTTTCGCCTGCGCCCGGAAGGCCTGCGCGCGGTGCCAGTCGGCGGCCGCCTCCACCGCCTCCACGAGCGCGATCAGCAGGGTGAGGACGACCGCGGCGCCTCCCCCGCGGGCCCGCCGTCCGGTACCCGGTCGTGCAGCGTCATCAGCAACGTCAGGAGGACGGCGAGGACGCCGAGGACGCCGGTCGGCCGGGACCACCGGCCGCGCGGGGCGCGGCCGGCCCGGGGGAGGATGCGGAGGCGGGCGGCCTCGGCGGTTTCCGCGTGCACGTTCACGCACCCGAGGACGCCCGGAAGTGGGCGCGGGGTTCTGCCGGTGGACACCGCGGTGCCGTCGGCCGTCGCCGCCGTGCCGCCCCCGCCGGCGTCGTGCTGCCCGCTGTCGCCGCGACGCGGGTCGCCGCCCGGGGTCCTACCGGGCGGTCCGGTCGGCGCCCTGGCCCGCGCCGCGCATCCGCCGCATCCGGCGGCGGCGCAGCAGCAGTCCCGCGGCCGCGCCGGCCAGCGCCGCCGCGGCCACGCCCGCCGTGGTCCACCACACGGTGCGCTCCGGCTTCCCGGCAGGGGAGGTCGAGGGGCCCGAGGGGCTCGCGGCGGGGTCGGGAGCGGGCGCCGACGCGGTGGGGGTCGCGGGCGCCGGTGCGGTCGGAGCCGGGGGCGCCGATGCCGACGGGGCCGCGGCTCCGGTGGTGGGCGCGGGGTCCACCACGGGGACCGACACCGCGCGTTCACCGTGCCCGAGGGCCGGGAACCCCACGTCGACGCTGACCTTCCAGGCTCCCGGCGGCAGCGTCTCGGCGGTGGTCCAGCCGGCGGGGGCCGCCGCGAGGTCGCGGATCAGCCGCCAGGGCCCCGCCGTACGGGAGCCGTCGGCACTGACGGCGTTCACGGTGGCGGCGACGGCCTCGTCGACGGCGTCCCCGTCGTTCTCCCAGGTGATGTCGGCGGTGACATGGCCGTCCCGCTGTCCCGTCACGGTCACCGCGAGGGTGTCACCGTGCGCGCGGGCCGCGGTGGGGGTCAGGAACATGAGGCCGACAGCGGCCAGCAGGGCCGGAAAAGCGGTTCGTATGCGCATCGTGGCGGTGCTCCGGATGGCTGGGGTGAGGGGACCGGCGGGCGGCCGTGTGGCGGGGCCGCCCGCCGGGGGAGGGGCCGTCGGCCGACGGGGCGGTCGCGGACCACCCCGTCGGCCGGACGGCCGCCCGGACTGCCGGTCGGTCAGCCGGTCTTCTGGACGGTCCACGCCTGCGCGGCGCGGCCGTCCGCCCGCTGCAGGTCGAGCAGCCAGTTCCCGTAGTAGGGGCGGCTGCTCACGGTCAGGGCGAAACCGCCGCTCGGGTCGGTGACGGTGACCGCGCCGCCGCGCGACGCGAGCTTCCAGGTCTGCGCCCCGTTCGCGCCGCAGGTCTGCTGGGCGACCCACATGCCCGCGGCGGGAGCGCCGCCCGGCTGCAGGCACTTGCCGGAGACCGCGGACCGGATGCGGACCAGCCCACCGCCCGCGTCGTCGAAGTACCACTGCTGCTGGGCGTATCCGTTGGCCCGGGCGCCCACGAGCACGGTGCCGTCCGCGCTGCGGCCGCCCCACACCTCGGCGTTCATGCCCGTACTGCCGTTGCCGAGCAGGTACCTGGAGCCGGGGGTGGTCGCGCCGCCGCCCGCGCCCGTCGTACGGAAGGAGGCTGCCTTGCCCGGGCCGCTGTCGCGGCCGGAGGCGTCACGGACCGAGACGGCGACCGAGTACGCGGTGTTCGGCTGGAGGTTGTAGATGCGCAGCGCCTGGGACTGCACCCAGGCCAGGTGCTTCCCGCCCAGCATGACCTGGTACCAGGCGGCCCCCTCCACCTTGGGCCAGCTGACCACCACGGAGTCGGACTGGATCTGCGCTGCCGTCACCGCGGGGCCGCCGGTGGGCTTCTTCGTCGGCGTCGGCGTGGGCTTCTTGGTGGGGGTCGGGTTCGGGTTCGGGCCCGGATCGGTGCCGTCCCCGCCCTTGGCACGCATCAGGAACTGGTTGTCGGCGATGTTCCAGTGCGTGGCGAGGTAGCTGCCCGCCTTGGGGCTGGTGTGGAAGTAGTCGTCGTGGTTGCAGTCCAGGATGTTCTCGGACGCCTGGCTGGTGCAGATGTTGCGCATCTGCGGGTAGTACGGCGTGTCCGAGTAGCACATGACGTCGAACTCGTCGGTGCAGTGCGCGCCGCGGCTGGTGTTGGGTGCGCTGTTGTTGACCGCGCCCAGGTTGTGGCCCAGTTCGTGCGCGGCGGTGTGCCCGCCCCAGCATCCGGAGTCCGTACGGCCGTAGGAGGGGCCGAAGTTGCTCAGGTTGGCCTGGCCGGGACGCTCGTCGCCGTTGAAGGTGCCGATGCCGCAGTAGACCTGGCTGTCGGCGAAGATCATGTACTTGCGGTCGCGGCGGTCGAGGCCCTTGGCGGCGAGCGCGGCGTTGGTCGCGCTGAACTCGGCCAGCGCCGAGGCGGGGAGTTCGATGTTGAGCACCGTGGGGGTGCAGTCGGCGTTCGTCACGTAGCGGATGTGCCGGACCCCGCCGGTCTCCTTGGCGCTCGCCGCGTAGATGAGGTCGGCATCGGCCGCCCACTTGCGGAACGAGGCGACGTACTCGGAGTAGCGGTCGCGGCCGGGAGCGTGGACGTAGACCACCTGGACCCGGTTGCCGGTGCTGCCGTCGCCGTCGCACTGGACGGTCTGGCCCGCGGGGCCTGCGGCGACGGTCTGGCCGCCGGCGGCCGGGGCGGCCGGGGCCGGCGCCTTCGCGGACGTGGAGGTCGCATCGGCGGCGGGCGCGTCCTGAGGACGCCCGCCGCCTTCCGTGGTCGCCGGGTCGTCGCTCGCGGGGCGGGCCGGGTCGGCCGCGGGAGCCGAGGCCTTGACGGCGGGCGCGACGTCCTTGGTGATGTCGACGCCCTTGGGCGGGGCGTCGGGGCCGTGGGTGCAGTGGCCGGCGCCGGTGCGGTAGACGCCGACGCAGCGGTCGCCCTTCGGGGCGGCCGCCAGGCCGTCGTAGACCATGCCGCGCGCCGTCTCGTTGGCCGGCGCGGTCGCGATGGGCTCCGGTTCCTGGTCGCGGGCGGGTGCGGCCGCCGGCGCCGCGACGTCCGCCGCGGAGGCCTCGGCGGGGGCCGCGGCCTGGGCCCCGTCGCCGACGCCGGAGTACGCGATGCCTCCGGCGATCACCGCCGCCGTGGCCGCGGCGGCGGTGAGGAGTATCAACCGCCGCGGTTTGCGCCGGTGTTCGGACCGTCTGCGTCGTCCTGTCATGGGCACCTCAAATGAAGAGCGGAACACTGGGTGCGCGGAAGCCTGCCAGACGAATGCGCCGGAGAATTCGGACAAAGAGGAGCCCGCCTCGAGAAATCTTTCCGTTACCTGTCGATTGAATTTGACGAACCATCAACTAGCCGCGCTCAGAGGGCAGTTGTGTACGTGGAGGGTGATTGGTCCAGGCCATTCAGAGCCAGTCGTTATCATATCGAGATATGAAGTGGAGGCTTGTTGACGGGAATTCAGTCAGGTATTCACCTAATAACTACCTCTCGAATTGCCTCCGTTACGACCCGTGAGGAACCGGCCGCATCCCCCCGCTAGCCGCCGACAACGGGACAATCGGTGCCCCGGCCGCACGGCCGGCTCCCGGCCCGACCCACGGAGGTACGACGTGCACCCCGAGACCGAACCACTCGCCGCATGGGCCACGATCGGCGCGCTGGCCGCCCGCTTCGACGCCTGCGACGCCGAGCGCGGGCTGCGGCCCGAGGAGAGCCACCTGCTGCAGGTACTGAAGATCGGCGAGGAGTTCGGCGAGGCGGCCCAGGCGGTCATCGGCGCCAAGGGCGCCAACCCGCGCAAGGGGCACTCCCACAGCTGGCAGGACGTCCACGACGAGGTCTGCGACGTCGTCATCACGGGCATGGTCGCCCTGGCCCGCATGCGCCCCGACGCCGCCGCGTACTTCGCCGGGCAGCTGGCCCGGAAGGCGGCCGTCTTCCTGCCCGACCGGGGCGCGCCGCCGCCCCCGCAGGACCCGCCGCTCCCGCGGTGACCTCCATCGCGCTCCCGCGCTGCCCTCCGCGGTTCCCGGACGGCCGCACCGGCGGGCCGTTGCCGCGGCGGGGGCGTGATCGTTTGAGTGGCTGACGCATGGCCGGAGGGTCATCGACCGATACGTGAGGCGGGTGACCGGTATGCGGATGGCGCGCAGGACGGTGCTACGGGCGGCTTCGGCCGGCGCGCTGACGGCGCTGGCGGACAGCATCCCGGCGGCGCCGGAGGACAGCACCCCGGTGGCAGCACAGGCCGGCCTCGGGCCGGGGGAGGGGGCCGGGCCCCGGCGCGGTCCCGGGCCCGGCGCCGGCGATCCGGTCCGGCTGCGCTTCACCCGCGCCACCAACGGGGCGGCCACCGCCACCGCCGCCTGCGACCGCGTCGTCGCCGAGGTCCAGAGCATCCTCTGGTCCCTCCCCGCGGACGGCGCGCCCGCGACCCGGCTCACCCCGCCCGACCTGGAACCCTGCCGTCCCGTCCTCTCGCCGGACGGCCGCCGGGTGGCGATGAGCGCCTACCGCGGCGGCACCTTCCACATCTGGGTGATGCGCGTCGACGGGACGGATCTGCGCCCCCTCACCCACGGCCCGTTCGACCACCGCGCCCCGGCCTGGTCCCCCGACGGCCGCACCCTGGCCTTCTGCTCGGAGCGCGGCGGCGACCCGGTGGCGGGCAGCCCGTACCGGATCTGGACGGTCTCCGTCGGCGACGGCCGCCTGCGCCGTCTGACGGGCCTGCCGGGGCAGCGCGGCCCCGGCCAGGAAGGCGCGTGGGAGGACTTCGACCCCACCTGGTCGCCGGACGGCTCCCGCGTGCTGTTCGTCCGCGGCACGCCCACCGGGGACACCCTGACCGCCCGGACCCTGGCCTCCGTCCCCGCCGACGGGCGCGGCCCCGTACGGACCGAACACACCATCGGCGAGGGCGGTCTGCGCACCCCGGCGCTCTCCCCGGCCGGGCGGACCTCGTGGCTCTGCGCCACCCCCGGCCCCCGCAAGGCCGAGGAGTTCGGCCTGTACGTGGACGGCCGCCCGGTCGGCCTCGACGGGGACCTCGCGCCCGCGCCCCCGCGCTGGATCGGCGACGACCGGCTGCTGGTCACCCTCGACGGCCGGTTCCGCGTCCTCGACCCCGACCGCGACACCACCGGCCGGGTGATCCCCCTCGACGCCACCCTCGACGTGCCCCGCCCCCGGCGCCGGTTCAAAGAACACGTCCTGGAGGCCGAACGCACCCTCCCGGTACGCGGGATCCATCTCCCGTGCCTGTCGCCCGACGGGCGCAGCGTGGCCTTCGCCGCACTCAACGCGCTGTGGGTCGCGCCCGTCACCGGCGGCGCGCCGCGAAGGATCGTCCAGGCCCCCGCCACCGCCTACGTCCAGGGGCCGGTGTGGACCCCGGACGGCCGGGCCCTGGTCTACACGGACGACCGCGAGGGGCTGAACACCGTACGCCGGCGGGAATTGGACAGCGGCCGTGAGCGCGTCCTCGCACCGGGCGGCCGGGTCTACGGCGCCGTCTCACCCGACGGCCGACGGCTGGCGTGCCTGGACCTCGCCGGACGGCTCCTGGTCCGCGAGCTCGCGACCGGCACAGAGACCCCCCTGGTGGCCGCCCTCGGGGGCGGTGGCCTGCCCGGCCCGCCCAGCTGGTCGCCCGACGGGCGCCACGTCGCCCTGTGCGACCGCAACCGCCTCAGCCGCCGGTTCCGCGAGGGCTACAACCTCATCCGGATCGTCGACACCACCACCGGGGCCGCCCGTCTCCACGCGCTCGCCCCGCACGCCTCGCTCTCCGACCGCTACGCCTCCGGCCCCGTCTGGTCACCGGACGGCCGGTTCCTGGCCTGTGTCGGCGAATCGGCCCTGTGGCTGCTGCCCGTCGCCCCCGACGGCGCCCCCACCGGCCCGGCCCGCCGGCTCACCGCCGCGGACGAGCCCGCCGACCACCCCTCCTGGTCCGCCGACTCCCGCACCCTCCTCTACCAGTCCAGCGGCCGGCTGCGCCTGCTCGCCCTCGACGGCGCGGGCGCACCCGCCTCCGGCCCCCGGACGGTGCCGGTCACCCTCACCCACCGCCGGCCCGCCCCCGTCGACACCGTCGTGCACGCCGGACTGCTGTGGGACGCGACCGGCACGCCGCCCCGCGCCGACGCCGACATCCTGATCAGCGGCGGCCGGATCACCGCCGTCGAGCCCCACCGGCCCGGCCGCCGTACGGCGCGGTTCGTCGACGCCTCCACCGGCACGGTCCTGCCGGGCCTGTGGGACGCGCACGTCCATCCCTATCCGTACACCTACGGAGCCCGGCAGGGCGTGCTGCACCTCGCGTACGGGATCACCACCGCCGTCTCCCTCGGCGGCTCCGCCTACGAACAGGCCCGGCTGCGCGAGGACATCCGGGCCGGCCGGCTCACCGGGCCCCGGCTGCTGGCCGGGGGCGAACTCCTCGACGGCTCCCGGGTCGCCTACAGCATGGGGCGCGCCCACCGCACCCGCGAGGGGTTCGCCCGCTCCCTGGCCAGGGCCGAGGCGCTGGACTGGGACGTCGTCAAGACCTATGTCCGCGCCCCGTACGCGTTCATGGAGCAAGCCGCCCGGTTCGCCCACGACCGGCTCGGTGTGCCGGCCGGCTCCCATCTGTGCGCCCCCGGGGTGCAGGCCGGCCAGGACCTGACCACGCATCTGGTGGCGACCGAGCGCGCCGAGTACGGCCACGGCGCCACCCCGCTGGGCCACACCTACCAGGACACCCTGGAGGTCTACACCCGCGGCGGCTTCGACCTCATCGCCACGCCCTTCACGGCCCTGCCGCTGCTCGGCGCCGACCCCGGGCTCGCCGCGGACCCCCGGGTGGCCGCCCTGATGCCGCCCTGGGACGTGGAGGCCGTCCGGGCCGCCGCCGCCCGGCCGCCGACCGCGGCGGAGAGCGCGGCCCTGGAGCGGGAAGTGGCCACTTACCGGAGGGTCCTGGCGGGCGGCGGCCGCCTGGCGCTGGGCACCGACGCCCCGCTCACCCCGGTCGGCCTGCACCTGCATCTGGCGCTGCGCGCGCTGCACCGGTACGGCATGTCCGCGGCGCAGGCACTGACCACCGTCACCCGTACCCCGGCCCGCGTCTTCGGCGTCGCCGACCACCTCGGCACAGTGGAGGCCGGTCGGATCGCCGACCTCACCCTGGTGGACGGCGATCCCTTCTCCGACTTCGCCGACCTGGTCCGCGTACGGGCGACCGTGCGCGGCGGCACCGTCCACGAACGCGGCGCGCTGGAGCGGGCCTTCACCGCGCCGGCCGTCGCCGGCGGGCGCCGCGATCCCGCCCCGCCCGCCGAGCAGTGGCGCGCCGTCCTGGACCAGATGCTCCGCGACGGCTGCTGCACCGACCCCGGCCGGTCCACGCACTAGGGCAGGGGCAGGAGTTCGGGGCGTTTCGCGGTGCGGCCGTCGCCGGAGGACCGGCCGCGCAGGCGGCGGCCGAGCCACGGACCGAGGAAGCCGGCCGCCCAGCGCAGTTCGGCCTCGGCGGCCCGCAGCCGGCCGGGCAGGGCCCGCGGTGGCAGCGGGAGCGTCCAGGAGTCGTCGCTGCCCGGCAGGCCGACGGCCTGGGCCAGGGCGGCGGCGATCCGCGCGTGGCCGAGGGGGCTGACGTGGAGGCGGTCCGCCGTCCACAGCCGCGGGTCGGTGGCGACGGGCTGCGCCGCGATCTCCGCGACGGTGACCCCGTGCCGGGCGGCCGCGGCGCGGACGCGGTCGTTGAGGTCGGCCAGCCGGGGGGCCAGCGGCCGGGCCAGGGGTGCGATCGCCGTCAGGTCGGGGACGGTGACCGTCAGCACCCGGGCCCCGGCCGCCGTGAAGGCCGCGAACATCTCCTCGACGTGCCCGGCCACCTCCTCGGCGTCGAACCGGGGCCGGAGCAGATCGTTGACCCCGGCGACGACGGTGACCAGGTCCGGGCGCAGGGCCAGGGCGGGCGCCAGCTGCTCGGCGCGGATCTGGCCGGCCAGGCGCCCGCGTACGGCGAGGTTGGCGTAACGCAGGCCGGGACCGGCCGCCGCGAGGTGTTCGGCGAACCGGTCGGCGAACCCCCGCAGTCCGGTGGTGTCGTCGCCGTCGCCGATCCCCTCGGTCTGGCTGTCGCCCAGGGCGACGTACCGCCGATAGGTGCCGTTCGTCATGCGTGGCCGTCCTCTCCCCGGGTCAGTCTTTCCTTCAGGACGGCCGCGGTCCGCAGGCACCACGCGCGGTGGCCCTGCTCGAAGGCCACCCCGCGCAGGCACGTCAGGTATCCGCCGATCCATTCGCCGCGTCGCAGGAACTCCTCCTCGTCCGCGTCGCCGCGCATCTGCCGGAGCAGGTTCTGGAGCAGCTCGATCTTCGCCTCGGCGGCGGCCGCCCGCGCTTCGAGCTGCTCGATCACCGGCCGGGTGCCGACGCGGTCGGCGTTCTGCACCTTGACCAGCAGATCGTCCCGGATGACCGAGGGCTTCGCCTCGGCCTCGGCGAACTCCTCCAGCGCGGCACGACCGGTGTCGGTGACGTGGAAGAGGCGCTTGTTGGGCCGGGTCTCCTGGACCACCTGGCGGCCGGCCACCAGACCCTCGCGCTCCAGCTTGGCGAGCTCCGCGTACACCTGCTGGGGCAGTGCGTGCCAGAAGTTCGCGACGCTGATGTCGAACACCTTGGCCAACTGGTAGCCGCTGTACTCGCCGTCGAGCAGTGCCGCCAGTACGGCATGCCGCAAAGCCATCGCCGCAACCCCTTCCCCCGCCTCGTCCGTGCGGTGCATCATACTCAAGAAACTGACTAGTCACATTCTTGAGTATGAGGAGGGGTCATGGAGACTGCCGAACGCTTCCGCGCAGCCGTGGAGAAGCGCGACCTGACCGTGCTGGACGAGCTGTTCACCGACGACGTCCGGCTCTACAGCCCGGTGAAGTTCACCCCGTTCGAGGGCAAGCCGATGGTGCTGGGACTCTTCGGCGTCCTGCTGCGCGTATTCGAGGACATCCGCTACGTCGGCCGACTCGACGGCGCGGCCGAGACGAGTGCCGACGGCGCCGAGGCTCCCTCGGTGATCCTGCCCTTCCGGGCGGTGGTGGACGGCAAGCAGATCCACGGGATCGACCTGCTCCAGCTCGACGGGACGGGCCGGATCAAGGAGTTCACCGTGATGGTCCGTCCCCTGTCCGCCGTGCAGGCGCTGGGCCGCGCGGTCCTGGCCGGTCTGGTCGCCGACGGCCTCGCTCCCGACCCCGCCGCCTGACCGGCTCGGACGGCCGGACGGCCGGACGGTCGGACCGGCTAGGGGCGCTTCTCGGCGTCGGCGAGGATGAGGTCGGCGGCGTAGTGCGGGCAGGCGGCCGTGTGCCAGGTCACCGACAGCGAGTCCGCCACGGCGCTCAGGGTCCGCGCGACCCCCTCCTTGTCGGTGGCCCGGCAGTAAGGGCAGACAACGGTCTGGGGTCGCAGAAAATCGAGCATGGTCACGTCCTTCCCGCGGGCCGTGTGCGCACGGACTGGTCCAGAAGTATCAAATTCCGGCGCCATCGCGTCGCGATACCCGCCGGTACGTCCAAACCGTTCTGATCGGGGGCGCACCCGATGCCCGCCGACACAGGCGCGGGGGCGAATGTGGTGGCTGCACACATGGGAGCGGCCCCCTGCCGTCGCCCATGATTCCCGCCATGACGAGCGGAATCACTCCCGCGTTCGACGGGACAGCAAGGGCCGACCTGACGGGCCGCACCGCCCTGGTGACGGGGTCCGGCAGCGGGATCGGACGCGCCTGTGCCACGGCCCTCGCCGCGGCCGGGGCCCGGGTCCACGTCGTGGACATCGACGCCGAAGCGGCCCTCTCCGTGGCCCGGCGGATCGGAGGCACCCCGCACGTGGTGGACCTGGCCCGGGCCACCCTGGTGGAGGGGCTGCCGGCCGACATCGACATCCTGGTCAACAACGCCGGTCTGCAGCACGTCGCGCCGCTCACCGAGTTCCCCCCGGACCGGTTCGAGTTGATCCAGAGGGTGATGGTGCACGCGCCCTTCCTGCTGCTGCGCCGGACACTGCCGCACATGCGGGAACGCGGCTGGGGCCGGATCGTCAACATCTCCAGCGTCCACGGCCTGCGGGCCAGCGCGTTCAAGGCCGGGTACGTGACGGCGAAGCACGCCCTGGAGGGGCTGAGCAAGGTCGCCGCCCTCGAAGGGGCGCCGCACGGGATCACCAGCAACTGCGTGAGTCCGGGCTACGTGCGCACGCCCCTGGTGGAGCGGCAGATCGAGGCCCAGGCCGCCGCCCACGGGCTCGACGCCGACCAGGTGGTCGAAGAGGTCATGCTCAGCCGTCCCGCCGTGAAACGGCTCATCGAGCCGGAGGAGGTCGCCGCCGTCGCCGTCTGGCTCTGCGGCCCCCACACCGGTTATCTGACCGGAGCCTCGATCCCCTTGGACGGCGGCTGGACCGCCGCCTGAGACACCGCCCGGCGCGGGCCCCGCGGCGCCGGGCGTCAGCCCTGCCCGAGCGGGAGCGCGGCTCCCTCGCGGACGGACGGGTGTTCCACCCAGCCGCTGCGCACCGCGTGGGCACCGAGCTGCAGCCGGGTCCGGACTCCGGCCACGTCCATGAGACGGCGCAGACGCCGGTGCAGGGTGCGCGCCGACAGGCCGAGTTGGGCGGCGGCCGTCTGGTCCGTCAGGCCCGCCAGGAGCAGCGCGAGGATCCTGCGGTCGGTCTCCGTCGGGCCGTCCGGGCCCGCCTCCACGGCGGCTGCCGTCTCGCCACCCGTGTCCGACAGCTCGAGCGGGCGGGCGGCACGCCACACCGTCTCGAACAGCGCGTCCAGCGCGTCCAGCAGACCGCTGCGGTGCAGCAGTACGGCGCCGGGATCTCCCGCCGGTGTGACCGCGAGCGGGACCAGCCCGAGGTCGGCGTCGGCCAGTACCAGTTTCATCGGCAGGTGGTCGGTGACGCGCAATTGCACCCCGTTGCGCAGGGAGTCGACGGCGTCGCGGACGATCCCCGGCTCCGCCAGTACCGTGCGGTCCAGTACGGCACGGAAGACCACGCCCCGGTCGAGGGCCCGGGGCTCGGCCGTGTTCTCGTCGGGAGGCAGCGCGACGAACGGTGCGGTGATGAAGGAGCGGACCTGCGTCCGGGCCGCCTGCTGCACCTGCAGGAAGCGATGGCGGATGGCGTCGACGCCCGTCACCACCTCGATCAGGTCGCTGATGCTGGCCCCCGTCACCGCGGCCCGGTGCTCCTCGGCGAAGGTCACCAGCGCCTGTTCGGCCAGGCGCAAGCCGTCCCGGCGCTGGCTGATGAGAGCGCCGAGCGCCATCGCCGGCGGCGCGGCGGTGAACCGCTCGTTTGGGGACCTGGTGGCCAGTCCCCACTCGGCCAGCCGGGACAGCGCCGTGTCGGTGCGGGCCTGCGGCAGGGTGAGCAGCTCGGCGAGCAGGGCCGCGGTGGAGTCCGGCCGTCCGAGGAGCGCCCGGTAGACGCGCTCGTCGTCGGGTTCGAGGCCCAGAACATCCAGCATCCGCGATCGACTCTCTTCCGCTTGGCGCAGCGGGGAGAGTATGCGCCATGGCGGCAGACCTTGAATAGTCCCTGGTGGGAGATGGTGCGAGGGGAAGGGCCCCGGTGCGTCGCCGCGCCGGGGCCCGACAGTCCGGTTCATCGCAGGCCGTACGCCCGGATGATTTCGTTCTGCACGCTGTAGCCGTTGTCCGCCTTCGCGCCGGCGCGCAGCGAGAGGAACCCGCCGGGCTTCTTGGCCGTCCGGAACGAGCCCGTCCAGGAGCCGCCGGCGCCCCGGGTGAGATCCACCCGCTGCCAGTGGGCGCCGTCGTCGTAACTGACGTCCAGGGCCACCGCGGTGACGTTGCCGGGCACCTTTCCGAGATCCGACGACACCGGCGTGAGGGTGATCCGCTGGTGGGCGTTGGCCGCGAGGTCGCCGTGCAGGTCGGACTCGAGCGCGTAGTCGAGGTTCAGCACCGAGAACGGCCGGAAGGAGTCCGCATCGACGGTGTCGGACACGAAGGTCCACTCGGTGTGGGTGCGGGTCGACAGCCGGAAGGCGTCGCCGGGTCGCTCGACGTCGAGGACGGTGCGGTAGGGCAGTTTGCCGGCCGGCACCTCCACCCACTGCATGTCGCCGCCGACGGGGTTGTCGTGGATCAGCGTGTCACCCTGGAAGACCCGGAGGTGGGAGGGCGTCTGACCCCACGGCAGGTAACCGCCGAGCCGCATGGCGGAACTGGCGGAACTCCACGCCTGCACGTTCCAGGTCATGACGTTCTGCCAGCGGGAGTTGTACACCCCGAAGGACTCGCTCTGGGCGGGCCGGGTCGCTGGAGCGAACCAGTCCAGCCGGGTGGTGCTCCCCTTGGCGTACGTGTTGTCGCCCGACACCATCGACCACGGCAGGGGCCCGCCGACGTCCTGCGTGTGGAATTCCCTCCAGACCTGCCCCGGAGTCACCCACTCGGTGCGGGTGCCCGGGTGCCACTCGCGGTCGGGGAAGTTGAACGACGGGTTGAGGGTGAAGTCCGACCGGTAGCCCTCGGCCGCGCGGCCGCCCGCCGCCGCGTAGTAGCGGGCGTCGATCCGGGCGAGGTCCTGCTGGGTCGGCTTGTAGACGAGCGCCCGGTCCGGCACCCGGCCGGGGTAGTCCCGGGTGAGGTCGTACACGTACGGCGTGTGCTCGCTCTGCTTCACAGTCAGCTTGTGCGTGCGCTCCTTGGCCAGCGCGACCAGGGCCCGGCCCGCGTCGCGGTGCACGGTGGCGACCGGGACGGCCGACTCGCCGACGTACTCCACCAGGGCGCCGACCCCGTCGTTGACGACGACGAGCACCTTCGCGCCGGCCTTGACCGCGGCCTCGGCGCGCTCCTGGGGCGAGACCGCGTCGCTGCGTTCGACCACGGCGACCTTCCCCTTGGCGCCGGCGCGTTCGTACGAGGCCGCCGTGCCGTCCCCGGCGTAGACGACGCCCAGGGTGTCCGTGGAGGTGTCCAGGGCGCTGCCCGCCTGCACCAGCGTCTCGAACCGGAGCCGGCCGTTCGGCGTGCTCAGGCCGAGTTGCGGCTCACCCTTGCGCCAGCGGGTGACGAGCGTGAACTCGCCCTGGCGCATGGGCTCCGTCGGGGCGACGTACACGTCGTCGTACGCCGGGGGCAGCACGTACGCACTGCGGTAGTCCCAGAAGGAGTCGAAGCCCCGGTAGCCGACGTTGAAGTCGACCTTGCGCTGACGGTCCTCGGTGAGCTGCGGCGCCTCGGTCTCCAGGAGGCGTGCCTTGCTCGCGTCCAGCACCACGTCGCCCGGGCCCGGCCCGAGCACCGTCTCGGGGTCGACCAGCACGGCCAGTCCGGAGCGGTCCGCCTTCTCGCCCGCGACGTCGAGGTAGCCCGCGACGGTGTAGAGGCCGGGGGGCATGCGCAGAGTGGTCGAGCCCTCGACGTGCACCGACCACGGCCACGCGTCGCCGGCCAGGTTGATGCCGACCCGGCCCGAGGCGGGCCTGCCGTCCTTGCCGACCAGCTTGATGTTCAGGTCGTAGCGCTCCTCCTCCTTGAGCAGGGCCACCGACGTGCGGGCCACCGGCTGCCCGGTCGCCGCGTCGGTGGCCGTCACGTGGCCGACGTGCCGTCCGGGCGAGGCGGCCCGGGGGTCACCGGTCACCGGGACGGTGGCCGTGCCGCCCGCGGGCACGGTCACTGTGGCTGCTCCGAGGGTGACCGCCCCGCCGGCGCCGGACAGCGCCAGGTTCAGCGTGGTGGCGGCGGAGCCGGTGTTGGTGAAGGCCAGGTCCTTGGTGACGGCGACGTCATCGGGCTGGTGCGGCCAGGTGTGGTTGCCGAAGAACAGCGATCCGGTGGCCCGGACCGCGGTGCGCACGGCGGCGGCCACGTCGAGACGGCCGGTGCCGACCTCGTACGGCGAGTACCCGTCCTCCAGGTCCTTGGCGGTGCTGGTCAGGTGCTCCTTCAGCTGCGCACCGGTCCACTGCGGGTGCCGCTGCGCCAGGATCGCCGCCGCGCCCGCCACGTGCGGGGTGGCCATCGAGGTGCCGCTCAGGGCCTGGTACGCGGCCCCGCCACCGCCGGCGATCTCCTGCGACCGGGCGGCGGTGATGTCGACGCCCGGCGCCGCGATGTCCGGCTTCATGCCGCCGGAGCCGGCCAGCGGGCCGGTGCTGGAGAACGGCGCGAGCCGGTCCTGCTTGTCCGTGGCCGCCACCGTCAGCGCCGACGCGGCGGCGCCCGGGGCGGAGATGGTCTCCGGCCCCGCGTTGCCGGCGGCTATGACGAACAGCGTGCCGTACTGCGCGGACAGCGCGTCGACCAGCTGCGACATCGGGTCGCTGCCGTCCGTCGGATAGGAGTTGCCCAGGCTCATGTTGACCACGTCCGCTCCGGACTCGGCCGCCCACTGCATGCCGGCCATGACCCAGGAGTCCTGGCCGGAGCCCTCCGCGCCGCCGAGCACCTTGCCCACGTACAGGTCGGCACCGGGGGCGACCCCCTTGTTCGCGCCGCCCGAGGCGGCGCCCGAACCGACGATCGTGCCGGCCACGTGCGTACCGTGCCCGTTGACGTCGGTGACGGCCTCGCCCGGCACGAAGCTCGCGGCGCCGTCGATCAGGCCGCCGAAGTCGGGGTGGTTGACGTCGATGCCCGTGTCGAGCACCGCGACCTTCACGCCCTTGCCGGTGTAGCCGGCCGCCCAGGCGTCGGTCGCGCCCACCAGCGGCACGCTCTCCTTGAGCTCGGCCTTCACCCGGCCGTCGAGCCACAGCTTCTCGACGTCCGCCCCGAGCGCGGTACCGCCCTTCGGCGCGAGGGACGTCCAGAAGGCGCGGGCCTGCCGCTTGTCGGTGCTGAGCACCGCGCCCCGGATGCCCTTGAGCCTGCCGGTCAGTCGGCTGCCCGACGGGGCCTGAGGCTCGGCGGACGTACGGGACTTCGCACCGCCGTACGTCGCGATCAGCGGTACCGCGGCCGACTTCGCGTCGTCGTAGCCCATCTCGATCAGGTCGGTGACGTTGAACAGCCGCCGGTCCAGCCGGTCCGTCCCCAGCAGCGCCGCCGCCTCGTCCGGGATGACGAGGAGGTCGCCCCCGACCTCCTGGAGTTTCACGCCGCCGAGGGCGTCGTCCGGCCGGTGGACATCGGCGATCTGCTTGCCGTCGGCCGTCGTGGTGACCGTGACGACATCACCGGTGACCAGGGTGACCTTGTGGGTCGCCGACGACTCGGCGGGGACGGAGGGCTTGACGGGAGCGGCTTGCGCGGGCGCTTGAACAACGGCGAGGGCCGACGCCAGCAGGGGCAGCGCGGTGGCCGCCGAGACGAACCGCCGGCGCCCGCGCCGGAAGGCGGAAGCATGAGAGGGGGAGTACATGCCATGGGTCTACCGACCGGTGGGAGCCGCCGGATAGGGCTCGCGACGGCAAGTCCTCGCCATGGCACATGTTTGCCAGCGGTGGACCGGGCGATGGGGGACGGCAGCGGCGCGGGGGGGGGGGGCACGCCACCCTCCCCCACACACCCAGGAAGGAAACAGGCGAAAGCAGAGGGGCCCTACCCCCCCGCAAGAACACCCCGAGCAAAAACACAAAAACAAAGAC
>NZ_JBWKLE010000005.1:249194-392467 GCF_056430495.1 Streptomyces sp. NPDC045967 | reverse complement strand
CCAGATGTGGAAGCCCGGTAACGGGTGAAGCTGACTGGTACTAATAGGCCGAGGGCTTGTCCTCAGTTGCTCGCGTCCACTGTGTTAGTTCTGAAATAACGAACAGCTGTGTCGTCATCCAGTGTTCAAATTTCATAGTGTTTCGGTGGTCATAGCGTTAGGGAAACGCCCGGTTACATTCCGAACCCGGAAGCTAAGCCTTTCAGCGCCGATGGTACTGCAGGGGGGACCCTGTGGGAGAGTAGGACGCCGCCGAACAATCATTGCGGGAAGCCCCGCACCAGACCCTCACAGGTCCGGTGCGGGGCTTTTCTGCGTTCAGCCTCGGCTTACGATGCCGGCTATGGATCAGTACGTGATACGTGCGGTACGCGGCGAGGAGTGGGAGAAGGTCAGGGAACTGCGGATGGCCGCGCTGAAAGACCCCGCGGCGTCCGTGGCATTCCTGGAGACCGTCGAGGAGGCGGAGGGCCGGCCCGCGGGTTTCTGGCGGGCTCGTGCGGAAGGCGTCTCGCACGGGCGGGCGGCGCGGCAGTTCGTCGCCGTCGAACCGGGGCCTGACGGTGAGTGGGTGGGGTCGGTGACGCTGCTGGTCGAGGAGAGCGGGACCACCGACATCTTCGGCCGGGTCATCGACCAGGCTCAGGGGCATCTGGTGGGTGTGTTCGTGCGGGCGGAGCAGCGCGGGTCCGGGGTGGCCGAGCGGCTCGTTCAGGCCGCGCTGGACTGGGCCTGGTCGCTCGAGGCGCCTGTGCTGGGCCGCGTACGGCTTTTCGTGCACGAGAGGAACGGGCGGGCCGCGGCCTTCTACCGGCGGTGCGGGTTCGCGGCGACGGGGATCGTCGTGCCGGTGCCGGCGGATCCTTCCGCCGGAGAGTGGGAGTATGCGTGCCGGAGGCCGTAGACCGTGCAGGTATCTCTCCGGAGTGTGGTGTTCTTGCCTGACCGCGGCCGGCTGGGTCAGGGGAGGTCGGCGTTCGGCCAGTGGGAGCGGGCCTGTTCGCGGCTGCGGCACAGGGCGAGGAGGGGGAGCTTCTCGTCCGTGAGGAGGTCCGGGAGTTGGGGGATCGGGGCGACGGCCGCGATGTCGTCCAGGACCAGCGCGAGTGGTGGGTCGAGCCGACCGTGGGATGACCGTGCGGCCATGCGGCGGCCGTGCTCGACCACGTCAGCGGCGAGTGCGGTGAGCAAGGGCATCGCACCCGGGTGGGTGCGGGGGTCTTCCAGGGGTTCGCCCACCATGTAGAGGGTGCCCCCCTCGGAGACGAACGAAGCCAGCGTGAGCGAATCCGTTCGGTTCGGGTTGCATGCCTCGCGGATGTGGATCGACGTCAGCGAGGAGAGGGCGCGGGCCGTCAGGTGGAGGGCCTGGTCGCGGCGTTCGGCGTGGGCGGTGAGGGCGCTCTCCAGTTCGCCCGCCGCGCCGGGGGCGGCCCGGGGGTGGGTGCGCAGGATGCGGATCGGGTCCTGGGCGCCGTTGCCCTGGGACCAGCGGTGGAGCTGCTTGAAGGGGCGGTCGTCGAGGGCGGCCGCCTGGAGCCAGCTGCGGAGCAGGGTTTCCGCGGTGTCGGCGACCGCGGCGTCCATGCGGGCCTGGGGGCGCACGGGGGCCAGCAGGGCGATGGCGCGGGCGGCGGCGGTCTCGCGGTCGGCGCAGGCCTCGGCCGGATTCCAGTGCAGGCGGGCCGGGGTGTCGCACAGGTGCGCCGGGTCGTAGAGGAGGACCGGGCCCAGCTTGGCGCGCGCGTCCTTGGTTTCCGCCCAGAGGGCGGGCGAGGAGGTCACGATCAGGGCCGCGCCTTCGGCGGAGGCGATGGCCTGTGCTGCCAGGCGGTGGCGGTCGGCCGGGTCGGCGTAGGTCATACGGGGCGGGGGCGGGGCGAGCGCGGGGTGCGGGGCCACGGCGGGTGCGGGGTGCGGAGCCGGGGCGTAGCCGAAGCCGTAGCGGTAGGCGTCGTCCGCGGGGGCTGCCGCCGTGCGGTCCGCGTACGCGGGGGCCGCCGTCATACGGTCCGCGTGCGTGGGCGGTGCTGCCGGTCCTTGCGCGGGCGCGTGCGCGTGCGCGGGCGTTGGGAAGGGAGCCGGCCGGGGTGCGGTGGCAGGGGCCGGTCCCGGTTCGGGTGCGGTGGTGGGGATCGGGGCCGTTGCGGGGGCGGCCGTGGGGGCCGGGATGTGGAGGTGCGGCTGGTGCGCCGGGGCCGGGCCGGGGGGCCGGGTCGTCGGCGGGGGTTCGTATGCCGGCGGGGGTGGGACGGCTGCCTGTCGTGCCAGGGCGCGGCGGGCCTTGGTGCGGGCGATGACACCGATGGCGAAGACGGAGAGCACGAACAGCGCCAGCAGCTGGCTGAGGAACAGACCCCAGAACAGGCCCCAGCCGGAGAGCGCCGCCGGGTCGGTGTCGGGCCAGGCGCCCGGGAGGTCGTGCGGTTGCGCTATCAGGGCGCGGACGGCCTCCGGGGTGCGGGTGAAGGTGACGGTGTCCGGCCACGCGCCCTTGGCGAAGACGGCGGCGAGCCCGGTCGCCGACCAGACCAGGACGGCGAGGCCGAGGAGGAAGGCCAGGAGGCCGACCAGCAGACCGTCCGGGACGCCCCCGGCGCGGGCGGGGGGCTCCGTACGTCGTGCGTCGTGCATGGTCAGGCCACCGTGGTCGCGGAACCCGGGCCGCCGTTGCCGCGGCTGCGTTCGATGGACAGGGCGCGTTCCTCCGCCTCCAGTTCGGCGGCCAGCAGCTCGTCCGAGAGGTGGGTGGGGGCGGAGGACTCGGTCATGGCGCGGTCGGTGAAGACGAGGGGGCGTTCGGCCTCGGTGATCAGGTGTTTGACCACTTGGACGTTGCCGTTGACGTCCCAGACGGCGATGCCCGGGGTCAGGGTCGGGATGATCTCGACCGCCCAGCGCGGGAGGCCGAGGACGAGGCCCGTGGCGCGTGCCTCGTCGGCCTTCTGGGCGTAGATGGTGCGGGTGGAGGCCATTTTGAGGATGGCGGCGGCTTCGCGGGCGGCAGCGCCGTCCACGACGTCGGAGAGGTGGTGGACGACGGCGACGAAGGACAGGCCGAGGCGGCGGCCGAACTTCAGCAGGCGCTGGAAGAGCTGCGCCACGAAGGGGCTGTTGATGATGTGCCATGCCTCTTCGACGAGGAAGATGCGCTTCTTGCGGTCGGGTCGGATCCAGGTGTGTTCCAGCCAGACGCCGACGATCGCCATGAGGATCGGCATCGCGATGGAGTTGCGGTCGATGTGGGAGAGGTCGAAGACGATCAGGGGCGCGTCGAGGTCGATGCCGACGGTGGTGGGGCCGTCGAACATGCCGCGCAGGTCGCCGTCGACGAGCCGGTCGAGGACCAGGGCCACGTCGAGGCCCCAGGCCCGGACATCGTCTATGTCGACGTTCATCGCGAGCGCCGATTCGGCTTCGGGGTGGCGCAGTCGTTCCACGATGTCGGTGAGGACGGGCTGGCGGTCGGTGATGGCGCCCACGACGTGGGCGTGCGCGACCTTGAGGGCGAAGCCGGCGCGCTCGTCGAGGCCGTGGCCCATGGCGACCTCGATGATCGTCCGGAGCAGCGCGAGCTGCCCGGTCGTGGTGATCGCCGGGTCGAGGGGGTTGAGGCGGATCCCGCTGTCGTTGGCGGCGATGGGATCCAGGCGGATGGGGGTTATCCCCAGCTGCTGGGCGATGAGGTTCCATTCGCCGACGCCGTCCTCGCCCTGGGCGTCGAGGACGACGACCTGGCGGTCCTTGAAGCGGAGCTGGCGCAGGACGTAGGTCTTCTCCAGGGCGGACTTGCCGTTGCCGGATTCGCCGAGGACGAGCCAGTGGGGGGCCGGGAGCTGCTGGCCGTACAGCTGGAAAGGGTCGTAGATGTAGCCCTTGCCGCTGTAGACCTCGCGGCCGATGATGACGCCGGAGTCGCCGAGTCCGGGGGCCGCGGTGGGCAGGTAGACGGCTTGGGCCTGCCCGGTGGAGGTGCGTACGGGCAGGCGCGTGGTTTCGACCTTGCCGAAGAGGAAGCTGGTGAAGGCGTCCGTCAGCGCTGTCATGGGATCTCGCATGGGCGGCACTTCCCTCCAGCTAGCGTCGGATGCCGGTGGCGAACGGCAGGGTGTTGACGAAGGCGCGGTGGTGCTCGCGGTCACACCATTCGAGCTTCAGGTAGGACTTGCCGGCGGAGGCGCGGATGGTGCGCTTGTCGCGGGCGAGGGCCTCGGGTGATCTCGAGGACACCGTGATGTACCCGACGAGGTTGACCCCGGCAGCGCCACTGGCGAGATCTTCACCCCTCTGGTCGAGCCGGCCGTGGGCGGCGATGTCGCGGGGGTCGACGGTGCGGTTCATCTTCGCGGCGCGGCTGGCGTCCGCTTCGTCGTTGGTCTTCTCGGTCAGCATGCGCTCGATGGCCACCTCGGTGGGCTCCAGGTCCATGGTGACGGCGACGGTGCGGATGACGTCGGGAGTGTGGACGAGGAGGGGGGCGAGGAAGTTGACGCCGACGGGGGTCATGGGCCATTCCTTCACCCACGCGGTGGCGTGGCACCAGGGGGCGCGGGTGGAGGACTCGCGGGTCTTGGCCTGGAGGTAGGTGGGTTCCACCGCGTCGAGTTCGGCGGGCCAGGCGTTGCGCTTGGTCATGGCCTGGATGTGGTCGATGGGGTGGTCCGGGTCGTACATGGAGTGCACGAGGGAGGCGAGGCGGCCCTGGCCGAGGGGCTGGCGGACGCGGATGTCGGCTTCGGCGAGGCGGGCGCAGATGTCGGTGAGCTCGCGGGCCATGACGATGGCGAGGCCGGCGTCGCGGTCGAGCTTGCGGCCCTGGTGGGAGGTGGTGGCGCGGGCGATGGTGTGCGCTTCGGCGGCGAGTTCGCGGCTGTAGTGCATGCAGGCGACGAGGTAGGCGCGGTGCTGCTCGGAGGAGGTGGACACCATCGATTGGAGCTGGTCGTAGGAGTCGCGCAGCCAGACGGGGGCCCGGGTGTCGCCGCGCTGGGCGACGTCCTTGGCGTGGGCGTCGGGGTCGGCCGGCAGGGTGCGGGCGAGCATTTGCAGCCGGGTGACGAAGCCGTCGCCGTTGGCCACGTGCTTGAGGAGGGTGCCGAAGCGGTCGACGAGGGCCTCCTGGTCCTCGCTGTCGCGCAGGCCGACGCCGGGGCCCTCGATCTCGATGGCGGCGGTGACCGTCCTGCGGTCGGCGTGGAGGAGTACGGCGATCTCGTCGGGGCCGAAGGGGGCGGCCAGCCAGCTGATGCGGCCGATGCCGGGGGGCGGGCCGACTTCGACCTCGCGCCCGTCGGCGGCGCGGACGCCGGCTTCCATGGCGCCCGAGCGGTAGGTGGTGCCGCGGCGCAGGGTGCGCTTGTAGCTGCGGTTGATCTCGAACCAGCGGTAGAAGGTGCGGCCCTTGTACGGGACGTACACGGCGGCCAGCGCGAGCACGGGGAAGCCGACGAGGCTGACGATGCGCAGGGTGAGGTCGGGGACGAGCAGTCCGCTCATCATGCCGAGGAACGCCCCGGCGATGATCAGGACGATCTCGCCGGTCTCGCGGTTCTTGCCGACGATCGCGTTGGGCCGGGCGCGGCCGATGAGATACGTGCGGCGGGGTGCGACCGGGTGCATCTGGTGGGACTGGGTCGTCAACGCCCGTCACCTCCTGTGTTCCTCGTACTCGTGCTGGTGCGGGGCGGGGGTGCGGCGGAGGGGACGGATCCGCCGCCGGACCCGCCGGAGGTGGGGCGGCTGCTGTGGGCGGCCACGCCTCCGGAGAGGGGATTGGCCTGGCGGGGCGTGCTGCCGCCGCCGTCGCCCGCGCGGTGGGCGCCGCGGCTGCTGTGGGTCTTGATGCCCTGGGAGACGAGGGAGGCCGGGGAGCTGATGACGGCGGCTGCCTGGGCGCCGTCGGTGGCCTTGCTGCGGTTCGAGCGGGCGGAGGCGATCTCGTCGCCGAAGCCGGGGACGAAGCGGTAGATCATGGCGGAGGCGAAGATCGCCAGCAGGATGATCGCCAGGCCGGTGACGACGGCGGAGAAGGCGTTCGGCCCCTGCTCGCCGGCGAGGGCTCCGGCGAGGCCGAGGACGATGACGATGACCGGTTTCACGAGGATGACGGCGATCATGATGCCCGCCCAGCGGCGGACGTGGCCCCAGAGGTTGCGGTCGACCAGGCCCGCGTAGACGACGACGCCGAGGAGGGCGCCGACGTAGAGGAGGGCGGCGCGGATGAACAGCTCGAGGAAGAGGATGCCGGCAGCGAGGACGGTGACGAGGGAGACCACGATCAGCATGATCGGGCCGCCGCCGATGTCGTCGCCCTTCTTGAGGGCTTCGGAGAAGGAGCCGAAGAAGACGTCGGTCTGGCCGCCGGTGGCGGAGGCGATGACCTCGGTGACGCCGTCGGTTGCGGAGACCACGGTGTAGAGGATCAGGGGGGTGAAGGCCGAGGCGAGGACGGTGAGCCAGAGGAAGCCGATCGCCTCGGAGAGGGCGGTGGTGAGGGGGACGCCGCGGACGGCTCGCTTGGCGACGGCGAAGAGCCAGAGGACGAGGGTCAGGATGGTGGAGGCGGCGAAGACGACGGCGTACTGCTTGAGGAAGGTGGCGTTGGTGAAGTCGACGTTGGCGCTGCCGTTGACCGCTTCGCTGAGCTTGCCGACGATCCAGGCGGCGGCGTCGGCGCAGCCCTTGGCGAGGGAGGCGAGGGGGTTGAGGGCGTCGGCCGGGTCGGTGGGGGCCAGGCCCGTGCCGGTTCCGGACGAGCCTTCGCCGCGTTCGCAGTACTGCTTGGCGGGGCCGATGAGGAGGTCGCACGGGTCGTTGCTCGCCTGCGGCGACGGGGTCGGCGGCCCGGAGGGCGTGGGTGTGGGCGCGGCGGAGGCGTGCGGGGCCAGTGCGAGGAGGGTTAGGTGCACGGCGGCTGCGACGCCCGCCGTGCGTCGGAGGTTACCGGGCATAGGTGAACCCTCCGAAGTCCTTGATGGCCTTGCTGATGTCGTCGGACGTGGAGGCCCGTACATCGCCGGGCACCGGGGCGGGGCCGTCCGTCTGGTCGTCGGCGACGGCCTTCCAGTCGTCGCCGGTCCAGGCGAGTGAGAACGTCCAGGTCTTCCACACCGTGCGTACGGGGTCGGTGGACTGGGGCCCGGACATGCCGATCAGGCCCATGTACCAGACGGATACCTTGGCGGCGGCCGGGCTGTAGTTCTCGACTTTGGTGCCCACGGGGACGGTTCGGGAGACGAAGATGCTGCCCTGCGGAGCGTTGCCGTTGGCGTCGAGCCCCATCTGGCTCAAGAAAGCGGCGGAGTACGCCTGGTCGAGCGGGGCCTTCAGCTGCTGGCCGGCCTCGGGCGTGTAGATCCCGTCCACGATGGCGTTCCGGCTCGGCTTCTTGAACATCGCGTCGGAGCCGAGCACCACCGCATAGTTGGCCGCCGCCGACTGCGCTCCCTGTTCGTCGTGGGCGAAGCCCTTCGGGAGGGGGCCGTTCTTGCCCGTCACCGGGGTCGTGCCGGTGGCCGCCGTGGAGGTGGAGGAGGGCGGCGCGTTGTCGGTGGCGGGGGTGGTCGGGGTGTCCGGGCCCTGGTTCGCGAACGCGATGGCCGCGATGAGGAGGACCACCACGCCGACCACCGTGATGAGGCTGCGGGAGGTGCGCGGGGTGCGGCGGGTGGGGCCGTACGGGTCGGCGGGGGAGTCCGGGAGGCGGGTGCGGGTCTGGCCCGTGCCGCCGTACTGGTCCTCGCTGCTCATTCCGTTTCGGCCCCCTCCGCGTCGTACGACGGTAGTGCTGGTCCCCGCGTAGGCGCGGTGTGGTGATTCCTCATCAGGTACGGCGGTACGGCTGCGGGTGGCCCGGCTAGACGGCCATTCCGTAGACGATGGTGAAGAGGGTGCCCAGTGAGCCGATGATGAAGACGCCCGTGAGGCCGGCCACGATCAGGCCCTTGCCCTGTTCGGCGCTGAACGTGTCGCGCAGGGCGGTCGCTCCGATGCGCTGCTTGGCCGCGCCCCAGATGGCGATGCCGAGGCAGAGGAGGATCGCCACGGCCATGACCACTTCGATCATGATCTTCGCTTCGTTGCCGAGGCTGCCGAACGGCCCCCAGTTCGGGGCGATTCCGCCGATGATGGTGGTGATGTCGCCCTTTTCAGCTGCCAGGATCATGTAACTCACCGCCCCTGTATGGGTAGTTCCGAGAAGCCCGCGCCCGACGGCACGGGTCACGCACTATCTTCGCTGATGAAACCGCCGCCGTCGTCGACTTGGCGGCTTCCTTTACCCGATGTCCCGGCTCGTGTCCCGCCCCCGCGCTCTGACCTGCGCGGGGGTGGTGGGCGTGCGGAAGAATGTATGGTCACTCTGTGTATCACGGGGGGTGACGCCGGGCAATGACTGCCGTCCCGGCGTACGGGGGGTGGCGGGGGTGTGGTGAGGGGCCGCCGTTCGGCCGAGTGGCTCCCGCGATGTGTGGGGAATGTGAGCCGCGGGTCAGGTCCAGTGGGCGGGGTGGGTGAGGTGCGGGGGGATGCGGGTCGCGGCCGAGCCCCGGGCCGCGTCGAGTTGGGGCTGGGTGAGGAACAGGGCGTCGCGGAGATCCGCCCCGCGCAGGTCGGCGTCGCGGAGGTCCGCGCCGATGAGGTCGGCCGTACGGAGGTCGGCGCGGCCGAGGTCGGCGGCGATCAGGTAGGCGCCGCGCAGGTTCGCGCCGCGCAGGTCGGCGCCGGCGAGGCGGGCGCCCATCAGGTCGGCTCCGCGGTGGTTCTTCCTGCGGCCCGGCGCCTTGGCCCGGGCGAGCTCGCTGGTCTTCAGGAGCAGCGCGTTGGCCTTCTGGCGCAGGGCGCCGACGTCCAGGGCGGCGAGGGCGGCCGCGTCCGCGCGGGTGTGCTCCTCGGTTTCCGCGAGCACGTCGCGCAGCCGCGGGTGGAGCGGGGCGGCGGCCGGCAGGGTCAGCGCCTCGGAGATGTAGCGGAGCAGTTCGTGGAGCTGGCGCATCACCGGGAAGACTTCGAACATCTCGGCCCGGGTCCCGGGGTGGGCGCGCCAGTCGCGGCCGCCGAAGGTGACCTGGGACACCTGCTGGCCCGCGCCGAAGCAGTCGAAGACGGTGCAGCCCGGGAAGCCCGTGTCGCGCAGCGCGGTGTGGATGCCGCAGCGGAAGTTCTCCCGGAGGTTCGCGCACGGGGTTCCGGCGGGCTTGTCCACGGCGAAGTCGCCGGACTTGGCGAAGGGCAGGGCGACGCAGCAGAGCGCGAAGCAGTTCGAGCAGTCAGCTTGCAGGAGGGGGAGTCGCGTGGGCACGTCGTCCATTGTCGCCGGTGGGGTGCCGGAGCGGGTGGCGGGGGACCGTCCCGTGCGGCGGGGCGCTGCCGCTCGGCCTTGATCTCGGGCGGGCGCGCGGTGAGCATCGGGCCATGACAGAAGTGATCGCAGTCGCCGTCATCACCTTGCTCGCCGTGATCAGTCCCGGTGCGGACTTCGCCATGGTGGTCCGCAACAGCTACCTCCACGGGCGGCCCACCGGGCTGTGCGCGGCCGCCGGGGTGGCGGCCGGCGTGCTGGTCCACGTCTCCTACACGATGCTCGGGGTGGGTCTGCTGATCGCCTCCTCCACCACCCTCTTCACCGTGATCAAACTGGCCGGCGCGGCCTATCTGGTGTGGATGGGGGTACGGACCTTCCGCGCGCGGACCGACCTGACGGTGGACCTCGAGTCGAAGCCGGAGCTCACCCGGCTCGGGGCGATGCGGTCGGGGTTCCTGACCAATGTGCTCAACCCGAAGACGACGCTGTTCGTCGTGTCGACCTTCACCCAGGTGGTCGGCCCGGACACCCCGGTGTGGCAGCAGGCGGGGTACGGGCTGTTCATGTCGGCGGCGCACCTGGCCTGGTTCGGGGCGGTGGCCTTGTTCTTCTCCCACGCCCGGCTTCGGGAGCGGATGCTGAAGGCGCAGAAGGCGCTGAACCGGGCCATCGGATCGGTGCTGGTCGGGTTGGGTCTGGGGCTCGGGTTCGCGCGCTGAAGGTCGCGGGCGGGGTCTGGTGACGACGGTTACCTCTGGGTAGCGTGAGGGTCGTGAGTACTGCGGAGGGGTTCTTCGAGCGGGTGGACACCGGCCGGTTCCTGGCCACGGAGTACACGCGCGGGCCGTGGGACCGGGGCTCGCAGCACGCCGGTCCGCCCGCCGCGCTGCTGGGGCGGGCCGTGGAGGAACGGGCGGACGCGCGCCCCGGCATGCGGCTCGCCCGGATCACGTACGAGATCCTGCGGCCGGTGCCGATCGGTGCTCTGGAGGTCGCCACCAGCGTGCTGCGGGCGGGCCGCGGCACCGAGGTGGTCGAGGCGGCCCTCACGCCGGCGGGCGCGGCGGCGCCGGTGATGGTGGCGCGAGCCCTGCGCATCCGGGTGGCCGAGGAGGCGCTCCCGGCGGTGGCGCCCGGACCGCAGGTGCCGCCGCCGGGGGAGGCCGGGGCGGCGCCGTTCTTCCCGGTGCCGTGGGAGACCGGCTACCACACGGCCATGGAGGCGCGTTTCACCGAGGGCGCCTTCGTGGAGCTGGGCCCCGGCACCTGCTGGTTGCGGATGAGGGTGCCGCTCGTCGCCGGGGAGGAGATCCGCCCGCTGGACCGGGTGCTGGTCGCCGCCGACTCAGGCAACGGCATCAGCTCGGTGCTGGACTACGCCCGGTTCGTCTTCGTCAACGGGGATCTGACGGTCCATCTGCACCGCCACCCGGTCGGTGAGTGGGCGTGCGTGGAATCCCGCACGAGCGTGGACGCGGGCGGCATCGGTCTCGTGGACGCCCGGTTGCACGACGAGAAGGGCCCCATCGGGCGCGGCGCGCAGAGCCTGTTCGTCGCTCCGCGCTAGGCCCTGTCGTCAAAGTCGCGCTGGGCCCGCGACGCGGCGCCACTGTGACGACAGGACCTAGGTCCTGTCGGCGCGTGCTCCCGGCCGCCGTCCGTGCGGACTGGACGGTGGGCTCCCCGCGCGCCGAGGATGAGGGGTGAAACGCGCGACTGCATCGCCTGTTCGGGTTTCCGAGGGGCAGGGCGGTGCGTGCGACACGGCCGAATCACACGTTGAAGTGACCGGGATGGGGGAGGGTTGACGAGTGCGCAGATTCTGGATGGCCGGTGGGATCGGGATCGGGCTGTGTCTGACCTTCGTGGCGCTGCTCGTCGTGGGGACGTACTCGGCCGCCGCGGGCCTGGCCGGTGCCGCCGGGGCGGGCGGGCGTGCCGTGGGGTTGGTGAAGGGCGCGGTGCCCGCCAAGTACCAGGCGCTGGTGGAGAAGTGGGGCAACCTGTGCCCGGCCATCACCCCCGCGCTGCTCGCCGCCCAGCTGTACTCGGAGAGCGGCTGGAATCCCAGTGCCGTCAGCCCGGCGGACGCGCGCGGCATCGCGCAGTTCATCCCGGGCACGTGGGCGGGCCACGGCATCGACGGGGACGGGGACGGGGACCGGGACATCTGGGACCCGGGTGACGCGATCCCCTCGGCGGCCTCGTACGACTGCCAGCTCGCCAAGGACGTGGCGGGTGTGCCGGGTGACGCCACGTCGAACATGCTCGCCGCCTACAACGCGGGCGCCTATGCGGTCATCAAGTACGGGGGCGTGCCGCCGTACAAGGAGACCCAGGGTTATGTGAAGACGATCACGACGCTGGCGAAGAGCTTCGCCCGGCCCGTGGGGCGGGTGGCGCCTTCGCAACAGGCAGCCGGGGCCATCTACTTCGCGCAGAAGCAGCTCGGCACGCCCTACCTGTGGGGCGGCAACGGAACGCCCGACCAGGACGGGCGCTTCGACTGCTCGGGGCTGACCAAGGCCGCGTACGAGACGGTCGGGATCCAGCTTCCGCGTGTGGCGAACGACCAGTACAACGCCGGGCCGCATCCGTCGCGGGACCAACTCCTTCCCGGTGACCTCGTGTTCTTCTCCGATGATCTGACGAACTCCCGGGAGATCCGGCACGTCGGGCTGTACGTGGGTGGCGGTTACATGATCAACGCCCCCTATACCGGCGCGGTGATCCGCTTCGACAAGGTCGACACGCCTGACTACTTCGGCGCGACGCGCGTGACGAAGGACGGTGCGGAGGCGCTTCCGGAGCGCGCGGGGGCCGGCCGGGCACCGTAGCCACGCTCCGTGAAGCTAAGGCCCTGAGCTGCGGTGATGAGTCTCTCTTCGGTAACGTTGGAGTGATCATTCGGTGGAGAGTGGAACGCAGGCGCCAGAACGGGCGTTCCATGGACGCGGGGGTTGATCGGGTGGGGGGCGAAGGGGCGCACACCGTCGTGCGCCCGCAGGGGAACCACGGCAAGGGCAAGGGGCCGCATCACCATGGCTGGACTCACGACCGGTGGGCCGAACGTGGATGTCAGCCTGCTGTACGAGATCAACGGACTGGCCCTGCGCGCGCCGGACTGGGTGGACCGGACGGTCGTCCTGGCCGGTGAGTACGGGATCCCCCTGACCCTCGTGCTGCTGGTCCTGTGGTGCTGGCACGGTGCCCGCCGCCAGGACGAGAGCACGGCCGCCGAGTCCTTCGCGGCGCTGGTGTGGGCCCCGCTGGCGGCCGGGCTGGCGCTGCTCGTGACCGCGCCCCTGCGTGAATTCGTGGGCCGGCCGCGGCCGTTCAGGCAGCACGAGGGGCTCGAGGTGCTCGACCCGGGCACCGGAACGGGCTTCGGACCGGTACTGCCCGGCGCCGACTTCTCCTTCGTCAGCGGCCACGCCACCCTCGCCATGGCCCTCGCGGTGGGCCTGTTCCTCGCCCACCGCCGGCTCGGGCTGGTCGGGATCGCCCTGGCCTCCGCCGAGGGCGCCTGCCGGGTGTACGCGGGTGCGCACTACCCCACCGACGTGATCGGCGCCTTCGCGCTCGGCACCGCCGTCGTCCTGGTGCTCGCGCCGCTCGCGATGGCGCTGCTGACCCCGCTGGTGCGCGCGGTGGCCGGCTCCCGGCGCCTGGGGCGGCTCGTCCGGGCCAAGCACCGGCCGCGGCCCCTGCCGGTCGACCTGGCGCAGGCCCAGACCCCGCCGGCCGGCCAGCGCCCGCACGAGAGCGACCTCGCCGCCTGAAGCGACCCCCTGCCTGATCGGGAAGGGGACCGCCCGGTCACGGCACTAGTACGAGTTCCACGCCGACAGCAGCAGGGCCACCACCAGGCACAGGCCGGCCGCGCCGAAGAGCAGGCGGACCGCCGTGGGGCGGGAGCGCGGGGTCACCGGTCGCCGCCGTCGGTGTCGGTCGGGTCGGCGTCGCGGCGGTAGCGGGAGCGCAGCCACAGGCCCGTGGCGGCGGCCGCGGCGCCGGTGAGTCCGATGGCCAGGGCCACGTCGGCGGGACCGTCCGCCGAGCCGACCGAGCGGGCCGAGGCCGCGGCGGCCGGGGCCAGCGAGAGGAGCAGGGCCCAGAGGAGGGCCGCGAGGCGGGCTGCGGGTCCTGGCATGACTCCAGGGCATCCGCTCCGGCGGGACGGGGCCAGCCGGGCCGTCCGAACGGGCTACGCACCCCCGCCGTCCCCCGGCTGTCCGGGCGCTTCCGGACGGCCGGCGCCGTGCCGGGCGGCGTCCTTGCGGGCCAGGTCGCGCGAGCGACGGGCCGGCCCCTTCCAGCCGCAGGTGCAGACGGCCAGGCAGAACGCCCCGCGGTCGGCGGTCGAAGCGGTGTGAGCGCCGGCGGACCCGGGAGCGGGCGCCCCGGGCTGGTGCGGCACGGCGGCGGGAAGCGGACGGGCGAGGGGCGCTCTCGTGTGCGGATCCACGCCTCCACGGTACCGGGGCCGCGACGGGGCCGGGGAGCGGAGTGGGCCGTGACGGGAAACCCCTGACCTCGTTAACCGGAGCGGGTGGGGGCCTCGGGCAAGCAGCGGTCATGCGTTGGGGGTTGGCAGGCGATGGTGGTGCACCAGCACAGGCGGCGGCGCGAGCGTGCGGGTGGGGCGGTGCTCGCCGTCGGCGTCACCCTGGCGGCCCTGGCGATCGGCGGGTGCGCGGACGCCGGCGGTGACGACCGGCCCCCCGCGGACGCGGCGGCGGTGGTCCGCGGGGCCGCCGACGCGCTGACGAAGACGGGTAGTGCGCGGGCCCGTACGGCCATGGAGATGGCCACCGGCGGGACCAGGGTCACCATCCGCGGTGAGGGCGGAGTCGACTTCAGGAACCGGATGGGGCAGCTGCTGGTGATGCTCCCGGCCGACGTGAAGGGCAAGGCCGAGCACCGGCCCATCACCGAGCTGCTGGTGCCGGGCGCGCTCTACATGAAGAACCGGGGCGCGGGCGTGCCCGACGACAAGTGGGTGCGGGTCGATGCCACGACCCTCGCCGACGGGAACCTGGTCACGGGCGGGGCCACCGATCCGCAGGTCGCGGCCGAGCTGCTGCGGGGCGTGCGGGAGGCGACCTACGTCGGGGAGACCGAGGTGGCCGGTACGAAGGTGCGGCACTACCGGGGGACCACCGACATCGGGCGGGCCGCGGCCGTTGCGTCGGCGGAGTTCCGCGGGGCGCTGGAGGCGGCGGCGAAAGGGTTTACCACGGACACCGTGCCGTTCGACGTCTACCTGGACGAGGAGGGGCGGCTGCGGAAGGTCCGCCACCGGTTCACCTACGTCAACAATGGCGTGATCGATGTCTCCTCGACCACGCTGCTGTACGGATTCGGGACGCCGGTGACCGTCGTATTGCCCGCAAGCGGGGACATTTACGCCGGGAAGATCGCCGGGTAGCGGTGCGGTCGGGCCATGGCCGGTATCCGGAAATGGTCCATCCGTGTCATGCGCCGCGGGCCGTGCGCTCCCTAGGCTGAGAAGACGAGCGCCGACGTCCGAAGACGGCAGATAGAGGTGACACGCGTGACTCCCGCAGGCGGTACGACGGTGCAGGATCATGTGGCGCTCGCCGAGATCGAGCTCTGCGGCGAGTTGATCATCGCGGCCTCGGCGGCCGCGGAGGAGCGGCTCAGCCAGGACCGGATCGACGAAGTGCTGATGGGCATCTGGTCGGGCTGACCGCTGACCGCTGACCGCTGCCCGGTCACCGGGCCGGCCACCGGGCTGGTCACCCGCAGCGACCGCTGCCGCCGCTGGGGCCGCCGGCCGGCTGCCGCGTCAGGTGCGCAGGAGGCGTGCGATGGCCTTCGTGGCCTCCTCCACCTTCGCGTCGATCTCCCCGCCGCCCTGCACGGCGGCGTCGGCCACGCAGTGGCGCAGGTGCTCCTCCAGGAGCTGGAGGGCGAAGGACTGCAGCGCCTTCGTGCTCGCCGAGACCTGGGTGAGTATGTCGATGCAGTAGACGTCCTCGTCGACGAGCCGCTGGAGACCGCGGATCTGGCCCTCGATCCGGCGCAGTCGCTTGAGGTGCTCGTCTTTCTGGTGGTGGTAGCCGTGTACGGCGCCGCCGTCGTGGGAACCCTCCGCCTCGATGGTCGTCATGCGGTCCTCCCGTGGTCCGGAACGAAGGGCACATACCCCTCGTGGGTATAGGTTACCGGGCCCCGGCCCGCTTCGGCGGGGGTCCGTGGTCCTCACTCTGCCCGATGGAGGACACTGGGGAACCGCCGGTTAGCCGTGGCCGGGACATGCGCCTAGCATCAGCCTGTCCGAATCCAATGCACCCCGAGGACCTCACGTGCGATTTCGTCTGACCCCCAGGGAGACGAGCTTCTACGACATGTTCGCCGCGTCAGCGGACAACATCGTCACGGGCTCCAAGCTCCTGATGGAACTGCTCGGAGCGGAATCGTCCGCCCGGGCCGAGATCGCGGAGCGGATGCGGGCTGCGGAGCACGCTGGGGACGACGCGACCCACGCGATCTTCCACCAGCTCAACTCCTCCTTCATCACGCCCTTCGACCGCGAGGACATCTACAACCTCGCCTCGTCGCTCGACGACATCATGGACTTCATGGAGGAGGCGGTCGACCTGGTCGTCCTCTACAACGTGGAGGAGCTCCCCAAGGGTGTCGAGCAGCAGATCGAGGTGCTGGCGCGCGCGGCCGAGCTGACCGCCGAGGCCATGCCCCACCTGCGGACGATGGACAACCTCACCGAGTACTGGATCGAGGTCAACCGTCTGGAGAACCAGGCCGACCAGATCCACCGCAAGCTGCTCGCCCAGCTCTTCAACGGCAAGTACGACGCCATGGAGGTGCTGAAGCTCAAGCAGATCGTCGACGTGCTCGAAGAGGCGGCCGACGCGTTCGAGCACGTCGCGAACACGGTGGAGACCATCGCGGTCAAGGAGTCCTGAACCTCGTGGACACCTTCGCTCTGGTCGTGACCATCGGTGTCGCGCTCGGCTTCACGTATACGAATGGTTTTCACGACTCCGCGAACGCCATCGCGACCTCCGTCTCGACGCGGGCGCTGACCCCGCGCGCGGCACTCGCGATGGCCGCCGTGATGAACCTCGCCGGCGCCTTCCTGGGCAGCGGGGTCGCCAAGACGGTCAGCAAGGGTCTGATCGAGACGCCCCACGGCAACCGGGGGATGTGGATCCTGTTCGCGGCGCTGGTCGGCGCGATCGTCTGGAACCTGATCACCTGGTACTTCGGTCTTCCGTCGTCCTCCTCGCACGCGCTGTTCGGCGGCATGGTGGGCGCGGCGCTGGCCGGCGGCATCGGCGTCCTGTGGGACGGCGTGGTCGACAAGGTCGTCATCCCGATGTTCGTCTCGCCGGTGGTCGGCCTGGTCGCCGGTTACCTGGTGATGGTGGCCATCCTGTGGATGTTCCGCCGCGCCAACCCGCACAAGGCCAAGCGCGGCTTCCGGATCGCGCAGACGGTCTCGGCGGCGGCCATGGCGCTGGGCCACGGCCTGCAGGACGCGCAGAAGACGATGGGCATCGTGGTGATGGCGCTGGTCATCGCCGATGTGCAGACCGCGGACGCCGCCATCCCGATCTGGGTCAAGGTCGCCTGCGCCGTGATGCTGTCGCTGGGTACGTACGCGGGCGGGTGGCGCATCATGCGCACGCTCGGCCGCAAGATCATCGAGCTGGACCCGCCGCAGGGCTTCGCGGCGGAGACCACCGGCGCCTCGATCATGTTCGGCTCGGCGTTCCTCTTCCACGCGCCGATCTCCACCACCCACGTGATCACCTCGGCGATCATGGGTGTGGGCGCGACCAAGCGGGTGAACGCGGTGCGCTGGGGCGTCGCCAAGAACATCATCCTGGGCTGGTTCATCACCATGCCGGCCGCGGCCCTGGTGGCCGCGATCAGTTTCTGGATCGTCAACCTCGCCTTCCTGTAGCGCCGGCGCGCCAACGAAGAGCGGGCCGGCTCCCCCCACCCGGGGGGAGCCGGCCCGCTTCTTTCCTCCGCCGTGCGGTGGCACCGCCATGCAGCACCGCAGGACGCCTGTGGCCACGCGGCGGGGCCGCGTGGAGCCGCTCTAGCCGAAGCGGCCCGAGATGTAGTCCTCGGTCGCCTGGACGGAGGGGTTGGAGAAGATCCGGTCGGTGTCGTCGATCTCGACGAGCTTGCCGGGCTGGCCGACCGCGGAGAGGTTGAAGAAGGCGGTGCGGTCCGAGACGCGGGCCGCCTGCTGCATGTTGTGCGTCACGATGACGATCGTGAAGCGCTCCTTCAGCTCGCCGATCAGGTCCTCGATGGCGAGGGTGGAGATCGGGTCGAGGGCCGAGCAGGGCTCGTCCATCAGCAGGACCTGCGGCTCGACCGCGATGGCGCGGGCGATGCACAGGCGCTGCTGCTGGCCGCCGGAAAGCCCGGAGCCGGGCTTGTTCAGGCGGTCCTTGACCTCGTTCCAGAGGTTGGCGCCCTGCAGGGACTTCTCCACGACGTCCGCGAGCTCGGCCTTCTTGAAGGAGCCGTTCAGGCGCAGGCCCGCCGCCACGTTGTCGAAGATCGACATGGTGGGGAAGGGGTTCGGGCGCTGGAAGACCATCCCGACCGTGCGGCGGACCGCGACCGGGTCCACGCCCGCGCCGTACAGGTTCTCGTCGTCCAGGAGCACCTTGCCCTCGACGCGGCCGCCGGGGGTGACCTCGTGCATGCGGTTCAGGGTGCGCAGGAAGGTGGACTTGCCGCAGCCGGACGGGCCGATGAAGGCGGTCACGGAGCGGGGCTCCACCGTCATCGAGATGTCGTCGATGGCCTTGTGGCCGCCGTAGAAGGCGGACAGTCCGCTGACGTCGATTCGCTTCGCCATGGGGGTCACTTCGCTTTCGTGCGGTCGCGTCAGCGACCGGTCTGCGGGGCCTTCCAGCGGGCGATGCCGCGGGCCACCAGGTTGAGGATCATGACGAAGGCGATCAGGACGAGCGCTGCGGCCCATGCCCGGTCGTAGGAGGCTTCACTGCCGACCTTGTACTGCTCCCAGATGTAGAGCGGGAGCGAGGACTGGGCGCCTTCGAAGGGGTTGCCGTTGATGAGCTGGGAGCCGAAGACCAGCAGCATGATCGGCGCGGTCTCACCGGCGATGCGGGCCACGGCCAGCATGACGCCGGTGGAGATGCCGCCGATCGCGGTGGGGAGCACGACCTTGAGGATCACGCGCCACTTCGGCACGCCGAGGGCGAGGGCGGCCTCGCGCAGCTCGTTCGGGACGAGCTTGAGCATCTCCTCGGTGGAGCGGACCACGACCGGCATCATCAGGATCGACAGGGCCATGGCGCCGGCGAAGCCGGAGGGGCCGAAGCCGAGCATCAGGTTCCAGGTCGTCAGGATGAACAGGCCCGCGACGATGGAGGGAATGCCGGTCATGACGTCGACGAAGAAGGTCACGGACCGGGCGAGCGCGCCCTTGCCGTACTCGACCAGGTAGACCGCGGTCAGCAGGCCGACCGGCGCGGCGATCAGGGTCGCCAGGGCGACCTGCTCGATGGTGCCGAGCAGGGCGTGGTAGACGCCGCCGCCCTCGTCGAAGCTGGTCACGCCGTTCATGGAGTGGGTGAGGAAGGTGCCGTCGAGGAGCCCGATGCCGCGGCTGACGGTGGTCCACATCAGGGACAGCAGCGGGATCACCGCGAGGACGAAGCAGACCCATACGACGGAGGTCGCGACGCGGTCCTTGGCCTGGCGGCGGTTCTCGACGATCGAGCTGGCGGCGTAGGTGATGCCGACGAAGAGCAGGGATGCGATCAGTCCCCACTGGACCTTGCTGTGCAGGCCGAAGGCGAGGCCGGCGCCGCTGCCGAGGGCGAGCGAGAGGACGGCGATGCCGGTGGGGGCCCAGCGGGGCAGGCCGCCGCGGGTGAGGGTGGTGGGTGCGGCGGACTTCGTGGCGCGGTCGGGCCGCCGGTCCTGGAGTGCGTGGCTCATCAGGCGTTCGCCCCCGAGAAGTCCTTGCGGCGCGCGATGATCAGGCGGGCCGCGCCGTTGACCAGCAGGGTGAGCAGGAAGAGGACCAGGCCGGAGGCGATCAGCGCGTCCCGGCCGAACTCGTTGGCCTCGTCGAACTTCGCCGCGATGTTCTGCGCGAAGGTGCCGCCGCCCGGGTTGAGGACGTGGAAGGAGATCAGGAAGCTCGGGGACAGGACGGTCGCGACGGCCATGGTCTCGCCGAGCGCGCGGCCGAGGCCGAGCATCGAGGCGGAGATGACACCGGAGCGGCCGAAGGGCAGCACGGACATCCGGATGACCTCCCAGCGGGTCGCGCCGAGGGCCAGGGCGGCCTCCTCGTTCATGCGCGGGACCTGGAGGAAGACCTCGCGGCTGACGCTGGTCACGATCGGCAGGATCATGATGGCGAGCAGGATGCCGACGGTGAAGAGCGAGCGGGCGACGCCCACCTGGGTCTTGTCGAAGACGTACGTCCAGCCCAGGTACTGGTCGAGCCACAGGTTCAGGCCCGCCAGGTGCGGGACGAGGAACAGGGCGCCCCAGATGCCGTAGATGATCGACGGCACGGCGGCCAGCAGGTCGACCACGTAGGCGAGCGGGGCGGCCAGCCTGCGCGGCGCGTAGTGCGAGATGAACAGGGCGATGCCGACGGCGATCGGAACCGCGATGGCCATCGCGATGATCGAGCTGACGACGGTGCCGAAGAGCAGGACGGCGATGCCGAAGACGGGCGGGTTCGCCGACGCGTTCCAGTCGAAGGTGGTGAGGAAGTTCCCCTCGTTCTTCGACAGGGCCATCGCGGCGCGGTAGGTGAGGAAGGCGGCGATCGACGCCATGATCGCCAGGAGCAGGATGCCGGAGCCCTTGGAGAGCCCGGCGAAGATCTTGTCACCGGCGCGGCCGGTGGATCCCTTGCTCCGGACGGCCGGCGGAGCCGTGTCCAGCTGCGTGGTGGTGGTGGAAGCCATGGTCTTTCCGGTCTGTGTGGGGGGCGGGCCCCCTGGCGGCGGTGCACCGGATCCCCCTGGGCGGAGGGGGAGGGCTCTCGGGGTGCCGGGCGGACCGGACGGGGTTCCGCCCGGCACCGAGAGGGAACTAGCCGAGCTTGCCGATCGCCTCGCGGACCTTGGCGTTGATCTCGGCGGGGATGGGCGCGTAGCCGTTGTCGAGGAGGACCTTCTGGCCCGCGTCCGAGGCGGTGTAGTTCAGGAAGGACTTGACGGTCGGCAGGGTCTCCGCCTTGTTGCCCTTGTCGCAGACGATCTCGTAGGTCACCAGGACCAGCGGGTAGGCGCCCTCGGCCTTGGTGGTGTAGTCCAGCTTCAGGGCCAGGTCGGAGCCGGTACCGGAGATCTTGGCGGCGGCGATGGCCTTGGAGGCGTTCTCGCCGGTGGCCGCGACCGGGGCGGCGGCGCCCGTGTTCAGGTCGACCGTCTTGATGCCCTGCGAGCCGGCGAACGAGAGCTCGAAGTAACCGATCGAGCCGTCGACCTGCTTGACCTGGGAGGCGACGCCGGCGGAGCCGGAGGCGGCCTGGCCGCCGGGAGCGGCCCACTTCTTGGCGGGCTCGTGCGGCCAGGCGTCGGGGGCGGCGGCCTTGAGGTACTTGGTGACGTTCTCGGTGGTGCCGGAGTCGTCGGAGCGGTGGAAGGCCTGGATCGCGGTCGCCGGGAGCGTGACGCCCGGGTTCAGCTTCTTGATCGCCTCGTCGTCCCACTTCTTGATCTTGTCGTTGAAGATGTTGGCGATCGTGGCGGCGTCGAGGTTCAGCTTCTCCACGCCGGCGACGTTGAAGCCGAGGGCCACCGGGCCGCCCACCATCGGCAGGTTGATGCCCTGGCCGCCGGTGCAGATCTTCTTCGACTCCTCGACCTGCTCCGGCTTCAGCGCCGAGTCGGAGCCGGCGAAACCGACCGTGCCCTGGTTGAAGGCGACGATGCCCTCACCGGAGGAGGAGGACTTGTAGTTCACCTCGACGCCGGGGCAGGCGGCCATGTAGTTCTTCACCCACAGCTCGACCGCGTTCTTCTGCGCGGAGGAGCCCGAGGCGAGGAGCTTGCCCTTGGCGTCGGCGCACGCGATGTCACCGGCCGCGGCGGCGGGCTTCGTCGAGCCGTCGGCCGTCTTCGTGTTGTCGTCCGAGCCGCACGCCGTGAGGACCAGGGCGCCGGACACGACAAGCGCCCCGAGGGCGGAGGCACGAAGCATGTTCTTGCGCTGAAGCTTCACTTTCGGGTGTTCCTTCCAGAAGCCGCCGACCGCTTTCCGTGTCGGGGCGGCGTGCGAAGAGGACTGCGTCGTCTGCCGGGCCGAGCCGCTCGGGCTCCGGGCGGCTCTCACCTTGCACGACAGAAACTAGTCAGATCAGGTGAAGTGGCCGACCGGCCCGAGTGAACGCACGGTGAACCGTGGCGGACGGCCCGGTGCGCTCCGGCGCGGCGGCACACCGCTGTCACCGTCCGTCACCTCCTTGTCAACCCGACCGGGTCGCGCGCGTCCACGGGGGCCGGCAGCCAGATGCGCCGGAAGTCGAGGCGGGCGGTTCCCACCGCGTGCCGCTGGTCCGCGTGCAGGATCCCCAACGCGTAGGCGGTGGCCGGGGCGATCCGCGGGGTCCGGGCCGCCGCCGCCGAGGCGGTCGCCGCCTCCGCCGCGTCCCGGTGGCGGTCCAGCGCCTCGCCCGCGGCCGCCGCGCGCGCCACGTCCCCGCCGAGCGCCTCCCGCGCGTAGCGGTGGGCCCGCAGCAGGCGGCGTACGTCGTGCCAGGACCGGTCGTGGTCGGCGTCGTATGGGTGGGCAACCTCCGCCGGGGGCAGCGCCCGCACCGCCGCCGACAGACGGCTTTCGGCCATCTGCGCCAGCGGCACCAGCACGTCCTCGGCGCGTCCGCCGGCCGCCACCGGATCCAGCGGTACCTCCGAGGCCAGCACCGCCACCGCGTCCGCCACCGCGTGGAAACGGGCCGAGCCGAGGGCCTCGAGGGTCGCCGAGTGGGCGCGGGCGCGGGCCAGGGTGAGCCGGCGCTCCAGCAGCGCGGCCGCCCGCGCCGAGCCTACCGCGAGCGCGCCCTCGGTCCCGCGCGGCGCCGGGACCTCCGCCGGGCCCGACAGCCGGTGCAGCGCCTCCAGCAGCCGCGCCAGCCGGGTGGCGTACGCCTGCTCCCCGGCCAGCGTCGAGGACAACCACACCAGCTCGGTGCGCAGGCCGTCCGCCCAGGAGGACTCGGTCACCGGCCGGAAGGTGGCCAGGGATCCGCTGATCCGGCGCGCCGCCCCCCGCAGGCCGCGCGTCGCATCACCGCCCCCCGCCGCCTCGGCCCCCGCCCAGGACTCCGCCCGGGGGGAGCCCCACTCCGCGTGCAGCCGAAGCCCGCGCAGGAAGGCGGTGGCCTGGGTGCGCAGGTACGTGCCGAGCACGTCACCCGCGCATACCGTCATTGCCATCGGGTCATGGTTTGACTGAGCCACGCCGGCGCCTCCGGGCGTCTATGAGCATCTCCTGTACGTGCCGCAGCGGCTGGCCCTCGGCGTCCGTGCTGTGCCGGGTCCATCCGCCGTCCGGGCCCAGGTGCCAGGAGGAGGTGGCGTCCGACATGCCGGTCTCCAGCATCCGGTCCAGGGCCGCGCGGTGGGCCGGATCGGCGACCCTGACCAGGGCCTCGATGCGGCGGTCGAGGTTGCGGTGCATCATGTCGGCGCTGCCGATCCACACCTCGGGTTCGCCGCCGTTGCCGAAGGCGAAGACCCGGGAGTGCTCCAGGAAGCGGCCGAGGATCGAACGGACCCGGATGTTCTCCGACAGCCCTGCCACCCCGGGGCGCACCGCGCAGATGCCGCGCACCCAGATGTCCACGGGCACACCCGCCCGGGAGGCCCGGTAGAGCGCGTCGATCAGGGCCTCGTCGACGATCGAGTTCATCTTCAGGCGCACGTACGCGGGGCGCCCGGCCAGGTGGTGGACGGCCTCCTTGTCGATGCGGGCGATCAGCCCGTCCCGCAGGGAGCGGGGCGCCACCATCAGCCGGCGGTAGGTCTCGCGGCGCGAGTAGCCCGACAGCCGGTTGAACAGGTCGGAGAGGTCCGCGCCGACCTGCGGGTCGGCGGTGAGCAGGCCGAGGTCCTCGTACAGCCGGGCCGTCTTGGGGTGGTAGTTGCCGGTGCCCACGTGCGAGTAGCGGCGCAGCTGGTCGCCCTCCTGGCGCACGACGAGCGACAGCTTGCAGTGGGTCTTGAGGCCGACGAGCCCGTAGACGACGTGGCAGCCGGACTCCTCCAGCTTGCGCGCCCATTTGATGTTGGCCTGCTCGTCGAACCGGGCCTTGATCTCCACGAGTACGAGCACCTGCTTGCCGGCCTCGGCGGCGTCGATCAGGGCGTCCACGATCGGGGAGTCGCCGGAGGTGCGGTAGAGCGTCTGCTTGATCGCGAGGACGTCCGGGTCGGCGGCGGCCTGCTCCAGGAAGGCCTGCACCGAGGTGGAGAAGGAGTCGTACGGGTGGTGCAGCAGCACGTCCCGCTCGCGCAGCGCGGCGAAGATGTCCGGAGCGGACGCGGACTCCACCTCGGCCAGGTCCCGGTGCGTGCCGGCGACGAACTTGGGGAACTTCAGCTCGGGCCGGTCCAGCGAGGCGATCCCGAACAGGGACGTCAGGTCCAGCGGGCCGGGCAGCGGGTACACCTCGGAGGGGTTGACCTTCAGCTCCTGCACCAGCAGGTCGAGTACGCCCGGGTCGATGGACTCCTCGACCTCCAGGCGCACCGGCGGGCCGAAACGGCGCCGCATGAGCTCCTTCTCCAGGGCCTGCAGCAGGTTCTCGGCGTCGTCCTCCTCCACCTCCAGGTCCTCGTTGCGGGTGACGCGGAACATGTGGTGCGCGAGCACCTCCATGCCGGGGAACAGCTCCTCCAGGTGCGCGGCGATGACGTCCTCCAGCGGGACGTAGCGCTGCGGGGAGGCCTCCAGGAAGCGGGAGAGGAGCGGGGGGACCTTGACCCGGGCGAAGTGGCGGTGGCCGCTGACCGGGTTGCGCACGACCACGGCCAGGTTCAGCGAGAGGCCCGAGATGTACGGGAAGGGGTGCGCGGGGTCGACGGCCAGCGGGGTCAGCACCGGGAAGATCTGGTTGCGGAACAGGGTGAAGAGCCGCGCCTGCTCCTTCTCGGTGAGGTCGGGCCAGCGGATGAGGTGGACGCCCTCCTCGGCCAGGGCCGGGCATATGTCCTGCTGGAAGCAGGCGGCGTGGCGGGCCATGAGCTCGCGCGAGCGCGTCCAGATGAGGTCCAGCACCTCACGGGGCTGGAGCCCTGAGGCCGAACGGGTGGCGACGCCGGTCGCGATGCGGCGCTTGAGGCCGGCCACGCGGACCATGAAGAACTCGTCGAGGTTGCTGGCGAAGATCGCCAGGAAGTTGGCGCGCTCCAGCAGGGGGGTCGTCGGATCCTCGGCGAGCTCCAGCACCCGCTCGTTGAAGGCGAGCCAGCTGCGCTCGCGGTCGAGGAAGCGGCCGGGCGGCAGTTCGCCGCCGTCCTTGTCGTCGTAGGAGTCCAGGTCGGCGTCGAGGTCCGGCTCGAGGTCGACATGCGGGCGGTGCGCGCTGATGGAGCCGATGCGCGCGTGGGCGCCGGTGACGGCCAGGCCGGGCGTTCCCGCGGGGGAGGAGGACGTGGGGGACGGGTGCTGGGCGGGGACCTCGGTGGGCCCGGCGCTGGGCTTGTGGCTCATGACTCCATTCTTCCGCGCGAGGGGCAGGACAGGCGCGTCGGAAGCGTCGGCCGGCGGTTGGAGTCGGGGGTGCATGCGGGGAGGGTCGCAAGCGCGTCTGAATGGGTGGTGAATGGCGCGTGGCGTTCGGGGTGCGGGGCCGTGCCGGGGCCGGGCCGTTGGCCGGAGCCTGGGCCGGGGTGTGCGGGTGCGGCGCCGTTGCGGGGGCGCCGCCCCCGGGCCCCCGCGCCTCAAACGCCGGCGGGGCTGGAAGAGTCCCCGGGCCCCTGCGCCTCAAGCGCGGGCGGGGGTGGAAGATCCCCGGGCCCCTGCGCCTCAAGCGTCGGCGAGGCTGGAAGAGTCCCTGGGCCCTTGCGCCTCAAGCGCGGGCGGGGGTGGGAGATCCCCGGGCCCCTGCGCCTCAAGCGCCGGCGGGGCTGGAAGAGTCCCCGGGTCCCTGCGCCTCAAGCGCGGGCGGGGGTGGAAGAGTCCCTGGGCCCCCGCGCCTCAAACGCCGGCGGGGCTGGAAGATCCGCGGGCCCCTGCGCCTCAAGCGTGGGCGGGGGTGGAAGATCCGCGGGCCCCTGCGCCTCAAGCGTGGGCGGAGGTGGAAGAGTCCCCGGGCACCCGCGCCTCAAACGCCGGCGGGGCTGGGAGGGGCCCTTGGGCCCGTTCGGTTGGGGGCGGGGGTGCGGGGCCCCTCCGGGGTGTCTCCTCGGCTCGCGCGCTGAGGCGGATTGACGTGCCGGGGCCGGGTTGCGCGCTCGTCCTGCAGGACACCCCTGCACGGCCCACACCCCTCGGCTGACGAAGCCGGGGCGTGGGGCGGGGGCGCGGAGGAGGGGCGCCGCAGGACGAGCGCGCGAGCCGGGCGGGGCGTTCGCAGGCGGGGGTTTGGGCGCGAGCCGAGGAGACACTCCGGAGTGCCCCGGCCCCGCACCTCCGCGGGGCCGAACCGGTTCCCCCGGGGGGTGTCAGCTTTCCGTGCGGTACATCAGGTCCACCTCGTGCGTCGTGAAGCCCAGGCGTTCGTAGACGGCCAGGGCCGAGGGGTTGTCGGCGTCGACGTACAGCATCGCCGTGGGGAGGCCCGCCGCGGCGAGGTGGCGCAGGCCGATCGTGGTCAGGGCCTTGCCGAGGCCGCCGCCCTGGGCGCCGGGGCGGACGCCGACCACGTAGACCTCGCCCAGCTGCTCGGCCCGGTGGATCTTCGTCCAGTGGAAGCCGACCAGTTCCCCGGCCCGCTCCGCGAGGAAGAACCCCTCCGGGTCGAACCACGGCTGGGCGATCCGGTCGTCCAGGTCCCGCTGGGTGAGCGAGCCCTGCTCGGGGTGGTGGGCGAAGGCGGCGGCGTTCGCCGCGAGCCAGGCCGCGTCGTCGGCGCCGGGCACGAAGGTCCGTACGGTCACGCCCGCCGGGAGCACCGGCTCCGGCAGCGGGTCGGCGTCCGGGCCGAGCGGGCGGCGCAGCTGGCGCAGCTCGCGGAAGAGGGTCAGGCCGAGCACCTGCGCCAGGTGCCGGGCAGCGGACTTGCCGCCGTGCGCCCACACCCGGATCCGCTTGCCGGAGGCGGCCAGCAGGGCCGTGCCCAGGGCCCGCCCGTGGCCGCGGCCGCGCAGCGAGGGGTGGACGACGAGCTCGGCGGCGGGGGCCTCCACCGGGTCGGTGTCCTCCAGCTGCCCGTACCCGCAGAGCCGGCCGCTCTCGGTGAGCAGGAAGTGCCGGATGCCCGGGCGCGGTCCGCCGCGGAGCTGGAGGCGGCCCTGTTCGGACACGGCGGTGGTGCCGTCGGTGCGTGCCGCGTCCTCGATGAGGGCCAGGACCGCCCCGGCCTGTTCCTCCGTCAGCTCGTCGAGGGTCTCAATCTGCCGTCCCGGCTCCAGGGCCGCTGCTGCGTCAGTCATGGCTTGAGCCTACGACCGCGGCGGGCGGCCGGGCGGGTGCGGCCCCGGGCGGGGGTCCGTCTTCTGTGCGTAACCACCTCGATACCCGTTACCCCCTGTCGTGCTACGCGCGTTGACCATAGGCTGCGGCCGACCTCCCAAGTTCGTATCGCTGTCCACAAAGGGGACTAAATGTCAGCGACGCCACAACGGCACCGCCGCACCCGCCGGTTGACCCTCACCGCTCTCGCTGTCACGGCAGGGGCCGGGGCGATGGTCGCCGCCGCTCTGCCGGCCGGCGCCGCGAGTGGTGGTGGTGCCGCCAAGAGCCGGACCGTCGACGTGCAGCTGCTGTCGTTCAACGACTTCCACGGCACGCTCGAGCCCGCGCAGGGCTCCTCCGGCAACGTGACCGAGCGTCAGGCCGACGGCACCACCAAGGCCATACCCGCGGGCGGTGTCGAGTACCTCGCCACCAGCCTGCGCGAAGCCCGCAAGGGCCACGAGTACTCCGTCACCGCCGCCGCGGGCGACATGATCGGCGGCAGCCCGATGCTGTCCGGGCTCTTCCACGACGAGCCGAGCATCGAGGCGCTGAACAAGCTCGACCTGGACGTCACCGGCGTCGGCAACCACGAGTTCGACGAGGGCAAGGCCGAGCTGCGCCGCATGGCGTACGGCGGCTGCCACCCGGTCGAGGGCTGCTTCGAGCCCGGCAAGGAGTTCACCGGCTCCGAGTTCAAGTTCCTCGCCGCGAACGTCACGGACGAGAAGACCAAGCGTCCGATGATGAACCCCACCTTCATCTGGAAGAAGGGGGACGTGAAGATCGGCTTCATCGGCGTCACCCTGGAGGGCACCGCGGACATCGTCACCGCCGAGGGCGTCAAGGGCCTGAAGTTCGAGGACGAGGTCGAGACGGTCAACAAGTACGCCGCCGAGCTGAACAAGCAGGGCGTGAAGTCGATCGTCGCGCTGATCCACGAGGGCGGACTGCCCGCGAGCGGCGCGTACAACTACGACTGCGACACCCCGGGCGCCGGCGCCGGCATCTCCGGTCCGATCGTGGACATCGCCAAGAACCTCGACCCGAAGGTCGACGCGCTGGTCACCGGCCACACGCACCAGGCGTACGCCTGCACCATCCCCGACCCGGCGGGCAACCCGCGCATGGTGACCTCGGCCGCCTCCTACGGCCGGCTGTTCACGGACACCACGCTGACCTACGACCGGCAGACCAAGGACATCGTCCGTACGCCGGTCAGCTCGCCCAAGCCGGTCAACAAGCTCGTCAGCCGCGACCAGCCCAAGGCCGCGGACATGACCGAGCTGATCCAGCGGTGGAGCGAGCTCGCGGCCCCGATCGCGAACCGCCCGCAGGGCTTCATCTCGGCCGACATCCCGGGCCGCGGCTCGGAGGCGCCGGAGAAGCCGCTCGGCGACCTGATCGCCGACGCGCAGCTCGACGCGCTCGCCCCGGCCGACAAGGGTGGCGCGCAGCTGGCCCTCATGAACCCGGGTGGCATCCGTGCCGACCTCGCCTACAAGGCGTCCGGGGCCGAGGGCGACGGTGTGGTGACGTACGGCGAGTCCTACACCGTCCAGCCGTTCAGCAACATGATGAACATCGTGGACCTGACCGGTGCGCAGCTGATCACCGCGCTCCAGCAGCAGGTGAGCGGCCCGGTCAACGGCGCCAGCCCGAAGATCCTCCAGGTGTCCAAGGGCTTCACGTACACCCTCGACATGACCAGGTCCGGTGCGGACCGCGTCGTCGTGGACTCGGTGAGGCTGAACGGCGCGGCGATCGACCCCGCCCGGACCTACCGGGTCGCGATGAACGAGTTCCTCGCGGGCGGCGGTGACGGCTTCACCGTCCTGAAGGAGCACAAGAACAAGCTGGTCGGCGCCTCCGACCTGGACTGCTTCAACGCCTACCTGGGCAAGTCGACCGCGGCGAACCCGATCGTGCCCCCGGCGGCGGACCGGATCACGGTCGTCAAGTAGCAGCCGAGGCACCCGCGTCACCCGCGTTACCGCACGCCCGGAGGGGCGGTGGGCCTACAGGGCCCGCCGCCCCTCCGGCGTTCCCGCTGCGCCTACAGGGTCGCGAGGAAGGACCGGACGGCCCGGTTGAAGCCCTCCGGATCCTGGAAGGGCACGAAGTGCTCGGTGTCCAGGGCGGTGTACGCGGTCCGGGGCCGCCGGGAGACCATCGCGTCGGCCAGCTCCCGGGAGAGCGCCTCGCTGCGCAGGCCGTGGATCAGCAGCGCCGGGCACGTGCTCGCCAGCCAGACGTCCCAGCGGTCGCCGTAGGACCCGGCGAGGGTGGTGAGGGTGTCCTGCGGGTGGAAGGGCAGCCGCCAGCCGTCGCCCTCGGGGCGCAGCGCGGGGGCGTAGGTGGGCCCCATCGGCCCGAGGGCGGTGATGAGTTCTTCGCGGGTCGGCGCGGTGTAGGGGAGGTCGTGCAGGAAGGCCCAGAAGTCGGGGCCGTCCTTGGGCGCGACCTCCACGGGGGAGTCCACGATGACCATCGCGGAGACCAGGTCGGGGCGGGCGGCGGCCAGGTGGTAGGCGTTGGTGCCGCCGAGGGAGAAGCCGAGCACGGGCACGGGGCCGCCCGGATCGAGGTGTTCCAGGAGGGCGACGGCGTCGCCCACGTAGCCCTCGCGGTCATAGGCGGGTGTGCGGTCGGAGTCGCCGTGGCCGCGCTGGTCGGGGGCGATGACCCGCCACTCGTCGCGCAGAGCGGCGGCCAGGCCGGTGTAGGCGGCCGCTTCGGAGAGGCCGCCGTGCAGGGCGAGCAGCGGGCGGCCGGTGCCCCCGAAGTCAAGGTAGGACAGGGTCCGGTCGTCGATCTTCAGCTCGTGGCGCATGGCGCGTGCCTCCCGTTGGCCCGTGGATCAGTGCCGGTGGCTCCACCCTGCCAGGACTTGGGCAAGCGCGCAATACATACGTCTAGGGCGCTTGCCCAAAACCTGCCGCGGATACGATCCCGCCATGGGAAATCGCGAGGACCTGCTGGCCGGAGCCCGGCGCTGCCTTGAGGAGAAGGGGTACCTGCGGACGACCGTGCGCGACATCGCCACGGCGTCGAAGGTGAGCATGGCCGCGATCGGCTACCACTTCGGATCGCGGGAGGCGCTGCTCAACCAGGCGCTCTTCGCCGCGATGGACGAGTGGGCCGCGGGGTCGGGCAGGCTCGCCGGGCAGGGCGCGACGGCCGCGCGGCGCTACGCCGACACCTGGGACCGCAAGATCCGGGACTTCGGCGACATGCGCTGGCTGTGGATCGCCAACGTCGAGGCGTTCGTGCACGCGCAGTCCTCTCCGGAACTGCTGGCCACCCTCGCCGAGGGGCAGCGCGGGTCCCGCCGGATGGTGGCCGCCCAGCTGCTCGGGGTGTCCGAGGAGGCCGTCGCCGAGGAGGACGTACGGGCCCTCGGGTCGGTGCACCTCGCGCTGCTGACCGGGGTGATGGTCCAGCACCTCACCGACCCGGAGCAGACCCCCGACGGGCGGGCGATCGTCCGGGGGCTGCGGATGATGACGGGACTGCTGGCGGACGAGGGGGAGGACGGGGGCGAGGGTGCGGGCGCGGGCGCGGGCCGGTAGGGCCTGCCGCGTGCAACCTCGCCCGATGTGCCCCAACTCGCCCGCCCCGCAGGCAAGTTGTCGCAAGGAACCGCCTCTACCGACGGGTAGTAAAGGCCGCTGCCGCACGCCATAATCCGGTCCCACGACTGGGTCGGCAAAGGGGCGGACATGGGCATCGGCACGAGCACGGACACGGACACGGGCACCGGCACGGGAACCGGACGGGGGCTGGACCGGCGGAGGTTCCTGACCGGGGCGGGGGCACTGGCGGCGGGCGTGGCCGTCGGCCTCGCGGCACCGCCCGCCGCGGCCACCGCACTGGGCACCCAGGACTGGATGGCCGGCCTCGGCGACGCGACGCCCCTCCAGCGGATGACCCTTCCCGGCACGCACGACTCCGGCGCCACCAAGGGCGGTCTCTACGTCGCCTGCCAGAACACCTCGATCGCCCAGCAGCTCGACTCCGGCATCCGGTTCCTCGACGTCCGCTGCCGGGTGACGGGCGGCTCCTTCGCCATCCACCACGCCGCCTTCTTCCAGGACCTGATGTTCGGGGACGTCCTCGTCGCCTGCGGGAACTTCCTCGCCGCACACCCGGGCGAGACCGTCCTGATGCGCGTCAAGCAGGAGTACTCCGCAGAGAGCGACGCCGCCTTCCGCGCCGTCTTCGACGACTACCTCGACCGCCGCGGATGGCGCCCGCTGTTCCGGATCGCCGACACCCTGCCCACGCTGGGCCAGGCCCGCGGCAAGGTGGTCCTGCTCGCCGACAACGGCGGACTGCCCGGTCTGCGCTACGGCGACGGCACCGTCTTCGACATCCAGGACGACTGGAACGCCGAGCCCTTCGCCAAGCGGGGCATGATCGAGAACCACTTCCGCAAGGCCGTCCAGCAGCCCGGCCGGCTCTTCGTGAACTACGTCAGCACCTCGGCGTACATGCCGCCGCGCTGGAACTCCGACCGTCTCAACCCGCAGGTCCACGCCTTCGTCGACGGCGCTGAGATGGCCGGCCGGACCGGGCTCGGCATCGTGCCGATGGACTTCCCGAACACCCGCTCCGGCCTGGTCGCCTCACTGATCCGGCACAACTGAGGTCCCGGGCGGAGGGGACGGCGCCCCGGGGATGCGCAGCACCGCCTCCGCCCCCGGGCCGCCGTCCGCCGCCGCCCGCAGCTCGGCGCTCCCGCCCGCGCGGGCCACCGTACGGGCCACGATCGACAGGCCGAGGCCGCTCCCGGGCAGGGCGCGCGCCGAGGGCGAGCGCCAGAACCGCTCGAAGACGTGCGGGAGGTCCTCGGCCGGGATCCCCGGGCCGTGGTCCCGTACGCGCAGCTCACCCGCCCGCAGCGTCACCTCCACCGCGCCGCCCGGCGGGCTGAACTTCACCGCGTTGTCCAGAACATTGACCACCGCCCGCTCCAGCGCGGCCGCCTCGCCCCGTACGTACCAGGGCTCCAGGTCGGAGCCGAACTCCAGCTCCGGGCCGCGCAGCCGGGCCCGGGACAGCGCGGCCCCGGCGATCTCGTGCAGGGCCACCACCTCCAGCGGCCCGGGGGACACGGCGTCCGGGCGGGACAGCTCCTGCAGGTCGCCGATCAGCGCGGCGAGCTCGGTCATCTGCGCCTTCACCGAGGCGAGCAGCTCCCTACGGTCCTCGGGCGGGATGGCACGGCCGGTGTCCTCGCTGCGCGCCAGCAGCTCGATGTTGGTCCGCAGCGAGGTCAGCGGTGTGCGCAGCTCGTGCCCGGCGTCGGCGATCAGCTGCGCCTGGCGTTCCTGGGAGGAGGCCAGGGCCGCCGTCATGGAGTTGAAGGAGCGCGACAGGCGGGCGATCTCGTCGTCGCCGTCGTCGGGGATCCGGACGGTGAGGTCCTCGGTACGGGCGATGTGCTCGACCGCGCCCGTCAGTTCGTCGACGGGCCGCAGGCCGGTCCGGGCCACCCACAGTCCGGCCGCGCCCGCCCCGACCACGCCGATGCCGCACACCAGCAGCAGCACCCAGGCCAGGGTGGACAGCGGCTTCTCGATGTCGCCGAGCGGCTTGGCCACGGACAGTGCGGCCGGCACGCCGTTCACGACGGCGGGCTGGGTGTAGACGCGCACGGCCACGGCGTCGGAGGTGGTCGAGTCGTAGAGCGCGGCGCCCCGCAGCCGCTTGGCCACCTCCAGCTCGGTCCCGGTGACCGTGAGGGTGCTCTTGCCGTCGACCCAGCACTGCCGGCCGTCGGGCAGGACGACCTGCACCTGGGCACTGAGGTTGTTGGGCGCCCGGTCGGACACGGAGCTGCCGGCGATGCACCGGCCCCCGGACGCCTCGAACACCTGCTGGGCCTGGGCGACCGCGTTGGTGGCCCGCAGCGAGCTGTCGAGCTGGTCGCGGAGCTGGGAGCGCACCATCACCCACGACACCGCGGCCACGGCCGCCACGGCCAGCGCCACCGCCACCGCCACCAGCAGCGCGAGGCGGGAGCGCAGCGGCAGGGCGCGGAATCCGGCGGCGGGGTTCACTCCGGTCCGCTCTCGCCGGCCCGCAGGACGTAGCCCACTCCGCGCACGGTGTGCACCAGGCGGGGCTCGCCGCCCGCCTCGGTCTTGCGCCGCAGGTACATCACGTACACGTCCAGGGAGTTGGAGCTGGGCTCGAAGTCGAAGCCCCAGACGGTCTTGAGGATCTGCTCGCGGGTCAGGACCTGGCGCGGGTGGGCGAGGAACATCTCCAGCAGGGTGAACTCGGTGCGGGTCAGCTCCACCGGGCGCCCGGCCCGGGTGACCTCGCGGGTGGCCAGGTCCATGCGCAGGTCGCCGAAGGTCAGCGCGTCCTCGGTGTCCTCGCCGCCGCTCTGCTGGGCGGCGTAGGAGCTGCGGCGGAGCAGGGCGCGGACGCGGGCGAAGAGCTCGTCCAGCTCGAAGGGCTTGACCAGGTAGTCGTCGGCGCCCGCGTCGAGTCCGGTGACGCGGTCGCCGACGGTGTCGCGGGCGGTGAGCATCAGGACCGGGACGACGCTGCCGGCGGCGCGCAGCCGCCGGGCGGCCGTCAGGCCGTCCATCCGGGGCATCTGGATGTCGAGGACGATCAGTTCGGGGGCGTACGAGGCCGTCTTCTCCAGGGCGTCGATCCCGTCGACCGCGGTCTGGACGGCGTACCCCTCGAAGGCGAGGCTGCGGCGCAGGGCCTCGCGGACGGCCGGCTCGTCGTCGACGACGAGGATCCGGTGCTGGTCGCCTTCGGTGGGATGCACGGGTGGTCCCCCAGAGTCGTGTGCGGAGCGGACGGGCGCCTCCAGCCTCGCACGACGGGCTAGGAGGAGGTGCCGTAGCCGAAGGCGGAACCGCCGCTGCCACTGCCGCTGCCGCCGGTGTCCGCGCCGCCGGGGCCGCCCTTGCGCAGGGAGTCCAGGTCGGCCTTGACGGTGTCGACCGGGATGGCGAAGCCGAGCCCGACGCTGCCGGCTGCGCTGCCGCTGCTCGGCGAGTAGATCGCCGAGGGCATGCCCACGACCTTGCCGTTCATGTCGAACAGGGCGCCGCCCGAGTTGCCCGGGTTGAGGGAGGCGTCCGTCTGGATGGCCTTGTAGGTGGCCGTGTCCGAGCCGGGATCGCCGTTGAACTGCTGCCCGCCGTACGAGAAGGGCCAGCCGTCGCCCTGCTGCCGACGGGACTGCTGCTCGGGTTTGGCGACGTTCACCTCCCGCTCGAGGGCGGAGACGATGCCGCTGGTGACGGTGCCCGTGAGGCGGTCGGGGGAGCCGATGGCGACGACCTCGTCGCCCACCTTGAGGCTGCCGGAGTCGCCGAGCACGGCGGGTGTGAGGCCGCGGGCGTCCTGGAGCTCGATCAGGGCCAGGTCCTTGTCGGGGTCGGTGCCGACGGTCTTGGCGGTGTACGTCTTGCCGTCGCTCGTCGTCACCCGGATCTCGGAGGCGCCGCTGACGACGTGGTTGTTGGTGACGATCTCGCCGTCGGCGGTGATGACGATGCCGGAGCCGGTGCCCTGGCCGGAGCCGGTGCGGGTGTCGATGCGGACCACGGAGGGGCTCGCCTGCTCGGCGACGCCGGAGACCGTGCCGGTGCTGGACCGGGAGACGTTCGTCCCGCTGACCGCGCCGGCGCCGGTCGCGCCCGGGGCGCCCGTCAGCTGCTGGACGGCGGCCGCGGTGCCGCCGCCGACCACGGCCGCGGCGAGGGCGACGGCGGCGAGGAGGGCGCCGGGCTTCTTCGCCCGCCGGGCGGGGGCGGCGTGCGCCGGCCCCGGCGGGATGCCGGCGCCGTCCCCGCCGGCGCGCGTGCCGCCGCTGTCGCCGCCGCTCGTGTCGCCGCCCGTACCGCCGCTGTGGCCGGCGGCCACCGGGGCGACCGTCTCGCCCCGGATCACCGGCGGCCGGTGCGCCTCGTGCCAGCCGGGGGCGGTGGGCGGGTGCTCCTGCGGGTACTCGGCGCCTTCGCGGCGGAAGTTCTCGGTCATGGCCCCGACTCTGCCGACCGTTGATGAGAGCTTCCTGAGCCCGGCCTGAGAAGCCCGGCAGAACCGCGCGGGCCCGAAAGCAAGGGCGTCCGCCCGTGAATCCCTAGCGGCAGCCGCAGGAGCGGCGGATCACCAGGGCCGACGGGAACTGTTTCAGGCGCTCGCGGCGGGAGCCGGCCACGCGCAGGGCGTCGTCCAGGACGAGGTCCACCGCCGCTCGGGCCATCGCCGGGCGGTCCGAGGCGATCGTGGTCAGCGGCGGGTCCGTGAGGGCCGCCTCCTTCACGTCGTCGAAGCCCGCGACGGCCAGCTCCCCCGGCACGTCGATCCGCAGCTCGCGGGCCGCGCGGAGCACACCGATGGCCTGGTCGTCCGTGGCGCAGAAGATCGCCGGCGGCCGGTCGGGGCCGGACAGCACCTCCAGGGCCACCCGGTAGGCGTCGTACCGGTTGTAGGGCGCCTCGAAGAGCCGGCCCTCCACCGAGCGGCCGGACTCCAGCATGGCCCGGCGCCAGCCCTCGACGTGGTCGGCCACCGGGTCGCCGACCGACGGGGTGTTCTCGACCCCGCCGATGCAGGCGACGTACGCGTGACCGTGCTCCAGCAGGTGCCGGGTCGCCATCTGGGCGCCGCCGATGTCGTCCGTGATGACCGCGACGTCGTCGATCGCCTCCGGACGCTCGTGCAGCAGGACCACCCGCGCGTCCCACGCCTCGATCTCGGACGCAGCCCGTTCGCTCATGCCCTGGCTGACCAGGATCAGGCCCGAGACCCGCATGCCGAGGAACGCCCGCAGGTAGTGGACCTCGCGCTCGTCGCGGTAGTCGGAATTGCCGACGAGCACCATCTTCCCGCGCTCGGCGGCGGCCTGCTCGACCGCGTGCGCCATTTCCGCGAAGAACGGCTGCCGGGCATCGGGGACGATCATGCCTATGAGGTCGGTGCGCCGCGAGGCCATCGCCTGGGCGACCCGGTCCGGGCGGTAGCCCAGCTCCTTGATCGCGGCGAGTACACGCTCGCGCGTGGCCGGGGCGACCGGCCGGGGTCCGTTGTTGATGACGTAGCTCACGACGGCGGTAGAGGTACCCGCAAGTCGCGCCACGTCATCCCGCGTCACCTTGGCCACGCGCGGCAGTCTACGCGGGGTGACCTGCCTGTGGGCAGGGCGTCTGCGGAGTGGATGCTCACAGATCCTTCCGCCGACCGGGTGACGCCCGCACGGACCGGTGCCCAGCCCCGCGCGGCGGCCGCCCGGGCAGCCTGAACCGCGCCCCGTGAAGCTTGCGCCGCACCCCCGTGCACCCCGCGGCGCAGGCCCGTGGAACCCGCGGCGCAGCCTAGGCGGTGGCCGTCGCGGCGGCCTGGGCCGCCGCCTTCGCCGCCGCCTGCGCCGCGGCCTCGGCAGCCGCCCGCTCCACCTTCTCCGGCGTGACGAAGCGGTAGCCGACGTTGCGCACCGTACCGATCAGCGACTCGTGCTCGGGGCCGAGCTTCGCGCGCAGCCGCCGTACGTGGACGTCGACCGTCCGGGTGCCCCCGAAGTAGTCGTAGCCCCAGACCTCCTGCAGCAGCTGGGCCCGGGTGAAGACCCGGCCCGGGTGCTGCGCGAGGTACTTGAGCAGCTCGAACTCCTTGAAGGTCAGGTCAAGGACCCGGCCCTTCAGCTTCGCCGAGTAGGTCGCCTCGTCCACGGACAGGTCACCGTTGCGGATCTCCATGGGGGAGTCGTCCGAGCCGAGCTGCTGGCGGCCGGTGGCCAGCCGCAGCCGCGCCTCGACCTCGGCGGGGCCGGCCGTGTCCAGGAGCACGTCGTCGATGCCCCAGTCGGCGGTGACGGCCGCGAGGCCGCCCTCGGTGACGACCAGGATCAGCGGGCAGCCCGGACCGGTGGAGCGCAGCAGCTGGCACAGCGAACGCACCTGCGGGAGGTCGCGGCGGCCGTCCACGAGGATGACGTCGGCGCCCGGGGTGTCGACGAGGGCCGGACCCTCGGCGGGCGCCACCCGGACGTTGTGCAGCAGGAGGCCGAGCGCGGGCAGCACCTCGGTGGACGGCTGCAGGGCGTTGGTCAGCAGCAGGAGAGAGCTCATGTCCGCCCACCTGCCCGGTTCGGACGGTTCTGCACGGATCGCTGGTCCATCACGTCGGTTCCTCCTCGGTCCCGTCGAGGACGTGCGCGGTACTGCTTCGTACGGTGACGCGGGTGCCTTCGGCGGTGTCCGTCCGGGCCCCGCGCCCTGGAGCCCCGGCGGACACAGCCGTTCCGGCTTTTCTCGGTTCGTTCAACGTGCTGAAAGCACAAAAGGACCCGGGGGCAACATTGCCCGGATCCTCTCGCCAGCAGAATAGCCCACGGCTCCCGGCCCGGCAGGGGTCTGCGCCGGTCCGCTTCTGTGGTTCCCGCCACGCCCCTGACCTGGGGGCACGTTCGGTGGTGGCTGGGGTGTTTGCCGGTGTTTGCCCGGGTGTCACCGGATCGGCGGCCCGCCGGGCGGGGCGGCGGGGCCCCGGGGGCGCACCCGGGGGCGCGCCGAGGCACACCGGTGCGGGGCGCGGAGGCGTCATCATGGAGGCCGACGGTGGAGAGCCGACGGTGGAGAGCCGACGATAGGAGTCGCAGTGGCAACCGGAACCATCCGCTACTGGGCGGCGGCCAAGGCCGCGGCCGAGACGGCGGAGGAGCCGTACTCGGCGCGCACGCTGGCCGAGGCGCTCGACGCCGTGCGGGAACGCCACCCCGGGGAACTGACCCGGGTCCTGCTGCGCTGCTCCTTCCTGGTGAACGACGAACCCGTGGGCAAGCGCCCGCACGACGCCGTCCTGCTGACCGAAGGGGGCACCGTCGAGGTGCTCCCGCCGTTCGCGGGCGGGTGAGCGGGAGCCGATGAGCACGCCTGAGGAACAGCAGCGGTACGAGCAGGACCGGCAGCGGTACGAGCAGGACCGGCAGCGGTACGAGCAGCAGCAGTACGACCAGCAGCGGTACGACCAGCAGCAGTACGGGATGCGGCAGCAGCACGAGCAGGACCAGCAGCAGCCGCCGTCGCCGCACGAGCAGCAGCAGGGCGGGTCCCCGCAGCAGTACCAGGACCCGTACGGTACGCAGACCTGGCAGTCCGACACCTGGGACACCGGGTACCAGCCGGTGCACGCGCCGCTGGGCGCGGTGCCCGGGCAGCCCGTCGCCCCCGAGGGCTGGTTCCGCGACGAGGACCCGGCGCCCGCCCCGGCCCGGAACTGGTCCGATCCCGCTCCCGTCCAGGACTGGTCCGCGCCCGCCCCGGCCGCCCAGGAGTGGTCCGCCCCGGCTCCGGCCGAGGACTGGTCCCATCCGGCTCCGGCCGCCGAGCAGACCGCCTATCTGCCGCCGTACCCGGGCCACGCCTCCGGCCCCGAATCCGGTCCCGCGCCGCAGTCGGCCGCGCCGGAGGGCTGGTTCCGCGAGGAGGGCGCGGAACCCGCTCCCGCGCCGGGCTGGGCCGAGACCACCGCCTACCTCCCGCCCCAGGCGGCGGAGCCCCCGGCCGAGCAGACCGCGTACCTGCCGCCGGTCTCGGCGGCGGAGCCCCCGGCCGAGCAGACCGCGTACCTGCCGCCCGTCGCGGCCGCGGAGCCCGTGTCGCCGCTGCCCGCCGGTGAGGCGCCGGAGTACTCGCCGCCCACGCTCGGCGGCAACACCCTGCGCGCCGTCGACCCGGCGCAGGCCCGTGCCGAGGGCCGGTCGCCGATCATCGACCCGGGTCCGCAGCCGGCCATACTGACCGCCGTCCTCGGAAGTCTGCTGGCCGGGGCCGCCGCGCTCGGCCAGTACGCCCTGCTCCTGCCGCTGGTCCTCCTCCAGGGGCTCACCGCGGCCGGCTGGTTCCGCCTCAACGGCATGTGGCCCGCCCGCCAGGGCATCGCGCTGGCCTTCGCCGGAGCCCTCGTCGCCGACGCGGCGGTGCTCGCGGTGGACGGGGCGAACGGTCCCGGGGCGATCATCGGCACCCTCGGGGCCTGGGTGCTGCTGACCCTCGTCCTCCAGCTGCGCAGCCACGCGGACCCCGACGAGCGGATGTACGGCCTGATGGCCTCGGTGGCCTCGGCCGCCCTCGCCATCGTCTGCGCCGGATACCTGGCCGCGGACACCGCCGCCGTCACCGTCGGCGCCGCGGCCGTCGCGGTGGCCGTCTTCGCCCGCGCCCTGCCGCTGCCCGCCGCACCCTCCGTCGGCGTCTCGCTGGCCGCCGCCGCCGGAGCCGGCATCGCCGTCGGCCCGCTGTCGGGAACCGGGGTGGGCGGCGGAGCGCTGCTCGGCCTCGTCGCCGGGGTGTGCGCGCTGGTCGGGCTGCGCGTGGCGGCGTACGACTACCCGTCGAAGTTCGTCCACATGACGGCCGGCGTCGCGCTGCCGCTGGCGGTCGCGGCCCCCGCCGTCTACCTGATCGGTCGGGTGGTGGGCTGATCTCCGTCCGACGGGGCGCATGGTCCACTAGAACGCACGTACCGACAAGTAGGGGGAGGGCACGTGCGTTTCCTGCGCGCCGTCGTGATCATCGGAGTGGTTCTGGGGGCCCTGTTCACAGGGGCCGACCGGTGGGCCGTGACCTATGCGGAGAACCGGCTGGCCGACCGGATCCAGGCCCGGCAGGGGCTGGCCGGCTCCGCGGAGGTGGAGATCGACGGGTTCCCGTTCCTGACCCAGGCGCTGAGCCATGAGCTGGACCGCGTCGACCTGCGGCTCCGGGGCGTCGACGTGAGCGCGGAGGGCCGCAAGACGCGATTGTCCGAGCTGGACGCCACCTTCCGCGGCGTGAAGCTGAACGGGGACTACAGCGGCGGCACCGCCGCACGGGCCGAGGGCACCGGCCTGATCACGTACGCCGACCTCACCGCCGCCTCGCAGACCGGTGCGACCCTGTCCTACGGCGGGGCGCCGAACAAGGTGCGGGTGAGCGCGGCGGTGGAGGTCCTCGGCAGGTCGCTGAGCCACAGCGTGGTGTCGACGATCACCCTCGAGGACGCGAAGGACGGCAAGGGCGGCAAGATCGTCCGGGTGCGGGCCGACGAGGTGCCGGGCGAGGGGATCCCCGGCGTCGAGGAGCGGGTCCGCAAGAGGACCGACTTCGAGCGCGACCTCGACGGCGGGCTGCCCTCGGGCCTGCACCTGTCCGCCCTGACGTCGGACGAGACCGGGGTGCACCTCACGCTGGGCGGTACGGACGTGGCGCTAACCGGATCGTGAGACGGCAGGGTCCGATCCGCAGAAGAACGGGCCCCGCGGGGTCTGCGGAGGGGGCCGCGGCGGGCGTCGGCGCGGTTGTCATCCCAGCATTCGGACGATCCTGTCTCGGAATATGACACACCGGTGACAGGGCGGCCAGTTCGTCCCTACGATCCATGGCTATGAAGCATCAGCAGGCGGACCTCACGAAGCGGCGGGCAGTAGACCTGTGTCGCGTCGCCGCCATGCTCTGTCGATCCATGTGACGTGTGAGCGCATCCGCTCCACCAGCGCCGGACGACGGCCCTTCCCGCGTGACCGCACCTGCCTCCGGATCCCCTGACGCCCCGCGCGCCGGACCGGATCCGCGAAAGCACCCGGACGTACGCACGCCCCGCACCACCCGGCAGCACAGCAGTCCGCAGCCGGCCGGTGCGCAGCCCAGCCAGCACCGCCCGCACCCCGCACAGCCCCGCCGCACACTGCCCCGGAGGAGAACACCATGAGCCGCAGCGACGTCCTCGTAGACGCCGACTGGGTCGAGGCCCACCTGAACGACGCCAACGTCGTCATCGTCGAGGTGGACGAGGACACGTCCGCCTACGACAAGAACCACATCACCAACGCCGTCCGGATCGACTGGAAGAGCGACCTCCAGGACCCGGTCCGCCGCGACTTCGTGGACCAGGAGGGCTTCGAGAAGCTCCTCTCCGCCAAGGGCATCTCCAACGACGACACCGTCGTCCTCTACGGCGGCAACAACAACTGGTTCGCCTCCTACGCCTTCTGGTACTTCAAGCTCTACGGCCACCAGGACGTCCGCCTGCTCGACGGCGGCCGCAAGAAGTGGGAGCTCGACTCCCGCGACCTGGTCGACGGCAAGGACGTCCCGAACCGCCCGGCCACCCAGTACAAGGCCAAGCCGCAGGACACCTCGATCCGCGCCTTCCGCGACGACGTCGTGGCCGCGATCGGCTCCCTGAACCTGGTCGACGTGCGGTCGCCCGACGAGTTCTCCGGCAAGCTGCTCGCCCCGGCGCACCTCCCGCAGGAGCAGTCGCAGCGCCCCGGCCACGTGCCGAGCGCCCGCAACATCCCGTGGTCGAAGAACGCCAACGACGACGGCACCTTCAAGTCGGACGAGGAGCTCAAGGCCCTCTACGAGGCCGAGGGCGTCGACCTGTCGAAGGACACCATCGCCTACTGCCGCATCGGCGAGCGCTCCGCGCTCACGTGGCTGGTGCTCCACCAGATCCTCGGTCAGAAGAACGTCAAGAACTACGACGGCTCGTGGACCGAGTACGGCTCCCTGGTCGGCGTGCCGATCGAGCTCGGCGCCAACAAGTAACCCTGCCGGGCATGCAGGGCCTCGTCGGCCCGTAGTCGTCAGAACCTCTCTCTAGGACAGGACAGAGAACATGTGTGGAGCACAGATCGGCGGGCCCGACCTCGCGACGCTCAAGCCCGGTGAGACCGCGATCCAGGGTCAGATCACCCAGGGCGGCGAGCCGGTGTCCGGCTACGTCCGCCTGCTGGACTCGACCGGCGAGTTCACCGCCGAGGTCCCGACCTCGGCGACCGGCCAGTTCCGCTTCTACGCGGCCACCGGCTCCTGGACGCTGCGCGCGCTCGTCCCGGGCGGCACGGCGGACCGCAAGGTCGTCGTCGCCGAGTCCGGCGGCGTGACGGACGTGGCGATCGCGGTCTGAGGACCGCATCCTTGATCGCCTGATCGATCGGCCGAAGGGCCGCACCCCAGGGGTTGGACGCCACTGGAACGGGGTGCGGCCCTTCGTGCCGTTCCGCTCCTACCCTGGAGTCATGTACGCCCGACGCCGCCGCGTCTACTTCCTGCTCATGGGCGGATGCCTGGTCCTGTTCGTCTCCGCCTGGTCCTTCGTGCGCCTGTGGTCGGTGGAGGCCGCGGTGGCGATGTGTGTCGTGGCCATGGTCATCCCGCCGGTCGCCGCGATGATCGCGAACCGGCGCGGCCCGGACGACCGGTGGTGGGACGACCCCTCGGGTGATCCCAAGTCGGACGAGTGGTGGGACGAACTGGACGGGAAGCGGCGTCCCGAGGACTGACACCCGGCGAGATAAGAATGTAATAAGCATTCATACAACTGCTCTCCTCCGGCACGGGTCATGGGTACGCGCGGGTAATCAGCCTGCGCCTCCTGTCCTGTGGGGGGACTCCCTTGGAACACGAACAGACCAGCCGTGAGCAGCGGAAAGAGGAGGAGACCGACCCGCATCCGGACACCCCGGACCTCCCGCCCACCGCCGCCGAGCCGCCGGCCGCCGTCCTGCCACCGGCCGCCGAGCCGCCGGCCGCGACCGCACCGCGCCGCCGCCGGGGCCGCACGACCTTCCTGATCGCGGGTGCGGCCGTCCTCGGCGTGCTCGCCGGGACGATCACCGGCTACGCGGTCCAGTACCACCGGGCCCCTACCCCGCTTCCGCCGCTGGCGCAGCGGAGCGTGGCCGTGCAGCCACCCGTCGCGGCGAATGACGCGACCACCCGTCGTTCCGTCAACGCCAACCGCTGGGACAAGGCGGAGGAGGACCTCGCCAAGAAGCTGCTGGAGGCCCCGGGCGGCGCGAAGGACGGCTACTCCGGTTACCAGTCGCTGGATGTGTTCGCGGCGTACTACTACGAGTCCCCCGACCGCGGTTTCGACTCCATCGCCCAGGACGTGCGGCGGATCGCCGCGGCGGGCTGGCGGCAGGGCGAGCACGACTTCATCGAGATCCGGCTGCTCCAGTTCCAGGACCAGCACTCGGCCCAGAAATACCAGGAGGGCCAGTCCTCGTACCAGGACCAGGAGAAGCACGCGGGCAACGACGGCTTCGCGCTGCCCGGCGTACCCGACGGCTACGGCCGCGCCTGGCTCTACAAGCCGAAGACGAAGGCGGGGTACCACCCGCTGCGCCAGGCCCGGGCCATCCTCCGGCGCGGAGACATCGTCGTGGACGTCGAGCTCACGAACAACCGGGGTGACGTCTCCCAGGGCGAGATCACCGATCTGGCCAAGCGACAGATGGAGCGGCTGTGACCGAGCAGGAGAACGACGCCGTGACCGGTCCGGCGTCGGAGCAGGACGCACCGGCCTCCACGCGCCCGTCGCGCAGGGTGAACCGCAGGACGCTCGCCCTGGTCGCGGGCGGGCTCGGCCTGGCCGTCCTCGCGGGCGGCGGCTCCTGGGCCGCCGGCAGGATCGACCAGGCCGACCGGACCTCCCCGACGCGCTACTGGGTACCGGACGGCCCCCGGTCGACCGCCTCGGCGACCCCGGTGCCGACCGTGCCGCCCAACGAGCTGACGGGCAAGCTGCTGCCGGTCCCGGCAAGCTATGAACTGGGTCCCGACCTGGAGGACGAGGGCAACGACTTCTACGTGTCGGGCGAGCGCGCGGTCCAGGCCGTGAAGGACTCCCGGACAGGGCTGTCCGCCGCCGAGCGCGCCGAGCGGGACAAGGCCGTGGCCGAGCTGAAGCTCAAGGGTGTGGCCGGTCGCAGCTACACCCTCTCGTACGCCGGCCCGATCATCGAGATCGAGCTCACGCAGGCGGACCCGCAGGCACTCGTCAAGTTCGCGGACCTCAACAAGAAGCTCCTCGACGTCCTCGTGGCGCTGGGCGAGAAGAAGAAGAAGGAGGCGCCCGCCGTCGAAGGGTTCCCCCAGGCCAAGTGCGTCCTTCTGGACATCGTCGAGGAACGGCCTGACGCGCAGAAGCCCGAGACGATCGAATCCCTCGACTGCGTGGCCGTCGAGGGCGACGTGCTGGTCACCTTCCGTTCGTACGGCCCCAGGCCCCGGTTCGATGTGAAGACGGCCATCGATCTGTTCACGAAGCAGCTGAACCACCTGAAGTCCCCCGGGGAGTCCGTGTGACCGAGCAGAACACCACCGACGCCGCACCCGCTGAGGGACCGGACCTCGTGGCCGAGCCGGTGCCCGAGCCGGTGCCGACCGCGCCGAAGGACCGACGGAAGCTCTTCGCCGCGCTGCGGTGGACCGCCGCCGTCCTCGTCTTCGCCGCCGTCGGCGCGGGCACCGCCTACGGGGTCGTCCAGCCCGAGCGGACCAAGATCCCAGGGCTGTCCACGCTGTCCGATGGCCGCTGGACCTACCCGGAGCTGGCCAAGCCCGAGCTGCCGGCCGGAGCCCCGCTGCCCGGCGCCACCGACAACCCGGACGGCACGCACTACGCCGCCCTGAGCGGCCTGCTGCTCCCCGCCCCCGAGGGATCCCGGCCCGACGACACCGTCAAGGCGGACAAGGACGGGAAGGTCGAGCCGGACGCCTTCCTGGAGGAGTACGCCCCCGACGACCGGCCGAAGCTGAAGGAGGGCTTCGAGTGGGAGGGGCTGCGCCAGATCACCGGCCGGTCCTGGACCATGCCCGACGGCACGCGGACCCGCGTCTACCTGCTGCGCTTCCACTCCTCGAGCTTCGTGGACACCTTCCGCGGCTGCGGCATCGACACCCGGCTGACCGGCGCCGACTCGCTCTCGATCGACATGTCGTGGAGCAAGGCCAAGACGGAGCAGTCCGGCAACGTCGGGACCGGCGGCTTCGCCGGATCGGGAACCCTCAGCTCCAGCGAGTTCAGCCTCTACGAGGAGGCCAAGCCCTTCGGGGACGAGCAGTTCCGCTTCGGCTGCCTGCAGCTGGGTGACGTCCAGGGAGTGGTCATCCAGTCCCGCAAGGGTGGGCTGCCGGTCATTCCCTTCCACCAGACGGTGATCCTCCAGAGCCAGCTGCTGAGCTGAGGCCCGTCCGGCCCACCTCGCAGAGTGCGCCGGTCCCCGGCCCAGTAGGCTTGGGGACCGGCCGTACCCTCCTCGGACTCTCGTCCGGGGGGGACCCCCAAACGAATCCTCCGAGGAGCACCCCGTGCTTGAGGCAGTCTTCACCTCCCTGCTGGTCCTGGTCTGCGTCGGCGTCCTCGCCTTCACCGTCCTGGCCGTCAAGAAGCTGTACCAGGGTCAGCGCTGAGCATCCGCCCAGCCGACCGCCCCGGAACCCCTCCCACAGATCGCCTGAGCAGCCATCCATGATCCAGATCCCGTCCGACCTGAACCCGGGCCTCGTCCCCCTCGCCTTCCTCCTCGGCACCTGGGAGGGCGCGGGCGTCTTCGACTTCCCGGGTGAGGAAAAGTGCAACTTCGGCCAGGAGGTCGTCTTCAGCCACGACGGCCGGGACTTCCTGGAGTACACCTCCCGCACCTGGGTCCTCGACGCCGAGGGCAACAAGGTGCGGCCGCTGGAGTCCGAATCGGGTTACTGGCGCATCGACCAGGACCGCAAGGTCGAGATCGTCATGGTCCGCGACCAGGGCGTCGTCGAGGTCTGGTACGGCGAGCTCGCCGATCAGAAGCCGCAGATCGACCTGGCCACCGACGCCGTCGCGCGCACCGGCGCCTCCGGCCCGTACAGCGGCGGCAAGCGGCTCTACGGCTACGTGAAGAGCGACCTGATGTGGGTGGGGGAGAAGGCCACTCCCGAGGTGGAGCTGCGCCCGTACATGTCGGCCCAGCTGAAGAAGGTCGTCACCCCCGAGGAAGTCGCCGAGATGGCGCGCAACCTCCCGGACATGCCGGACGACGGCATCGCCTTCTTCCGCTGACGCACGGCGCGGGCGGACCGGAAGGGGACCAAGGGGCTCGCCCCGCGGTCCCCTTCCGCGCATACACTGGCCGGGTGGTGAGCACCGAGAGGGCCGACAGCGCCGGACGCGCCGACGGCGTGGACTGGAAGACCGACCTGCGGCAGCGCGGATACCGCCTGACACCGCAGCGCCAGCTGGTGCTGGAAGCGGTCGACGCCCTGGAGCACGCCAGCCCGGACGAGATCCTCGCGGAAGTGCGCAAAACCGCCTCCGGCGTGAACATCTCCACCGTCTACCGCACGCTGGAGCTGCTGGAGGAGCTGAAGCTCGTCTCGCACGCGCACCTCGGCCACGGCGCGCCCACCTACCACCTGGCCGACCGGCACCACCACATCCACCTGGTCTGCCGGGACTGCGGCGAGGTCATCGAGGCCGATGTGGACATCGCCTCCGAGTTCACCGCCAAGCTCCGCGGGACCTTCGGCTTCGAGACCGACATGAAGCACTTCGCGATCTTCGGACTGTGCCGGAAGTGCGCGGCCGAGCACCGTGCGGGGCAGGCGTAGCCGGGTCGTACGCTTGGTGCCATGACCAGCAGCCCCTTGCTCCACCTCCCCGGCGCCGTGCAGGCCGAAGGCCGCGACGAGGGCGTCGCCGCCCACTACGGCGAGCTGTACGGCGAACAGCGCGCCCTCGCGGACGGCCGCGGCTTCGTCGACCTCTCGCACCGCGGCGTCGTCACCGTCACCGGCCCGGAGCGGCTGAGCTGGCTGCACCTGCTGCTCACCCAGCACCTGACCGAACTGCCGTCCGGGCGGGCCACCGAGGCGCTGATCCTCTCCGCGAACGGCCACATCGAGCACGCGCTCTACCTCGTCGACGACGGCGAGACGACGTGGGCGCACGTGGAGCCCGGCACCCAGGGGGAGTTGATCGCCTACCTGGAGTCCATGAAGTTCTTCTACCGCGTCGACGTCGCCGACCGCACCGAGGAGTTCGCGGTGGTGCACCTGCCGGCCGGCTCCATCGCCGAGCTCGCCGGGGAGCACGTCGTGCGGGAGACCGCGCACGGCCGGGACGTCTTCCTGCCCCGCCCCGAGCTGGAGGCGTTCGCCGCCGCCCACGGCCCCGCCGCCGGGCTCCTCGCCTACGAGGCCCTGCGCGTCGAGGCGCACCGGCCGCGGCTCGGCCTGGAGACCGACCACCGCACCATCCCGCACGAGCTGGGCTGGATCGGGACCGCCGTCCACCTCCAGAAGGGCTGCTACCGCGGCCAGGAGACGGTGGCCCGCGTCCACAACCTGGGCAAGCCCCCGCGCCGTCTGGTCTTCCTGCACCTGGACGGCTCCGAGGTGCTGCTCCCGGCGCACGGCGCGCCCGTACGGCTCGCCGCCGACGGCGCCGAGGGCCGCCAGCTGGGCTTCGTGACCACCGCCGTCCGCCACCACGAGCTGGGCCCGATCGCCCTCGCGCTGGTCAAGCGGAACGTTCCTGTCGACGCCCCGCTGCTGGTCGGGGACACGGCCGCCGCGCAGGAGGTCGTCGTAGCGCCCTGAACGTCCGGGCGGCGGACCCCGACCGGACGGCGACGCGGTGAGCCCTTCCGGTCACAGCGCTAGACGTCGATGACGATCGTGAACGGGCCGTGGTTGGTCAGCGACACCCGCATGTCCGCGCCGAAGCGGCCCGTCTCCACCGTCGCGCCCAGCGCCCGCAGCTGCGCCACGACCTCGTCGACCAGCGGCTCCGCCACCGGGCCGGGCGCGGCCGCGTTCCACGTGGGCCGGCGGCCCTTGCGGGCGTCCCCGTACAGCGTGAACTGCGAGATCACCAGCAGCGGGGCGGCCACGTCGCTGCAGGACTTCTCCGCCTCCAGGATCCGCACCGACCACAGCTTGCGGGCCAGCAGGGCCGCCTTCTCCGGCGTGTCGTCGTGGGTCACCCCCACCAGCACGCACAGTCCCTCGCCGACGATCTCGCCCACGGTCTCGCCGTCCACGACGACCCTCGCGCCGTCCACCCTCTGCACCACAGCTCGCATACCACCTGTGTACCAGGCGTGCACCCGTCCGGGGCCGATCGGGTGGAGTAGGACTGCGTCCGGCCCTCCGGGAGTGGCACCATGCACGCAGGCGGTGCGGGTGCGCCGCACCGGCCGAGGGGACGGATTCGTTCGTATGAATACTTCTGGTACCTCCGTACCTGCTTCACCCACCGCCACGCCCGCTGCCGCGGTACGGCCGCCCGCGCAGCGGACCGCCGACGGCCCGGCCCCGGCCGGTGCGCCGACCAGCGCCCTCGGGCTGCCGGAACTGCGTGCCCTGCGCCGTGACGCCCAGCGCGACGAGGCCGATCTGAGTTACGTGCGCCGCATGCTCCAGGGCCGCATCGACATCCTGCGGGCCGAGCTGGCCCGGCGTACCGACCCCGAGGCGCGGGTGGTCGACCGGCTCTCCGAGATCCTCACCGACGCCCCCTCCAGCCGCAGCGCCTCCGCCCGGCACGTCACGCTCGGCACCCCGCACAGCGAGGAGTACCGGCTGCTGGCGGCGGAGATGCTGGCCGACGTGGAGCTCTCCGACCTCGGCGCGCGCACGGACGGTGAGCTCTACGACGGGATGGGCCGGCTCGTGCGCTACGAGCAGCAGGTCTCGCGGCGCCGCCAGCAGCTGCAGCGCACGGTGGACGACTGCAGCGCGGAGATCACCCGCCGGTACCGGGAGGGCGAGGCGCAGGTGGACGACCTGCTGGTCTGAGGCACGCCCCGCACGGGGCCCGCGGAAATCCGGGCGACGCGGGCCGGCCGGGCCGTTAGCGTGGCCTGTCATGAGTGCTGATGTGCGGCCGATCGCCGCGTCCGAACTCGCCGACTGGCTGCGGACCCTGCAGGCGGGCTTCCTGACCCCCGCCCGGGTGACGGAGTCGGACGTCGCCCTACGCGCCAAGTACAGCGACTTTGCCCGGCTCCTGGGCGCCTTCGACACCCGCACCGGCCGCTGTGTGGCGACCTTCCGCTCCTTCGAGCAGCGGCTGACCGTACCGGGCGGGGCCGCCGTCCTCTCCAGTGCGGTCTCCAACGTCGCCGTACTGCCCACGCACCGCCGCCAGGGCCTGCTGACCCGGATGATGGCCGCCGAGCTCGCTGCCGCCCGTGCGCGGGGGGACGTGCTGTCCACGCTGATAGCCGCCGAGTACCCGATCTACGGCCGGTACGGCTACGGGCCCGCCGCCTCGTTCGCGGAATGGGAGATCGACGTACCGCGCACCGGACTGGACCGTCGCCGGTCGGGTCCCGCGGACGGCGGCCGGATCGACCTGGTGGACGTGGCCGAGGTGCGGGACGTGGGGCCGGAACTGCACGAGCGGCTGCGCGCGAGGACGCCGGGGGTGGTGGACCGGGACGAGCGCTGGTGGCGGATGGCGACCGGCCTGGAGGAGATGTCGTACCGGCCGTACCGGGAGAGGTTCCACGCCGTGTACCGGACGGCGGCGGGCGAGGTGGCCGGGCTGGCCGTCTACACGGCCGACGACCACTGGACGGACGCGAAGGTCCCGCTGAACACGGTGCAGGTCAAGGACCTGATCGCGGTCACGCCCGAGGCGGAGCGGGCGCTGTGGCACTTCCTGTGCTCCATCGACTGGGTGGTGAAGGTCCGCACCGGCGGCCGGGCCCCCGACGACCTGGTCACCCGGTTCCTGCCCGACCCGCGGTCCGCCCGGCCGCTGAGTTCGGCCGACTACCTGTGGGTGCGGCTGCTGGACGTGGAACGGGCGCTGGGCGCACGGACGTACGCCGTGCCCGGGGTGCTCGTCCTGGAGGTCACGGACGCGGCGGGGCTCGCGGACGGCCGCTACCGGCTGGACGCGGGGACCGGCGCCTGCGAGCGCACCGCGGAACCGGCGGACCTGCGGCTGGACGTGTCCGCCCTGGGTTCGCTCTACCTCGGCGACGAGTCGGCGGTGCGGCTGGGCGCGCTGGGGCGGGTCGACGAACTGCGGCCGGGCGCGCTGGCGCTGGCCGACGCGGTGTTCCGTACGGCGCGCCGGCCGTGGTGCCCGGACGAGTTCTGAAGGTCCGGCGGAACGACGCCCGGCGCCGGCCGAGCGGTGAGCGCCGCATGATGGCGCATGACGGAGACGACCGAGGACTGATGTGTGTGACGACCCTGGTGGAGCGACTGCGAGCGGCGGGCTGCGTCTTCGCGGAGGAGGAGGCGGGCCTGTTGCGCGCCGCCGCGCGGGACGACGGCCACCTGGCGGAGCTGCTGGACCGCCGGGTCGGCGGTGAGCCGCTGGAACACGTGGTGGGCTGGGCCGACTTCTGCGGGCTGCGCGTGGAGGTCGGCGCGGGGGCCTTCGTGCCGCGCAGGCGGAGCGAGTTCCTGGTGGAGCGGGCGGTGGCACTGGCCCCGCCCGGCGCCGTGGTGCTCGACCTGTGCTGCGGGGTCGGCGCCCTGGGCGCCGCCGTCGCGTCGCGGGCGTCGGGCGGGGTGGAACTGCACGCGGCGGACATCGACCCGGTGGCGCTCGCCTACGCGCGGCGCAACGTGGCCCCGTACGGGGGCAGCGTCTGGGAGGGCGACCTGTACGCCCCGCTGCCGGCCTCGCTGCGGGGCCGGGTGGACGTGCTGGTGGTGAACGCCCCGTACGTCCCGACGGAGGAGATCGGCTGCATGCCCTCGGAGGCCCGGGAGCACGAGCCGCTGGTCTCCCTGGACGGTGGTGCGGACGGACTGGACGTCCACCGCCGGGTCGCGGCGGGCGCCCTGCCGTGGCTGGCCCCGGGCGGCCACCTGCTGATCGAGACGAGCTCCCGCCAGTGCCCGGTGACCGCAGCGGCGCTGGCGGCGGCGGGGCTGCGGACCCGTGCGGCCACCTCGGAGGAGCTGTACGCGACGGTGGTGATCGCGGCGCGCTGAGCGCCGCCCGGCCGGTCTACCGCCGGCGGGGCTGGGTGATGCGGAGCATGTTGCCCGCCGGGTCGCGGAACGCGCAGTCGCGTACGCCGTAGGGCTGGTCGACCGGCTCCTGCAGCACTTCGCCGCCGGCCGACCGGACCCGTTCGAAGGTGGCGTCGCAGTCGTCGGTGGAGAAGATGACGCCGCGCAGCATGCCCTTCGCCATCAGCTCCGCCATGGCCTGCCGGTCGGCGGGCGAGGCGCCCGGGTCGGCGAGCGGCGGTTCGAGGACGATCTCCACGTCGGGCTGCGCGGGGGAGCCGACGGTCACCCAGCGCATCCCCTCGTATCCGACGTCGTTGCGGACTTCCAGGCCGAGGGCGTCGCGGTAGAAGGCGAGCGCCTTGTCGTGGTCGTCGACGGCGATGAAGCACTGCGAGAGCTTGATGTCCATGTCCCGACGCTACGAGACGGCGGCCGATCGCGCGCCTGCTGCGGCCGGATCCGCCGGCGCGCGGACCGGCCGGGTGAGGACCTTGGCGACGCAGGCCGGGATCACGGCGCCGGCTTCGTGGCGGCGGGCCCGGTAGGCGCTCGGGCTCTCGCCGACCAGCTCGGTGAAGCGCGAGCTGAACGAACCGAGCGAGGTGCACCCGACGGCGAAGCAGACGTCGGTCACGCTCATGTCCCCGCGGCGCAGCAGCGCCTTCGCCCTCTCGATGCGCCGGGTCATCAGGTACGCGTACGGGGTTTCGCCGAACGCGGCGCGGAAGCTGCGGGAGAAGTGCCCGGACGACATGAGCGCGACCTGGGCCAGCGCCGGGACGTCCAACGGCAGCGCGTAGTCGCGGTCCATCACGTCACGGGCGCGGCGCAGCCGTACCAGATCCTCCAGGGTCACGGATCCAGCATGGCACGCCCCTGTGACAGCCGGACCCGCGTGGGAGATGGAGCAAGCATGTGCTTGCAATAGTTAGCAGAGTCGGGCAGGATCGGGGCATGGCATCGCTCAGCGTCGGAAACCTCGGCGAATACCTCCGTGAGCAGCGCCGGCAGGCCCAGCTCTCGCTGCGGCAGCTGGCCGACGCGGCGGGGGTGTCGAACCCGTACCTGAGCCAGATCGAGCGCGGGCTGCGCAAGCCGAGCGCGGACATCCTCCAGCAGCTGGCCAAGGCGCTGCGGATCTCCGCGGAGACGCTGTACGTGCAGGCTGGGATCCTCGACGAGCGGGACCGGGACGAGGTGGAGACGCGGGCCGTCATCCTCGCCGACCCGTCCATCAACGAGCGGCAGAAGCAGGTGCTGCTCCAGATCTACGAGTCGTTCCGCAAGGAGAACGCGCTCGACGCGCCGAACGTGCCGGACGACGCGCCCGGCACGCCCGACGTGATCGCCGCGTCTGACGTGACCGATGCGATCCACGTGACCGGCGCGCCCGACGTGCCGGATGTGCCCGGCGGCGCGACGCCGCCGGACAAGATGCCGCCGAAGACGAACCGAACGTGATCCGGGAGGACCGCACATGGCCATCGCCGATGACCTGAAGAAGACCCTCACCGACCCCACTCCCCTCTACTTCGCCGCCGGAACGGCCGATCTGGCCGTGCAGCAGGCCAGGAAGGTGCCGGGGCTCATCGAGCAGCTGCGCGCCGAGGCCCCCGCGCGCATCGACGCCGTGAAGAACACCGATCCCAAGGCCGTCCAGGAGAAGGCCGCCGCGGCGGCCCGGGAGGCGCAGGAGGCGGTCACCGCCAAGGTCGCCGAGGTGTTCGGCGCGATCGACCCGAAGAAGATCGGCGAGACCGCGCAGGATCTGGCGCTGCGCGGCGTCGGCGTGGCCGCGGAGTACGCGGTGCGTGCCAAGGAGACCTACGACAAGGTCGCCGAGCACGGCGAGCAGGCCGTCCGCGCCTGGCGGGGCGAGGTCTCCGACGAGATCGTCGAGATCGCCGTGGCCGTCGAGCCGGAGCCCGAGGCCGTGCGGACCGAGGCGGTCGGCGCGGAGGCGGGCGACGCCGGGGAGAAGCCCGGGGCGCGCAAGACCACCGGCCGCAGGAGCACGGCCAAGAAGGCCGCCGTTCCCGCGGGCGACGAGAGCTGAGTGCGGGAGCCGGGCCTGCCGTGCCCGGCCCGCATGACCGGCGGCGGGCCGGGCACCTACGGGGTGTCCGGCCCGTTGTCATTCGTGAGGGGCGGCCGTGCCGGTAGCGTGGAACCGGGCGGCATCCCCGTCGGGGTGCGAAGCAGAAGCGTGAGAAGGCGGTCGAAGCGATGTTGATGGACGGGTTCGATCAAGGCGTGATCCCCCTGCTGGGGCTCGCCATGCTGGTGCTCGCCGTCGTGGCCTTCGTATTCGCGCTGCTGGCGCGTGAAGACGCGTACCGGGCGGCCGGCAAGCAGACCAAGACGTTCTGGCTCGTCATCCTCGGCATCACCGTCCTCGTGGACTTCTTCCTGGGGATGCTGTTCCTGCAGATCGCCGGTCTGGTCGCCACCATCGTGTTCTTCGTCGACGTGCGCCCCGCGCTCAAGCAGGTCTCGGGCGGCGGGCGGCGGAGCGGCGGCAGCAGCAGCGACGGACCGTACGGGCCGTACAACGGCGGAAGGTAACCCTCCGCGCCCGCTCCCGGCTGCCCGCCACCGGCGGACCGGAGGTCAGGACGCCTCGCGGAGCGGAGGTCAGGACGCGCCGCGGACCGTCGGTCAGGACGCGCCGCGGGAGAGCAGGACCACCGCCACGTCGTCCGTGAGCTCGCCGCCGTTGAGGCGGCGGGCCTCGGTGACGGAGGCCTCGATCAGGTTCTCGCCCGTCAGGCCCGCGTCGAGGTGGCGGTTGATCATCTCGACCATGCCGTCCTGCCCGAGGCGTTCCCGGCCCTCCCCGATCCGGCCCTCGATCAGCCCGTCGGTGTAGAGCATCAGGCTCCAGGTGCCGCCGAGCTCGACCTGGCGGCGCGGCCAGCGGGCCTTGGGCAGCAGGCCGAGCGCCGGCCCGCTGTTCTCGTACGGGAGCAGGCGCGCGGGGCGGCCCGGCCGGGAGATCAGCGGTGCCGGGTGGCCGGCCAGGCACAGTCCGGCGCGGCGCCCGTCGGGGGAGATGTCCACCGTGCACAGCGTCGCGAAGATCTCCTCGCAGGGCCGTTCCACTTCCAGGACCTGCTGGAGGGTGGCCAGCAGGTCGTCGCCGCACAGGCCGGCCAGGGTCAGGGCGCGCCAGGCGATGCGGAGCTCGACGCCGAGGGCCGCCTCGTCCGGGCCGTGGCCGCAGACGTCGCCGATCATGGCGTGGACGGTCCCGTCGGGGGTGCGGACGGTGTCGTAGAAGTCGCCGCCGAGCAGGGCCCGGCTGCGGCCGGGGCGGTAGCGGGCGGCGAAGCGGAGGTCCGAACCGTCCAGGAGGGGGTTGGGAAGCAGCCCGCGTTCCAGACGGGCGTTCTCCTGGGCGCGCAGTTTCGATTCTGCAAGCTTGTACTGGGCGATGTCGGCGCGCTTTCTCTCCACCGCGTAGCGGATGGCCCGGCTCAGCAGCCGGCCGTCGAGCTCGTCCCGGAAGAGGAAATCCTGGGCGCCGACCCGCACGGCCTCGGCGGCGCGCTCGGCGTCCTCTTCGGCGGTGAGCACGAGGACGGCGTGGCGTGGCGCGATGCGCAGGACGTGGCGGAGGTTGGCCAGTTGGTCCGCGCCGGCGTCGGCGCCGGTGGCGGCCGGGCCGGTGGTGGCGGCCGTCGTGCGGGGGCCGGTGTCCGGCAGGGCCAGGTCGAGCAGGATGCAGTGCACGTCGGGCGTGAGCAGCCGCGCGGCCTCGGTGAGGTTGCGTGCGGTGCGGAGGCGGATGCGGTGGCCGTCCGTGTCGAGGATCTCGGGGACGGTGAGACCCCCGGCGGGGTCGTCCTCGATGACCAGGAGGGTCAGCGGCGTCGTGTGGGTGGTCGCCTGGGGGACCGCCTGCGGCGTCGCCCGCGCCGGGGGCGGGGCGGCGGCGGTCAGGACGGCCTGACCGTTCTCCGGGGCCGAGGTGTCCCTCTGCCGCGGTACGGGTACGGGCATCGTCTCCGGTTCCTTCCCTCCCCCCGAGGGTGCGCTCGTGCGCCGACCCTAGCGGCCCGGCCCGGCGGGCGGAATGCCGTCCCGGGCCAGGGCCTCCGTCATATGCCGTTATCGCGGGGGAAAATCGGCCTCACTGGATGACAACGGAATGAGAAACCTCACGCGGGCCCGAGTTCCGTCCCGCTCACCGAGACGTCCGAATGCCCCGTCCGGTTGCCCCGAACCGTTCCCCTCCTGTGCGGCGCGCCTTCCCGGCACCCGGAACCGGGCCGGCTGCCGCGTGCCGGGGGGCTCGCCCCCCCTGTGGCGGGGGCCCGGCCCACCCGCCACGGGCTCACCGGCCAACGGGCCCGGCCGGTCGGCGGGTGCCGTTACGCGTCCGGGCGGACCACCGCCTTGATCGGCATGGAGCCCGCGCCCGCCATCGTGATGTTCCGGCCCGGGCGCGGGGCGTGCACCATCGCGCCGTCGCCGACGTACATCCCGACATGGCTCGCGTCGTCGAAGTAGATGATCAGGTCGCCCGGACGCATGTCCTTCACCGCGACCTTCGGCAGCAGCCGCAGCTGCTCCTGCGAGGTGCGCGGGATCGGCCTGCCCGCCGCCAGCCACGCCTGGGAGGTCAGGCCCGAGCAGTCGAACGCGGCCGGACCCACCGCGCCCCAGCGGTAGGGCTTGCCCACCTGGGCGGTGGCGTACTGCACGGCCCGCCGGCCGGCGTCCGTCGCCACGCCCTTGACGTCCTTCATCGCGCCCGTGGACAGCCACGCCGTCTGCGCCTTGTACTGGGCTTCCTGCTCCAGCTGGATCAGCCGGGCCTTCTCCTCGGCCTCCAGCTTGTTCTCCAGCTCCTCCGCCGCCTTGATCTTCTCCTCGATCTTCTTCTTCGCGCTCTCCTGCTTGACCCGGTTGGCCTCCAGCAACTCCCACTGGGCGCTCGCGTCCCGCGCGTACCGCTTCAAGTCGTCCTGGGTCCGGTCCAGTTCGGTCAGCAGGTCCGAGGCGGCCTTCTCAGCCTGGCGCAGCCGGTTCGCCCCGTCGAGGAACTGGTTCGGGTCCTCGCTCAGCGCCAGCTTCGCGCCGGGCGGCAGTCCGCCCGAGCGGTACTGGGCGCGGGCGGCGGCGCCCGCCCGGCTCTTCAGGGCGGAGATCCGCTCCTGGCCGGCGACGACCAGGTTGGCGATCTCGACGATCTTGTCCGACTGGGCCTTGGCCTCGGCCTCGGCCTGGTAGTAGGCGTCCGTGGCGGCGCCCGCCTGCCGGTACAGCTCCTCGATGTCCTTGCGGACCTGCTCCAGCGACTTCACACCCGGCTGCGGTGGCGCAGGAGCCGCCGGAGCACCGGGAGTTGCCGGTGCCGCGGGAACGACCGGCGCCGCGTACGCGATGCCCGCCGCCATCCCCGGCGCCGTCAGTATCGCCATCGCGCACAGCATCACGAGCCCACTCGCGCCCCGCCGCCGTCGCCGTTCGGCCCCCATGGTCCCCCCAGGCACCCGGAGTCAGACCCGCAGCATCCAGCATCAGATCTGACTATTCATCAGTAACTTGTCCTTGCTTCCGGGATGGTGCCACGAAGCGGTGGATTGCGACACCCTTGTGGATGGCCCGCCGATCTTGTCCGCCCGGACGGAGGCCGCCCACCCGCCGCCGTCCCTCCGCCCCGCCCTACCTCACCCCCTCGGGCGCAACGCCTCCCAGCGCACCGTGAGTTCCCCCTGCCGCCACCGCGCCGGCCCGTCCGCCAGCGGCCAGTCGCCGGACAGCGCCCGCGCCGTCCGGATCCAGCGCTGCCGCGCCCCGTAGGAGGCGTACGGGGCCGCCGCCGCCCACGCCCGGTCGGCATCGCGCAGGAACGCGTGCACCGGCTCACCCGGGACGTTGCGGTGGATCAGCGCCTTCGGCAGCCGCTCCGCGAGGTCCGAGGGGCGCTCCAGGGAGCCCAGCCGGGTCGCGAAGGTCACCGTGCGCGCCCCCTCGGGCCCCAGCGCCACCCACACGTGCCGCCGCCCGATCTCGTCGCAGGTCCCCTCCACCAGCAGCCCGTCGGGGGCCAGCCGGGCGCACAGCCGCTCCCACACCGCCGCGACCTGCTCCTCGTCGTACTGGCGCAGGACGTTCGCCGCCCGGATCAGCGCCGGGCGGACCCCGTCCTCCAACGGCACCTCGAACCCGCCGTGCCGGAAGCTCAGCCCGTCCCGCTCGTACGGCTTCGCGCCCGCCACCCGCGCCGGCTCGATCTCGATGCCGACGACCCGCACCCGCGGAGCCGCCTCGCGCAGCCGCGCCAGCAGTTCGACGGCCGTCCAGGGCGCGGCCCCGTAGCCGAGGTCCACCGCCACCGGCGCCTGCGCGCGGCGCAGCGCCGGCCCGTGGGTGGCGGCGATCCAGCGGTCCATCCGGCGCAACCGGTTCGGATTCGTCGTCCCGCGCGTCACCGAACCCACAGGTCGGCCGGGGGCGCGGCGCGGGTTGGCAGGGGTGCGGGGGGCCATGGGGCGAGGGTAAGCGGAGCGCCCCCACCGGAGGAAAACCGGACGAGAGCCGGCGCGGAACCGGAGGAGAGCCGGCGCGGAACCGGAGGAGAGCCGGCGCGGAACCGGAGGAGGGAGGGGGTGAGAGGGGAGGAGGCGCCGAGAAAAAGACAGGGAAATCCGGCCACCCCGGAATGCGGGGGACCGCCGTCCGGGTTGCACTCCATGCAGGGCGCCCGGCGCGCCCCTGTCGGCATGCCCGGCAGCCGTCCGATCGGCGTCCCCCCGCCGTCCGTCCCCGTGTCGTCGAGCGAGAGGAACTGCTCCCTTGAGTCAGTACGTGTCCCGCCTCGGCGGCAGCCTCACCGGCCGCCTCGCCGCCGCCCGCGCCGTCACCCGGCACGAGCCGCCGCGACGGCGCCTGCCGGCCGTCGGCCACCACCGCAAGCCGCGCCGCGTGGCCATGCTCAGCGTCCACACCTCGCCACTGCACCAGCCGGGCACCGGGGACGCCGGCGGCATGAACGTGTACATCGTGGAGCTGGCCAAGCGCCTCGCCGCGATCAACATCGAGGTCGAGATCTTCACCCGGGCCACCGCCGGCGGCCTGCCGCCCGTGGTCGAGCTGGCCCCCGGGGTGCTCGTACGGCACGTGGACGCGGGCCCGTACGAAGGACTCGCCAAGGAGGAGCTCCCGGCCCAGCTGTGCGCCTTCACGCACGGCGTCATGCAGGCCTGGGCCGGCCACCGCCCCGGCTACTACGACCTGGTCCACTCCCACTACTGGCTCTCCGGCCACGTCGGCTGGCTCGCCGCCGAGCGCTGGCGCGTCCCGCTCGTCCACGCCATGCACACCATGGCGAAGGTCAAGAACGCCGCGCTGGCCGAGGGCGACACGCCCGAGCCCGCCGCCCGCGTCATCGGCGAGACCCAGATCGTCTCCGCCGCGGACCGGCTCATCGCGAACACCGCCGAGGAGGCCGGTGAACTCGTCCGCCACTACGAGGCCGATCCCGGCAAGGTCGCCGTCGTCCACCCCGGCGTGAACCTCGACCGCTTCACCGTCGGTGACGGCCGGGCCGCCGCCCGCGCCCGCCTCGGCCTGCCGCAGGACGCGGTCATCCCCCTCTTCGCCGGGCGGATCCAGCCCCTGAAGGCCCCGGACATCCTGCTGCGCGCCGTCGCCGAGCTCGTCGACCGGGACCCCTCGCTGCGCGCCCGGCTGTTCGTCCCCGTCGTCGGCGGGCCCAGCGGCAGCGGTCTGGCGAAGCCGGAGGGCCTGCAGAAGCTCGCCGCGAAGCTCGGCATCGCCGACCTGGTGCACTTCCACCCGCCGGTGGGGCAGGACCGCCTCGCCGACTGGTTCCGCGCGGCGTCCGTGCTGGTCGTGCCCTCCTACAACGAGTCCTTCGGGCTCGTCGCCATAGAGGCGCAGGCCACCGGCACTCCGGTGCTCGCCGCCGAGGTCGGCGGACTGCCCGTCGCCGTCAACGACGGGGTCACCGGCATTCTCGTTCCCGGCCACGATCCGGTGGACTACGCCCGTGAGCTGCGGCGTTTCGTGGACGATCCCTGGCTCGCGGACCGGATGGGCGCCGAGGCGGCGCGGCACGCGCAGTTCTTCGGCTGGGACACGGCGGCCGCCGGCACGGCCGACGTGTACACGGCGGCGATGCATGATCACCGCCGTCGCGTACGCTCGCACCATGGCTGACACCGCCGAGATCATCGAGGCCACGCTCACCGGCGCGGAGCTGAGCTGGGAGAGCCCGGAGCCGGGCTCGTACGTCGTCCAGCTCCCCGGCACGCGCAAGCTGAGCACCACCTGCTCGCTCCGGGTGGGCCGGCATTCGCTGTCGGTCAATGCCTTCGTGATCCGCCACCCCGACGAGAACGAGGCCGGCGTCCACCGCTGGCTGCTGGAGCGCAACCTCAAGCTGTACGGGCTCGGTTACGCGGTGGACCGCCTCGGCGACGTCTACCTCACCGGCCGCCTACCGCTCGCGGTGGTGACCCCGGAGGAGCTGGACCGGTTGCTCGGCACCGTCCTGGAGGCGGCGGACGGCGCCTTCAACACCTTGCTGGAGCTGGGTTTCGCCGGGGCGATCCGCCGCGAGTACGAGTGGCGCGTCTCCCGCGGCGAACCGACTCACAACCTGGATGCGTTCAAGCACCTGACGCGGCCGTCGGCCTGACCTCGGCGGCCGGTTCGGCCGGTGCGGCCGGTGCGGGGACCGCGAGTCCGGGCGGGGCAGCGGGGACCGCGAGTCCGGGCGGGGCCACGGCTTCGACCCGGGCCGTACCGGTGCCGGGCGGCAGGGCGCGCATCAGGAGCCAGTACCCGAGCGCGGCGACGGTCCCCAGGAGCGCCGTCGCCCCCCACAACCAGCCCGCGCCGAACCGGTCGATCACCCCGCCCGCCAGCAGCGGCGCGATCAGCGAGGCCACCGCCCAGGACAAGGTGTACATCCCCTGGTAGCGGCCGCGTCCGTGCAGCGGCGAGAGCCGCGCGACCAGGCCCATCTGCGTCGGCGAGTTGATGATCTCGCCGAGCGTCCACACGCACACGCTCAGGGCCAGCAGCCCGATCGAGCCGCCGAAGGCCGTCAGCCCGAAGCCGTACCCCGCCAGCAGCGCCGAGACCACGAGCAGTTTCTGCGGGTCGCGGTGCTCGATGAAGCGAGTGACCGGGATCTGCAGCACCACGATCATCACGCCGTTCACGGCGACGACCAGCCCGTAGTCCGCGGTGGAGAAACCCGCCGAGCCCATCGCCAGCGGCAGTCCGAACGACCCCTGCATGAAGATCAGCGAGATCAGGAACGACAGCCCGACCACCGCCATGAACCGCCCGTCCCGCAGCACGGTGCCGAGGCCCGGCTCCGGCTCCTGGGCCGCCGAGGCCGCGCCGCCCTTCTCGGGCCGCGACTCGGGCAGCTTCACGAACACGAGCACCGCGCACGCCAGCGTCAGCGCCGCCTCGCCCAGGAACCCGGCCAGGTAGCTGTACTCGGCGACGAAACCGGCGACCACCGCGGAGATCGCGAAGCCGAGGTTGATGGCCCAGTAGTTCAGCGCGAAGGCCCGGACCTGGTCCTCGGAGCGGACGATGTCGGCCAGCATCGCCTGCACGGCGGGCCTCGAGGCGTTGGAGGCCATGCCGACCAGCAGCGCGACGGCCGCGATCGCCGCCGGGTGCTCCATGAAGCCGAGCAGCGCCACGGACAGGGCGGTCGCGACGTTCGCGGCCATCAGCGTGGGCCGGCGCCCGAGCCGGTCGGTCATCACCCCGGCGACGAGCGAGGATGCGACCCCGCCGAGCCCGTGCAGGGCGACCACGAGCCCCGCGAAGGAGGCCGAGTAGCCCCGGTCCACCGTCAGGTACAAGGTCATGAAGGTGGCGACGAAGGCCCCGAGCCGGTTCACCAGGGTGCTCGTCCACAGCCACCAGAACGCGGGCGGCAGACCCGACACGCTCTCCCGGGCGGCCCGTCTCAAACTGGCAGCGGACATAAGGGATCCCCCCGGCGGTGTAAGCGTCTCCTCGGCTCTCCGCACGTTACGAGTGGCGGCGTTCGCGGCGCCACTCGATTGACGCCCGGCGTCAATCGGCGGCCGCGGACACCGCGCGCGAGCGCGCCCGGCCGTCCATTAGGCTCGTACGCATGGCCGACGCACCGTACAAGCTGATCCTCCTCCGCCACGGCGAGAGCGAGTGGAACGCGAAGAACCTGTTCACCGGCTGGGTGGACGTCAATCTGAACGAGAAGGGCGAGAAGGAGGCGGTCCGCGGCGGTGAGCTGCTCAAGGACGCCGGCCTGCTCCCCGACGTGGTCCACACGTCCCTCCAGAAGCGCGCGATCCGCACCGCGCAGCTCGCCCTGGAGTCCGCCGACCGCCACTGGATCCCCGTCCACCGCTCGTGGCGCCTGAACGAGCGCCACTACGGCGCCCTCCAGGGCAAGGACAAGGCCCAGACCCTCGCCGAGTTCGGCGAGGAGCAGTTCATGCTCTGGCGCCGCTCGTACGACACCCCGCCGCCGGCCCTCGAGGACGGCACGGAGTTCTCCCAGTCCGAGGACCCGCGCTACGCGACGATCCCGCCGGAGCTGCGCCCGCGCACGGAGTGCCTGAAGGACGTCGTCGTCCGCATGCTCCCGTACTGGTACGACGGCATCGTCCCGGACCTGCTCACCGGCCGCACCGTCCTGGTCGCCGCGCACGGCAACTCCCTGCGCGCCCTGGTCAAGCACCTGGACGGCATCTCGGACGCGGACATCGCGGGCCTGAACATCCCGACCGGCATCCCGCTCGCCTACGAGCTCGACGCCGACTTCAAGCCCCTCAAGCCGGGCGGCACCTACCTCGACCCGGACGCGGCGGCGGCCGCCATCGAGGCGGTCAAGAACCAGGGCAAGAAGAAGTAGCCCCTCCGCACGCCGAAGCCCCCTCCCGCCGATCTCCGGCAGGAGGGGGCTTTCGTTTCCCCGCTTCGCGCCGCGCGGCCTTCGCGGAGGCGGTCACGGCGTGCCGGTGCGCGAGGGGCCCGTCGCGCCGGTCGGTGGGGACGGGGCCCTCCCGGGCAGGGCGGGCGCGGTCAGCCGCCGCACTGGCACGGCGCGCCGGACTGGCATCCGCAGCCGCAGCCCGAGCCGCAGCCGCACGCTGCCAGCAGCGGGAGGCGCAGCGGCTCCGGGCGGGGCGGCTGCTCCTGTTCCGGTGTGATGGGGACGGGGGAATCGGCCATGGTTCCTCCTCGCGCAGGCGGCGTACGGGCGCCGTACGACGGACCGCCTCCGCCTCATTCATGCCCAGCCGCCCGGGCGCGTCAACGGCGCACGGGGGCTCGCGCCCTCGAATCAGATGCCCTCGACCTGGGTCGGCGGCTGGAGCTCGTCCGCGTGCTCGCCCGTCACCAGGTACACCACGCGCTTGGCCACCGACACCGCGTGGTCCGCGAAGCGCTCGTAGTAGCGGCCGAGCAGCGTCACGTCCACCGCCGTCTCGATGCCGTGCTTCCAGCGGTCGTCCATCAGGTGCTGGAAGAGCGTGCGGTGCAGCTGGTCCATCTCGTCGTCGTCCTGCTCCAGCTGGAGCGCCAGGTCGACGTCCTTGGTGATGATGACCTCGGCGGCCTTCGCCATCAGGCGCTGCGCCAGCTGCCCCATCTCCAGGATCGTGGCGTGCAGGTCGCGCGGGACGGCGGTGTCCGGGAAGCGCAGTCGCGCGAGCTTGGCCACGTGCTGCGCCAGGTCGCCGCTGCGCTCCAGGTCGGCGCTCATCCGCAGCGAGGTCACGACGATGCGCAGATCGGTGGCGACCGGCTGCTGCCGGGCCAGCAGGGCGATCGCGCGCGCCTCCAGGTCGTGCTGGAGGTCGTCGACCTTCTGGTCCGCGGCGATGACGCTCTCGGCGAGCTTCAGATCGGCGTCGAGCATGGACGTCGTGGCCCGCCCGATCGCGGAACCGACCAGCCGGGCCATCTCGACCAGGCCCTCGCCGATCGAGTCCAGTTCCTCGTGGTACGCGTCACGCATGTCTGGTGTCCCTCTCTTGACCTACAGCACACTGCCGGGGGCCGGCCGGGGCGGCCGCTGGCCCCACGGTGCCACGGTGACCCGCAAACACGTCCGACTCCGGCACCGCAAATGAATCAACCCCGTCCCCGGGGTGAACTCTGGGCGACGAGTGTTCGAGCAGGCGCCCGAACGGCTGGGGAAGTGTCGTCGTGCCTGCTTAACCTGGATGCATGGACGTGAACGCGGCGGTCGCCGCAGCTGCAGCGATCGCCGGGCTGTGCACCGGTGTGATCGCGATGCTGGCGTTCCGCTGGAGCGAGCGCGACCACGCCCGCCCCACCCGGAGCTCCATGCGCCCCGACATCAACGCGGTGCTCCCGCCCGGCGTGGACACCGTCCTGTCGGTGCTCCGCTCCTCCGCCGTCGTCCTGGACGAGGGCGACGCGGTGGTCAAGGCCAGCTCGGCGGCGTACGCCCTCGGGCTGGTCCGCGGCGGGAAGCTGGCCGTGGAGCCCATGCTCCACATGGCCCGCGACACCCGCCGCGACGGCGAGATACGCCAGGTTGAGCTGGACCTGCCCCGGCGCGGCACCGGTCGCGGCGAGGCCCTCGCCGTCTCCGCGCGCGTCGCGCCGCTCGGCTCCCGGCTGGTGCTCCTGCTGGTCGAGGACCTCACCGAGGCCCGCCGCATCGAGGCCGTCCGCCGCGACTTCGTCGCCAACGTCTCCCACGAGCTGAAGACCCCGGTCGGAGCGATCTCCCTGCTCTCCGAGGCCGTCATGGACGCCGCAGACGACCCCGAGGCGGTCAGCCGCTTCGCCGGCCGCATGCAGATCGAGGCCACCCGCCTGATCAACCTCGTCCAGGAGCTCATCGACCTCTCCCGGGTGCAGAACGACGACCCGCTCGAGGACGCCGAGCCCGTCCGCGTGGACACGCTGGTCGCGGAGGCCATCGACCGCTGCCGCCACACGGCCTCCTCCAAGCAGATCACGATGGCCCCGGCCGGCACCGCCGACCTGCGCGTCTGGGGCAACCGCGGACAGCTCGCGGCGGCCCTGGGAAACCTGGTCGAGAACGCCGTCAACTACAGTCCGGCCCGCACCCGCGTCGGCATAGCCGGGCGCAGGGTCGCGGCGCCCGGAGGGGACGTGATCGAGATCGCCGTGACCGACCAGGGCATCGGCATCCCGGAGAAGGACCGCGAGCGCATCTTCGAGCGCTTCTACCGCGTGGACCCGGCCCGCTCCCGCGCCACGGGGGGCACCGGCCTCGGCCTCGCCATCGTGAAGCACGTGGCCGCCTCGCACGGCGGGGACGTGTCGGTGTGGAGCTCGGAGGGCCAGGGGTCCACGTTCACCCTGCGCCTGCCCGAAGCGGCCCCGCCGGCCCCGGCGACGGCCCCCGCGCCCGCCCCACCCCTGACTCAACCCGCAACAGCCATCCCTGCCCCGGAGGTCCTTCCGTGACCCGAGTGCTCGTCGTCGAGGATGAGGAATCCTTCAGCGACGCCCTGTCCTACATGCTCCGCAAGGAGGGCTTCGAGGTCGCGGTCGCCGCGACCGGGCCCGACGGGCTGGACGAGTTCGAGCGCAACGGCGCCGACCTCGTCCTCCTCGACCTCATGCTCCCGGGGCTGCCCGGAACCGAGGTCTGCCGGCAGCTGCGGGGCCGCTCCAACGTTCCCGTGATCATGGTGACGGCCAAGGACAGCGAGATCGACAAGGTCGTCGGGCTGGAGATAGGAGCGGACGACTACGTCACGAAGCCCTTCTCCTCGCGGGAGCTGGTCGCCCGGATCCGCGCGGTCCTGCGCCGCCGCGGCGAGCCGGAGGAGGTCACCCCGGCGGCCCTGGAGGCGGGCCCCGTACGGATGGACGTCGACCGCCACGTGGTCACCGTCGCCGGCGGGAAGGTGGACCTCCCGCTGAAGGAGTTCGACCTGCTGGAGATGCTGCTGCGCAACGCGGGCCGCGTACTGACCCGCATGCAGCTCATCGACCGGGTCTGGGGGGCGGACTACGTCGGCGACACCAAGACCCTGGACGTCCACGTCAAGCGGCTGCGCGCCAAGATCGAACCCGATCCGGGAGCGCCGCGCTACCTGGTGACGGTGCGCGGGCTGGGCTACAAGTTCGAGCCGTAGACCGTAGACCGCAGGTCGCAGACGTGGGCGGCCTGCCGACGCCGATGCGGAAGGGCCCCGGTCGCGATGGCGACCGGGGCCCTTCCCGTGCGTGCCTTGCGGCGCGCTCCGTGCTCAGTGGCCCGCGCTGTGCGAGGCCGAACCCGACGGGGTGCCCGCGGCGGAGCCGGACGGCGCGCCCGCGGGGGAGCCGGAGGGGCTGCCGGACGGGGAGCCGGACGGGGTGCCGGAGGGGCTGCCCGACGGGGTGGCGCTCGCGCCCGGGGCCGCGGTCGGCCCGTAGCCCGCGTACATGCCGGTGGCCGGGACCACGAACGCCTGCAGCTCGACGTCGCCCGTGCTGCTCAGCTGGAAGACGACCTCCTGGACGTCGCCGTCCTTGGCGGCCTCGGCGCCGTTCTCGATCGTGGCGGAGGGGTTGCCCTTGCCGCCCAGCACCACGGAGCCGCCGGCCGGCACGACGATCTTGCCGGTGCCGGTGGCCGCCTTCAGTACGACCTTGGCCTTGCCACCCGGGAGGGTGATGCCGTCAAGCGTCTGCTCCTTGGTGCCCGCGTTGAAGACCGTCGCGGAGACGGCGGCCGGGCCCTTCTTGTCCTGGACGCCCTGGCTGATCACCAGTGCGTTCTGGATCTTGATGTCGCCCTTGGTGACGGCGGCGTTGTCCGGCTTGACCTGGAGGGTCTCCGCGTGGTTGCCCGCACCGCAGGCGGCCAGCGAGACGATCGAGAACACGACGGCGGTGGCGGCGAGGGCGCCGCGTCGAAGGCTGCGGCTCACGGCGGCGGCAACTCCTAGGACGTTCGGAACGGAAGGGTGGGCTCCCTTGGGGCGGCCGAGGTGAAGCCGCTCTCAGGGGGTGTCAGCGGGCCTTAGGTTACCGAGCCGTCGCCCCGCCCCCGCACCCGACCCTCCGCACTGCGGCGGCCACCCTGCCGGGGTCCGCGCCATTCCCGCGCTCCCGTATTGCGCCGTGCCGATCACCGCCGGGATCTCCCTGCCGTCCGCGAGGCGATCATGCGGCGCCCGCGGATCGCGTGTCCGGCGTCCGGTGATCAATTGCGGATTCCGCCGGACCCGGACGGATGATCAATTCGGATGGGGCCGAAACCCCTCCGGTCGCGGTGCCCGCCAGTCGAACGGAGTAGTTCGGTTTGGCGACTCGTAGACCGGCAAAACGGGATCTAGCTCACACTGACGGGGGTGTCGGGCAGGTGTAGCGTGACCCCTTTGCCCGGTCCGTACAGCGCCCCCGACCTGCGAATACCCTCTTCCGGAAGCCCTCCGCAGCACGTTCGTGTCGCTGTTGTCAAGCCCTGAGATGTGCTCTGACCTGCGAAAACGCCATTCATAACAGTCAGTTCTCGTGTTACCCTGGATAGCCACGGAAGGGGTACCTGTCACATGACGTTCAAGGTTGGCGACACCGTGGTCTATCCCCATCACGGGGCCGCGCTGATCGAGGCCATTGAGACTCGTCAGATCAAAGGCGTGGACAAGACCTACTTGGTGCTCAAGGTCGCCCAGGGCGACCTGACGGTTCGTGTGCCTGCGGACAATGCGGAGTTCGTCGGTGTTCGCGACGTAGTCGGCCAGGACGGGCTGGACCGGGTCTTCGAGGTGCTTCGCGCACCGTACGCAGAAGAGCCGACGAACTGGTCCCGGCGCTACAAGGCAAATCTGGAGAAGCTCGCTTCTGGCGATGTCATCAAGGTCGCCGAAGTGGTGCGTGACCTGTGGCGTCGTGAGCGTGAGCGCGGGCTTTCAGCGGGTGAGAAGCGCATGCTCGCGAAGGCGCGCCAGATTCTCGTGAGCGAACTCGCGCTCGCCGAGAACACGAACGAGGACAAGGCCGAGGCCCTCCTCGACGAGGTCCTCGCGTCCTGACGCGAGAACCCGTACATCAAACAGTGTTCATCAGAACAGTGTGTACACAGTTGTGCCGCGGTGCCCGCTGACAAGGCCTCTCCTTCGCGAGGGGCCTGTTGCCGGGCGCTGCGGCATGTCTGTACCCATACCCTTTTGATCACTTCACTGGCGTGCCAGGTCCGGGCAGCCTGCTCGACCGGTCGTCACGGAAGGGGCGAGGGCGTCGCACCCGGCACCCTCCAGGCCATACCCATGTCGGCCGAAGTCACAAACCTGGCTCGGAGCTAGCTACTGATGTCTGACCCAACGCGCCCCCACCGCACCGCCGCGGTGATCCCGGCCGCCGGCCGCGGGCTACGCCTCGGCCCCGGTGCCCCCAAGGCCCTGCGGGCCCTCGGCGGGATCCCGATGCTCGTCCACGCCGTGCGCGCCATGGCCCGCTCCCGGGCGGTCTCCCTCGTCGTCGTCGTCGCTCCGCCGGACGGCGCCGACGGCGTGCGCCACCTGCTGGACGAACACGCCCTGCCCGACCGCACCGAGATCGTGGTCGTGCCCGGCGGCGAGACCCGCCAGGAGTCCGTACGCGCCGGCCTCGACGCCCTGCCGCAGGACGTCACCGCCGTCCTCATCCACGACGCGGCCCGCCCGCTGGTGCCCGTCGACACCGTGGACTCCGTCGTCGAGGCCGTCCGCGACGGCGCCCCGGCGGTGGTGCCCGCCCTGCCGCTGGCCGACACCGTCAAGGAGGTCGAGCCGGGCGCACCGGGCGAGCCCGAGCCCGTCGTCGCCACCCCGGAGCGGGCCCGGCTGCGCGCCGTGCAGACCCCCCAGGGCTTCGACCTCGCCACCCTGGTGCGCGCGCACCAGGAGATCGCCGTGTCCGGCGAGGGAGCCACCGACGACGCGGGGATGGTCGAGCGCCTCGGCGTCACCGTCGTCGTCGTCCCCGGCCACGAAGAGGCCTTCAAGGTCACCCGCCCGCTCGACCTGGTCCTCGCCGAGGCCGTACTCGCCCGCAGGAGGGCCACCGATGCCTACTGACCCCGCGCCGGCCCGGCCCGCCGCCCCCCTCATGCCGCTCGTCGGCATCGGCACCGACGTGCACGCCTTCGAGGCCGGCCGCGAGTTGTGGTGCGCCGGACTGCTGTGGGAGGGGGAGGACGGCCTCGCCGGGCATTCCGACGGCGACGTCGCCGCGCACGCCGCCTGCGACGCCCTGTTCTCCGCCGCGGGCATCGGCGACCTCGGCGCGCACTTCGGCACCTCCCGCCCCGAGTGGTCCGGAGCCGCCGGCGTCACCCTCCTGGCGGAGGCCGCGCGCATCGTCCGCGCCGAGGGCTTCGAGATCGGCAACATCGCCATCCAGGTGATCGGTGTGCGCCCGAAGATCGGCAAGCGGCGCGAAGAGGCGCAGAAGGCGCTCGCCGCCGCCGCGGGCGCCCCCGTCTCCGTCTCCGGGACCACCACCGACGGACTGGGCCTCACCGGCCGCGCCGAAGGGCTCGCGGCCATCGCGACCGCCCTCGTCCACCGGGCGGGAACCGCGTAGAGCGACGTACGAAGGCACTTCTTCCGCAACAAAGAGGCCCCGCGTCCCCAAAGGGCGCGGGGCACTGCTACGGGCGCACTACCCTGGATGCCGTGACTATTCGCCTGTACGACACCAGCGCCCGGCAGATCCGTGACTTCTCCCCGCTCAGCGCGGGCTGCGTCTCGATCTACCTCTGCGGCGCCACGGTGCAGGCGGCCCCGCACATCGGGCACATCCGGTCGGGCCTCAACTTCGACATGATGCGCCGCTGGTTCGAGTACCGGGGCTACGAGGTCACCTTCGTCCGCAACGTCACCGACATCGACGACAAGATCATCGCGAAGTCGGCCGAGCAGCGCCGCCCCTGGTGGTCCATCGGCTACGAGAACGAGCGGGCCTTCAACGACGGCTACCGCGCCCTCGGATGCCTCCCGCCCACCTACGAGCCCCGCGCCACCGGCCACGTCACCGAGATGGTCGAGATGATGCGCGGCCTCATCGAGCGCGGCCACGCCTACGAGTCCGAGGGCAACGTCTACTTCGACGTGAAGTCCTTCCCCGGCTACCTCTTGCTGTCCCGCCAGGAGCTCGACAACATCCGCCAGCCGGAGTCCACCGGCGAGACCGGCAAGCGCGACCCCCGCGACTTCGCCATGTGGAAGTCCGTCAAGCCCGGCGAGCCGTCCTGGGAGACCCCGTGGGGCCGCGGCCGCCCCGGCTGGCACCTGGAGTGCTCCGCCATGGCGCACAAGTACCTCGGCGAGGCCTTCGACATCCACGGCGGCGGCCTGGACCTGATCTTCCCGCACCACGAGAACGAGATCGCCCAGGCCAAGGCCTTCGGTGACGCGTTCGCGAACTACTGGGTCCACAACGCCTGGGTCACCATGTCCGGCGAGAAGATGTCCAAGTCCCTCGGGAACTCGGTCCTCGTCTCCGAGATGGTCAAGCAGTGGCGCCCGATCGTCCTGCGCTACTACCTCGGCACCCCGCACTACCGGTCGATGATCGAGTACAGCGAGGAGGCGCTGCGCGAGGCCGAGTCCGCGTTCGCGCGGATCGAGGGCTTCTACCAGCGCGTGCTCGAGAAGGCCGGCAAGCCCGTCGAGCCCGCCCCGGAGGTGCCGCCCGCCTTCGCCGAGGCCATGGACGACGACCTCGGGGTCCCGCAGGCGCTCGCCATCGTCCACACCACCGTCCGCCAGGGCAACAGCGCACTGGCCGCCGACGACAAGGACGCGGCCATCGCGCGCCTGTCGGAGGTCCGCGCCATGCTGGGCGTCCTCGGCCTGGACCCGCTCGACCCGCACTGGGCGGGCGAGAGCGACCGCGGCGAGGACCTGCACGGCGCCGTCGACACCCTCGTACGCCTCGTCCTGGAGCAGCGCGAGTCCGCCCGGGCCCGCAAGGACTGGGCGACCGCCGACGCCATCCGCGACCAGCTCCAGCAGTCCGGACTGGTGATCGAGGACAGTCCGGCGGGTCCGCGCTGGACGCTCGGCCCCCGCTGAGCCCGGGCAGTCGAGCCTGGTGTGCCACCCGGCGTTCCGGGCGGCACACTCTTCATACGTACATACCGCAGCATCAACGAAAACAGGTAGAAGTCATGGCCGGGAACAGCCAGCGCAGGAACCGCCGCACGTCCAACAAGAAGGGTGCGACGGTCGGCAGCGGTGGCCAGCGGCGCAGGGGCCTGGAAGGCAAGGGCCCCACGCCCAAGGCCGAGGACCGCAAGGGCCACAAGGCGCACCGCGTCTCCAACGCCATGACCCGGCAGGCGGCCAAGCGCCGTCCCGCCCCGCGCCGCGGCGGCCCCAAGGGCACCAGCGAGATGGTCGTCGGCCGCAACCCGGTCTTCGAGGCGCTGCGGGACGGCGTGCCCGCCACCACCCTGTACGTCCAGCAGTTCATCGACAACGACGAGCGCGTCCGCGAGGCCCTCCAGCTCGCCGGCGAGCGCGGCAACATCAACCTGATGGAAGCCCCGCGCCCGGAGCTCGACCGCATGACGAACGGGCTCAACCACCAGGGCCTGGTCCTGCAGGTCCCGCCGTACGAGTACGCGCACCCCGAGGACCTCACCGCAGCCGCGTACGACAACGGCGACGACCCGCTGATCGTCGCCCTCGACGGGGTCACCGACCCGCGCAACCTCGGCGCGATCGTCCGCTCCGTCTCCGCCTTCGGCGGCCACGGCGTGGTCATCCCCGAGCGCCGCGCCGCCGGCATGACCGCCGGCGCCTGGAAGACCTCCGCCGGCACCGCCGCCCGCACCCCGGTCTCCCGCGTCACCAACCTGACCCGCGCCCTGCAGGACTTCAAGAAGGCCGGCATCGCGATCGTCGGCCTCGCCGCCGAGGGCGAGCACACCGTCAGCGACCTGGACGCCCTCGGCGGCCCCGTCGTCATCGTCGTCGGCTCCGAGGGCAAGGGTCTGGGCCGTCTCGTGGGCGAGAACTGCGACTACCTCGTCCGCATCCCGATGCCGGGCGGCGCCGAGTCCCTCAACGCCGGTGTGGCGGCCGGTGTGGTGCTCTACGAGGCCGCCCGCCGCCGCGCGGACCGCGGCCGCGTCTGAGCCGCTTGATCCACTTGGCCCACGCCCGGTGACCCGTGAGGCTGTCACCCCGCCCGTTTCGGGCGGGGTGGCTTGATCTTGACGGGTCTCGGACAGATCCCTGCTGTCAAGGCAGTGTCCTAAACAGTGGTCACTCGGTTAGATGAGTGTGGACACCAGAACGTCAGGGTTCGACGACCAGCCCGCGCTGAGCATGGTCAAGGTGCCGTGCGACCCCGCACAGGTCATCGTCAACCACGCCAGCTTCCGCGTGCGGCTCGCACCGAGCCCGAGCGCGCGTTCCAAGCCCGCGAACGCCCCCGGCCGCGCCCCCGTCCTCGGCGGCGCCGCGGTCGCAGCGGCCGGGGTCACCCGCCGCAGAGCCCCCGTCGTCTGGAGCGGCAAGGCCGCCCCCGGCGACGGGGCCGCGATGGGCGGACTCCTCCAGGCCGTCCGCGAGGCCGGCCGCGGCGGCGACGGGTACGACGGCGGCGCCACCCAGGTCATCCCGCGCATCGACCTGGCCCAGGACCTCGCCGCGGACCCTCTCACCACCCCCACCGTCATCGGGCAGCGCACCTACGGCGATCCCGACGAGACCCGCCCGCTCGCGGCCGTACGGGACCTGTCACACGCCCCCGCCCCCGCCCACGGCGGCGGAGCCGGAGCACCCGACACCGAGACCCGGCGCCAACCCCCCGCCGACACCCGCGCCCAGGCCTCCTACTACCCCGGCCGCCGCATGAACCTCGGCGTCGTCCTGCTCCCGCTGCGCGTCTTCCTCGGCTTCATCTCCATCTACGCCGGCATGGGCAAGCTGTGCGACCCCGTCTACTTCGACGGCGGCGAGCGCGGCTCCATGGTCACCTGGCTGCGCACCCTGCACCCGTGGGCCCTGGCCGAACCACTGCGCGACTTCGCCCTCGCCCACCCCGTCGGCGCGGGCCTGAGCGTGGCCTTCCTCCAGGTCATCGTCGGCGTCCTGACCGTCTTCGGGCTCTGGCAGCGGTTCGCCGCCTGCTTCGGGGCGCTGCTCTCCGCCGCCCTGCTGATGACGGTCAGCTGGAAGACCGTCCCCGCCTACGACGCACCCGACATCATCTACCTCGCCGCGTGGAGCCCGCTGATCATCGCCGGCGCCCCCGTCTACTCCCTCGACGGACGCCTCGCCGGCGAGGCGTGGCGCACCCTCGGACCGCGCTCCGAGGTCTGGCAGCTGCGCCGGCGGGTCCTGCGCCGCGGAGCCCTCATGGCGAGCGTCATCTGCGGGCTCACCCTGCTCATCGGCTCCCTCCTCGGCGGGGCCGTCCGCTCCACCACCGTCGTCACCGTCCCCGGGCCCGGCCAGCCCCCGAGCAACTACCTGCCCGGCCGCCCCCTCCCGCAGGAGCCCGCGCGCCAGCAGCAGACACAGGCCCCGCAGCAGCCGGCCAGGACCGCGCAGCCCTCGCCCAGTGCCTCCGAACCGGCCACGAAGCCCAGCAGGGGAGCGACCGGCGCGCCCGCCCGCGAGACCGCCGGCACCGGCTCCCAGTCGCCCAGCGCCACCAAGGGCGCCACCGGGCGGCAGACCCCCCGCAGCACCCCGCGCCAGTCCGCGTCGCAGAAGCCCCCGGCCACCTCGGGGACCACCGGCGGCGGCAGCACCACCCCGACCCGGCAGCCCGGTCTGGTCGGGGGCCTCCTCGGCTGAGATCCGGCCGGACGCGACCGTCCGGCACCGGCGGAACACAGGGGCCCGGCACACACGGTGTGCCGGGCCCCTCCGCGCGTCCCGAGCGCGCGAAGCATCGTAGGAAACCGCAGGAAAGGGGGAACGCGGGCGGGCCGAAGGGCTCGTGGGCGGGCCGAAGGGTTCACGGGCGGGCCGAAGGGCTCAGGAGGGCCTCTGCGCCGCCAACTCCCGTGCCGCCTCGGTCAGGTCCTTCGCCGTGTCGATCGCCCGCCAGTAGGCCCCCTGCGGCAGCGGGAAGCCCGCCAGCCGCCGCTCCCGGGCCAGCCGCGGGAAGGTGGTGCGCTCGTGGTCGCCCAAGTCGGGCAGCAGAGCCGCGAATTCGGGTCCGAAGACGTACACGCCCGCATTGACCGGATACGGCGACGGGGGAGCCTCGACGAAGTCCAGCACCTGCCCGAGCCCGTTCGTCTCCACCACCCCCCAGGGGATGCGCGGGCGGGCCAGCGCCAGCGTCGCCACCGCGCCCCGCTCCGCGTGGAAGGCGGCCATCTCCCGCAGCGAGAAGCGCGTCCAGATGTCACCGTTCGTCGCGTACCAGGCCCGGTCGGGGTGCGGCAGGTGGCGTGCCGCGTACTTCAGGCCCCCGCCCCGCCCCAGCGGTTCCTCCTCCACCACCGTCGTCACCCGCAGTGGCAACCGCGCGTGCTCCAACCACTCCTGGAGCACGTCCGCGAGGTGCCCGCACGAGACCACGGCGTCCGTCACCCCCTCCGCCGCCAGCCACGCCAGCTGGTGCCCGATGATCGGCACCCCGGTGCCCGGGATCTCCACCATCGGCTTGGGGCGGTCGTCCGTGTACGGACGCAGCCGCGAGCCCTGGCCGCCCGCCAGGACGACGGCCTGGGCGGGGGCGGCGGGGAACGCGGCTGCGGGAGGGTGCGGGTCGGATCGGGGGGTGTCGGTCATGCGGGCCAGACTAGGGACGCGGCGCGCCTCAGCCCATGGAGGCGACGCCGGAGGCGTAGGAGGTGTCGCACACCGGGCGGGCGAAGGACTGCGCCTTCGTCGGGCCGTAGGCGTCGACGGCGGCCCGGCCCAGCGCGCGCGCGATGCCCACGCAGTGCGCCGCCAGCGAAGGCCGCTTGTCCACCTCCTGCTGGAGGTGCGTCAGGACGTCACCCGGCTCCTTGCCCTGCTGGATCTCGCCGACGAGCGTGTCGCGCAGGACCTCGTGCGGCGCGGGGCGCGGCTTGGCGGGGACGGAGACGTCCTCGGCGGAGGCGGTCAGGATCTGGGACGAAGAGGTGTCCGCCCAGGGGACCATGGTGACCGCGAGGGTCCCGGACAGGACCAGGACGACGGGCAGGACCAGGGCGAGGGAACGGCCGATACGGCGGGCAGTGTGGGTCACGAGGGCGAGAGTAGCGCTCGGTGAAGATTTGGCGACATTTAGTCACCCTGTCGGGGGATGGTTCGACGTGGTTTTTCGAATACGGGGTTGACGGTCGGGGCTGAATGGACCGGTCTGACGGGGTTCCTGCGCGGTGCCGCGGTCTTGCGTGCGGGGAGCGGCGGGCACGGGAAAGGGGCGCCCCCGCGGGGACGCCCCTCCAACACCCTGCCGCGACCGGTCAGTCGGATCGGTCGGATCAGACGGATCGGTCAGATCGGTCAGATCGGTCGGTCGGATCAGCCGGAGAGCCGCGCGCCGGTGGACGTCGAGAACACGTGGATCTCGTCGGCCCGGGGCACGACGTGCAGGCTGGAGCCCTTCTCGGGCACCTGGCGGCCGTTGACGCGGACCACGAGGTCCTGCGCGCCGGCGGCCTTGTCGGTGGAACCGTAGACGTAGCCGTCGGCGCCGAGTTCCTCGACCACGTTCACGGTGATCGTCAGGCCGCCGGTGTCACCGACGTCGAAGTGCTCGGGGCGCACGCCCACCGTGACGGTGCGGTCGCCCGCGTCGGCCGCGGCCGCCAGCGCCTCGCGCGACACCGGCACGACGCTGTCGCCGAACTTCACGCCGCCGTCGGTGATCGGGACCTCGACCAGGTTCATCGCCGGGGAGCCGATGAAGCCCGCGACGAAGAGGTTCGCCGGGCGGTCGTACATGTTGCGCGGGGTGTCGACCTGCTGCAGCAGCCCGTCCTTCAGCACGGCCACGCGGTCACCCATGGTCATGGCCTCGACCTGGTCGTGGGTGACGTAGACGGTGGTGATGCCGAGGTCGCGCTGGAGCGCGGCGATCTGCGTACGGGTGGAGACGCGCAGCTTGGCGTCGAGGTTCGACAGCGGCTCGTCCATGAGGAACACCTGCGGCTTGCGCACGATGGCCCGGCCCATGGCGACGCGCTGGCGCTGGCCGCCGGAGAGCGCCTTCGGCTTGCGGTCGAGGTACTGGGTCAGGTCCAGCATCTTCGCCGCGTCCTCCACCTTCCGGCGGATGGTGGCCTTGTCCTCACCGGCGATCTTGAGCGCGAAGCCCATGTTGTCGGCGACGGACATGTGCGGGTAGAGCGCGTAGTTCTGGAACACCATCGCGATGTCCCGGTCCTTGGGCGGCAGGTGCGTGACGTCGCGGTCACCGATGCGGATGGCGCCGCCGTTGACGTCCTCCAGGCCGGCGAGCATGCGCAGCGAGGTGGACTTGCCGCAGCCGGAGGGCCCGACGAGGACGAGGAACTCGCCGTCCTCGATCTCCAGCTCCAGCTGGTCGACGGCGGGCTTGTCGCCGCCGGGGTACAGACGGGTCGCCTTGTCGAAAGTGACAGAAGCCATGGGTGGTGAATCCCTTCTACCGGCAGGAACGTGCCGGACGATCCGAGTGGAAGGTCTAGTCCAGTGCCCTGGACTCCGCTCGACGCTACCCGGCCGCCCGCTTCCTGTCAGCACCCGCGGGGCATCGATTCGCAACGTGATGGCTTCGGTATTCGCCCGCTGTGTAGAGTGAAGCCGCTCCGTGCCACCCGTTCCGGCACGCGGCGCGCGCCTCCTTAGCTCAGTCCGGCCAGAGCAACGCACTTGTAATGCGTAGGTCGTCGGTTCGAATCCGACAGGGGGCCCAGCGGAAAGCCCAGCTCGGGTGATGCCCGAGCTGGGCTTTCGTGTTTCACCGGATGGTGCGGCGGCGTCGGGCGCCGTCGTCACAGCCGCTAAAATCCGCGGCATGGGGGAGTTCGCGAGCAGGGGCCGCACGGTGCTGTGCAAGTGGTGCAACCGGCAGATCCCGCAGACACGGCGCTGGTTTCCGCGGCAGTACTGCAACCGCCGGCACAAGTGGAAGCACCGGATCACCGAAACCTTCGGCAGCATCCTCGACAGCGCCTAGCCGGGGGTGGGGTCAGTGGCGGCCCGAGATGCGGTTCGCCAGGCGGGCCAGGGGGGTTGTCGTCGCGGTGTGGGTGGCCGTCTCCTGGCGGTCCGCCCGGCGGTAGGCGGCGTAGAGGGCCTGGACGCCCAGCCAGCGGAAGGGTTCCGGCTCCCAGCGGCGTACGCGGTGGTCGACCCAGGGCAGCGCGGTCAGCTCCGTCGTGTCGCCGAGGACCAGGTCGCGCAGGGTGCGCCCGGCGAGGTTGGAGGTGGCGACGCCCGAGCCGACGTAGCCGCCCGCCCAGCCGAGGCCGGTGGCGGCGTCCAGGGTGACCGTGGCGCACCAGTCGCGCGGTACGCCGAGCACGCCTGACCAGGCGTGGGTGATCTCCGTACCGGTCAGGGCGGGGAAGAAGGAGAAGAGCAGGTCGCGCAGGGAGTCGACGGTGGCCGGCTGCGTGCGGCCGTCGTGGTCCGTGCGGGAGCCGAAGCGGTACGGGACCCCGCGGCCGCCGATCGCGATGCGGCCGTCGGCGGTGCGCTGGGCGTACATGTAGGCGTGGGCCATGTCGCCCAGGAGCGTCGCGTCCGACCAGCCGAGCCGCTCCCAGGTCGACTCCGGGATCGGGGCCGTCACGATCATCGAGGAGTTCATCGGGAGCCAGGCGCGCTTGTGCCCCTTCAGGGCGGCGGTGAAGCCCTCGGTGCAGCGCAGGACGTACGGAGCGCGGACGGTGCCGTACGGGGTGACGGCCTTGCGCGGGGCGATCTCGGTGACGGGGGTGGACTCGTGGATGACGACGCCGAGGCGTTCGCAGGCCGCGGCCAGGCCCCGGGCGAGCTTGAGGGGGTGGATGCGGGCGCCGTGCGGGCTCCAGCTGGAGCCGACGGCGTCGGCGATGTCGACCCGGGCGCGGGTGGCGGTGGCGTCGTGGAGCTCGCGGTCGGTCTCGCCGAAGGCGAGTTCGGTGGCGTGGAACGCCTTCAGCCGGGTGAGCTGGGCGGGGGTGCGGGCGACTTCGAGTACGCCGCCGCGGTGGATGTCGGCGTCGATGCCCTCCTTGGCCGCCACGTCGACGACCTCGGTGACCGTGGCGTTCATGGCCTGTTGGAGGCGCTGGGCGGCCTGGTGGCCGTGGAGGGTCGCGTAGCGGTCGCGGCCGGCGATGCCGTTGTAGAGCCAGCCGCCGTTGCGGCCGGAGGCCCCGTAGCCGCAGAACTTCTGCTCCAGGACGGTGACGCGCAGGTCGGGGGCGGCGGTCTTGAGGTAGTAGGCGGTCCACAGGCCGGTGTAGCCGCCGCCCACGATGACGACGTCGGCCGTGGCGTCGGCGGTGAGGGGGGCGCGCGGTGGGGCGGTGGAGGCGGTGCGGTCGGTCGCGTACCAGAAGGAGATGCCGCCGTTGATCGTCATGGGGAGTTGGTACACCCCGTCCGGTCGGGGAGTCCAGGGACGGGATGTCGGGCTTCGGTGCGCGATCGCGGGCCGGATGGCCGGTGCGGGAGGGGTGGCGGGGCGCGTAGGGTCGGCGCGTGGTGGACATCTGGGAGATTCCGGACGGGCTGGTCCAGGCGCAGATCAGGTGGAACGGCGAGGAGGGGCGGCAGTTCCTCGAGGGCCTGCCCGCGCGGGCGGCCCGGTTCCTGGAGCGGTGGGAGCTGCGGCGCACGGGCCCGCTGATGCACGGGGTGACGGCGCTGGTGCTGCCGGTGGTGCGGGCCGACGGGACGGCTGCGGCGCTGAAGCTCCAGCGGGTGGACGAGGAGAGCGCGGGGGAGCCGGACGCGCTGCGCGCCTGGGACGGGCGGGGCGCCGTGCGGCTGCTGGAGCACGACGCGCGGACGGGCACGCTGCTGCTGGAACGGCTGGACGGGGCGCGTCCGTTGTCGGCGGTCCTGGAACGCGATGCGCACCGGGCGGTCCGGGTGATCGGCGACCTGCTGGCGCGTCTGACGGCGGCGCCGGCCCCGGCCGGGCTGCGCGGGCTCGGCGCGGTGGCGGCCGCCCTGCTGGAGGACGTACCGCGGGCGCTGGGGCGGTTGCCCGACGGGCGGGAGCGGCGGCTGCTCGGGGACTGCGCGGCGGCGCTGGCGGAGGTCGCGGGGGAGCCGGGGGACCGGCTGCTGCACTGGGACCTGCACTACGACAACGTGCTGGCGGGGGAGCGGGAGCCGTGGCTGGCGATCGACCCGAAGCCGCTGGCGGGCGATCCGGGGTTCGAGCTGCTGCCGGCGATCGTGAACGGCTTCCGTGCGGGGGACGTGCGGTGGCGCTTCGACCTGCTGACGGAGGCGGCGGGGCTGGACGGGGACCGGGAGCGGGCGCGGGCGTGGACGCTGGGGCGGGTGGCGCAGAACTGCCTGTGGGACGTCGAGGACGGGCAGGAGCGGCTGGACGCGCAGCAGTTGACGGTGGCCGAGGTGCTGCTCGGGCGGTGACCGCCGCGGCGCCCCGGCCTAGGCTGCGGACATGATCCGTAGCGCATGTGTCACCGACGTCCCCGCCCTCCACGCGATGATCCGCGAGCTCGCGGATTACGAGAAGGTGCCGCACGAGGCACGGGCCACCGAGGAGCAGCTGCGGGAGGCGCTGTTCGGGGCCCGGCCGGCGGTGTTCGCGCACGTCGCGCAGGCGCAGGACGGGGAGGTCGTCGGTTTCGCCGTGTGGTTCCTCTCCTTCTCGACGTGGCGCGGGGTGCACGGGATCCACCTGGAGGACCTCTACGTACGGCCCGGTGTCCGCGGCGACGGGCACGGCAAGGCGCTGCTGCGGGAGTTGGCGCGGATCTGCGTGGAGCGAGGCTACGAGCGGCTGGAGTGGTCGGTGCTGGACTGGAACGCGCCGGCGATCGCCTTCTACGAGGCGCTGGGCGCGCGGCCGCAGGAGGAGTGGTCGGTCTACCGGCTGACGGACGGGCCGCTGGCGGCGCTGGGTTCGGCCTGAGGTCCGGACGGCCGGTCCTCGGATCTGCCGGACAGGGCCTCCGCCGGGGATGGGGCGGTTGCGGGCTGGGCGGTCACGGGTCGGGCGGGTTACGGGTCGGGCGGGTTACGGGTCGGGCGGCCGTGGGTCGGGCGGCCGTGGGTCGGGCGGTCACGGTTCCAGGACGACCTTGCCGGTGGTGGCGCGGGACTCCAGCGCCCGGTGGGCGGCGGCGGCCTCGGCGAGCGGGAAGCGGGTCAGGGCCGGCCGCAGGCGCCCGGCGGCCGCTTCGGCGAGGGCGCGGGTTTCCAGGACGCGGAGGGAGTCGGGGGCGCCGACGGCCTGGAGCATGGCCGGGCCGAGGATCTCGCGGGTGGTGACGGAGCGGTCGGTGAGGGCGGCGCGTTCGGCTGCGGTGAGCGCGAGGGGGCCGGCGGACCAACCGAAGACGAGGTGCCGGGCGCCGGGGGCGAGCAGGCCGAGGGCGGTGCGGGCCGGGTCGCCGCCGACGGAGTCGAACAGGACGGTGGCGCCGCCCGGGTGCGCGGCGCGTACGGCGTCGGCCCAGCCGGGGGCGGTGTAGTCGAGGGCGAGGTGGGCGCCGTTGGCGGCGGCGAGGGCGGTCTTGGCGGGACCGCCGGCCAGGGCGACGACCGTGGCGCCGGCCTGCACGGCGTACTGCACGAGCAGGGTGCCGATGCCGCCGGCGGCGGCGGGCACGAGGGCCACGGAGCCGGGGCCGAGCTCGGCGAACTGGAGGATCCCGAGGGTGGTCCGGCCGGTGCCGATCATGGCGACGGCGCGGGCGGGGTCGAGGCCGGGCGGCAGGGCGTGCAGGCGGCCCGCGTCGGCGACGGCGTACTCGGCGTAGCCGCCGGGGGCGAAGCCGAGGTGGGTGACGACGGGCCGGCCGAGCCAGGAGGGGTCGGTGCCGGGGCCGAGGGCGTCGACGGTGCCGGCGACCTCGCGGCCGGGGATGGTGGGCAGCTCGGGGAGGGGGGCGGGCGGACCCTGGACGCCTTCGCGCAGGCGGGTGTCGAGGAGGTGCACCCCGGCGGCGGCCACGGCGATGCGGACCTGGCCGGGGGCGGGCACGGGGGTGGGGGCGCTCTCGTACGTGAGGTTCTCGGCCGGACCGAAGGCGTGGAGGCGGACGGCGTGCATGGTGGCGGCGGTCATGGGATCAGCCTCGGACCTCAAGGGCGGTTGAGGTCAAGGGCGGTTGGGGTCGAGGCGGTTGGGGTCGGGGGCGGTTGGAGTGGGGGTGGTCGGGTCAGGGGTGGTGGGGGCAGGGGTTGTCAGTGGGGTGGGCCACGATGGGGCCATGGCGCGCAAAGGGCAGGGGCAGGGGCAGCGGGAGACGGTGAAGGCGGCACGGCGGCCGGAGGTGCGGCTGCCGGAGGCGGTGGCGTGGGAGGGCGGTGAGCTGGAACCGGACGGGGACTACGACGGGCTGGAGTTCGCGGACCTGGACCTGACGGGGCAGGACGGGGCCGGTTCCCGTTTCATGGACTGCGCGGTGCGTCGCTGCGCGCTGGACGGGACGCGGCTGGGGAAGGCGCGGATCCTGGACTCGGTGCTGGACGGGATCCGGGGAGTGGGGACCGACCTGGCCGAGGCCTCGCTGCGGGACGTGGAGCTGGTCGATGCCCGGCTGGGCGGCGTGCGGATGCACGGGGCCGTGCTGGAGCGGGTGGTGGTCCGCGGGGGCAAGATCGACTACTGGAACCTGCGGGAGGCGCGGCTGAAGGACGTGGTCTTCGAGGGGTGCGTGCTGGTGGAGCCGGACTTCGCGGGGGCGGTCCTGGAGCGGGTGGAGTTCCGGGACTGCGTGGTCCGCGCTGCGGACTTCGGCGGGGTGCGGATGTCCGACGTGGACTTCCGCGCCGTGGCGGAGCTGACGCTCGCCCGGGGGATGGCGGGGCTGGCGGGGGCGGTGATCAGCCCGGCGCAACTCCTGGACCTGGCCCCGGCGATGGCCGCGCAGCTGGGGGTCCGGGTGGTGTAGGGCCGGGGCGGGCCGGCCGGGGCGGCCGAGCCGGCGGGCTGGGGGTGCGGGCCGGGCGGGCCGAGGTGCCGGGCTGGGGGGCTGGGGGGCCGGGGAGGCTGAGGAGGCCGGGCGGCGGGTTGGGGTGCCGAGGATGCGGGCCCGGGGGGCCGGCCGGGCTGGGTGCCGGGCCGGGGGTGTTGAGGAGGCCGGGCGGGGCCGGGCCGGGGATGCCGGGGCGGGCGGGCTGGGGTGCCGGGCCCGGGGCCGGGGAGGCGGAGGTTGAGGAGGCCGGGCGGGGGGCCCGAGGTGCCGGGCGGTGCCGGGGTGGCTGAGGTGCCGAGCCGGCCGGGCTGGGTGCCGGGCCGGGGGTGCTGAGGAGGCCGGGCGGGGCCGGGCCGGGGATGCCGGGGCGGGCGGGCTGGGTGCCGGGGGTGGCGGGCCAGGCTGGGCGGTGCTCGGGTGGCGGGGTGGGGGTGACGTGGGGGTGGGCGCCGTGGGGGTTGCTGAGGCTGCGGTGGTGGGGCCGGCGGGTCGTCGTGGCTCTGGGCGCCCTGGCGAGTTCGGTACGCGTCGCAGGGGGACCGGTCAGGCCGGGACGCGGGGGTAGCGGGACTGCAGGGTCCAGATGATCGGGTTGTCGCCCAGGGCCTCGTGCATGTCGACCAGGTCCGCGATCAGGTCGTGCAGGAAGTCCCGGGCCTCCCGGCGCAGCAGGCGGTGGCTGAAGGTCAGCGGGTCCTCGTCCCCCGGCATCCAGTCGGCCTCGACGTCGACCCAGCCGAAGCGCCGCTCGAAGAGCATGCGGTCCGTGGACTCGGTGAAGTCGATCTCCGCGTACTGCCGGTGCGCGGAGCGGTTGCCGCGCGGGTCCTGGTCGAGCTGCTCGACGATGTCGCACAGCGCCCAGGCGAAGTCCAGTACCGGCACCCATCCCCAGGCTGTGGACACTTCCCGGTCCTTGTCGGTGTCCGCGAGGTAGACGTCGCCGCAGAACAGGTCGTGGCGCAGGGTGTGGACGTCCGCCGAGCGGTAGTCGGTCTGCGGGGGGTCGGGGAAGCGCCGGGAGAGGGAGTAGCCGATGTCGAGCACGTACCCGATGGTGTCACGGGTCCGCCGCCGCCCCCACCACGGCGGAACCGGGGCCGGAGGCGGTCGGGGGCGAGGGCGAGGCGGATGCAGGGGCGGATGCGGCGGCCGGTCAGGACGGCAGGAGGCGCTGCTCCTTGGCGACCGACACGGCGCCGGCGCGGGTGTCGACGCCGAGCTTGTCGTAGATCCGGCCCAGGTGGGTCTTGACGGTGGCCTCGCTGATGAACAGCGCGCGGGCGATGTCGCGGTTGCCGAGCCCCCGCGCCAGCTGACCCAGGATGTCCAGCTCGCGGTCGGTCAGGGTGGGCCGGGCCCCCCGCATGTGGGCCATCACGCGGCTGGCCACCGGCGGGGAGAGGGTGGTGCGGCCCTGCGCCGCCGAGTGGATCGCGGCGAAGAGCTCCTCGGGGCGTTCCGCCTTCAGGAGGTAGCCGGTCGCGCCCGCGCCGATGGCCCGGGTGATGTCCGCGTCGGTGTCGTACGTGGTGAGGACGAGCACGTGCGGCGGGTCGGGGAGGGCCGCGATGCGGCGGGTGGCCTCGACGCCGTCGATGCCCTCGCCCAGCTGGAGGTCCATCAGGACGACGTCGGGGCGGAGCTTGGCGGCCAGGGCGACGGCCTCCTCGCCGCTGCCCGCCTCGCCGAGGACCTCGATGTCGGGCTCGCTGCCCAGCAGGGCCAGGAGTCCGGCGCGCACCACCACGTGGTCGTCGCAGAGCAGGATCGTCGTCATGGGGCCGGCTCCAGGGGAATGGCGGCGGAGAGGACGGTGCCCTCGCCGGGGGCGGATTCGATGGTCAGGGTGCCGCCGAGCTGGCGGACGCGGGCCCGTATGGCGGGCAGGCCGTGGCCGCGTCCGGCGGCTGCGGACGCGGCTGCGCCTGCTGACGCGGTGACGGCGCCGGCGCCGGGCCGGGGCTCGGTGAAGCCGTGGCCGTCGTCGGCGATGTCCAGGACGACCTGGTCTCCGAGGAAGCTCAGGGTGAGCGCGGCCGTACGGGCGCCGGCGTGCTCGCGGACGTTGGCCAGCGCCCCCTGCGCGATGCGCAGCAGGGCCGACTGGACGCGGTCGGGGAGCGGGGCCGGGGCGCCTTCGAGGTGGAAGCGGACCTCGACGTCGGGGCCGGCGTCCAGGGCGCGCAGCGCGTCGGCGAGGCCGGCGCCGTCGGCGAGCTCGGCCGGGGCCAGGTCGTGGACGAGCCGGCGCGCCTCGGCGAGGCCGCGGGCGGCGATGCCGGTGGCGGTACGGACGTGCGCGCGGGCCGTCCCGGGATCGGTCTCCCAGGTGCGGTCGGCGGCCTGGAGCAGCATCTGCTGGCTGGAGAGGTTCTGCGCGAGGGTGTCGTGGATCTCCATGGACAGCCGCTGGCGCTCGGCGAGGGTGCCGGCGCGGCGTTCTGTGGCGGCCAGTTCCCGGCGGGTGCGGATCAGGTCGTCGATCAGCGCGCGCTGGGCCTGCGTCTGGCGCTCCATGTGGACGAAGACGGCGGTGGCGAGCGCGGCCACGGCGGGCGGGGCGAGGAGCAGGTTGGGGTCGAAGGCCCCGGCCAGTTGCAGCTGGGCGATCACGACGAAGACGGTGAGGAGGGCGACGAGGACGATGGCGGCGCGGGGCGGGAGGGTGCGCAGGGCGGTGAAGAAGAGCGGTACGGCGCACCAGGCGAAGCTCGGCGCGAGGACGACCAGCACCACCCAGGTGGTGACGACCAGGCCCAGCCAGAGCAGTCGACCGGGGGGTTGGGGGGCGGGACCGGTCCCCGGGCCGGGGCCGGGTGGGTGGGGGGTTCCGCCGAGGGCGGGGCCGAGGACGTAGAGCAGGGCCAGGGCGATGCTGAGCGTGATGACCCAGGGCGTGCGGGGTTCGCCGGGGTGGCGGAGGAGGAAGCGGGCCACCGAGGCGCCGAGCAGGAGGAAGAACGCGGTGTGCGCGACCGTGGCCAGGGTGCGGGTGTCTCGGTTCCGCGGGGGGTGGCTCACGGGGGCTCCTGGGTCGGGGGCGTGGGTCCATTGTCGACCGGTTTGGCCTGCCGGCGGGGCCGGAGGGGTTCGGCGGGCCTGGGCGGGGCCGGGCGGGGTTCGGTTCGGCTGGGGCGGGCTTCGTGGGGTCGGTCGGTGTGGGGGGTTCGGGGCTCCGCCCCCGGGCCCCGCGCCTCAAACGCCGGCGGGGCTGGATGGGGTTCGGTGGGGCGGAAGGGGGCGGAAAGGGGGGTCGGATGGGGGCTCGGCGGAGCCGAAGGGGGCCGGAGGGGGCCGAAGGGGGCCGAAGGGGGCCGGAGGGGGCCGGAGGGTCGGGTTGGCGGGGGCGGGTGGTCCGCGGGGCGTTTGAGCAGCCAATACCGTCGTCGCGACGTGCCGCATCGGCCGATCGGATGACCCCCGGGTCAGCCGGTGGGGTGGACGGGGCGAGCCGGTACGGGGACGGGGTCGTGGGGGGAGCGGGGACAGGCTTGGAGCAGGGCCGGAAAGAGCCCGGCCGGGCGGGTTCGCCGTCCGGTCCGGAGCTCCGCACCGCCCCCCCGAGCCGTCGTCGCGTCACCGTCCTCAGGAGCAGAGATGAACACCCGCACCCGCGTTCTCACCGGTACCGCCCTCGCCGTCGCCCTCGGCGCCGGAGCCTTCGGTGCCGTCAGCGCCAGTGCCACGCCCGCCCCCGAGTCCGCTCCCGCCGCCGTCGCCGCGAAGAAGGACGACAAGGCCGACAAGGCCGACTTCACCACCTCCACCCACCTCACCGTCGACGCCGCCACCCGCGCCGCCCAGGCCGCGCTGCACGCTGCCCGGGCCGAGAACCAGAAGGTGACGGTCGCGGTCGTGGACCGCAACGGCAACACCATCGTCACCCTGCGCGGCGACGGCGCGGGCCCGCAGTCATACGAGTCGGCGCAGCGCAAGGCCTACACCGCCGTCTCCTGGAACGCCCCGACCTCGGTGCTCGCGGGCCGCCTCGCCCAGACCCCGAACCTGAAGGACATCCCCGGCACCCTGTTCCTCGGCGGCGGCGCCCCCGTCCAGGCCGACGGCGCCCCGGTCGCCGGCATCGGCGTGGCCGGCGCTCCGAGCGGCGAGCTGGACGAGAAGTTCGCCAAGGCCGGGGTCGACGCGCTCGCCAAGTAGCCCCCGGGACCGCCCCCGACTCCGAACCGGCCGCGGTGCCGGCCCGCCTAGGATCGGGTGCGTGGACCACCGTGCGCTCTCCCGCCTCGCCGCCCCCGCCGTCGCCGCCCTGCTCGCCCTCACCACGGGGTGTACGGGCGGCGCCGTGCAGGGGCGGCCGGGCGCGTCGGGGCTGCGCGATCCGTACTTCCCCAAGGCGGGCAACGGCGGCTACCAGGTCGAGCACTACGGACTGGACCTCGACTACGACCCGGCCGGCGGAAGGCTCAGGGGCACGGCGGTGATCACCGCGCGCGCCGAGCAGGGGCTCAGCTCCTTCAACCTCGACCTCAGCGGCCTGAAGGTGGAGGCCGTCACCGTCCAGGGGGAGCGGGCCCGCCACAACCGGACCGGCACCGAGCTGACCGTCCGCCCCGCCGAGGACCTGGAGAAGGGCGAGGTCTTCCGTACGGAGATCGCGTACTCCGGCCGGCCGAAGCCGCTCGAGGACGCGGACGGGTCGAGGGAGGGCTGGATCACCACCGCGGACGGCGCCGTGGGCGTGGGCGAGCCGGTCGGTTCGATGACCTGGTTCCCCGGCAACCACCACCCCAGCGACAAGGCCGCGTACGACATCACGATCACGGTGCCGGCGGGCTACGAGGCCGTGTCGAACGGGGAGTTGAAGGCGCGGACCCCGCAGGCCGGCGGGAGCACCTCCTTCGCCTGGCACAGCCCGGAGCCGATGGCGAGCTACCTGGCGACCGCCGTCGTCGGCAGGTACCGGGTGGCGACCGCGCGGACGCCGTCCGGGGTGGCCCTGTACAACGCGGTCACGCCCGCCGAGGCGGAGGGGGGCGCGGGGCACCTCGCCCGGCTGCCGGAGATGGTGGAGTGGGGTGCGGGACGCTTCGGCCCCTACCCCTTCGGCACCGCGGGGGCGATCGTGCTGCCCGCCGGGACCCTCGAGTACGCGCTGGAGACGCAGACCAAGCCGGTCTTCCCCGGTGCGCCGGGCAGCGAGGAGCTGGTCCTGCACGAGCTCGCCCACCAGTGGTTCGGCAACTCGGTGTCGCCGAAGTCCTGGAAGGACATGTGGCTCAACGAGGGCTTCGCCACGTACGCGGAGTGGCTGTGGACCGAGGACCACGGAGGGACCACGGCGCAGCAGGAGTTCGACGCGTTCCTGGCCGGCGACACGGAGGTCGACGAGGCCGCCGACTCCGACTGGGACGCCTTCCCGCCCGCCGACCCGCCCGGCCCCGAGCACATCTCGGGGAACCCGGTGTACTACCGCGGTGCGATGGTGCTGCACCGGATCCGGCAGGAGGTCGGCGACGAGCGGTTCTTCGCCCTGCTGCGGGGGTGGGCCGCCGAGCACCGGCACGGGAACGCGAGTACGGCCGACTTCACGGCGTTCGCGCAGGAGCGGACCGGGCACGACCTGCGGAAGGTCTGGGACGTGTGGCTCTACGGGAAGGCCCGCCCCCGCTAGGCCCGCCCCCGCCGGGCCCGCCCCCGCCAGGTCAGCCCCCGGCCCCGCGCGGCCCTCCGCCCCCGCTCAAGCCCCTTCGGGCGCCAGGGCCTTGCGCAGCACCGTGCACGGGCGGCCGCGTTCGCGGTCCTCGGCCGTGCGCAGGGTCCGGTAGCCCTGGGCCTGCCAGAACGCCAGCGCCCCGGGGTTGTTCTCCAGCACCGCGAGGCGCAGCCCCGTGCGGCCCGCGGCGCGGAAGCGGTCCTCGACCAGGGCGGCCACGGCGCGGCCGTAGCCCTCGCGGTGCGCGGTGGCGTCGATGAGCAGCAGCCCGATCCACGGGTCCGGGTCGCCGGCGGCCGGGTCGGGGTGGTGGGCCAGGGTGGTGGCCAGGCCGACGAGCCGGCCGGCGGAGCGGGCCAGGAGGACCTCGGCGCCGTCATGGGCGAGTTCGTCGGCGAGGGCGGCCGCGACCTGTTCGACCGTGATGCGGTCGGGGGCGGGGAAATCGCCACTGAGCTCGAAGAACGCGTGGTTCGTCGCGTACAGGGCGGCGATCTCGGTGAGGACCGGACCGGGCAGGGCGCCGTCCACGGGGACGAGCGGTTGAAGGATCACCTGTCGAACGGTAGCGAAGCCCCCTCCCCGGACGGCCGGGAGGGGGCTTCGCCGCAAGACCGGCGGTCTCGGACCTTCGTCAGACGTTGACGCCGAAGTCCTGCGCGATACCGGTGAGGCCCGAGGCGTAGCCCTGGCCGACCGCGCGGAACTTCCACTCGGCGCCGCTGCGGTACAGCTCGCCGAAGACCATCGCGGTCTCGGTCGCCGCGTCCTCGGAGAGGTCGTAGCGCGCGATCTCGGCGCCGCCGGCCTGGTTCACGACGCGGATGTACGCGTTGCGGACCTGGCCGAAGTTCTGGCTGCGGGCCTCGGCGTCGTAGATGGAGACCGGGAAGACGATCTTGTCCACGTCGGCGGGGAGGCCGGCGAGGTTGACGTTGATGGCCTCGTCGTCGCCCGCGCCCTCGCCGGTGCGGTTGTCACCGGTGTGGACGATGGTCTGGTCCGGGGTGGACTTGTTGTTGAAGAAGACGAAGTGGCCGTCCGAGACGACCTTGCCCGTCTGGTTGACCGCGATGGCCGAGGCGTCGAGGTCGAAGTCGACGCCGGTGGTCGTACGGACGTCCCAGCCGAGACCGACCGTGACGGCAGCGAGGCCCGGGGCCTCCTTCGTGAGCGAGACGTTGCCGCCCTTGGACAGGCTGACAGCCATGGGAATGTCCCTTTCCTCATCCGACATGCACGTACGGCGGTCAAGTTACCGCTCATCCCTCTAACGCACCGAGAGGGCCGCCGGGTTCCCGCGGACATTCACACCCCCGTAATGCGGGTGACGCGGGGCCGGTGGGCGCGGATCATAGGGGGCATGCCTGGTCCCCATGTCATCCGCGGTTCGGTCGTGCTCCCCGAGGGCGAGCTCACCTGGCGCTTCTCGCGGTCCTCGGGGCCCGGCGGCCAGCACGTGAACACCTCCGACTCCCGCGTGGAGCTGCTCTTCGACCTGGCGGCGACCGACGCGCTGCCCGAGGTGTGGAAGGCGCGGGCGCTGGAGCGGCTCGCCGGGCGGCTGGTGGACGGCGTGGTGACCGTACGGGCCTCCGAGCACCGCTCGCAGTTCCGCAACCGGGAGATGGCGCTGGTCCGGCTGGCCTCGCTGCTGGCCGAGGCGACGGCGCCGCCGCCGAAGCCGCGCCGGGCGACGAAGATCCCGCGGGGGATCAACGAGCGGCGGCTGCGCGAGAAGAAGGCGCGGGGCGAGACCAAGCGCGGGCGCACCGGCCGCGACTGGTAGCCCCGGCGCGCGGCCCTCAGGTGCCCAGGTGCCGGTAGCGGCCGCGGAAGTAGGTCAGCGGCCGGCCGTCGGGGGAGGGCAGGGCGGCGGTGAGGACGCGGCCGATCACCAGGGTGTGGTCGCCCGCCTCGACGCGCTGCTCCGTACGGCATTCCAGGGTGGCCAGGGCGCCGCTCAGCAGCGGGGCCCCGGAGGTCTCGCCGCGGACGACGGGCAGGTCGGCGAAGAGCAGCCGGTCGCTGATCCGGCCCTTCATGGCGAACCGGCCGGCGATCTGCAGCTGGTGGTCGGCGAGGAGCGAGACCCCCCACAGCGGCTGTTCCGCCAGCAGGTCGTCCATTCGGGAGCCCTCGCGCAGGCTCACCAGCACCAGGGGCGGGTCCAGGGACACCGACATGAACGCGGTGGCCGTCATTCCGACGTCCTCGCCGCGCGGGCCGTCCGCCGTCAGGGGGGTCTCGTGCGCGGTGATCAGGCACACGCCCGCCGCCAGCCGGGACATGGCGGCCCGGAACTCTTCGTCGCTCACTCCCCCAGCATGCGGGTCGGTGCGGGGCTCGGGGGGTACGGGGGTCGTCTGGGGCACGCTCCGCACGCTAGTGCGGTCCTCCCCGCGCGCACATCGGGCGCCGGTCCGAGTCGCGTCCCCGCCCCTCGTCCTAGGCCTCCGGCGTATCGTGTGGCCGCGGGAACCGAGGGGGAGCGCTCTCCGCCGTGACCCGCCCCTGACGCGCATATATCCATCTCGTGTGACTTAAGTCACACAGAGCAAGATTTGTTGACCCTGTGTACCTGCCGCACAGCTCACTGTGATTCAGTGGACGGGACACCGCAACAAACGCCGATGACAAACCTGGAGTTGCTGTCGAGGTCTCGGGGAGAGCGAGCAATGGAGACCGAGTCGGAGCCGTACGTCCGTCTTGCGACCCTGCGGCAGCTGCACCGGGTGGTGGCCGAGCTCAACACGGCCCGGAGCCTGGCGGACACCCTGCAGACCGTCGTGAACGGCATCGTCACGGGCCTCGGCTACGAACTCGCCTGTGTCAACCTCGTACGCCCCGACGGTGATCTCGTCGTCGCCGCCTTCGCCGGCGACCCCTCCGCGGAGGCCCTCATCACCGGCCGCGTCGGCTCCCGCTCTTCCTGGGAACGCCGCCTGACGATGGGTGAGGACTGGGACGGTCTGCGCTTCATCCCGCACACCGAGGGCTGGGTGCTCATGGAGGACGACGTCCCCCAGTGGCACACCGACGGCCCCGACCCGCGGTTCGAGGACGAATGGCACCCCGAGGACCGCCTCTACGCACCCATGTACGCGTCCGGCGGGGAACTGCTGGGTGTCATCTCGGTGGACAGACCGCGCAACGGGCGCCGACCGGGAGCCTGGGGGCGCGAAGCGCTCCAGATGTACGCCTTCCAGGCGGCCATCGCGATCAGCAACGCCCGGCTCCGCGCCAACATGCAGCGGGCCCTGGTCCGCCTCGAGCGCGAGCAGCAGGCGCTGCGGGCCAGCGAGGAGTCCTTCCGCCAGGCCTTCGAGTACGCGCCCAGCGGCATGGCCATCGCCGAGATGGGCGGGGACCAGCACGGCCGGCTGCTGCGGACCAACGACGCGCTGTGCCGGCTGCTGGGCCGCCCGGCCTCCGTCCTGCGCCGCTACTCCTTCTCCGACCTGGTCCACCCCGAGGACATCGGCACCCTGCTGCGGACCTCGGCCGAAGGCGGGCGCGCCGAGCTGCGCCTGGGCCGGCGCGACGGCACGTACGTATGGGTCTCGCTGCGCAACTCCGTGGTCGCCGACGCCGCCGACGGGCCGCGGTTCCTGCTCACGCACGTCGAGGACATCGAGGAGCGCAAGCGCCACGAGCTCCAGCTCGCCCACCGGGCCAGCCACGACTCGCTGACCGGCCTGCCCAACAGCGCCGAGCTGCGGGCCCGGCTCGGGGCCCGGCTGTGCCGCAGGCCCCAGTCGGTACGGGCCACCGCGGTGGAGGCCCTGGACGCGGCCTACGAGGGGCGCGACGGGCACGAGGTGCGGGTCGGGGCGGGCGGCGCGGGCGAGCACGGTTTCCGGCCGGACGGCCCGGGCCCCGCCCCCGGCCACGGCCTCGGACCGGGCGCCGACCCCGGCCACCCCTCCGGGCACGGTTCCGGCTACGGGCCCGGCCCCGACCCCTTCGACTACGCCGGGACGGTCCCGTCGCCGGCCGACGGCCCGTACGACCACCACGTGCACACGGTGGCCCCGGCGACGGACGTCGACGACGGGACGAAGGGGCTCGCGGTGCTCTTCTGCGACCTCGACGGCTTCAAGTCGATCAACGACCGGTTCGGGCACCACACGGGGGACGCGGTCCTGATCGAGGTGGCCCGGCGGCTGACCACGTGCGTCAGGGACGGTGACACCGTCGCCCGGCTGGGTGGTGACGAATTCGTCGTACTCGCCGACGGACTCGGCGCCGCGGACGCGGCGGACCTGGCCGTCCGGCTGCGCAACGCGATCATCCCGCCGATCCGCGTGGACGGGCGGGCGGTCCGCGTGGGGGCCAGTTTCGGGATCGGCTGGGCCAGCTGCGGCATGTCCGCGGACGAGGTGCTGCGCTCCGCCGACCAGCGGATGTACATCGAGAAGCGGTCCCGCTCCAAGACCCACCGCCGGGCCGGCTGAGGCCGTCGGCCGCCCGTGGGTGCACCTGTTCGGGGTAGGCTCCCGGGGGTCGAAAGGAGTGACCTGCGATGACGACGCCCGCGAACAACGGCCCGCACGGTGGGGCGAACCAGCCCGAGGACGACGATCCGTTCGGCTATCTCTACGCGGACGGCCAGGCCGCCGGAGCCACACCGCCCGGTCAGGGCGGCGGATACGGCTACCCCGGCCCGTCGGGCGGCGGTCAGCCGGGTGCACAGCCGGGCGTTCCCCGCACCTCGCACCACCAGGTGCGCACGGTCGGCGAGCGCCGCAAGGGGGGCGGCCAGCGCGGCCCGGTGCCCCAGCAGCAGGGCACCGCCCCGCAGCCTCCCTACCAGGCGCAGTACCAGGCCCCGGAGGCACTCCAGGCGGGCGGTTACGGCGTACCGCCGCAAGCGCAGCCCCCGCAGCACCAGACGCAGACGCTCTCGCACTCCGGCGGCCACGGCGGTCACGCCGGTCGCGGCGGCGGCAACGGCGGCTCCAGCCGCCGCGGGCTGCTGATCGCGGCGGTCGCGGTGGTCGGTGCGGTCGCCATCGGCATCGGCGCCGCCCTGGCCTTCGGCGACAAGGGCGAGGACAAGGCCGGCGAGACCGCGGGGACGGGCCAGCAGTCGGCCGCCCCGCAGAAGCCGTCGAGCGCGCCCCCGACCTCCGCCGCGCCCTCGGAGGCCCAGCTTCCGAAGGCGGACTTCGCGGGCGCCGGCATGTCGCTCACGGGCGGCGCGATGCTGCAGAACACCGTGCCGGGTGCCAAGAGCGCCGGCGGCCAGTACGTGGGCGGCCTGAACGCGTTGGGAGCCGCGGCGACGTGGACCGTCGAGGTGCCCAAGGCGGGCGGCTACAAGCTGAAGATGACCTACGGGGTGCCGGGCAAGGACGCCAACACCACGCTGACGGTCAACGGCGAGGCGCAGTCCCGCCCGGTCAACATGAAGAACTTCTCCAAGGCCGCCGAGGGCGACTGGGCCAAGGGGTGGACCAACACCTACTCGATCGTGCAGCTCAAGCAGGGCTCGAACACGATCAGGATCTCGTGCGAGGCCGGCAACCAGTGCGACGTCGTCCTCGACCAGCTCTGGCTCGAGAAGGAGTGAGCGGGAACGCCGGCCGCCGCCACCGCGTTTAGTCGGCCGCCCGGGTGACCTTCACCGACCCCCGTACCTCCTCGTAGGTGCGGGGGTCGAACTCTCCCGCAACCGGGGCGAGGACCGTGGCCGCCGACAGGGCGACCGCGCGGATCAGCCGCTCCGGCCAGTCCAGGCCCTCGGCCAGGCCCGACAGCAGCCCCGCGACGGCGGAGTCGCCGGCTCCGGTGGGGTTTCCGGCCAGGGCGCGCGGCGGGGCCGCCCGCCAGGCGCCGTCGGGGGTGGCCGCCAGCAGGCCGTCCGGGCCGAGCGAGGTGACCACCGCGTGGGCGCCCCGGCGGCGGGCGTCGCGGGTGGCGGGCAGCGGCTCGCGCGACCCGGTGAGTTCGGCGAGTTCGGCGGCGTTCGGCTTGATGATCTCGGGGCGGGCGGCGACCCCGCGGCGCAGGGCCTCGCCGCTGGTGTCCAGCAGGACCGGGACCCCGGCCGTGCGGGCGGCCCGCACGAGCACGGCGTACGCGCCCACCGGCACGCCCGGCGGCAGGCTTCCGCACAGGGCCACCGCGCGGGCCCCGGCGGCCAGCAGCTCCTCGTACCGCTCCAGGAAGAGGGCCCACTCCGCGGCCGTGATCAGCGGGCCGGGCTCGTTGAACTGCGTGGTGTCGCCGGAGGCGTCGTCGACCACGGCCACCGTGCGGCGGGTGGTGCCCGCGCAGGGGACCAGGGCGTCCACCACACCGGGGGACCGCCTGAGCAGGTCCGTCATGACGGCGCCGGCGGGCCCGCCCGCGAAGCCCGTCGCGGTCACCTCGTGGCCGAGGGCGGCCAGGACGCGGGCCACGTTGAGGCCCTTGCCGCCGGGGCGCTCGGTGACGGCGGCGACCCGGTGCGAGGCGTGCGGGAGTAGCCGCGGCACGCGGTAGGTGACGTCGAGCGCGGTGTTGAGCGTGACGGTCAGGATCATTGGGCTCCCCCGGGTCTGTTGCTGCCGGGATCATGCCAAACGCAGAGCGGTCGGCCCAGTCCTCCGGGCCGACCGCCGGCCCCGCTCCAGCCGGTTGGCCGTCAGGGGCCGGGCTGCGCGGGCGGGCTGACGACCCATTCGCCGCGCCGCATGACGCCCCGGACGTCGAACCCGGCGTCCAGGACGACGAGGTCGGCGTGCTTGCCGGGCTCCAGCGAGCCGATCTCGTCGTAGAGGCCGAGCAGCTTGGCCGGGTTGGCGGAGATCGCCTGGACCACGGACTCCACGGGCAGCTTGTCGACGGTGACCGAGCGCTTGAAGGCGGTGTCCAGGGTCAGCGTCGAACCGGCGATCGAGCCGCCCTCGACGAGGCGGGCCACGCCCTCCTTGACCTCGACCTCGAGCGGGCCGAGGTGGTAGGTCCCGTCGCCGAAGCCGGCCGCGTCCATCGCGTCGGTGATCAGGGCCACGCGGTGCGCGCCCGCGTGGTGGAAGGCGAGTTCCAGTGCCGCCGGGTGCAGGTGGGTGCCGTCGTTGATGAGCTCGACGGTGATCCGCTCGTCCTCCAGCAGCGCGGCGATCGGGCCGGGTGCCCGGTGCGCGAGGCCCGGCATCGCGTTGAAGAGGTGGGTGGCCACGGAGGCGCCCGCGTCGATGGCCGCGCGCGTCTGCTCGTACGTGGCGTCCGTGTGCCCGATCGCGGCGATCACCCCGTGCTCGGCGAGCAGCCGTACGGATTCCAGGCCGCCGGGGAGTTCGGTGGCGAGGGTGAACATGCGGGCCGCGCCGTGCGCGGCGTCGATCAGCTTGCGGACCTCGGCCGGGTCGGGGTCCCGCAGCAGTTCCGCCTTGTGGGCGCCCTTGCGGCAGGCGTTGATGAACGGGCCCTCGAAGTGGATGCCCGCGATCTCGCCCTGCCGGGTGAGTTCGGCGAGCAGACCGGCGCGGCGGGCCAGTTCGTCCAGGTCCCCGGTGACGGTGGAGGCGACCAGGGTGGTGGTGCCGTGCTCGCGGTGGGTGCGGACGCCCCGCAGGACCTCCTCGGCGGTGCCGGAGGTGAACGAGGCGCCGCCGCCGCCGTGGTTGTGCATGTCGACGAAGCCGGGGACGATCCAGTGCCCGGACAGGTCCACGACCCGCGCGCCCTCCCGGGCACTGCCCGCGATGCGGCCGCCGTCGACGATGACCCTGCCGTTGGCCACGGTTCCGGTGGGCAGCACCACCCTGGCGCCGGAGAGAACAGTGCTGTGCGCGCTTCCGGACATCAGGCAGGTACCTCCGTGGCGAGTAGGTCCCAGGCGAGCAGCCCTGCGCCCAGGCATCCGGCGGTGTCCCCGAGGGCCGCCGGAACGATGTGCGGGAGCCGCTGGAACGTCACGCGCTCCTCGACGGCCGCCCGTAGGGGTGCGAAGAGGGTCTCCCCCGCCTCCGCCAGCCCGCCGCCGATGATCAGGGTGCGCGGGTCGAGCAGGGTGATGGCGGTGACCAGGCCGTCGGCGAGGGCGCCGACGGCCGCCAGCCAGGCCTCCCGGGCGCGCGCGTCACCGGATTCGACGGCCTTGGCGCAGTGCGCGGCGTCCGCCTCGGGGTCGCCGCAGGCGGCCGCCCAGGCGCGGGAGACGGCGGAGGCGGAGGCGAGCGTCTCCAGGCAGCCGTACTGGCCGCAGCCGCAGGCGGGACCGCCGGGGCGGACCACGATGTGCCCGATCTCGCCCGCGTAGCCGTGGGCGCCGGCCTCGATGCGGCCCGCGATGCCGATGGCTCCGGCGATGCCGGTGCCCAGCGGCACGAAGAGGAAGCGGTCGGCGCCGCGGCCCGCGCCGATGCGTCCTTCGGCGAGGCCGCCCGTGCGCACGTCGTGGCCGAGGGCCACCGGGATCCCGCCGAGCCGGCTGCTGAGCAGGGCCCGCATCGGTACGTCGCGCCAGCCGAGGTTCGCCGCGTAGACGGCGATGCCGTTCTCGGCGTCGACGATGCCGGGCACGGCGACTCCGGCGGCGGACGCGGAGCGTCCGTAGCGCTCGCGGCCGAGGGCGAGCAGCTCGGCGGCGAAGTCCTGGATCGTCTCGACGACGGCGTCGGCGCCCCGCTCGCGGCCGGTGGCGCGGCGCGCCTCGTGGAGCAGGGTGCCGTCGGCGGCGACCAGGGCGGCCTTCATCCCGGTGCCGCCCACATCCAGGGCGATGACGTGTTTCACGGGTTTCACAGGGGACAGTCTCGCGTGCTTCACGGGGAAAGGTCTAGTCCATTGAGGGGGATTGTTGAGTGGCCATACAAATCGGGGACCGCGGATGTGGATTAGCGGCCAAAGTGGTGTAGACCTTACGTGGATCGTACGTACGACTAGGGGTGGAACGAGAACTGTGAACCGCCGATACCTGCGCCTGGCCGCCTCCGGCGCCGCACTGTGCCTGACGGCCGCGACACTGACCGGCTGCGGAGCCGTCGACGGGCTCACCGGGGACAACGAGGTGACCCTGCGGGTCGTGGCGGCCGAGTACGGGGACAATCCGCAGAACTCGTCGGCCACCTACTGGAAGACGCTCGCCGAGGACTTCGAGAAGACCAACCCCGGCATCGACGTCGAGGTCAGCGTCTACTCCTGGTCCGAGGTCGACGCCAAGGTCGCCGAGATGGTCAAGGCCGGCAAGGCCCCCGACATCGCGCAGATCGGCGCCTACGCCGACTACGCGGAGGCGGGCAAGCTCTACACGGCCGACGAACTGCTCTCCGTGAAGACCGAGGCCGACTTCCTCGGGCCGCTCGCCGACGCGGGCAAGGTCAAGCGGGTCCAGTACGGGCTGCCCTTCGTGGCCAGCACCCGGCTGCTCTTCTACAACGAGAAGCTGCTCACCGACGCCGGCGTCCTCGCGAAGGACGCCAGGAACGGCTGGCAGCCCAAGAGCTGGGCGGAGCTGGAGGCGGCCGCGAAGAAGCTCAAGGGCGCCGGCGTCCCCACCCCCTTCGCGCTGCCGCTGGGCCGCGAGGAGGCCCAGGCCGAGACGATGATGTGGATGCTGTCCGGGGGCGGCGGCTACACCGACAACGAGGAGCGGTACTCCCTCGACGCCACCGAGAACGTCAAGGCGCTGGAGTTCCTCAGGGACAAGATGGTCGGCCAGGGCCTGACCGGACCGGTCGAACCGGGGAAGCTGGACCGGCAGGCCGCCTTCGACGCCTTCACGCGGGGCGAGGTGGGCATGCTCAACGGCCACCCGACCCTGATCAAGCAGGCGGCCGGCAAGGGCGTGAAGTTCGGCATGGTCACCCTGCCCACCGCCGACGGCACCGAGCAGTCGGCGATGGGCGTCGCCGACTGGGTGATGGCCTTCAAGAACGGCCACCGCAAGGAGTCCGGGAAGTTCCTGGACCACCTCTACGAGGCGGAAAACGTGACCGCCTTCACCACCATGTACGACCTGCTCCCGGTCACCACCACCGGCTACCGCGCCGCGCAGGCCGCCGCGGCCGGCGGGGCCGCCCCGCAGCTGAAGACCTTCCTGGACGCCCTGCCGTCCTCCCGGCTCTACCCGGTGGGCAAGAAGTCCTGGGCGGGCGTCAGCGAGGACATCAAGCAGAACATCGGCAAGGCCGTCGAGCCGGGCGGGCAGCCGGCGAGGGTGCTGGAGGAGATCGCGACGAAGGCCCGGGCGGCCGACCCCCGCTGAACCGGGCCGGGCCGGTGTCGGTGGGCGGCGTTAATCTGGCGGTATGACGGACGACGGGCGGTTGACGGCCACGGAGGCCGCGGTGCTCGCGTACGAGGGACGTACCTGGCCCGGTCCCGGGGCCAAGGAGCGGGCGATACGGGAAGGGCTGGGGCTGACCCCGGTCCGCTACTACCAGCTGCTCAACGTGCTGATGGACGACCCCCGCGCGCTGGCCCACGCACCGGGCACGGTCAACCGCCTGCGCCGCATCCGCGAGGCCCAGCGGGCCAGGCGCTAGCTAGTGCTGTGGCCGGGGGCGGGTGGCCCCCGCCATAGCCGTCGCCCGGTGCGACCGTTTAGGGTCGTCCGTATGGGGAGCCATCCGCACGACTTGCCGATGCCCGTCACCGCAGCCGGGCGCGAGGGCCTCGACGCCCTGCTGCGCAGACCCGGGCGTTCCGTGGTCGCCCTGGACTTCGACGGCACCCTCGCCGAGATCGTCCCGGACCCGGACCAGGCGCGGGCCCATCCCGGAGCCGTACCCGCCCTGGCGGCGCTGGCCCCCGAGGTGGCCTCCGTCGCCGTGGTCACCGGCCGGCCGGCGGGCGTCGCCGTGCGCCACGGCGGTTTCGCCGGGGTCCCGGGGCTGGAACACCTGGTCGTCCTCGGCCACTACGGCGCCGAGCGCTGGGACGCCGTCAGCGGGATCGTGCACGCCCCCGCCGAGCACCCCGGGGTGGCGGCGGTCCGGGCGGAGCTGCCCGGCTTCCTGGACTCCATCGGGGCCTGGCAGGGCACCTGGATCGAGGAGAAGGGCCGGGCGCTGGCCGTGCACACGCGGCGCGCCGCCGACCCGGAGGCGGCCTTCGAGGCCCTGCGCCGGCCGCTGGGCGAGCTCGCGGCGCGGCACGGGCTGATGGTCGAGCCCGGGCGGGCGGTCCTGGAACTGCGTCCGCCTGGGGTGGACAAGGGCGTCGCCCTCACCGGGTTCCTGGCGGAGACGGGCGCGGAGGCGGTGCTGTACGCGGGTGACGACCTCGGCGACCTCGCCGCCTACTCGGCGGTCGAGAAGCGGCGGGCCGAGGGGCTGCCGGGACTGCTGGTGTGCAGTGGCTCCGCCGAGGTGCCGGAGCTGGCGTCCCGCGCCGACCTCGTCCTGCCCGGACCGGCCGCGGTCGTCTCCTTCCTCGCGGCCCTGGCCGCGGCCGTCCGCGACTGACCCGCTTCCGCGCCGCCCCGCACGCCGGCGAATCCGGGGCGTCCGGCTCGCCGGCGTGCGGGCGCGGGGACCTCAGGGGGTGAGGGCCGCGAGCTGGGCCTCGAACCAGGCCGCCGGGGGCAGCGCCGTCGCCGCGGCGGCCAGGCGCTTCGTGCGCTCCGCGCGCTCGTCGGCCGGCATGGACAGCGCGGCGTGCAGAGCCTGGGCCGTCTCCGACACGTCGTACGGGTTCACCGTCAGCGCGTCCTCGCGGAACTCCTCGTACGCCCCGGCCCCCGTGGACAGCACCACCGCGCAGCCCGCCTCCGACACCACCGGGATCTCCTTCGCCACCAGGTTCATCCCGTCGCGCACGGGATTGACCAGCGCCACGTCCGCCATCCGGTAGGCCGCCAGCGACCGAGCGAAATCGTCCTGCACGGCCACCAGCACCGGCTGCCAGTCCCGCGTGCCGAACTCCGCGTTGATCTCGGCCGCCAGCTCCGAGACGGCCGCCGTGTAGTCCCGGTAGACCTTCAGGTCCTGCCGGGAGGGGTAGGCGGACGCCAGGTGCACCACCCGGCCCCGCCACTCGGGATGGACCGTCAGCAGCTCCCGGTAGGCCAGCAGGCCCCGCAGGATGTTCTTCGACAGCTCCGTGCGGTCCACGCGGACGATCGTCCTGCGGTCACCGACCTGCGCCCGCAGCTCGGCCAGCTTCTGGTCCACCTCCGGCCGGTGGGCCAGCGCGCGCAGTTCGTCCGCGTCCACGCCCAGCGGGTACACCGCCACGTCCGTCCGCCGGTGCCGCACCGGCCCCGACGGGGACATCTCGACGTACCGGCCCTCTCCGGGCGCCGCCCCCGCCGGGAACGCCGGCGCGGCGGTGCCCCGCTCGTCGTCCAGGTGCGTGCCGCCCATGAAGGTGTGCGCCCACGCCCAGGTGTGGAAGCCCACCACGTCGGCGCCGAGCATCCCCCACAGCAGCTGCCGCCGCACGTCGTCGGGCAGCATCCGCAGGAACTCCTGGGACGCCCACGGCGTGTGCGTGAAGTGCGCGATCCGCAGGTCGGGCCGCAGCTCGCGCAGGGCCCCCGGGACCAGCGCCAGGTGGTAGTCCTGCACCAGGACGCGGGCGCCCTCGGCGGCCTCCTGCGCCAGAGCCCGCGCGAAGGCCTGGTTGTAGGCGGTGTACGACGCCCAGCGGCGGCGGAACTCCGCGTCGAAGACCGGCTCGCGGGGAACGTCGTACAGGTGGTGGTGGGTGAACCACAGCACCGAGTTCGCGATGCCGTTGTACGCGTCGTCGTAGGTCGTGGGATCGATGTCCAGCATCCGGACCCCGGGCTCGGAGACGCCCCGGCGGACCGCCTCCCGGTCGGCGTCCGACAGGGCGGCGCAGATCCACAGCGCCTCCGGCTGCCGGGCCAGGGCCGCGGACAGGCCGGAGACGAGGCCGCCCCCGCCGCGCCGGGAGCTGAGGGTGCCTTCCGCATCGAGGGAATAGGACAGCGGGCCGCGGTTCGCGGCGACGAGTACCTGAGATGAAGCCATGTCGCGAACCTAGCCCGGCCCGGCCCCGCGCAAACTCCCGAACCCGTCAGGCCGCCCGCCGCCGGGCGTACTCCGCGACGCCCAGCATCGGCGGCCGCTCCTCGGTGTCCACCGGGTGGGTGCGCGGCACGAAGCCGCCCGGCCCCCGCTCGAACTGCGTCAGCTCCGGCCGGACGCGGGGATACCCCCGGCGGTGGCCCAGGGAGTGCCCGCGCGCGAGCCGCAGCTCGGCGGTGCGGTAGATCGCGGCGGCCATCCGGCCCAGCGCCTGACCGTCCTGATGGCGGTGGAGCCGTACGCCCACGTCCACCTGGGCCAGCGCGTCCAGTCCGACCGTGTGCAGCGCGTCGACCAGCAGGCCCAGCTCGACCCCGTACCCGACGGGGAACGGCAGCCGCTCCAGCAGCGAGCGGCGCACCGCGTACTCCCCGCCCAGCGGCTGCACGAAGCCGGCCAGCAGCGGCCAGTGCAGGTTGAGCAGCGGGCGCGCGACGAGTTCGGTGACCCGGCCCCCCTGCTCCGGCGTGCCCCCCGGGGCGGCAGCGCCGGCTCCCGCGGCCAGCGGGCGGTCGTACATCGCCTTCACGAACTGCACGTCCGGCTCGGTCAGCAGCGGCCCGACGATGCCGGAGACGAAGGTGGCCGAGAAGTCCCGCAGGTCGGCGTCGACGAAGCAGACGACGTCCCCGGTGGTGGCCAGCAGGGAGCGCCACAGCACCTCGCCCTTGCCGGCCAGTGCGGGGATGCGCGGCAGGATGTCGTCCCGGTGCACCACGTGGGCGCCCGCCTTCGCCGCGACGTCCGCCGTAGCGTCACTGGAGCCCGAGTCGACCACGACCAGCTCGTCCACCAGCGGGACCGGCAGCCCCTCGATCAGATCGCGCCGGATCACCTCGACGATCGCGCCGACCGTCGCCTCCTCGTCGAGCGCCGGCAGCACCACGCTGACCGTGGTCCCAGCTGCCCGTTTGCGCTCCAGCAACTGGTCGAGCGGTCGGTCGGCGGCGGACCAGGAGCGGTCGGCCAGCCAGCGCTCCACCTCTTCCAGCACCCTGAGTACTCCCTGCAGCTTGGTCGGATTGACCGAAAAGTGATCCATCTCGCGGTTCGGACGCCTGTCTCAACGCCACGGACCTTCGGTTACAGTCTTGAACAACGCGCAGGACCGCCGCATGCCGGGGGCCCTTCGCGTACAAACGCACCGGCGCGCCACAGAGCGCGTGTGCCGGTGCCATACCGCTCATCCAGAGGGGCAGAGGGACACGGCCCGTTGAAGCCCCGGCAACCCTCCAGTCGGTTCTCGTGATGCGACACGCATCCTGCGGGGCCCCGGCTAGGGAAGGTGCCAATTCCGTCTCATGGCGAAGTGCGCCATGGGGAAGATGAGGAGAAAGGGCCTCGCCATCATGGCTGCACAGACTGTTCCCACCTCTGTCGATCTCGGACCCGCCACCGGACTTTCCTGTCGCGAGTGCGGTACCCGTTTCGAACTCGGCCCCCTCTTCGCGTGCGTCGAGTGCTTCGGACCCCTGGAAGTCGCCTACGACCTCCCCACGGGCGATCCGGCCGCCCTGCGCGCCGCGATCGAGGCCGGCCCGAACAACATCTGGCGCTACGCGCCGCTCCTGCCGGTCCCCGCGGACGTGGCGTCCAAGCCCAGTCTGAACCCCGGCTTCACCAAGCTCGTGGACGCGGCCAACCTCGCCAAGGAACTCGGCGTCACCGGCAAGCTCTACGTCAAGGACGACTCCGGCAACCCGACGCACTCCTTCAAGGACCGCGTCGTGGCCATCGCCGTCGAGGCGGCCCGCGCCTTCGGCTTCACCACCCTCTCCTGCTCCTCCACCGGCAACCTGGCCGGCGCCGTCGGCGCCGCGGCCGCCCGGGCCGGTTTCCGCTCCTGCGTGTTCATCCCGCACGACCTGGAGCAGGGCAAGGTCGTCATGGCCGGTGTCTACGGCGGCGAGCTCGTCGGCATCGAGGGCAACTACGACGACGTGAACCGCTTCTGCTCCGAGCTCATCGGCGACCCGCTGGGCGAGGGCTGGGGCTTCGTCAACGTCAACCTGCGCCCGTACTACGGCGAGGGCTCCAAGACCCTGGCGTACGAGATCTGCGAGCAGCTCGGCTGGCGGCTGCCCGACCAGATCGTCATCCCGATCGCGTCCGGCTCGCAGCTCACGAAGATCGACAAGGGTCTGCAGGAGCTGATCAGGCTGGGCCTGGTCGAGGACAGGCCGTACAAGATCTTCGGCGCCCAGGCCGAGGGCTGCTCCCCGGTGTCGACCGCCTTCAAGGCCGGTCACGACGTGGTCCGCCCCCAGAAGCCGAACACCATCGCCAAGTCCCTGGCGATCGGCAACCCGGCGGACGGCCCGTACGTCCTGGACATCGCACGGCGCACCGGCGGCTTCGTCGAGGACGTCACCGACGAGCAGGTCGTCGAGGCCATCAAGATCCTCGCCCAGACCGAGGGCATCTTCGCCGAGACCGCGGGCGGCGTGACCGTCGGCGTGACGAAGAAGCTGATCGAGAACGGGCAGCTGGACCCCGCCCTGACCACCGTCATCCTGAACACCGGTGACGGCCTGAAGACCCTGGAGGCGGTGGCCGCGGACAGCGGCCAGACCGCCACCATCCGCCCGAGCCTGGACGCGTTCCGCGCCGCCGGCCTGGCCTGACCCTCCCCTGATACTCCCGGAAAGGCAGTAGCGCCATGAGCGTCATCGTCCGCATCCCCACCATCCTGCGCACCTACACCGGCGGTCAGGCCGAGGTCCCGGCCGAGGGCGCCACCCTCGCCGAGGTCATCGAGTCCCTGGAGAAGAGCCACCCGGGCATCGCCGCGCGCGTCCTGGACGACCAGGGCAAGCTCCGCCGGTTCGTCAACGTCTACGTGAACGACGACGACGTGCGCTTCGAGGGCGGGCTGCAGGCGGCGACGCCGGACGGCGCGGGCGTCTCGATCATTCCCGCGGTCGCCGGGGGCTGACCGTTCGGGCGCCGGAAACCGTAATTACCCCCTCCGTTAATAAGCGGAGGGGGTAATTCTGTTTGATTGGGCGCGGTAGGGTTGGGGAAGTCCCCTCCGCCGGTCTTGCCACCCGCATATGAACCGGTCGCGCCAGGGTCGACATCGGGTCAATGTGCAAGTGCGCTATGGGCTATTGGCGAGCTATGCCGGGCCCGAGTTGCCCGGGAATCTGCCGGATTTTCAGTCTTTTTCGATATTTCCCCGTGTCCAGAATTCTCGTCGGATTGACCTGTTGCAGACAGCACCGGCGCGGATACATTCAGCCTCGGTCGACGCGTTCCGACGCAAGTGATGACCCGGGATCGCGAAGTGCGTTCCTGCGCAAGGGCCAGTAATAGGGGAGTTAGGCATGGCTCAGGGCACCGTCAAGTGGTTCAACGCGGAGAAGGGCTACGGCTTCATCGCGGTCGACGGTGGTGCGGATGTGTTCGTCCACTACAGCGCCATCCAGATGGACGGGTACCGCACCCTTGAAGAGGGTCAGCGGGTCGAGTTCGAGATCTCGCAGGGCCAGAAGGGTCCGCAGGCGGACATGGTCAAGCTCGCACTCGGCTAGTACTGGCGCGATCGACCGCCCACGCGTACAGAGGGGCCCACATCCCGGAGACGGGATGTGGGCCCCTCGCGCGTGGGGGTGTGTCCACACGTGTTCACCGGGGTGTTCGTCCAAGCCGCTTGCACTCGCGGGGGTCGAGTGCTAATCATTGGCGTTAGCACTCTCCAGGTGAGAGTGCTACTGAAACGAGGACCGGGTCGGTGAGGCCCGCGGGGTTCGGCGGGAAGGAACCGCCGAACACGCAGGCCGTCCGTCGCGGGCGCGGGCGCGGTCCTGGGAGCAATCCACCGCTGTCCGGGAGGACCACTTCAGATGGCCAAGATCATTGCGTTCGACGAGGAGGCCCGGCGCGGTCTCGAGCGTGGGATGAACCAGCTCGCCGACGCCGTCAAGGTCACCCTTGGCCCCAAGGGTCGCAACGTCGTCCTTGAGAAGAAGTGGGGCGCCCCCACGATCACCAACGATGGTGTCTCCATCGCCAAGGAGATCGAGCTCGAGGACCCGTACGAGAAGATCGGCGCCGAGCTGGTCAAGGAAGTCGCCAAGAAGACGGACGACGTCGCCGGCGACGGTACGACCACCGCGACCGTGCTCGCCCAGGCGCTCGTCCGCGAGGGCCTGCGCAACGTGGCGGCCGGCGCCAACCCGATGGCCCTCAAGCGTGGTATCGAGAAGGCCGTCGAGGCCGTCTCCGCCGCCCTGCTCGCCCAGGCCAAGGATGTCGAGACCAAGGAGCAGATCGCTTCCACGGCCTCCATCTCCGCCGCCGACACCCAGATCGGCGAGCTCATCGCCGAGGCCATGGACAAGGTCGGCAAGGAAGGCGTCATCACCGTCGAGGAGTCCCAGACCTTCGGTCTGGAGCTCGAGCTCACCGAAGGCATGCGCTTCGACAAGGGCTACATCTCGGCGTACTTCGCCACCGACATGGAGCGTATGGAGTCGTCCCTCGACGACCCGTACATCCTGATCGTCAACTCCAAGATCGGCTCGGTCAAGGACCTGCTGCCGCTCCTGGAGAAGGTCATGCAGTCCGGCAAGCCGCTGCTGATCATCGCCGAGGACGTCGAGGGCGAGGCCCTGTCGACCCTGGTCGTCAACAAGATCCGCGGCACCTTCAAGTCCGTCGCCGTCAAGGCCCCGGGCTTCGGCGACCGCCGCAAGGCCATGCTCGGCGACATCGCCATCCTCACCGGTGGCACGGTCATCTCCGAGGAGGTCGGCCTCAAGCTCGAGAACGCCGGTCTCGACCTGCTCGGCCGCGCCCGCAAGGTCGTCATCACCAAGGACGAGACCACCATCGTCGACGGTGCCGGTGACAGCGACCAGGTCCAGGGCCGCGTCAACCAGATCCGCGCCGAGATCGAGAACTCCGACTCGGACTACGACCGCGAGAAGCTCCAGGAGCGCCTCGCGAAGCTGGCCGGCGGCGTGGCCGTCATCAAGGCCGGCGCCGCGACCGAGGTCGAGCTCAAGGAGCGCAAGCACCGCATCGAGGACGCCGTTCGCAACGCGAAGGCGGCCGTCGAGGAGGGCATCGTCGCCGGTGGTGGCGTGGCCCTGCTCCAGGCCTCCTCGGTCTTCGAGAAGCTCGACCTGCAGGGTGACGAGGCGACCGGCGCCAACGCCGTGAAGCTCGCCCTGGAGGCTCCGCTCAAGCAGATCGCCGTCAACGGCGGTCTCGAGGGTGGCGTCGTCGTGGAGAAGGTCCGCAACCTCACCGTGGGCTGGGGCCTCAACGCCGCGACCGGCGAGTACGTGGACATGATCGCCGAGGGCATCATCGACCCGGCGAAGGTCACGCGCTCCGCGCTGCAGAACGCCGCGTCGATCGCCGCGCTGTTCCTCACCACGGAGGCCGTCATCGCCGACAAGCCCGAGAAGGCCGGTGCCCCCGCGGGCGGCGGCATGCCGGGTGGTGACATGGACTTCTGATCGGCCCCGGCTGATCGGCTGTTCTCGAACGAGGGCGGCACCCCCCGCGGGGGGTGCCGCCCTCGGGCGTTGTGCGGCGCGCGGCGGCGGGGGCCGCGTCCGGCGGGAGGCCGCCGGTCCGGCGGGGCGGCGCTCCGGCCCGCGGGCGGCGGCGCTCCGGCCGGCTCAGAGCTGCTTGAGGAAGTACACGTCCTCGTGCCCGCCCGGGAAGCCCGGCACCCGGGCCGTCTCCACATAGCCGTGCCGGGCGTAGAAGGCGGGCGCCTGGAAGGTGAAGGAGGAGACGAGGACGCTCACGCAGCCCCGGCGGCGCGCCTCCGCCTCCGCCGCGGCCAGCAGCCTGCCGCCCCAGCCGCCGCCCCGGCTGTCCTCCCGCACCCAGGTCATCTCTATGCCCGCCCGGTCGCCCCAGCTCCAGCCGCTGAGCCCGGCGACGAGCGAGCCGTCGGCGTCCGTGATCCGCACGGTGAACTCGGACTGCTCGTGCCCCGTGGTCGCCGCCTGGTTGAAGGCGTCCAGTTCCTTGCTCAGCCGCTCGTCGAGTCCGGCATCCGGACCACCCGTGCTGATCTGCACTCCCTTGTCGTTCATCCGCTCATTCTGAGGTTGACTACAGACATGACGGAACCCTTCATCAAGATCTGCGGCCTGCGGACCGCGCACGACGTCGACGCGGCCGTCCGCGCCGGCGCGCACGCCGTCGGGTTCGTCTTCGCCCCCGGCAGCCCCCGCACCGTCGACGCCGCCACCGCCCGCGCGCTCGCCGCCCGGGTCCCGGACGGGGTGCTCACCGTCGGGGTGTACCGGGGGCAGTCGATCGAGGAGGTCCGGCGGCTCACCGAGGACAGCGGTGTGCGCGCCGTGCAACTCCACGGGGACGAGGGCCCCGAGTACTACGCGGCGCTGCGCGCCCCCGGCCGGACGCTGCTGCGGGCGACCGCCGGGCAGGTGGCGCGCTGCGGAGAGCTCGGTGAGGACCTGCTGCTGCTCGACGCCCCCGACCCCGGCTCCGGCACGCCGTGGAACTGGGGCTCCGCGCAGTTCACCGCGCCCGAGGGGCGCTGGCTGCTCGCGGGCGGCCTCACCCCCGCCAACGTCCGGGCGGCCGTCGAGACCACCGGCGCGTGGGGCGTGGACGTCTCCAGCGGGGTGGAGCGGGAGCGCGGGGTCAAGTCCCCGGAGTTGATCCGCGCCTTCGTCGAAGCTGCGCTCGGGGCGGCCGCCACGCGCTGAGCGTGTTCGTATGATTACTCTCAGCGAGAACGCGGGAGTGGGGCCAGGCCGGGGCGGGAAGAACATTCCCATGGTCACGGACACGCTCGCATGGCTACGGCGCCTGGCGCGCCGCGTCACCCCGGGCGGTGGGGACGGCCGCGGACCGCTGCTGCCCTCGCCCCGGCGCACTCCCGTCTTCACCGCCGACTTCTCCTCCACCACCCAATGGGTCGCGGGCCGCTCCTGGGCCTATCCCGACGGCGGCCCCACCAACCCGGGCGACAACAAGCTCGACCACCTCGTCGCCGACCCCGACTACAGCCGCGGCGGCGTCTTCCGGGCGACGCCCCGCCCCGACGGCAACTGGGACACCGGTCTGCTCACCACCGAGGGCAGCGAAGAGGGCTTCGCGCTGCGCACCGGCGACGTGCTGGAGGCGCGGGTGCGGCTGCCCGTGGAGGTGGGCGCCTGGCCCGCGATCTGGACCTGGCGGGACGGCGACCAGGAGATCGACGTCTTCGAGTACCACCCCGACAACCCGGACCTGCTGGAACTCTCCAACCACGTCCGCCAGGCCCACCGCTACCACCGGGACCCGTCGGTGCGGCCCGGGGCCTGGGTCGACCTCAAGGTCGAGTTCGGCAGGAATTCGGTCGTCTGGTGGGTCAACGGCGCCCGCGTGTTCGCCGACCGCAAGGGGGTGGGCCGGTCCTGGTGGGCCTACCTCATCGTGAACCTCTCGGTCTCGGCCGGCCGCTACCACCCGGCGCCCGGCCCGGAGGTGACGGAAATGTCGTACGAGGTCTCGCGGTTGCGGGTGTACCGGACGTAGGGCACGTCCTCCGGGGCGCGCCGGGGAACGGCCGGCGTCAGCGGGCGCCGCCGGAGGAGGCGGCCCCGTCCTCCTGGACCGACTCCACCGGGGCGGCCGCCCGCAGCGCCTCGACCTGCTCGGGCGAGAGCCGGGCGGCGAAGCCGTTCAGCGCGTGCCGGTAGACGTGCAGCGGGGTGACGCCGTGGGCCTCGGCGACGGCGGCCGGGTCGAGACCGGGGTGCACGGTGACGATGTAGGAGGGGTCGTCGGCGGTGGCGGTGGTGGCGGCGTCCCGGGACGCGGTGACGGCGGCGGCTCCCGTCGCGGGGGCGGTGGCCGCCGTGGCGGGCAGGCCGACGGCGGCGGACAGGACGGCGAGGGCGGCGGCGAGGGGCAGGGCCCGGCTCAGGCGGTTGTGCATGGGGGGAGGGCATCACGGCCGGCGGGCCCGGTCAACGACGTCCGGGGGTGTGGCGGGGGCACCGGGGGGCGCGGCGGCCCTGCGCCCCCGAGGTGGGTGGGGGCCGTACGGATGAGGGGCGGTTCAAGCAGGTCCGAGGCGGCGCCGACGTGGCACCGATGGAACCGGGAGCCGCCCCGCCGGAGCACACGGCACGGTGGAGCGGCGCCCTCCGTGCCGGACCGTCCACCCCTCAGGAGTCCCTTCCATGCGCCTGATCGTCCGTATGGCCACCGCCGCCCTCATCACCCTCGCGCCGGTCGCGGCCGGGACGGCGTCCGCTGCCGCGCCCGAGCCGACGCCCGTTCCCACGCCCGTTGCGACACCCGTGCCGAGGCCCGTTGCGACGCCCGTGCCGCTGCGGACGTCCGCCAGCGCCGTCGCCGGGGAGTACATCGTGACCGTCGGCAAGGCCGTGGACGCGGCCGCGCTGGCAAAGCGGCTGGAGCTGGAGCCGAAGCACGTCTACGGGTCCGCCCTCAACGGGTTCGCGGCGGCCCTCACCCGGCCCCAGCTGGACATCGTCCGGGCCAGCCCCGGGGTGACGGCGGTCGAGGAGAACACGCGGGTGGCCTCCGGCCCGACGCCCGTCGCCGGTGGCGCGGGGGCGGGCGCGGGCGCCGGCGCGCCTACGCGCACGAGCCGGGCGCCGTCCTCGTCCTGGGGCCTGGACCGGATCGACCAGCGGACGTCGCCGCTGGACGGCGACTACACCGTCGACGGCACCGGCGCCGGGGTGAGCGTCTACGTCCTCGACACCGGCATCGACTTCGCCCACACCGAGTTCGGCGGCCGCGCGAAGCCCGGCTACGACGCCATGCCGGACGCCGCGACCCAGCAGGGCCAGGACTGCAACGGCCACGGCACGCACGTCGCGGGCACGATCGCCGGTTCCACGTACGGCGTCGCGCGCAAGGCGAGCCTGGTCGGGGTGCGCGTGCTCGGCTGCGACGGCACGGGCTCCTACGCCGGGCTGCTCGCGGGCCTGGACTGGGTGGCCGCGAACGCCCGGCAGCCGGCCGTCCTGAACGCCTCCCTGGGCGGCCCCCGCTCCGAGGTCCTCAACGACGCGGTCGACGCCCTCGCCGACGCGGGCGTCCTGCCCGTCGTCGCGGCGGGCAACGCGGCGCAGGACGCCTGCGAGGTCTCGCCCGCCTCGGCGGGCGGCGCGCTCACCGTGGCGGCGAGCAACCGCTGGGACGAGGAGACGAGCTTCTCCAACTACGGCGGCTGCGTCGGCCTGTTCGCCCCCGGTCAGGAGATCGCCTCCGCGCGGCTGGGCGGCGGCAGCACGGCCCTCAGCGGCACGTCGATGGCCGCGCCGCACGTCACCGGTGTCGTCGCGCTGTACAAGGAGGCGCACCCGGGCGAGCTCCCGGCGGACATCGCCGCCTTCCTGGCCGAGAAGTCCACGAAGGACGTCCTGACGTCGGTCAGCAAGGGCACACCGAACCGCCTGCTGTTCACCGCCGGCCTCTGACCCGGCCGGTGGCCGCGCTCGGCGGTGGCGCGATTGACCCGGTCCCCTTCCCGCGGACGGCGGCTGCCGGGCGCGGACGCGTCCGAGGGCCGCGTCTTCAGGCGGCGAAGTCCTTCAACGCTTCGGTGTCGAGGGTGATGCCGACTTTCCCTGGACGAACTCGAGGGTGACTGTCTCGGGAGCCGCCCGGGCGATCTGCTCGAATTCCTCGACGTCCATCTGGGGGTGCTCGGCGAAGCTGGGGGTCATGGTGTCGCCTCCTCGACACCATGGTGCCCCGTGGGCCCGGCGGCGGATCGCGTGAAGCGTCATGCACGGCTCCGATCGGTGCGGCTGCCGGCACACGCTGGAGGCATATGCGGCGCCGCATCCGCCGATCGCGTCGGGATGACCCGATCGTGTGCCCGGCGCGCATGCCCGGCCCGCCCCCGTCAGGTCAGGGCCGGTTCCTTGGTGGGGGGTGGGGTGGTGGTCGGGGTCGGATCGTTGTTCAGGTCGGTCAGCATCTGGCGGGTGAAGCCGAAGAAGTACGTGGCGAGGAAGCCCACCAGGTAGCCCACCCCCAGGCCGCCCGCGTAGATCACCAGCGTGGAGACCCAGCCCGACGTGCCGTCGAGCAGCGGGAACAGGGCCCAGCCCGAGGGGCCGATGGCCGTGGAGCCGAAGGCGACGCCGAGCTGGTTGCACAGGCCGACGAAGGCCCCGCCGGCCGCGCCGCCGGCGCAGGCGGTGACGAACGGGCGGCCGAGGGGCAGGGAGACCCCGTAGATCAGGGGCTCGCCGACGCCCAGGACGCCGGCCGGCAGCGCGGACTTGATGGTGGTGCGCAGCGAACCGTTGCGCGGCAGGCGGTAGTAGACGGCGATGGCCGCGCCGACCTGGCCCGCGCCGGCCATGGCGAGGATCGGCAGCAGGACGGTGTAGCCGGACTGCTCGATGAGCGTGGTGTGGATCGGGATGAGGGCCTGGTGCAGGCCCAGCATGACGAGCGGGAGGAAGAGACCGCCCAGCACCAGCCCGGCGAAGGCGCCGCCGGTCGCGAGCAGCCGGTCGGCGAACGTACCGATGGCCTGCGACGCCTCACCGGCGAGGAACATCAGGCCGAAGATCGTGACCAGGCCCGCGACCAGGACGGTGAGGGTGGGGGTGACCAGCACGTCCACGGCCTCGGGGACCCACCTGCGGCACCACTTCTCGACGTGGACGGCGAGCACGGCGGCGGCGAGCGCGCCGAGGACGCCGCCCTGGCCGGGCTTGAGCTCCATCCCGAACGCGGTGATCTTCGCGACGCCGGGGAAGACGATGATCGCGGCGACGGCGCCGCCCAGGACGGGTGTACCGCCGAACTCCTTGGCGGTGTTGTAGCCGACGAAGACCGCGATCAGCGACATGAATCCGGCGGACATCGCGGCGAGCGCCGGGACGATGCCGGGCAGCCAGCCCGCGTTCGTGAGCACGCCGTTCAGCCCGGCGATGATGCCGCAGCCGATGAGGGCCGGGATCAGCGGGACGAAGATGTTCGCGACACGGCGCAGGAGGAGCTTGAACGGGGTCGCGTTGCGGGCCTTCTGCGCCGCCTTCAACGCCGCGCCCCGGTCGGCCAGTTCCTCCGCCGTGACCGGGGGCGCGGCCGCGGTGGAGCGGCCCTCCTCGACCAGTGCCTCGAACTCGGGGGTGACGCGGGCGACGGTGCCCGGGCCCAGCACGATCTGGTACGTCTCGTCCTCGACCACGCCCAGGACCGCGGGCAGCGCCCGCAGGGCCTCGTCGTCGACCAGTGAGCGGTCCAGCAGGCCGATGCGCAGGCGGGTCATGCAGTGTGCGACGGATGCGATGTTGTCCGGGCCGCCGACCAGAGGAAGGATCGCGGCGGCTGTGGCGCGGTTCTTGTCAGGGGACATGCGGGGTCGCCTTGCTCTCGGAGGGCGGGGCAGCGGGTGGCCGGGTTACGGGTCACCGGGTCCGGAGGTCGGCCGGGGCCTCGGCCCGGTCCGCGGCGCGGGCGTCGGCGAGTGCGTCGGCGAGGGCCGCGCGGAGGTGGCCCGAAGAGGCGGCGAGCAGTTCGGCGGCCCGGGGCCCGTCGACGCCGCCGAGGACGACGAGGATCGCGTGCTTGACCTCGCCGCCGGTTGCCGTCAGCGCCGCCTCGATCTCCGCGTCGGGCGCGCCGGTGGCCAGCGCCACGATGCGGCGGGCGCGGGCGCGCAGCTTCTCGTTCGAGGAGCGCATGTCGACCATCAGGTTCCCGTACGTCTTCCCGAGCCGGATCATGGTGATGGTCGAGATGAGGTTGAGCACGAGCTTCTGCGCGGTGCCCGCCTTGAGACGGGTGGAGCCGGTGAGCAGTTCGGGGCCGACGACGACCTCGATGCCGTGGTCGGCGGCGGCGGCGAGCGCGGAGCCCGCGTTGCAGGACAACCCGACGGTGAGCGCGCCGCGCGTACGGGCGAACTCGACGGCGCCGATCGCGTACGGCGTGCGGCCGGAGGCGGAGACGCCGACGACGGTGTCCTCGGCGGTCAGGGCGAGCGCGGTGAGGTCCTCGGCGGCCAGCTCCGCGGAGTCCTCGGCGCCTTCGACGGCCTCGACCACGGCGCGGGGGCCGCCCGCGATGAGGCCGACGACCTGCGCCGGGTCGGTGTTGAAGGTGGGCGGGCACTCGCTGGCGTCCAGGACGCCCATCCGGCCCGCGGTCCCCGCCCCCGCGTAGACCAGGCGCCCGCCGCGGGCCATGCGGGCGGCGATCGCGTCGACGGCGGCGGCGATCGCCGGGAGCTGCGCGGCGACGGCGGCCGGGACGGTGGCGTCCTCGGCGTTCATCGTGCGGGCGATCTCCAGGGTGGACAGCCGGTCGATGTCGGCCAGTTCGGGGCGGAACGCCTCGGTGGTCAGGGTCTCCAGCTGGGCGCGGAGTTCGGCGTACGCGGTCATGGACGGGGGCTCCTGGCGGCTCGGCGGCTGGCTTCGGCGGGCGGTGCGGCGGTGGGCGAGGGCTTCGTACGAGGCGGCGAGGGCGGGGCGGCGGTGTCGTACGTCTGCTGCGCGACACCCGCGAAGGGGCGGTCGACGACGAGCCGCCGGCTGGTGCGGCCGGACCGGGCGGCCGGCCGCAGAGGGCTCTCGCGGGCGGCGGAGGGGGTCAGGACCACGCCGCGGTGAGCCGGGAGCAGCCGGCGGGACCGGCGGCGACGGCCTCGGCGGCGGCCCGCACGGACCGCGTCACGGAGGCGCCGAGCCCCCGCCCCCGCAACGCGCCCCCGGCCGGGACCGGGACCGGGGCCGGGAGGACGCCAACGGGGGCCGCGGGGGCGGGCTGGGTCCGCGGGGTGGGGGACTGCGTTCCGGCCCCGTTCCCGGAGCCGGTCTGCGGAGCGGGCGTGCTGGACGTTTCCTTCGTCTCCTTGCGCACGCCTGAAAGCTATTTTCGGGACCGCGGGGCGTCAAGGAGCCATGGGGCCGGAGCGAAGAGGACCTTCACCACTTCGCCCATACGGGGCCACAATGGCCCCATGGACCACGCGACCCCTCTGGAACAGGCGCTGCACGTCGCCCGCGCACTCGTACTCGCCGACCTCGCCGCCGGCCAGGTCGCCGACGCCGGCGTCGTCTCCCTCGTCGAGGACTCGGTCACGCACCGCCGGTGGTGGGTGGAGCAGTGGCCCGAGGGGGTCGGCTGCCTCGCCGGGCTCGTCGCCCAGGACGTGCAGGACGCGCTGCTGGACAAGTACGGCCGCTGGCCCCTGTGCCCGGTGTGCGCGCACGGCGAACCGCACGCCCTCGACGTGGAACCGGAACTCGGCCCCGACCCGCACTGGGTGTGCTCGGAGGCGGGCGTACGGGTGGCCTCGGTGGGCGGGCTCGGCCCGGTCCTCGGCCCGTGACCGTCTACATCGACCCGCCGACCTGGCCGGGCCACGGCCGCATGTGGTCGCACCTGGTCAGCGACGTGTCGTACGAGGAACTGCACGCCTTCGCGGCGGCCATCGGCTGCCCGCCCCGCGCCTTCGAGCGGGACCACTACGACGTCCCCTCCCACCGCTACGCGGACGCGGTACGGGCCGGCGCGGTCGAGATAGGCAGCAAGGAACTGGTCCGCCGCCTGACGGCCGCGGGCCTGCGCCGCCCGAAGGGCCGCCCGGCGTGAGGGCCTGAGGCGTGCCGGGGCCGTTCAGCCGTGGGAGGCCGGCTGCGGCTCCTCGGCCGGCGGCCCGACCGGCCGCGCACCGGCGCCTCCCGAGGCGACCAGCCGGGTGCCCGCGACCGGGGCGCGGCGGTGCAGGCGCAGGGCCGTCGCGGTAAGGGCGAGGGCCGCGACGGTCATGGCCGCGCCGGCCCAGGCGGTGGCGGCGAAGCCGAGGCCGGCGTCGATGACCGTACCGCCGAGCCAGGGCCCGCCGGTGTTGCCGAGGTTGAAGGCCGCCGTGGTGGTGGCTCCGGCCAGGGTCGGGGCCGCGCCCGCCACGTTGAACATGCGGGCGTTGAGCGCGGGGGCGGTGAAGAAGGCCGAGACGCCGAGCAGGAACGACAGCGCGATCGCCGCGGCCGCGGACGGGGCCAGCAGGGCGAGGGCGGCGAGGAAGGCGGTCGAGGCGCTGATGCCCCAGATCATGACGCCGAACAGGTGCGCGTCGGCGATCCGGCCGCCGAGGGTGGTGCCGACCAGCGCGCCCGCCCCGAACAGGCCGAGGATCCACGGGACCCAGCCGGAGTCCAGCCCCGCCACGTCCGTGAGCAGCGGTGACAGGTAGCTGAAGGCGCAGAAGACGCCGCCCGCGGCGAGGGCCGTGATGCCGATGGAGAGCCACACCTGCCGGTCGCGGTAGATGCGCAGCTCACGGCCGAGCGAGGGCTTCTCGTCGGGCAGCGGGATCTTCGGGATCAGGGCCAGGATGCCGGCGAGGGCGACGGCGGAGGCCGCGCCGACCGACCAGAACGCGGAGCGCCAGCCCAGGTGCTCGCCCAGGAACGCCCCGGCCGGTACGCCGAGGACGTTCGCGATGGACAAGCCGCCGATCATGACGGCCATCGCGCGGGCCCGCTGGTCTTTGTCCACCATGGCGATGGCCACGGCCGCGCCCACGGCCCAGAAGCCGGCGCAGGCGAGGGCGGAGACCACGCGGGAGGCGAAGAGGAGCTCGTAGGAGGGGGCCAGCGCACCCGCGACCTGCCCGAGTCCGAAGAGGCCGATGAGGGAGACCAGGGTGGTGCGGCGCGGCAGGCGCAGGGTGGCCACGGCCAGCAGCGGCGCCCCGACGACCATGCCGATCGCGAAGGCGGAGATGAGCAGACCCGCCTGGGGGATGGTGACCCCCATGTCGTCGGCGATGGGCGGCAGCAGCCCGGAGAGCATGAACTCGCTGGTGCCGAGTGCGAAGACGGACAGGCCGAGGACGTAGACGGCGACGGGCATGCGGGGGCGGCGGGCGGCTTCTACGGGCATGGACGTCTTCAACCGCGGCGGACGCGGTCACATTCCCCCGGCGTCGAGCAGCGCGAGCTCGGTGGCGAGGTTGGCGCGCGCCGGGGCCTCCCAGTGAGCGGCTCCGTACGGGGTGCGGAAGAGCCTGGGCAGGGCGAGCAGCCGGCGGAGCACGTCGGCGCGGCCCGCGCCGAAGGCGTCGTCGGGGACGAACCCGTACTCCTCGCGCACGGCGGCGGCGTAGGCGGCGTACGCCTCGGGCGCTCCGGCCAGGACGGCGAGGTCCGCATCGCAGAGCGCCTCGCCGTTGGTGTCGCCGGGGGCGGGGTCGTGGGTGACGGTGAGCCGGACCAGGCGGGCCACCTCGGCGGTGCGCTCGGCGCCGACGCCGAGCTCGGGCAGGGCCCGCTCGGCGAGGGAGGCGCTGCGTTCCTCGTTCTCGGAGCGGTCGGGGCGGTAGACGGCGTCGTGGAACCAGGCGGCCAGCTCGACGGCGGCGGAGTCGGCGGCGTGCCCGGCCAGTACGTCGAGCCGTGCCAGTACGTCGGCCAGGTGCGCGGTGGTGTGGTAGCGGCGCTGCGGCTCCGCCCAGGCGGTGAGCAGGCGGTCCGCGTAGGGGGCGGGGTCGGGGCCGGTGGTGGCGGCGGTGGCCCGATCGGCGGTGGCGGCGGCGACGGTGGCCCGGAAGCGGGCGTGCAGGGCCGCGGGGTCGATGTGCGGAGTGCCTGTGTCCATGCGCACATTGTGGGGGTGGCGTGATGGTGCTGGTGAAGGGCGGGGGCAGGCCCGTACCCTTCGTATTGGACTAGACCTATTTTGTGCAGCTTCTCGAAGGATGGGATCGAATGAGCAACCGTGCGCTCCTGGAGGTGATCGCCCTCGACGCGGAGGACGCGATCGCGGCCCAGGCCGGTGGGGCGGACCGGCTCGAGCTGGTCACCGACATGGCCGCCGACGGGCTCACCCCGCCGCGCGAGACCTTCGCGGCGATCAGGGCGGCGGTCGACATCCCCCTGCGGGTGATGATCCGCAAGGCGGACGGTTTCGCGGCGGGCGAGGTTGCGGGGCTGGTGGCGGCGGCGCGGGAGCTGCGGGCGGAGGGGGCCGAGGAGTTCGTACTCGGCTTCCTGCACCCGGACGGCACCCCCGACCTGGCGGCGGTCGAGGCGGTGGTGGCGGAGCTGGACGGCTGCCGGTGGACCTTCCACCGGGCGATCGACCGCGCGGCGGACCGCGACGGCCTGCGCAAGGCCCTGGCGGACCAGCCGGGCCTGGACACCTACCTCACGGCGGGCTCGCCGGCCGGCGTCGACGAGGGCATGCCGGTGCTGATCGCGGAGAGGGAGGCGGCGGAGCGGGGGGAGCCGGGGTACGGGGCGCGGATCCTGGTCGGCGGGGGGCTGGGGCTGTCGCACCTGCCGATGCTGCGCTCGGCCGGGATCAACGCGTTCCACATCGGCGGCGCGGCCAGGCCCTCCGGGTGGGCGGGTCCGGTCTCGGCCAGGGCCGTTGCGCAGTGGCGGGCGGCGTTGGACTGAGCCGGGGCGCCGGGCGCCGGAGCGCCGGGCGCGGCCGTGAGCCGACCCGGAGCCGGGGCTTCGCCCCGTACCCCGCGCCTCAAACGCCGGCGGGGCTGGATTGGTCCGCCTCAAACGCCGGCGGGGCTGGATGTGCCCCTGCGCGTGGGGGTGGGTGGGCCTCAAGGCGCGGGGCTCCGCCCCGTACCCCGCGCCAAACGCCGGCGGGGCCGGATCGGCCCGCCTCAAGTGCCGGCGGGCGGATCGGCCCGCCTCGTACGCCGGTCGTCGGCGTTTGAGGCGCGGGGGCTGGGGCGGTCAGGTCAGGGATGGGGGGAGGGGGGACGCGTGGAGGGCTGTCAGGCCCGAGACGGCCCGGGTGAGGCAGACGTACAGCCGGCGCAGGCCGGTCCGTTCGTCCGGCTCGCCCCCGACGATCGCCGCGGGCTCGTCCAGGACCACGTAGTCGTACTCCAGACCCTTCGCCAACGACGCCGGCACCAGCGTCAGCCGGGACTCCGCCGTCGTCTCCTCGCCCGGCGACAGATACGCCAGCCCCGCCGCCCGCAGGGCCTCCGCCAGGGCCGGAACACGCGCGTCCGCCGCGATCAGCCCGATCGACCCCTCGTGCGCCAGCGACTCCCGGCAGGCCCCGACCACCGCCGTGACCAGGTCGTCCGCCGCCTCCACCGCGACGATCCGCAGCGACCCCGGAGCCTCCCGCACCGAGGCCACCGCCGCCAGCCCGGGGGCGATCGACGGCAGCAGCCGCGAGGCGTACGCGATCACCTCGCGCGGTACGCGGAAGCCCGCGGTCAGCTCCTCCACCACCGCCTGCGGCTTCCCGAGGTGCGCCAGCGCCTCGTCCCAGCCGCGCGTGGCCCACGGCGTGGTGCCCTGCGCCAGGTCCCCGAGCACCGTCACCGAACCCGTCTCGCAGCGCCGCCCCACCGCCCGGTACTGCATCGGCGACAGGTCCTGGGCTTCGTCGAGGACGACATGGCCCAGCGACGGCGTCCGCTCCACCAGGTCGGCCGCCTCGTCGATCAGGACCAGGTCCGCCGCCGACCACTTCGCCGACTTCACGCCGCGGAACGGCTTCGGCCACAGCAGCAGCTTCTGTTCCTCCGCCGTCAGCACGTCCGCCGCGTGCAACGCCAGGAAGTCCGGGTCGGACAGCAGCCGCAGCACCAGTTTCGCCGGATCGACCGGCGGCCAGATCTCCTTCACCGCCGCCTTCACGGCCGCGCCGCGCGCCACCGCGTCCTGCACCCGGTCGTCCGGCGCCTCACCCGCCTGCTCCATCCGTACGAGTACCGCGTGCGCGATCCGCCGCGGCAGGGCCTCGCGCGCCGCGCCGTAGCGGATGTCGCGGTTCTGCAGCTCCTCGACCATCTCGGCGATCTCGTACGCCGGCACCCGCCAGCGCCGCGACCCCCGCACCACCATCAGCGGCTCCGTGGGGTGCGTGACGTGCGAGGCGACCGCCCGGCGCAGCACCTGCGCCATCCGGGCATCGCCCTTGACCACGGCGGTTTCGGCCGGGTCGGTGCCGCTTGCCTCCAGGCCGTCGCGCGCCACCAGGTCGTCGACGGTGGCCTGCTTGACCTCCAACTCGCCCAGCGCGGGCAGCACCTGCTCGATGTAGTGCAGGAAGGAGCGGTTCGGTCCGATGACCAGGGTGCCGGTGCGGGCGAGCCGGTCGCGGTGCGCGTAGAGCAGGTACGCCACCCGGTGCAGGCCGACCGCCGTCTTCCCGGTGCCGGGGCCGCCCTGCACGCACACGGAGCCCGACAGCCCGGCGCGGACGATCTCGTCCTGCTCGGGCTGGATCGTGGCGACGATGTCCCGCATCGGGCCGACGCGCGGGCGCTCGATCTCCTGCTGGAGCAGCTTGCTGACGGCGGCCGCCTCGGAGGGGTCGGAGAGGTGCTCGTCCTCGTACGCCGTGAGCTCGCCGCCGGTGTAGCCGAACCGGCGGCGCAGCGCGACGTCCTGCGGGTCGGTCTTGGAGGCGCGGTAGAAAGGCTGGGAGACGGGCGCGCGCCAGTCGATGACCATCGGATCGCCGTCGGCGTCGTGGACGTGGCGGCGGCCGATGTAGAACTGCTCGCCCTCCGCACCCTCGGCGAGCTCCGCGCCGGGCGCGTGCAGGTAGTTCAGGCGGCCGAAGAAGAGGGGGGTGTGCGCCAGGTCGGCGAGGGCCTTGATCCGGTCGTCGATCTGGGCCTGGAGGACGATCGCGTTGACCCAGTTCGCGGTGACGTCGCGGATGTCGAGGGCCTCGACGTCCTCGCGCATGGCGCGGAGCGCGGCGCGGGAGGCGGCGAGGTGCGCGCGTTCGCGGGCGAGGGGATCGGTGCCGGGCTCGGCTGCGGGCGCGGTTCGGGGGGCGTGCGCGGGCACGGGACTGCCTCCGGTGGGTGGTGGGGACACAGGTGGCCCACCGGTTGCCGTCCGGTGGGCGGCTCTCCCCGGTGACGCGGCGGGAGGCGGCAAGAGCGGAGAGTGTAGTCACGGGTGCCCCGCCGCGCGAACGAATTGGGGAGCCGCCGGGCCCGGCCCCGCGATCCCGCGGCCGTGAGCCCTGCCGACCGAAGACCCCGCCGGGCCGCCGGTCCCTGGCCGTCGGGCGGGAGTCACCCCCCGGGTTTCACCCTCCGGGTTTCACCCCACGGGTGTCAGACCTCCGGCAGAGCCGGCAGGGAGCTCCGTGCACCCGGAGGAGGAGGCCGGAGGCCGGGAGGGTCCGCCCGCAGGGCGATGCCCCGGCGGGAGGCGCGGACGCACCATGGATCCATGAGCACCGCAACCCTCACCCCGACCCGGGGCGGCCGCCCGCGCGGCGCCACCGCCCCCTCCGACTCCGGTCCGCGCCGCGGCCTCGGCGGCCTGCTGCACGCCGCCAAGGTCTTCGCCGCGGCCGCCGTGAGCGTCGTCGTCCTCGGCGAGTACACCGAGGACGCGGGCGTCATGCGCCGCTGACCCCCCGCCGGGGCGTCAGTCGGTCGCCAGCAGCTCGTCGGCGTCCATGATGCGGTAGGCGTAGCCCTGCTCGGCGAGGAAGCGCTGGCGGTGCGCCGCGAAGTCCTGGTCGATGGTGTCGCGTGCGACCACCGAGTAGAAGCGCGCCTCGTGGCCGTCCGCCTTCGGACGCAGCACGCGCCCCAGCCGCTGCGCCTCCTCCTGGCGGGAGCCGAAGGTGCCCGACACCTGGATGGCGACCGTCGCCTCGGGCAGGTCGATCGAGAAGTTGGCGACCTTCGACACGACCAGCACGCTGATCTCGCCCTGCCGGAAGGCGTCGAAGAGCTTCTCGCGCTGCGCGTTGGAGGTCTCGCCCTTGATGACCGGAGCGTCCAGGTGCTCGCCCAGCTCGTCGAGCTGGTCGATGTACTGCCCGATCACCAGCGTCTGCTCACCCTGGTGCTTGCGCACCAGCGCCTCGGTGACCTTGCGCTTCGTCGCCGTCGTCGCACAGAAGCGGTACTTCTCCTCCGTCTCGGCGGTCGCGTACGCGAGGCGCTCCGACTCGGTCAGGTTCACCCGCACCTCGACGCAGTCGGCGGGCGCGATGTAGCCCTGCGCCTCGATCTCCTTCCACGGCGCGTCGAACCGCTTCGGCCCGATGAGCGAGAAGACGTCCGACTCGCGTCCGTCCTCCCGGACCAGGGTCGCGGTCAGGCCGAGCCTCCGGCGCGCCTGGAGGTCGGCGGTGAACTTGAACACCGGCGCGGGCAGCAGGTGCACCTCGTCGTAGACGATCAGGCCCCAGTCCCGGGAGTCGAACAGCTCCAGGTGCGGGTAGACGCCCTTCCGCTTGGTCGTGAGGACCTGGTACGTGGCGATCGTGACGGGCCGGATCTCCTTGCGGGTCCCGGAGTACTCGCCGATCTCCTCCTCCGTCAGCGAGGTCCGCTTGACCAGCTCGTGCTTCCACTGGCGGGCCGAGACGGTGTTGGTGACCAGGATCAGCGTGGTCGCCTTGGCCTTCGCCATCGCCCCGGCGCCGACCAGCGTCTTGCCCGCGCCGCAGGGCAGCACGACCACGCCGGAACCGCCGTGCCAGAACCCCTCGACGGCCTGCTGCTGGTACGGGCGGAGCGCCCAGCCGTCCTCGGCCAGGTCGATGGCGTGGGCCTCGCCGTCGACGTATCCGGCGAGGTCCTCGGCCGGCCAGCCCAGCTTGAGCAGCGTCTGCTTGATCTGCCCGCGCTCGGAGGGGTGCACGGCCACGGTGTCGGCGTCGAGCCGCGCCCCGACGAGCGGGGTGATCCGCTTGGACCGCAGGATCTCCTCCAGGACGGGCCGGTCGGTGCAGGTCAGGACCAGCCCGTGCACCGGGTGCTTGGAGAGGGTCAGGCGCCCGTAGCGGGCCATCGTCTCGGCGACGTCGACGAGCAGGGCGTGCGGGACGGGGTACCGGGAGAACTCGACCAGGGCGTCGACGACCTGCTCGGCGTCATGCCCGGCGGCCCGGGCGTTCCACAGGCCGAGCGGGGTGATCCGGTAGGTGTGGATGTGCTCGGGGGCCCGCTCCAACTCGGCGAAGGGAGCGATCGCCCGCCGCGCGGCTCCGGCGAGCTCGTGGTCGACCTCGAGAAGGAGTGTCTTGTCGCTCTGGACGATGAGAGGCCCGTTCACGCACTTCCCTTTCCGGCAGATGGGTGGTCCACCCGGGCGCGGGTGGCCAAACCTCCAGTGTGCCGCATCGGGGCGCCGGCGGGGCGGTGCGTGCTGACCGGCGCCGGACGGCCGGGGGCTCGGGCCCGGCTGGAGCGCGGGGGAAAGCGGCTGACGGTGGGGGAGGGGGGTGCGTAGGGTCCGGGCATGAGTGGTGATCAGCACAGTTTCGTGCCCGCCGGATTCGAGGTGCCGACGGCCCTCGCCGGTGCGGGTTTCCGGCTCGAGCCGCTGGGTGGGCGGCACAACGCACGGGACCACGCCGCCTGGAGCGGGAGCATCGGGCACATCCGGGCGACGCCCGGGTTCGCGGGGCGCGGGTGGCCGCCCCGGGAGGGGATGTCCGCCGAGGCGAACCTCGCCGACCTGGAACGGCACGCGCGGGACTTCGCCGAGCGGCGGGGGTTCACCTACAGCGTGCTGGAGGGGGACGCGCACGGGGGCGGCGAGGGGGAGGCGGACCGGGAGGCGGAGGTCATCGGGTGCCTGTACGTCTACCCGGGCAGGGAGAATCCCCGGCGGGTCCACGTCAGCTCGTGGGTGCGCGCCGACCGGGCGCATCTGGACCGCCCGCTGTACGAGGCGGTCAGCCGGTGGCTCGCCGAGGTCTGGCCCTTCGACGCCGAGCGGATCGACTACGCGCCCAGGTGAGGCAAGGGGCCCGACGGGTACGGGGTCTCCGGCGGGAGCAGGGCCCGGGCGGCCGCCGCCTCGCCGGAGCGGAGCAGGGAGTGGATCCGCCGGGCCAGCGGGGTGACGTCGCGGACGGCGACGGTCCAGGTGTCGGCGTAGGCCCGCGACGCCGGCCCGGACAGGCCGAGCTGGAGCGAGCGGTACGGCAGCGGGTTCAGGTGGAGGTCGCGCTCCGGGTCCCACTGGACCCGGGCCGCCGTCTCGCGCAGCGACCGCTGCCAGGCGGCGCGGTCCGCGTGCACCGCGGGGTCGTAGTGGGACAGGCAGGCTCCGCGCAGCGCCTCGTCGAAGCCGGACCGGGTGATCTCGATCGCCAGGACCGTCTCCTGGTCGGTCTTCGTGGCCCAGCCGCAGCGGTACATCATCCACAGGAACGACGGCTTGATCCATGTCATCCGCTCCCGCTTCCAGGCGGGCGGGAACCGGCCGTCCCGGGCCGCCGGCTGCCCGAGCGACGGGGAGTACGCCTGGTAGACGGTGATCGTGGTGTCGGTGTGGAGGGCGCGGATCGCCCGTGACGGAGGGGTGTGCATGGGGGCAGCCTGGCGTGGCGCCGCCGCGCCGGGCCAGTGGTTTTCCGGGGGCCCGGGCCCCGCGCCCCGAGCAACGGCGGGGCTGGACGGTGCCCGGTGGCGCCGGATGGTGCCCGGCAGGGCCGAAGCGTGCCCGGCGGGGGCGGCTCGTGCCCGGCGGGGGCGGATCGTGCCGGACGGGGCCGGGTCAGACCTGGTCCTCGGCCAGTTCCGCGACGCCCGTGATGCGGTGGAGCGGGTAGGTGCGCACCTCGTCCGCCGTGTGGTCGTAGCCGGTGACGAAGCCGCCCTCCACCCGGACCGGGGCGATGACGCGCTGGCTCGCCGCGCCCTCCGCGTTCACGTAGCCGATCCACACCGCCGAGCCCGTCAGCGCCGCCGCCTGCACCGTCGCCAGGGTTTCCGCCGCGCTGGTGCGCGGGAGCCCACCGGGGGAGGCCGCCGTCGCGGCCGGCTCCTTGCGGACCGCCGTCGCCGCCATGTCGCCCGCCCGGATCGCCCGCACCGCCGCCCCCAGCAGCGTGTCGTCGGGCACCGGCGGGCCGTCCGGCACCGGTACGGGCGCCGCGCGCGGCGGTGTGCGCCGGGCGTCGGCCCGGGACACCAGGACGTCACCGGTCAGGGACTCCGCCGCCGGGGCGTACCCCATCGCGCGCAACCCCTCCAGCAGCGCACCGGGTTCGGCCTGCGCGGCCAGCACGGTCGGGGCGAGCCGGCGCAGCCCCAGCCCCGCCGAGCGCTTGTCGGCCAGGATCTCGCCGAGCATCGCGTCGTCGTCGCAGCGCACGTAGGAGGACGCCGCGCCGACGCGCAGGTGCCCGTGCCGCCGGGCGACGTCGTCGATCAGGTACGCCAGCGGCTGCGGCACGGGCGTGCGGCTGTGTTCCTTGAGGAAGGCGTGCAGGTCGGCGGCGGCGTGCCCGGCGTCCAGGGCCCGGCGCACCGATCCGGGCGTGAACCGGTAGACCGTCGCACCGCCCTTGGACTCCACGTCCGCGAGCAGGGCCAGGGTGTCGCCGAGCGGCCGGCGCAGCGGGCCGGGGGCCACCGCCGTCAGGTCGGCCTGGAGCAGGACGTGGTCCACCGGCTGGGGCAGCAGCGGGGCCAGCAGCGGCGCCGGATCGCGGTGCTCCAGCAGGGCCCGGCCGAAGGCGCTGATCGCACCCCGGCCGGTGACGCCCAGGACCTCGGCCTCGTTCAGCGTCCAGTGCGCGAGGCGGGCGCGCAGATCGCTCCCGCCGCGTACGGGACGCTCCCACGCGAGGCGGTCCAGCAGGGCGTCCGGTGCCGGGGAGCCGCCTTCGGGCAGTGCGGCGAGGAGTTCCAGGATCCGCCGGCGCACCTCGGGGGCGGCCGAGCGGTCGAGGTCGGGGCCGAGCGCGGACAGGGTGCGGCCCTTGCCGTCCTGCTCGCCGACCAGGCCGGAGGTCCGGGTGGCCGGCAGCCAGGCCGCCGCGAGCGCCGACCACCGCTCGGGGGGCGGCAGTTCGCACCAGTCGTCGAAGGCCGGGGTGGGCGCGTAGCGTTCGTCCGCCTCGCCGTCACTGGCCACCAGCCCGGCCGCGTAGGCGAGTTCGATCCAGAACGCCGCCACCGGCTCGGTGGTGTCCAGGACGGTCGCCGCCCGCTTCAGGTCCCGTACGGCGAGTCCGCCGGCGCGCAGCACCAGCGGACCGGCGTGCTCCCAGGACTTCACCAGCTCCTCGACGGTGGACAGCGCGGCCAGCGCCTGCCCGGCGGCGTTCGCGTCCACAAGCTGTGGACGGTGTTCGCGCAGCGCGGGCACGAGCGGGGCCACGGGCGCGGTGTCCCGGTGGGCGAGGCCGCCGCGCAGGTGCAGTGCCACCTCGCGCGGCAGGACCACCGTCCGGGCGGAGGCGGGCAGCAGCAGTCCGCGGTCGCGCAGCCAGCGCACCGGCGCGGCCGGGTTCGGGGTCACCTCGCCGTACGGGGGCCCCCACACGAGCCGCCCGAGCACCTGGTGCGCCTCCGCCGGGGCCTCGTCCAGCAGCGCCGACATCCGCTGCGGGTCGGTGAACAGCCCGGTCAGCGCGGAGACCGCGGACACCGGGTCGTGGGTGGGGGGCAGGCCCGCGGCCGCCACGATCTCCTGGATCCGGGTCGGCGACATCCCGGACGTGGCCTCGGCGACGGTCGGGCCGAGGCCGGTGGGCGATGGCCGCTGGGCGGAGGGCGCGAGCAGCTCGCGGGCGGTGCGCACCAGGCGCAGCCGGTCCTCGTCGCCCCAGACCAGGGCCTGGTCGCGCAGGGTGGCCAGGGCCCGGGGGAGGGCGGCGCGCGCCCCGTTGTCGTGGCCGGTGCTGCCTTCCTGACCGGTCAGCAGGGATTCCAGGACCGGGTACGGGCAGGGGTCGGGGGCCACCGCCAGCGCTTCGGCGGTCTGCAGCGCGAACCGGTCCAGCCGCTCCAGCGCCCGCACCACCGAGGCACGGGTCCCGGCGCGGGTGGCGAGTTGGGTGACGTCACCGGGCACCGGGCCGAGCAGGTCGGGTCGGGCGCGCAGCAGCGCGGCGAGCGCCGTGTCGTCGCGGGCGCGCAGCGCCTCGGCGAGGGAGCGCGGGGCGCCCGTCACGGCGCCTCCTGCGGTGCTTGCCTCGGGCACGGTCGTCGCCTCCTGGTCGCGTCGGCCGGTCAGTCGGCCGGTCCCCATCCGGCCAACGGTATCCGCTGAGCCCGCGGCCGCTCCACGGACGCACGCGCTACCTTCGGGACAGGCGGTAAGGGAGGAGCCGGGCGTGGGGATCGAAAGCGACCAATTGGTCTACGAATATCTGAGCCGCGTCGGGGACTTGGCGCAGCAGCGGCAGTTGTCCTCCGGTGACCGGATGCGGCTCGTGGCGGGGCTGCGGGACGAGATCGACCGTCGGCGCGCCCGGTACGAGCCGGAGACCCCGGCGTCGGTGCGCGGCATCCTGGCCCGGCTCGGCTCGCCGGAGGAGGTACTGGAGGGGCACGGCGCCGCCGGAGCCGGATCCGCGGCGCCGTCCGACGCCGCCCCGGCCGTGCCCACCCAGCGGGGGCCGCGCCTGCGCAAGCCGGCGCCGAAGGCGCCTCCGAAGACGCCGGCGAACCCCCCGGCGGAGCCGCGGAACGTGCCGCCGCACCTGGCCGGGCTCGACGAACTCGGGCCCTCGGGCGGGTCGGAGCCCGAGTGGTGGCGGGTCGGTCCGGGGACGTACGGGGCGGGACCGCAGGTCGACGGGTTCGCGGGCGGCATCGAGTTCCCGGAGCCGGAGCCGGAGCCGGAGCCGGAGCCCGAAACGGAAACGGAGCCCGGGCCGGGCTCCGGGGCGGGTGTGGACAAGCCGGGTCCGCAGGCCGGGGGCGAGGCGGCCCAGCCGGGCGTACGGGGCGCCGTACGGCTCCTGCGCGAGCGGCGGCGGGCCAGGAGGGAGGCGGCGGCGGAAGCGGCCCCCGCGGTGGGGCCGGTGGCCGCCGCCGGTCCCCGGCCCCGGCCGAACGCCTTCCTGCTGCTGGCCGCGGCCGTCCTCCTCGGCGGCCTCGTCACCGGCTACTGGCTGCTGCTCGTCGTGGGCTGGCTGCTCCCGTACGCCTCGCGGGCCCTGGGGCCGGCCGAGCGCAAGTGGGCCGTCCTCGGGCCGCCGGGGCTGGTCGCCGCGGGGGCGGTGCTGTGGCTGTGGGGCAGGATGAACGGCAAGTGGGGCGAGTCCCTGGCGCAGGACCAGCTGGGCCCGGCCCTGCACGGGATGTGGCCGTGGCTGCTGCGCGCCGCCGCCGTGGCCTCCGTGGCCTACCTGGTCTGGCGCGCCCGGCGCCGGTAGCCGGCCGTCGACAGGGCCGGTCGCGCCGTCGGCGCTGCCGGACCAGCGCCGTCGGCGTTGCCGGACCGAAGGGGTTGAATGGCGGTATGAATCTCACCGTCGGCTTCGACCTCGACATGACGCTCATCGACTCGCGCCCGGGGATCAAGGCCACCTACGAGGCGCTCTCGGCCGAGACCGGCACGTTCATCGACGCGGCCGCGGCGGTCACGCGGCTCGGGCCGCCGCTCGAGGAGGAGCTGGCGCACTGGTTCCCGCCGGCCGAGGTGGCGGCCGTCGCAGACCGCTACCGGGCGATCTACCCCCACCACGCGATCGAGCCGACCCGCGCGATGCCGGGCGCCCGCGAGGCGATCGAGGCCGTGCGGGCGCTCGGTGGCCGGGCGATCGTCGTCACCGCCAAGCACGAGCCCAACGCCCGGCTGCACCTGGCGCACCTGGGCATGGAGCCGGACGCCGTCATCGGCTGGCTGTGGGCGGAGGCCAAGGCGGGGGCGCTGCGCGAGTACGGCGCGCAGGTCTACGTCGGCGACCACGTGGGGGACGTACGCGGCGCCCGCACGGCCGGCGCGCTGTCCGTGGTGGTGCCGACCGGCCCCTGCGGGGAGCCGGAACTGCGGGCGGCGGGCGCCGACGTGGTGCTCGCCGACCTCACCGCGCTGCCGCAGTGGCTCGCGGAGTACGTCGAGGCCCGGCCCGCGCGGTCCGCCGAGCCGGTCCCGTCCGCCGAGTCCGCCCAGCCCGCCTAGCCCGCCTAACCGGTCCGGCCCGCCGGTCCGCGGCTACGCCTGCGAGGCGCGGGCCGCCCGGCGCTGGGCGGCGGCGGAGCGGAGCACCCCGGCCGCGGAGATCGCGAAGCCGACGCCCATCAGCATGCACACGGCCCAGGCGTACGAGGGGAACGGGTCGAGGTCGAGGAACAGCGGGGCCATCGTCGCGAGCGTGGCCACGGCGCCCACGATGAAGACGATGCCGCCGGCCTTCACCAGGGCGTCGCCGGGCCGTGCTTCGTCTGCGGGAGGAGTAACAGTCACCCCACCAGGGTAGTTCCCTGGCCTGAGTGGCCGACGGCGAAGGACCGGGGAACGTCTTGTCACCCGTCCCTCGACCATTAGCCTGGAGGTGGCGGGTCACGGTTGACCCGCTGCACTGTTGTCCGGAGCCGTTCCACGGCACTTCGGACCCCGACGAGCACAAGGACAGAGGACGGACGTGCCTACCGGCAAGGTCAAGTGGTTCAACAGCGAGAAGGGCTTCGGCTTTCTCTCCCGCGACGACGGCGGTGACGTCTTCGTCCACTCGTCGGTGCTCCCTGCCGGGGTCGACTCCCTCAAGCCCGGCCAACGCGTCGAGTTCGGTGTCGTCGCCGGACAGCGCGGTGACCAGGCACTTTCGGTGACGGTCCTGGATCCGACGCCGTCCGTCGCGGCAGCCCAGCGCCGCAAGCCCGACGAGCTCGCCTCGATCGTGCAGGACCTCACGACCCTGCTGGAGAACATCACGCCGATGCTGGAGCGGGGCCGCTACCCCGACAGGGTGCACGGCTCGAAGATCGCCGGCCTGCTCCGCGCGGTGGCCGACCAGCTCGACGTCTGAGCCCGCCCGAACGCACCAGGTGCCCCGTCCCCCCGCGAGGGGGCGGGGCACGCGCGTACGCCGGCCCGGGCGGGCCCCGAGGGCTACGGGAAGGCCAGCGCGCCGGGCGGAATGGCCGGTACCAGCCCCTCCGCCGCCGCCCGGGTCAGCAGCCCGCGCACCGCCGCGTAGCCGGCTTCGCCGAGGTCCGCGGTGAACTCGTTGACGTAGAGCCCGATGTGCTGGTCGGCGACGGCCGGGTCCAGCTCCTGCGCGTGGGCCCGCACGTACGGCCGCGAGACCTCCGGGTCGTCCCACGCCATCCGGACCGACGCCCGGGCGGACTCGGCCAGGCCCTTCAGGGCCGCCTCGCCCAGCGAACGCTTGGCGATGATCGCACCGAGCGGGATTGGCAGGCCGGTCGTGGACTCCCAGTGCTCGCCCATGTCGGCCAGGCAGTGCAGCCCGTAGTCCCGATAGGTGAACCGGGCCTCGTGGATGACCAGTCCGGCGTCCACCCGGCCGTCGCGCACCGCGGGCATGATCTCGTGGAAGGGCAGCACGACCACCTCGCCGACCCCGGCGGGGAGCACGTCGGCCGCCCACAGCCGGAACAGCAGGTAGGCGGTGGAGCGTTCGCTCGGCACCGCGACCGTCTTCCCGCTCAGGTCGGGCCCCGCCCCAGCGGCCGGGCCCGGGTCCCGCACCAGCACGAGCGGGCCGCAGCCGCGGCCCAGCGCCCCGCCGCAGGGCAGCAGCGCGTACTCCTCCAGCACCCAGGGCAGCACGGCGTAGGACACCTTCAGCACGTCCAGCTCGCCGCGCTCGGCCATGCCGTTGGTGAGGTCGATGTCCGCGAAGGTGACGTCGAGGGCGGGTGCGCCCGGGACGCGGCCGTGCGCCCAGGCGTCGAAGACGAAGGTGTCGTTCGGGCAGGGCGAGTAGGCGATCTTCAGCGGTTCACCGGTGCTCATGGCGTTCTCCCCAGTTCGCGAGTACGGGTCCCAGCGAGCGGAAGCCGTCGGCAAGGGCGGCGAGGGCGTCCCCGATCCGCCAGGCGGCACGGTCGCGCGGGCCCACGGCGTTGGACACGGCGCGGATCTCCAGGACGGGCAGCCCGTGGGCGGCGGCCGCCTCGGCCACCCCGAAGCCCTCCATGGCCTCGGCCCCGGCCATCGGATGCCGGGCGGCCAGCTCGGCGGCCCGGGCGGCGCTGCCGGTGACGGTGGAGACGGTCAGTACGGGAGCGAGCAGCGCCCCGGTGGCCTCGGCGGCGCGCGCGGCGAGTTCGGCGGGCGGCAGGTGCACGGTGCGCCCGAAGCCGAGCGCCGCCACGTCCACGAAGCCGTCGGGCGTCTCGGCACCCAGGTCGGCGGCGACGATCGCGTCCGCGACGACGAGCGAGCCGGGCGGGGCGGCGGGCGCGAACCCGCCGCCGATACCGGCCGAGACGACGAGCGCGTACGGGCCGAGGGCCAGGGCGGTGGCGGTGCCGACGGCGGCCGCCGCCGGTCCGACGCCCGCAACGAGCACGTCGAAGGCGATGCCGGGGAGGTCCCGGCGGGCGAGGAGGTACCCCCCGGGGAGGGTGCGCGGCTCCGGACCGAAGGCGTCCGGATGAGGGGTCAGCCCGGTGGTGACGGAGTCTGCCTCCGCCGCCACCGCGGTCACGACGAGCGCGCGCACCGGTACCGCCCGGTTACTTGAGCTTGAGGTTGAAGGTCCACACGGACAGCGGCTTGCCGTCCTCGCCGACCTGGACGAAGGCGAGCTTCTTCGAGGCCGGGGCCTCGCCCTGGCCGCCGGTCGCGAAGACGTCGGCGCCCGGGAAGCTGCGGTAGGTGTTCGAGGAGGGCTCGGTGATGGGCTGCCCGTCCAGGACCGCCTGCCACTTCCTGCCGTCCTCGACGACCTCCGGCTCGACACCGAGGCGCAGCGTGTCGCCCCGGGCGTACTCGACGGTCTTGGCGGCCTTCAGGTTCGTGAGGCAGTCCTGGACCTTGTCCATGGACAGCGGCTCGGAGCCTTCGTGGCAGGCGGCTTCGGCGGATACCGACGAGGTGCCGACCGTCACGGTCGCCAGCGGTGTCGGCTTGTCGCAGGCGGAGAGGAGGAGGAGGCCGGCGGACACGGCTCCGAGGGCCGCGACGCTGCGGCGGGCCCTACCCGAGAAAAGCGGTGCGGTCATGAGCCGAAGGCTATCGGGCCGCTGGGCTGCACCGCTGCACGGGGTCCCCCGGCCCGCGGCGCGCCGCGGCGGGAGCCGGGCGGTAGCCGGGCGGGCACGGGCCGCCGCCCCGCACCCCCGCCGGGGTGCGGCGCGCCGAGGCCACCCCGGGGCCGAGGAGACGCGCCGCCGCTACGCGACCCGGGGGCGGGAGGGCTCCGGGTGGTGGCGGGGGGCGTCCATGAGGCCGCGCAGGGCCATGGTCGCGCCGAGGGCGACCACGGCCGCCGCGACGGACATGCCCAGTACCCCGTTCAGCGGCAGCGCGATCCCGATCGCGCCGCCCAGTACCCACGCCATCTGGAGCAGCGTCTCCGAACGGGCGAAGGCGGAGGTCCGTACGGCCTCCGGCACGTCCCGCTGGATCATCGCGTCCAGCGACAGCTTCGCCAGCGCCTGGCAGAAGCCCGCCGTCGCGCCCAGCACCGCCATGAACAGCCCGCTGAAGAAGACGGCCGCCAGCACGGCGACGCCCAGGGTCAGGCACAACACCGCCGCGACGATCACCTCCGGCGCCCTCGCCCGCAACCACGCCCCGACCGCCGTGCCGCACGCGTTCCCGACGCCCGCCGACACGCCCACGATGCCCAGGGACACCGCCGCGCTCTGCCCCGCCAGGGGGTGCTCGCGCAACAGGAACGCCAGGAAGAAGATCAGGAACCCGGACAGCGCGCGCATCGACGCGTTCGCCAGCAGCCCGCACAGGACCGACCGGCTGACCGTCCGCAGCCCCGGCCGGCGCGAGTGCGCCTCGTGCGTGGACAGCCGGGCGCGCCGCTCGCCCCGGGCCTCGTCCACCTTGTGCGGCAGCGTGAACGCCGCGACCGTGCCCCACACGAAGATCGCGCAGGCCCCGTACAGCGGCCACTGCGGCCCGATCTGGTGCAGCCCGGCGCCCGCCGGGGCCGCCACGCCGGTGGCCAGCAGCCCGGCCAGCGTGACCCGGGAGTTCGCCTTGACCAGCGAGAACCCCGCCGGCAGCAGTCTGGGCACCACCGCGCTGCGCACCACTCCGTACGCCTTCGAGGCGACCAGCACGCCCAGTGCCGCCGGATACAGCTCCAGCCCGCCCGTCGCCACCGCGCCCGACATCGTCAGCGCCAGCAGCGCACGCGCCAGCATCGCGGCCGCCATCGAGGCCCGGCGACCGTGCGGCAGCCGGTCCAGCAGCGGCCCGATCACCGGAGCCAGCAGGGTGAAGGGGGCCATGGTGATCGCCAGGTACAGGGCTACCCGGCCGCGCGCCTCGTCCGTGGGGACGGAGAAGAAGACCGTCGAGGCCAGCGCCACCGTGATCATCATGTCGCCGGCGCCGTTGATGGCGTGCAGCTCGATCAACCTGCCGAGCCCCGACTCGCCGGCCCCGTGCGCGTGCGTGGCCCGCCGGATGCCGCGGGCCGTACCGGTGAAGGGCAGGTGCAGCGCACGCCCCAGGGCCCGGCCGGCCCGCCTGGCCGGTCCCGAGCCGTCGCGGGACGACCGTACGGGTGCCATCAGGCCATAGTGCCCCACGGCGCCCTCCCCGACCCTCCCCGGCGTGTCGCGGAGGCCGTCCACCGCACGGCCTTCTCGCGAATCGGACCTTGCATGTGGGCCCGGGGCGTCGAAGGAGGTAGCGTGCGTAGCGCGCCACCGGCGGTTGCTCTTGGCCGCGCGCCTCTTCGCGATCCCGCAGAATGGATCGCATAAAGGTGCGCCCGGAGTCCGATCGGGTGCGGACGTCGACGCGGCCCTCTGGTCCGCTCCGCCCGCGCCACGTACGGACAGGACCGACGGGTCGTTGTGGACGACAGTACGGACGGCGCACTCGTGAGACGGCGTAGGAGAGAACGAGACCAGTGAGTGCTGCGACGACGCGAAGCCGTACCCCGCGTACCCCCGACCGCCTGTGCGTCGAGGCGGTAGACCTCGCCCGCGCTGCCGCCGAGGAGGCCGCCTACCCCGGTGTGGTGGGCGAGCACGTCTCCGCCGTGGCGGAGGGCGACCGGGTCGTCACCCACTTCTTCGAGGCCAAGGAGCCGGGCTACCGAGGTTGGCGCTGGGCCGTCACCGTGACCCGGGCCTCCCGCGCCAAGAACGTCACCCTCGACGAAACGGTGCTTCTCCCCGGAGAGGACGCGCTGCTGGCCCCCGAGTGGGTGCCGTGGAGCGAGCGGCTGCGGCCCGGCGACATGGGCCCGGGCGACCTGCTGCCCACCGACGCCGAGGACCTGCGGCTGGAGCCGGGCTGGACCGGCGAGGACGCGCCGCCGCCGAACTCGCTGGTCTCCGCCGAGATGGCCGAGCTGGTCGAGGCGGAGGACGCGGACGTCACCGACCGGGCGGTGGTCCCGGTCCGCGGGTCCATCACGTCGGTGGCCGAGGAACTGGGCATGCGCCGCGCCCGGGTCCTGTCGCGGTACGGGCTGCACAGCGCGGCCGACCGCTGGGACGAGTCGTTCGGCGCGAAGACCCCGATGGCGCAGGCCGCGCCCGCCTCCTGCGTCTCCTGCGGCTTCCTGGTCGCGATCGGCGGCTCGCTGGGCCAGGCCTTCGGTGTCTGCGCCAACGAGTTCAGCCCGGCCGACGGCCGGCTGGTCTCGCTCTCGTACGGCTGCGGCGGGCACTCCGAGGCCGCGGTCATGCCGGCGCCGCCGCGGCCGGCCCCGCCGGTGCTCGACTCGATGGCGACCGACGCGTTCCCGCTCCGCCCCTCCGCCGACACCGGCTCGGTCCCCACGGCCGACCTCCCCGCCGCGGACCTGGGCCACTCCTAGGGCTGTGGCCGGAAAGGTTTGCCGGGTCGCGGTGAACCTTTCCGGTCACAGCACTAGGTCCTGCCGTCGAAGGCCCGCCCGGCCCGCGTCGGGCCCGGTCCTACTTCGGGCGCCGGCGCAGTACCCGCTTCGCCGCGAAGGCCAAAGCCAGGGCGCCGGCGAGGACCAGCGCGCCCTTGCCGAAGCCGCCCGGCGGGTCGGTGGCGGTGGCCGCGTCCGGCGGGGAGCCCGGCGGCGGCGTCGCCGACGGGCCGCCGGGCGCCCCGGCCAGCGGGACCGCGATGACGCGGCTGGACTCGCCCTCCGCCCCGAACATCAGCGCCGATCCGTCCGCCGCGTACGTCACCGACTCCGCCTGCCCCTGCCACGGAGCGTCCACCCGCTCGCCCTCGCCCTGCGGCCGCCCCTCCCGCCAGTCGTAGGTACGGGCCGTGAAGTACCCGCGCAGGGTCAGCCGGCCCCCGTCGGGGGAGAACGCCCCGTCCGTGACCCACGGCACGTCCGCGACCCGCCGGAACACGTTCGGTCCGCTCCCGGACAGCCGTTCCGGGCCCTCGTACAGCCCGCCGGTGGTCTCGTTCTTGCTCGCGATGTACACCCGGCCGGTCACCGGATGCACCATCAGCGCCTCGGCGTTGCGCGGCCCGTCCGCGTACCGCACGGTGAACTGCGCGGCCTTGGCCGTGACATCGCCCAACTGCTTCGGCTCGGGGAACCGGTAGATCCAGACGTGGTCCCAGGTGCCGTCCCTGTTGTCCCCGATGTCACCGACGTACAGCTGCCCGTCCGGCCCCAGCGAGACCGCCTCGACGTCCCGCGGCCGTCCGATGCCCGTGAGCGTGACCCGCGCCACCGTCCTGCCGGTCGCCGAGTCCACCGCGTAGACGTACGGGCCGTCGTCGCTGTCGTTGTGCGTCCAGTACACGCCGGGGTGGATCCGGCTCGCCGCCAGGCCGCTCGACTCCTTGATGCGGGGATCGGCGATGGTGAAGGAGGACGCCGGGGGCCCCTCCGCCCCGGCGGCCGACGCGGACGACGGCGGCAGCAGGGCGAGGACCAGGGCGGCGGTGGCGGACGGCAACGGCAGCAGGCGCATGACCCCCACCCTCTCAGCCCGCCGGGCGTGTCGCGCATCACAGGGGACCGGGTCGGGTGATCCGCGATGATGACCGGATGCGTTTCATGTTCGTCGGCGACTCCATGACCATCGGACGCGCCGGCGACTACACCTGGCGCTACCGGATGTGGCAGCACCTGGGCTCCGCCCCCGGCGGCCCGTACGAGATCGTCGGCCCGCGCAGCGGGCTGTACGACGCCGCCGCGGACGCCCCCGCCAGCCATTCCTACGCCGATCCGGAATTCCCGCCCGACGCCCGCCGCCACCTCGCGGGCTGGGGCGAGGGCTGGCAGCACATGGCCCCGCTGGTCGGGCCGGCCGCGCGCGCCGCCCGGGCCGACGTCCTGCTGGTCTCCCTCGGCCTGATCGACCTCGGCTTCTACACCGGCGCCGAGGAGACCGCCGCCAACGTCCGGCGGTTCGTCGACGCCGCCCGCCGGGCCCGCCCGGGCATCCGCATGGTGCTGCTGCCGGTGATCCCGAACATCCGCGCCGAGGAGGACGCCCCCTTCGCGGCCGAGGTCGACCGCTTCAACGAGCTGTTGGCGAAGGCGGTGGCCGACCTGACCACCGCCTCCTCGCCGATCCTGCTGGGTGCCCGCCCGGCCGGGTACGACATCCACCGCGACACCTACGACGGGACCCACCCCAACGCCTCGGGCGAGCACCGCCTGGCGGGTGAGTTCGCGGCGGCCCTGCACCAGGCCTGGGGCATCGGCGGCCCTTACCGGCCGCGGGACTGACACCCTCCGCCGGGTCCGGGCGCCCCGGGCCCGGCGGACCGGGTGCTCACCAGGCGAAGGCCTCGGGGGATGGTCCGGGGCCGGGGAAGATCTCGTCCAAGGCCGCCAGCACCTCCTCGCCCAGCTCCAGCTCCAGCGCCCGCAGCGCGCTGTCCAGCTGCTCGGCCGTGCGCGGGCCGACGATCGGGCCGGTCACCCCGGGCCGGGTCAGCAGCCAGGCCAGCGCCGTCTCGCCGGGTTCCAGACCGTGCTTGTCGAGCAGGTCCTCGTACGCCTGCACCTGCGCCCGTACCGCCGTGCTGGCCAGTGCGTCCGCCGACCGCCCGGAGGCGCGGCGGCCGCCCTCGACCTCCTTCTTGATCACCCCGCCCAGGAGGCCGCCGTGCAGCGGCGACCACGGGATGACCCCGAGCCCGTACTCCTGGGCCGCCGGGATGACCTCCATCTCGGCGCGTCGTTCGGCGAGGTTGTAGAGGCACTGCTCGCTGACGAGCCCGACCGTGCCGCGCCGGGCGGCGGTCTCGTTGGCCTGGGCGATCTTGTATCCGGGGAAGTTGGAAGAGCCCGCGTAAAGGATCTTGCCCTGCTGGATCAGGACGTCGACGGCCTGCCAGATCTCCTCGAAGGGGGTCCGGCGGTCGATGTGGTGGAACTGGTAGAGGTCGATGTAGTCGGTCTGGAGCCGCTTCAGGCTCGCCTCGACGGCCCGCCGGATGTTCAGCGCCGACAGCCGGTCGTGGTTGGGCCACGGGTCGCCGTCCCCGGCCATGTTCCCGTAGACCTTGGTGGCGAGGACGGTCTTGTCCCGGCGGCCGCCGCCCTGGGCGAACCAGGTGCCGATGATCTCCTCGGTGCGGCCCTTGTTCTCGCCCCACCCGTAGACGTTGGCGGTGTCGACGAAATTCAGTCCTGCGGCGAGGGCGCCGTCCAGGATGCGGTGACTGGTGGGTTCGTCTGTCTGCGGACCGAAGTTCATCGTGCCGAGAACGAGTCGGCTGACCTTGAGTCCGGTGCGTCCGAGCTGCGTGTACTTCATGGGCCCCAAGCCAACTGCTTCGAGTCCACTCGAAGCAAGGGCGCGCCCTACTGCCCCACGGCGGCCGCGACGGCGACGACGACGAACATCAGCACGAGCACACCGGCCATGACACGGTTTCTGGTCTTGGGATCCACCCGTCGAGCGTAACGCGGCAGCCCCCGCATCGCGGACGCAGGGGCTGTGCCGGGGAGGGCGGGGCGGCAGGGGCCACTGCCGGCCCGTGTCGTTCGTCGCGGCGACCGGGGCCGGGCTCAGCCGGTGAGCGGCCAGGTTTCGACGGTCTCGTAGCGGGGCTGCTCGCCCGGGACCCCGCCCGCCGGCAGGTTGCTGCGCACCAGGCTCACGGCGCCGACCTGCCACGGCGCGCCCTCGAACGCGGCGAGGGCGTCGAGGTACGTCCGCAGCGATCCACCGTCGCGGGAGCGGCCCACGGTGAGGTGCGGGGTGTAGCGGCGGTGCTGCTCCATGGGCACCCCGGCCCGCCGGGCGGCCGCGTCGGCCCGCTCCGCCAGCAGCCGCATCGTGTCGAGGTCCCCGGCGGCGCCGACCCACAGCGCGCGCTCGCCGAAGTGGCCGGCGCCGTGCAGGCGCAGCCGGAACGGCGCGGTGCGGTGCGCGGCGCGGGCCAGGCGGGCGCGCAGGTCGGGGAGCAGCTCCTCCCGCACCTCGCCCATGAAGGCGAGGGTGAAGTGCCAGCCGGCCTCGCCGGTCCAGGTCAGCCGGTCGTCCCGCAGCGGCCGCACGGCCTCGGCCAACTCGGCGACGGCCGCGTCCGGGGGCAGCACGGCGGCGAACAGTCTCATGCGCGGAGCCTAACGCTGCGACCCGAACGGTTCACCGCATCGGGGGATCCCGGTCCGGTCCCGGCAGGGGGCGGGAGCCGCGGCGGCCGGGTCAGGCCGCCGCCACCAGCTCGCGCTCGCGCGTCGCCCGGACGAAGGCCACGCCGTGGCGGGTCACGGTCAGCCGGAGGTTGCCGACACGGGCCAGGACCACCGCGACCGCGACCGAGGCGAGCAGCGAGATCACGCCGCCCGCGGCCATCCCGATCCGCGCCCCGTAGCTGTCCGTGATCCAGCCGAGCAGCGGCGCGCCCAGCGGTGTGCCGCCGGTGAAGACCATCATGTACAGGGCCATGACCCGCCCGCGCATGCCGGGATCGGTCGCCATCTGGACGCTGGAGTTCGCCGTCACGTTGACCGTGAGCCCGAAGACGCCGATCGGTACGAGCAGCGCCGCGAACAGCCAGAAGCCGGGCGCGAAGGCGGTCGCGGTCAGCAGGACCGAGAACAGCACGGCCGCCGCCACCAGCAGCCGCAGGCGGGAGTGCCCGCGCCGGGCGGCGAGCAGCGCACCCGCGAGGGAGCCGACCGCGATCAGGGTGTTGAAGAGGCCGTAGGTGCCCGCGTCGCCGTGGAACACGGTGCTCACGTACGCCGACAGCCAGATCGGGAAGTTGAACCCGAAGGTGCCGATGAAGCCGACGAGGACGATCGGCCAGACCAGTTCCGGGCGGCCGGCGACGTACCGCAGTCCTTCGCGGAGCTGCCCCTTGGCGCGGGGCCGCGGCGCGACAGGGTGCAGTTCCTGCGTGCGCATCATCAGCAGGCCGGCGACGGGCGCCGCGAAGGACAGGCCGTTCAGCAGGAAGGCCCAGCCGGAGCCGAACGCGGTGATCAGCACACCGGCGATGGCGGGACCGACCAGCCGCGCGGACTGGAAGTTGGCCGAATTCAGACTGACGGCGTTGGCGAGCTGGTCCTTGCCGACCATCTCGGGGACGAAGGTCTGCCGCGCCGGGTTGTCGAGGACGGTCACCAGGCCGAGCAGGAAGGCCGCCAGGTAGACGTGCCAGACCTGGACGTGACCCGCCAGGGTGAGCACGGCCAGCGCGATGCCGGTCAGGCCCATGGCGCTCTGCGTGACGAGGAGCAGCCGCCGCTTGGGCAGCCGGTCGGCGAGTACGCCTCCGTAGAGGCCGAACACCAGCATCGGCAGGAACTGCAGGGCGATGGTGATGCCGACGGCGGAGGCCGAGCCGGTCAGGGAGAGGACCAGCCAGTCCTGGGCGATCCGCTGCATCCAGGTGCCGGTGTTCGACACGGCCTGGCCGGTGGCGAAGAGCCGGTAGTTGCGGATGCGCAGCGAGCTGAACATGGAGTTCTTGCCCGCGGGGGTGGTGGTGTCGTGGGTGGATATGTGGCCGGGTGCGGAGTCTGCTCCGTTTCCCGTACTCAAAAGCGTTCGCCTCCTGGCGTCGTTCCTACAGGTGCGCGAGCTTCTCCAGGACGGGCGCGGCCTCGCGCAGCTTGGCCCACTCGTCCTCGGTCAGCTCGGCCGCGAGCCCCGCCAGGAAGGCGTTGCGCTTGCGGCGGCTCTCCTCGAGCATCGCTTCGGCCTCCTCCGTCTGGCGGACGACCTTCTGGCGGCGGTCGTCGGGGTGCGGTTCCAGCGTGACCAGTCCTTTGGCCTCCAGCAACGCGACGATGCGCGTCATCGAGGGCGGCTGGACGTGCTCCCGCCGGGCCAGCTCGCCCGGAGTGGCCTGGCCGCAGCGGGCGAGGGTGCCGAGCACCGACATCTCGGTGGGGCTCAGCGATTCGTCGACGCGCTGGTGCTTCAGGCGCCGGCCCAGCCGCATGACGGCGGAGCGGAGGTCGTTCACGGCGGCAGCATCGTCGCCATGGGAAAGGTCACGCATGTCCTTAGAATAACTCATTACCCTGTCTAAGGAAAACTTTTTCGGTCGTCACTCGTACGGGTGAGCAGACGGCCGAAAACGACACGCGTCCATACCCGCCCCCCGACTCTTTCGGCATGGGGACACATGTGCTGAGCATGCGCATAGACGGGGAGCTCCTCGACCGGCTCCGTACTCATGCCGCCAAACGCGGAATGAGCGTCCAGGACTATGTGGTCCGGACGCTCATTCGCGACGACTTCGACGAGCGCTTCAAGGCGGCCGTCGACGAGACGGAGAAGTTCTACGGGCTCACGTGAGGCCGAGGGCGGGCATCGCGTAGTAGAAGACGAACACCGCCGCCACCACGTACATGGCCACGGGCACCTCGCGGCCCCGTCCGGCCGCGGCCCGCAGGACGCAGAAGCTCACGAAGCCGATGCCGATGCCGTTGGTGATCGAGTAGGTGAAGGGCATCATCACCATGGCCAGGAAGGCCGGAATGGCGATGGTGAAGTCGCTCCAGTCGATGTCCTTGACCGAGCCGGCCAGGATCAGGAAGCCGACCGCCACCAGGGCGGGGGTGGCCGCCTGGGACGGGACCATCGTCGCGAGCGGGGTCAGGAACAGCGCCACGGTGAACAGGCCGCCGGTCACGACGTTCGCCAGGCCGGTACGGGCACCCTCGCCGACCCCGGCCGTGGACTCCACGAAGCAGGTGGTGGCGGAGGAGGAGGTCGCGCCGCCCGAGGCGACCGCCAGGCCGTCGATCAGCAGCACCCGGTTGATCCCGGGGAACTCGCCGGTCTCCTTGTCGATGAGCTTCGCCTCGTCGCCGACGCCGAGGATCGTGCCCATCGCGTCGAAGAAGCAGGACAGCAGCACGGTGAAGACGAACAGCACGCCGGTCAGCACGCCGACCTTCTCGAAGCCGCCGAACAGGCTGACCTGGCCGACGAGCCCGAAGTCGGGGGCGGCCACCGGGTTGCCCGGCCAGGCGGGGACGGTCAGGCCCCACGCCTCGTCCGGCAGCCCGGCCAAGAGCTGGACGGCGACCGCGACGAGCGTCATCGCGACGATGGAGATCAGGATCGCGCCCGGCGTCCTGCGGATCAGCAGGGCGAGGGTGAGCAGCACGCCCACGACGAAGACCAGGACGGGCCAGCCGAGCAGGTGGCCGCCGGTGCCGAGCTGGAGCGGGACGGTGGTGTGCGCGGCGTCGGGGATGCGGGTGACGAAGCCCGAGTCGACCAGGCCGATCAGCATGATGAACAGGCCGATGCCGATGGCGATGCCCTTGCGCAGCCCCAGCGGGACGGCGTTCATCACGCGCTCGCGCAGGCCGGTGGCGACCAGCAGCATCACCACGAACCCGGCCAGCACGACCATGCCCATGGCGTCGGCCCAGCTCATGCGGGGGGCGAGCTGGAGGGCCACGACGGTGTTGACGCCGAGCCCGGCGGCCAGCGCGATCGGGACGTTGCCGATGACGCCCATGAGGAGCGTGGAGAACGCGGCCGTCAGCACCGTGGCCGTGACGAGCTGGCCGCCGTCGAGCTGGTGGCCGTACATGTCTTTCGCGCTGCCCAGGATGATCGGGTTCAGCACGATGATGTAGGCCATCGCGAAGAAGGTGGCGAAGCCGCCGCGGACCTCGCGGGCGAGGGTGGAGCCGCGCTCGGTCACGCGGAAGTGGCGGTCGAGGGCCGAGGGCTCCCGGGAGCCGGGTTCCGGGGCGCCGGATGCGGGGGCGGGGGCCGGGGCAGGGGTGCTCATACGGTCCTCATTGGGTGGTTCATACGAAGAAAATGGGCCACGCCCAAACCGTTTCAGTATGAACACATGAACAAAGGACCGTCCATCTCCGCGCGTAGACCGAACGTGGGCCGGACGAATCCCGGCCGAGGGCCCGCCGGTCCCGCCCCCGGCCGGCGCGCGCCTAGACTTGGCCGCATGGCGAAATGGACTCCGAAGCACGAGGCGCCCGAGCCCCTTGAGGGTCCGGTCGTCGCCACCGTCACCGGCGGCACGATCCTCTGGTTCGCCCTCTTCGTCGTCCAGCTCCCCTTCTACGGCTGGTTCTCCGACCGCGGCATGCTGTGGTGGGTCTGGACCTGCGCGGCCGGCGGCTTCCTCGGCCTGATCGGCATCTGGTACGTCCGCGGCCGCGACGCCGCGCTCAAGCGGCACGCCGCGGCGGCCGCGGCCGCCGCCGCCCCGGCCGGTCCCGGTGACCGGCCGGACCCCGCCTGACCCGCAGCCGAAAACGCCCGCGAGGGGCCCGGGGTCACCGGACGGGCTCCAGCCGCAGCCGCCGCGGCTCCGCGTGCAGGTGGGCCGAGAGATCCGGCAGCGGTCCCGCCTCGCCGACCGTGAACCACAGCAGCACCTCCTCCCCGGTACGCACCGGCAGCGCCGGGAAGGTGTTCGGCGCATGCTCGGAGCGGTGCACGGCGAGCGGAGCCGATCCGGCCGCGGTGAGCGCGGGCCGCAGCCGCCGCTCGAAGTGCCGGGCGAACGCGCGCGCGTCCACCGGGTGGCAGACGGTCAGCGCGATCGGCGGGGCGGGCCGCGCCCCCGTGTCCGGCGGGACGAAGCCCGGCCCGCGCAGCAGGAGCACGTCGTCCGAGTCCAGCATGGTGGCGTTCGCCGCCTCCCGGTGGGCCCGCCAGACGGGACCGCCGTAGAAGGCGTGGAGCGCCCGCTCGCGCGCCGCCATGTCGGGGAAGGCGCGCAGCCACACGAAGCGGTCCGGGTCGTCCAGGTCCCGGAACCGGCCGCCCAGGACGATCCCGGCCGCCTCCTGCCCGGTGACGAACTCCCGCTCGAAGAGCCCGATCAGCGTGTCCCGGGCTCCGGGGCGCAGGGTGTACTGCCGCAGTTCCACGATGAGGTCCATGGCCCGGACGGTAGGGCCGGTCCACTGACACCCCCCGTCAGCGAAGTCCCGGCCGCGGCGGGCCCGGCGCGAGGGGGGACCAGGGGAGGATCGCGGTCATCCCGAAGTCGGATCTTCGGGCTTCTCGGCGGGTGAACCGTTCGCACCGCCTTTACCGTCGGAAGCATGACGCAGCGGGCGAAGATCGAGCAGGACGGGCCGGAGCCGCCCGGCGGCGCCATCGACGCGGGGGCCGAACCCGACCCCGTCCACCCGGTGCGCCCGCCCGCCCCCCGGTTCCGGCCCGGCGGCCTGAGCACCACCGAGGTCGCGGAACGGGTGGCGCGCGGGGACGTCAACGACGTCCCCGTCCGCAGCAGCCGCTCCACCGCCGACATCGTCCGCGCCAACGTCTTCACCCGCTTCAACGCGATCATCGGCGTGCTCTGGGTGATCATGCTGGTCGTCGCGCCGATCCAGGACAGCCTCTTCGGCTTCGTGATCCTCGCGAACACCGGCATCGGCATCGTCCAGGAACTGCGCGCCAAGAAGACCCTCGACAGCCTGGCCGTGATCGGCGAGGCCAGACCGGGCGTCCGGCGCGACGGAAGGACCGCCGAGATCTCCACCTCCGAGATCGTCCTCGGCGACGTCATCGAACTCGGGCCCGGTGACAAGGTCGTCGTCGACGGGGCCGTCGGCGAGGCCGAGGGCCTGGAGATCGACGAGTCCCTCCTCACCGGCGAGGCCGACCCCGTCCTGAAGAAGCCCGGCGACCAGGTCATGTCCGGCTCCTTCGTCGTCGCCGGCGGCGGCGCCTTCACCGCGACCAAGGTCGGCCGCGAGGCCTACGCCGCGCAGCTGGCCGAAGAGGCGTCCCGCTTCACCCTCGTCCACTCCGAGCTGCGCTCCGGCATCTCCACCATCCTCAAGTACGTCACCTGGATGATGATCCCGACCTCCATCGGCCTGGTCATCAGTCAGCTGGTCGTCAAGGACAACAACCTCAAGGACTCCATCGCCCGCACCGTCGGGGGCATCGTCCCGATGATCCCCGAGGGCCTGGTCCTCCTCACCTCCGTGGCCTTCGCCATCGGCGTCATCCGCCTCGGCCGCAAGCAGTGCCTGGTCCAGGAGCTGCCCGCCATCGAGGGGCTCGCCCGCGTCGACGTGGTCTGCCTCGACAAGACCGGCACCCTCACCGAGGGCGGCATGGACGTCACCGAGCTGCGCCCGCTCGGCGGCGCGGAACCCTCGTACGTCAAGAAGGTGCTCGGCGCCCTCGGCGAATCCGACCCGCGCCCCAACGCCAGCCTCCAGGCGATCATCGACGCCTACCCCGACAGCGCGGAATGGCGCTGCACCGAGTCCCTGCCGTTCTCCTCCGCGCGCAAGTACTGCGGCGCCAGCTTCAGCGAGGACGACGGCGAGAGCAGCACCTGGCTGCTGGGCGCCCCCGACGTCCTGCTCCCCGCCGGCGACCCCGCCCTCGACGAGACCGACGGCCTCAACGAACAGGGCCTGCGCGTCCTGCTGCTGGCCCGTACGGCCCGCGAGCTCGACGACGCGGCCGTGGCCGCCGGCGTCCGGCCGACCGCCCTCGTCGTCCTCGAGCAGCGGCTGCGCCCCGACGCCGCCGAGACCCTGCGCTACTTCCGGGACCAGGACGTCGACGCCAAGGTCATCTCCGGTGACAACGCCGTCTCCGTCGGCGCGGTCGCCGGCAAGCTGGGCCTCCCCGGCGCCGACACCACCGTCGACGCCCGCGAGCTCCCCACCGAACGGTCCGGCATGGCGCAGGCCCTCGACGCCAACTCCGTCTTCGGGCGCGTGACCCCGCAGCAGAAGCGGGACATGGTCGGGGCCCTGCAGTCCCGGGGCCACACCGTCGCCATGACGGGCGACGGCGTCAACGACGTGCTCGCCCTCAAGGACGCCGACATCGGCGTCGCGATGGGCTCCGGCTCCGAGGCCACCCGGGCCGTGGCCCAGATCGTGCTGCTCAACAACAGCTTCTCGACCCTGCCCGCGGTCGTCGCGGAGGGCCGCCGGGTCATCGGCAACATCACCCGCGTCGCGACCCTCTTCCTGACGAAGACGGTCTACTCGGTGCTCCTCGCGATCCTGGTCGTCTGCTCCCAGGTCGAGTACCCCTTCCTGCCCCGCCACCTCACCCTGCTGTCCACCCTCACCATCGGCATCCCGGCCTTCTTCCTGGCGCTCGCCCCGAACAAGGAGCGCGCGAAGCCGCACTTCGTGCAGCGCGTGATGCGCTACGCCGTCCCCGGCGGCGTGCTCGCGGCGACGGCCACCTTCGCGACGTACGTGATCGCCCGCGCCCACTACACCGGCCCCGACGCCCTGATGTCCGAGACGAGCGCGGCCACCCTGACCCTGTTCCTCACCTCGATGTGGGTCCTGGCGATCATCGCCCGCCCGTACACGTGGTGGCGGGTGGTCCTGGTCGGCGCGATGGGCGGCGCCTTCCTGATCGTCCTGGTCGTGCCGTGGCTCCAGGACTTCTTCCAGCTCCGGCTCCAGGGCGTGACGATGCCGTGGACCGCGGTCGCCCTCGCCGCGGTCGCCGGGGTCCTGATCGAGTGCACGTTCCGCTGGGTGGACCGCAGGTTCCCGGCATAGAGCGGCGGGGGGGGGGGGGGGGCCCCCCCCCCCCCCCCCCCCTCCTCCCCCCCCCCCCCCTCCCCACCCCCCCCCCCCCCCTTGGAAGGGGGCTCCCGGAAGGGGTGAAAAAAAA